>NZ_JACFSF010000009.1:0-67626 GCF_016100565.1 Gilliamella sp. M0364 | reverse complement strand
ACCTTTGACGGCGATCTTACTCGTGTTACAAATATCGACGATCTACTGTGGATTTCACTATCTGATGGGACAAAATTTACACCAACAACATATAACTCAAATGACCCTATTGAATTACCTAAAATTGGTGAAAGTTTTGCTGATATCGATATGGCCGTACCAATTGATACTGATTTAATTGGATTAAATGCACTTATTGGTTCACCTTATAATTATTGGGGGGATGATGATGGGGATGATGATGTTACAGTAACTGGTGATCTAAGGATATCTATCGTAGATAAAAATAATGAAACTGTTGCGCGTAATGAAGTATTAATGGGAACTAAAGCGCCATATAAGTTAACATTAACTAGTACTAACGGAACATTAAGAACGCGTTATGGAACACCTAATAGTAGTGATTTTAACTCTAGTAATGTGACTTATTACATTAATCCGAAGGCCGCGCCTTCAGTTTTGTTTGCCACACCAAACCTTATTTATAGTTCAGGCGACTATGCAGGTCCTAAACCAATATGGGATATTAGTAAAGGATTTATTACTCAAACTGCTACCCCATCATCTTATCATCGCAACTTTCCTACTACAGGCGCTAATAATTTATATTTTGATTTAAACATCATTGGTAGTAATGAGGCTTTATTATGGAAGGAAGTTACTCATGATGGTATCACTGCTACAATGACCGATGTAACAAGTACCAGTGTTCGTGTTACCTTAACTGGTCCATTCGCTACAGAAATACAACATGACTCAGATGAACCAAGTAGTTTAGGATCTATACATAAACCGGTATTGCCTATTACATTTGAGTTAGTTGGTGTAGACCCTCAAAGTAATAAAGAAGTCGTCAAATATGGTTTCCAGTTAAAACAGTGGTTTGTTAATCGTGGAGGAACCTCTCAACCTAAAGATAAGAATATATCTTGGTGTGAGAATATAGGTTACCGTGTTCCTAATTATCAAGAGCTAACTAATGCACCGGTTTCTGACATCGCCAGCACTACATCGCCTTCACAAGATAATCATCTTACGCGTGCAATTGATAACGGCTTTTTTGCTGAGTGGGGTTATATGCATGGTTACAGAGGTGCTGAATTTGGGCGTGTGATACCTTATTTGGCTACCGACATCAAAATCAATAGTGGTACGAATAACGGTACTGATAGTGATAGCAATAATGGTACGGATACCAATAACCCTAAAATTGCTGTACTTACCAATAACGGTACTGATAGTGATACCAATAATGGTGCTGATAACAGTACCGAAAATGATGCCAATAACTATCAAATTGCTGTATTATCTTATAATGGTTCCGTAATAGCAGATTATTCAAGTAACCAATCTTATCATGTAGCTTGTGTTACACCTTAGTGCGTAGTTTTTATTTGTTATCCTTTAGATTGAAGCTTCAATGTTGGAATATTAAATTCAATCTATTAAAGTGGTTGATTTGTCGCTTCAATCAAGCTGACAAAGTGGGTGATAAAAAGAGATTTGTGGTGAGTACTATCCGCCCCAATTGGGGCGGAGTTATTGTTGAGGAATAGAGACTTTCAGTAAATATTTTAATCAATAAATATCGGTTAATGGTATAGATAAGGATGCTAGTTCAGCTTTAATATGGAATTATGAGAATTGATATTATTCAATCTTCAATTTAATCATCTTACGGCTAAAACTTTTCTACTATGGGGGATTGGGTATATTTTGATTTAAAGATAGTTAGTACTGTTTTTTGAAATGACCTCCTTCCGTTTTCCAAGTTGGTATTACTGTTACTATATTGGAAGTAACAAGTACAAGCTTTCAAGTCACTCTAACTGGTCCAGTCGCTCAATTATCGTAACGGAGTTCAGACGATCCAAGTAATGTATCTAAATCCTCTTTGCTGCAGGTATTTGAGTTAGTTGGAAGTGATGAGAATGGTAATGCAATTGTTAAATATTATTTTCAATTATAATAATTTATGTATTTTACCTTTACCTTAACTTTTTATTTTTAGTAAATTGGTGAAGTAATGAAATCTGCATGGTTTTATCGTTTAGCTATGTGTAATGTAGAGATGGACGGATTAAATTAAGGAAAGCTATTTTTAAGCTTTAAAAAATTGAGGCAGTTTTTTAAGAACCCATATCTTAACAATAACACTTAACATAGTATTTTTGTTAAAAAACAGATTAAAATCATCACTATTAATCACTAAATTATGTGCTATTTATTTAGGCAAAAGTGCCCCTAATTTATTTTAGGGGCAGTTAAATTATTCATTGGTTAAGAATAATTTAAGTGATGGATTTTCAGTTTCATTATTAAAACCATAATCCAACTCGGTTAAATGTTTTGTAAAGGTTGTATGGCTAGCTTTATCTATTTCAAAAGCAGCTAACACTCGGCCATAATCGGTACCGTGACTACGATAATGGAACATTGATATATTCCAGCTAGTACCTAGCGTTTGTAAAAACTTAAGCAAAGCACCTTGTGATTCAGGAAACTCAAAACTGTAAACTTGTTCGTTAATAGGTTGGCATGGTTTACCACCAATCATATAACGAACATGTAGTTTGGCCATTTCGTCATCAGTGAGATCGACGACTTGATAACCAGCTGCGCTGAGTTCTTGCATGATTTCATCTTTTTCATTGCTTTTGGCAATTTTAACGCCAACAAATATGCGAGCTGATTTGTCGTCATGATAGCGGTAGTTGAATTCTGTGACTGCTCGTCCACCTAATAATTGGCAAAATTTTAAAAAGCTTCCCTTTTGTTCAGGTATAGTTACCGCTAAGAGTACTTCACGTTTTTCACCCAATTCACAACGTTCAGATACATAACGTAGATTATGGAAGTTTAAGTTAGCTCCAGATAAAATGTGGGCTAAATTTTCACCACAAATGTTATTTTGTTCGACATACTTTTTAAGACCAGCTAATGCTACTGCACCCGATGGTTCTGCAATGGCACGTACATTATCAAATAGATCTTTAACTGCCGCACAGATTTCATCGCTATCAACAGTAATGATATCGTCAATATATTGCTGACAGAGTCTAAATGTTTCATCACCAATTCGTTTAACTGCAACACCTTCAGCAAATAAACCAACCCGATCAAGATCGACTGGATGTCCTGCAACTAAAGCCGCTTTCAAGCAGGCCGCATCTTCAGGTTCAACAGCAATCACTTTTATTGATGGCATGATTTGCTTAATTAATACGGCAATACCAGCAGCGAGTCCGCCACCACCGACAGGCACAAAAATGCGGTCAAGCTTGGCATTTTGTTGCAGCAGTTCCATAGCAATACTGCCTTGACCGGCGATAACTAGTGGATGATCAAAAGGTGGAATAAAAATCCGATTTTGTTGCTTGGCCAGCTCCATTGCTTTGGCTTTAGCTTCGTCAAAATTGGCTCCATAAAGTAATACTTCACCACCAAAGTCTTTTACGGCTTCGACTTTGATATCTGCCGTATTTAATGGCATGACAATTAGCGATTTAATCCCTAATTTAGTTGCTGAAAATGCAACACCTTGGGCATGATTACCGGCTGATGCGGCAACTACACCACATTTACGTTCTTCAGGGCTTAAGCTGGCTATCATGGCTTGGGCGCCACGAATTTTGAAACTATGGACTAATTGACGATCCTCTCGTTTAACAAAAATTTGATTTTTTAAACGAGAGGAGATTTTTTCCATATGTTCCAGTGGCGTCACTTGGGCAACATCATACACTGCACTGCATAGTGTAGCTTTTAAATAATCAGCGCCGGTTAGTTTGTTAGCTTGTTGATTCACATTAACCACCTAATTTGCTTTTATCACGTACCGCACCTTTGTCTGCACTAGTTGCTAAGCTAGCATAAGCTTTTAGTGCATATGAGACATAACGGTCACGATTATGAGGAGTAAAGGCTTTATCACCACGAGCAAGTTCTGCGACACGGCGACGTTCTAATTCATCTTCTGGTACGATGAGCTCTAATTTACGATTTGGGATGTCGATATCGATAATATCGCCATCACGAACAAGACCAATCACCCCACCATTAGCAGCTTCTGGTGAAATGTGACCAATAGATAACCCCGATGAACCACCAGAAAAACGACCATCAGTGATTAATGCACAGGCTTTACCAAGCCCCATTGATTTTAAGTAACTTGTCGGATAGAGCATCTCTTGCATACCTGGTCCACCTTTTGGTCCTTCGTAGACAATCACTACCACATCGCCTGCCACTACTTTGCCACCTAAAATTGCATCAACAGCATCTTCTTGGCTTTCATAAACTTTGGCCGGACCACGGAAGACTAAGTTTTCGGCAGCAACACTGGCGGTTTTTACAATAGCGCCATCTTGGGCGACGTTACCATAAAGGGTTGCTAATCCACCATCTTGACTATAAGCATGCGCCTTATCACGAATACAGCCATTTTCACGATCATCATCTAAGCTATCCCAATAACAATCTTGAGAGAAGGCCTTGGTGGTGCGAATGCCTGCCGGACCACTGCGATACATTTTTTTGACGGCTTCGTCAGTTGTTTGCGTAATATCATATTTGGCAAAGGTTTCTTGTAAACTTAAACCAAGTACGTTATGTACGTTACGGTTTAGTAATCCGGCTTTGTCCAGTTCAGACATGATGGAGACCACACCACCAGCACGGTGGACATCTTCCATATGATAAATTGCGGTACTTGGCGCAACTTTACATAGATGAGGAACTTTGCGTGATAACCTGTCGATGTCAGACATGGTAAAGTCTATTTCACCTTCTTGTGCTGTGGCAAGTAAATGTAATACGGTATTTGTTGAGCCACCCATGGCGATATCAAGAGACATAGCATTTTCATAAGCAGCTTTAGTTGCAATTGATCGAGGTAAATAAGCTACATCATCATGTTCGTAATACTGTTTGGTTATTTCAACAATGCGCTTAGCTGCATTTAAGAAAAGTTGTTCACGTTGTTTGTGAGTGGCAACCAGTGAGCCATTACCCGGTAAAGAGAGGCCTAATGCTTCGGTTAAACAGTTCATTGAGTTAGCAGTAAACATCCCCGAGCATGATCCACAAGTCGGGCAGGCTGATTGTTCAATAGCCTCGCTGTCAGCATCGCTAACAGTAGGATTAGCACTTTGGATCATAGCATCAACTAAGTCGAGTTTGATGATTTGATCTGACAGTTTAGTTTTACCTGCTTCCATTGGACCGCCAGAGACGAACACAGTTGGAATGTTTAAGCGCAGAGACGCCATTAACATCCCTGGAGTAATTTTGTCACAATTTGAGATACAAATCATAGCATCAGCACAGTGTGCATTAACCATATATTCAACTGAATCGGCAATGAGTTCTCGAGATGGTAATGAATAAAGCATACCACCATGGCCCATAGCGATACCATCATCAACAGCAATAGTATTAAACTCTTTGGCAATACCTCCACAAGCTTCAATTTCTTTTGCCACTAGTTGACCAATATCTTTTAAGTGGACATGGCCCGGTACGAATTGTGTGAATGAATTAACCACTGCAATGATGGGTTTACCAAAGTCTTCATTTTTTACGCCTGTTGCACGCCATAAGGCGCGGGCGCCTGCCATATTGCGACCTTCAACTGAGGTTGCCGAACGATATTTAGGCATTTGTTGCTCCCAATTTTTCCTAATGCAAGCGACCGATTTCTATCGGTACATTTTTGAGTTCTTAATAAATAGTAAAATGATGACACCGCCAAATTAATCTTAATCGGCGGTTCTTATCAAAGCTTATTTAATTAGATCTAACCAACCATATTTATCTTCAGTTTTGCCATCGAACAATCCGAAGAATGTTTGTTGGATTTGTTTAGTGATTGGGCCACAACGACCAATACCAACTTGAATACGATCAACACTTCGTACAGGTGTGATTTCGGCCGCAGTACCGGTCATAAACACTTCGTCAGCAAGATATAGTGATTCACGAGATAGAGTCTGTTCACGTACTTCAATGCCTAAATCACGAGCAAGGGTAATGATGGCATCACGAGTGATCCCTGGAAGTGCAGATGATGATAGTAATGGGGTAAATAAGATACCGTCTTTAACGATAAATAAGTTTTCACCTGAACCTTCAGAAAGCTGACCGTTAACGTCTAATGCAATCCCTTCTTGGAAGCCATTAGCACGAGCTTCAGATCCGATAAGTAGTGATGATAAGTAGTTACCACCAGCTTTTGCTGCTGCTGGAATGGTATTTGGAGCAAAACGATTCCATGATGATACCATGGCATCAATACCTTGTTCTAAGGCGTCTTCACCAAGGTAGGCACCCCATGGGAATGCGGCAATCATAACATCTGTTTGATAACCTGCTGGTGGAATAACACCCATACCAACATCACCAATAAATGCTAATGGACGAATGTATGCGCTTTTTAAATTGTTTTTCTTAATTACTTGGCGGGTTGCTTCCATGATCTCTTCAAGTGAATAAGGAACAGGAAAACGATAAATTTTAGCTGAATTCAATAGGCGCTGTGCATGTTCTTTATGACGAAAAATTGCTGGCCCTTTGTTTGTTTCATAACAACGGACACCTTCGAATACTGAAGTACCATAATGCAGGGCATGTGACATTACGTGTATTTTAGCATCTGCCCATGGAACCATTTCGCCATTTAACCAAATATAATCAGATTTTGCTGTAGTACCCATTTTTTGTTTTCCTCTTAAATTTACTTTTGTTAAGCATATATACTGCTTTTATTCATTTAATGGTAAGCATTATACATCACTTTTTTGTTTGTTTAACTTCTATAAAAAATACTCTTTTTTATTTAACCTATTGTTTGAATAAGGTTTATTGTAAGCTTTATTCAATCGCTATAACATCTTCCAATTTGCCAATTTGGCTTTGTAATGATGATAGCGATCGTTCCGTAGTTAATGTTAGATTTAAGATAAATAAATGATTATCAATTGATTGCATTTGCATCTGTTGTATATGTCCGCCACGGTGGCGAACAACTCGTAAAATGCGTTCAAGAGAACCTAATTTATCATTGGCCTT
Source organism: Gilliamella sp. M0364 (assembly GCF_016100565.1). NCBI lineage: Bacteria > Pseudomonadati > Pseudomonadota > Gammaproteobacteria > Orbales > Orbaceae > Gilliamella > Gilliamella sp. M0364. Next base: position 60,558 of record NZ_JACFSF010000009.1, on the reverse strand, counting down.
TATAGTAAATTGATGTGTCGCTAATTGATTCATCACTTACTCCTTATTACTTTTATCTAACATATTTTCATTTGCTGCCCCTGGTGGTACTAGTGGCCATACGTTTTCTAGTTCATCAATACATACATGCAGTAAGTAAGCACCGGATGAATTAAATAGATTATCAAGTGCTGGTTCGATTTCCGCTTTATTGCTGATCATTTGTCCCGGAATATCAAATGCTTTAGCTAACATTAGAAAGTCTGGGTTATCCGATAAATTGGTTTCGCTATATCTTTCATTAAAAAACAGTTCTTGCCATTGTCTGACCATACCTAAGCGTTGATTATCAATTAACACAATTTTTACTGGCAATTTTTTACGTTTTATTGTGGTTAATTCTTGTACATTCATCATAAAAGAACCATCACCAGATACACAAATTACCATATCTTCAGGTCTGGACATTTGTGCTCCTATAGCAGCGGGTAGACCGAAGCCCATTGTTCCTAATCCACTGGAAGTAATAAAGTTTTGTGGATGATTAAAACTCATATGTTGTGCTGTCCACATTTGGTGTTGACCGACATCAGTAGTAATTATGCTGTTGGCAGGCCTTCTTTCTGAAATACGTTTTAGTAATGCCGGTGCATAGATGGCTTCCCCGGGATGATCGTAGCGGGTAGGGTGTTGCGCCTTTAATTGTTTAATTCTCTCGTGCCAATCTTTAATAGAGACAGTTTGATGAAGCATTGGTAAAACATGTTTGATATCACCTTGCAATCCTAAATGGCTTTGGCGTAATTTATTGATTTCAGACTGATCAATATCGATATGAATGACTTTAGCATGTTTAGCAAATTCATTAAGCTTGCCTGTTACTCGATCGTCAAATCTAACGCCTAAAGCAATCAGTAAATCACACTCTTGTACCGCTAAATTAGCTGCTTTGGCACCATGCATACCAATTAATCCTAAGTAATAAGGATTGTTAAGATCAGCAACACCGAGTCCTTTTAATGTCGATACACTAGGTATTTGCGTTAAGTTCATAAATTCACGCATTTCTGCAATTGCATTTGATAGTCCAACGCCACCACCAATATAAAGCATTGGTTTTTCGGCTTGGCAAATCATTTGTTTAGCAAGAGTTATCTCGTCAGATGAGATTGGATATAATTGAGCATTATCAGAAGGAGTTTTTATGGTTGTCGGTGTTAAATAGGTTTGGTAATCATGTTCGGCAAGCTGGATATCTTTTGGGATGTCAATTAATATTGGTCCCGGCCTGCCCGAATTGGCTAAATTGAAAGCCTCTTGTAAGGTATTCGGCAACTGGGTGGCATCATCAATTAAATAGCTATGTTTGGTGCAAGCTAAGGATAAGCCTAAAACATCAACTTCTTGAAAGGCATCAGTGCCAATTAATGTAGTTGGAACTTGTCCGGTAATGGCTATAACGGGTACTGAATCAATTAATGCATCAGCAAGGCCTGTAATAATATTGGTTGCACCAGGGCCTGATGTTGCAATACAAACTCCAATTTTGCCGGTAGCGCGAGCATAACCAATGGCTGCCATTGCGGCACCTTGTTCATGACGGCATAGTACGTGTTCAATTCCACCATCATAAAGTGCATCGTATAGAGGCATAATTTGACCACCAGGATATCCAAAAACGGTGGTAATGCCTTTTCCTTTTAAGGTTTTTACTATCCACTGTGTTCCTAACATTTATTCCTCACTTGTTACTTTTGCTCATTTATTTTTAATGTCAAAATTGTTCATAAAAAAACCCCCGCTTTTTGGGGCGGGGGTTTTTGAAATATGGTAACCATATATTTAACTCAAAAGACGCCCCCGCGTTGGAATAATGACCACGCTGACAATAATGTTAATGAGGACGACGATGAGTGAAAAATTCATAATGTTTCTGTAATTCTTTTGTCATTTTTGAAAAAATATTTAATCAAAATACTCGTTTTAAAAAAAAGTGCAACTCTTTTTTATGCTTTTTTTAAAAGCAGTTTTAATTAGTATGTTTATTGTTTGAAAAAATTTTTGAGGAAAGGGGTTTTTTTAATTCTTAAAAAAGATTAATTTTGGTTTTAGTTTGGCATTTTATGGCTGGTTAGTGTATAAATATCAATCATTGAGCTTAAAAGTAAACTAACTTTTTTAACCTTGTATTGCTAATCATTATTTATTACTCATTAAGAGATACCTATATGAAAATACTTAAATTGGTTACATTTTTACTAGTAAGTGTTTTAGTGTTTGGCTGTGAGAAAGCGAAAGAAAATACCGTAGATAATGTTAATGATGAATCACTTGTTGCGGTACAAAATGCAATGATTGAACCTATCAAGAAATCTTTACCCATTGCGATTGATGAGTTAACGACTTTAATTGGTATTGATAAAGATAAAGATCGTAATATCGTCAATTATCAATATGAGGTTAAAAATACCTCTGAACATACGTTATTATTGCCAAGTACGCTTGATACTATCCGTCAAGCCTTGTTTAAGGCTTATTGTGAAAATAATGAAGAAATGCAGCAGTTAAAAACAGCATTTCCTGATGGTGCAAACTATCATTATTTTATTGATACTAAAGAGATTATCGTGGTTGAATTAACCCCTGCAGATTGTCATGGGAGTTAAGTAAAAGTAATTAGAAATAATCTTATATATAGATGGGTAAAGAGTGCTAACAGTAGTTGTGACTAATTGCCCAACTAATAAATAATTATTATTAAACTTGCATTGCTAGCTTAATGTTAATTTATTTGTTACACTATTTTTGTTGTTCAATTTATCATCAGTCATGGTTTTAGCATAAGTTTCTTCTGTCCTCGCTAGGCCATTCAAGGAAGTCACTGTTACTTTATTCTCAAATTTTTTTGGTTATCAATGGTTATTATTTTTTACAGTGTGTTATCGGTTAATATAATTAATTGAATTAATTAAGTATTTTAAAGATATAAAATATGTCTGGCAATAGGATTTTGTGATTATTAATTGATTTTATTTAAGTTATATTGAATTTGTCTACAAATACATGTCTAACTTAGGAGAAAATTATGAGTAAGCAAACCTATAATCCCACAACCAAATATCATCATGACAAGTTTCCTAAACAAAAACAAACTCCTCCTGGCTTACAATATGAAATGGATCCAGTGCCTGATTGTGGTGAAAAAAGTTATCAAGGTCATCAACGGTTAGAAGGTCGAAAAATGTTGGTTACTGGTGGTGATTCAGGGATTGGTCGTGCAGCAGCTATTGCTTATGCAAAAGAAGGTGCTGATGTAGCAATTAACTATTTGCCGGCGGAACAAAAAGATGCTGAAGATGTAGCGAAAGTTATCGAATCTGTAGGGCGTAAAGCAGTGTTGATTCCAGGCGATTTAAGTGATGAGGTATTTTGCAAAAAATTAGTTGATGAAGCGCATAAAAAATTAGGTGGGCTTGATAATCTAACCTTAGTGGCTGGTAAACAAACAGCTGTAGAAGATATTATGCAATTGACTACGGAACAAATCATTAAAACCTTTGAAATCAATGTGTTTTCACTATTTTGGGTAACCAAAGCCGCATTGGGTTATTTAAAACCGGGTTCGACGATTATTACCACTTCTTCGGTGCAAGCTTACCAACCAAGTGGTAACTTATTGGATTATGCTTCAACCAAAACGGCGATTATCGCGTTCACTCGTGGCTTAGCTGCGCAATTAGGTAGTAAAGGTATTCGTGTTAATTGTGTAGCACCAGGTCCAGTATGGACACCATTACAAATTTGTGGTGGTCAACCAAGTGAAGTGATTCCAGAGTTCGGTAAACAAACACCATTAAAACGTGCGGGGCAACCGGTAGAACTAGCTGGCGTGTATGTGCATTTAGCATCAGAAGAATCAAGCTATACCACCGCCGAAGTATATGGTGTAACTGGTGGTATGCATATTAATTAATTTATAATAATTACAATATGTTAAAGGGCTATTGTAGCCCTTTTTATATATTGTATAAAAATCATTTTTTCTTTCTTCTTTACTATTAAAGTTGTGTATTTTTTTATAGTTATAATTTACAATTTAATAGTCTTCTTCATCTAATTAAGTGATTAATTAATTTTATAATAAGGAATTTATATGAAAGGTTTAAAATATTCAGCATTGATCTTTATAGCTGCTGCTCTATTTGGTTGTGATGATTCAAAATCTAAACCAGCTGATAATAGTACTAATAGTGAGCCAGCAAAAACTGCACCAGTTTCAAATGATACCCAGGCAACTAAGCCAGATCTAAGTAAAGCTCAGGATAAATATATTAGTGAAGCTAAACGTTTACTACCAGTAAAAGTGAATGAATATTCTAACCTAGTTGATCTTTATAAAGAGAATAATTCAATTAACTATAAATATGTAATGGATGTATCTAAAGATGATTTGGATATTGATCAAAGTAAAAAAGTTACTGCTGATGCATTAAAAACTCTTTATTGTTCAGATAATAGCGAAATGAAAGACTTTAAAAATGCTTTTCCCGAGGGTGCGATTCACAATTATTATATTAAAGATGAAATGGTATTTAGTATACACTTAAAACCAGCTGATTGTGATGCAAAATAGTTAAAAATAATTAGTATTTTTATTAGCAAAACAGGGCTTTAAGCCCTGTTTTTTATGTAATTACTCTAATGCTTTGCCTTTGGTTTCTGGAATTAAGAAGATAAAGGCTATTGCTGATAACAAGTAAGCTCCAGAAAGTAGTGCTAATGCATAACTGATGGAGTAAACAGTCGCTAGATAGGCAATGAGTACTTGCGATACACCCGCAATACCACGACCAACGTTAAATATAATGTTTTCAGCACTTGAACGGGCATCCGTTGTATAATGTTCAGCCAACAAAGCCCCATATCCACCCATCATACCATTAACAAAAAAGCCGATAACTGAACCAAATAGTATTAAAACTAACATATCAGTTTGGTGAAAATAGAACCATATTGAAATAGCTGATATAAGTAAAAATATTATATAAGATGGGCGACGACCAAATTTATCACATAACCAACCGAAAATTAAGATTCCTAATGACATACCAATCGTGGTTGATATGGTCCAAAACATCGTATTTTTGAATGGTAGTTTTAATTCAGTCGCAATCATATTAGGCATCCAAACCATTAATCCATAAAACCCAAAGTTTTGTACTGCACAAGCAATAGTTAAACCAATAGTGGTAGCTGTGATTCTAGGGGTTTTAAATAGTTTTCCGATGGCTATTTTATTTTTATTTTGATCTTTTAAGTTTTGCCAAATTTCAGGCTCTTTTAAACCTTTACGCGTCCATGCAACAAATAGTGCAGGTAATACACCCATGGCAAATGCCCAGCGCCAACCATGCACTTCACCAATAAAATTAACGGTTAGGGCGGCAAGAATTATTCCCACTTGAAAGCCTAATGCCACAATTGAAGTTGCTCTGGAACGTTTGTGTTTAGGCCAACTTTCTGATACTAATGTCATGCCTATACCAAATTCACCTCCCAAACCAAGGCCACTAAGAAAGCGAAAAATTAAAAAGCTTTCATAATTTGGTGAAATAGCACAAAGGCCTGTAAATAATGAGAAGATTAAAATTGTCCATGAAAATACTCTAACACGGCCAAATTTATCAGCAAGTACGCCGAAAAGAATTCCACCTAATACAGCCCCTAATAATGTCGCCGAAGTTAATGTACCTAGATCGGATTTGGTTAGGTTAAAAGTAGTTGCAATTAGGCTAAAACAAACACCTAAAATCATCATATCTAAACCGTCTAATGCATATCCTACTGTTGATGCAAATAAAGTACGTTTTTGATAAGGAGTTGTTTGTGCGCTTTCACTCTCAGCTTGGTTGGTCATGCTTGCATTAATATTCATGTTTACCTCAAGTCAATAAAAAGATAGTGGTTCAATCTAAGCGTTATTTTGTTTAACTCATCATTAAACGAAGGGGCTCAAAAAGCGGGGGCAAGTATATACTTAAAAATGGTAAAAAGCTAAATGAAAATCCAAAAATATCAGCTTTTATTTTATTTATTGTTGTTTTGGCAAAATTATCTGTTTAATATTGAAAAATATCTAATTTTTTAGACAAATTAGTCGATAATTTTGCCATTTTACGGATGTTAGCCGATAGCTTAGTAACCGATATTGTTAAGATGAAAATTTTACTCTTCGGCAAAATACCAATAACCAAGATTAACAAATTTTAACATGACATCTAAGGTTACATCGTCTTGTATTTGCTCATAGCAAAGTACTTCAGTTTCACATAACAAATTAATTGTTGTCATTGGTAGAGGTATTTTTTTTCCGTTGATATAGGCGGTATCACCGATTTTTAGGATACGGATACTAGGAACTCGGTAGAGTTCAGCTCCAGCTTTGAGAATAGCTTCGAATTCATCTAAATCATAAGCTGGTTGAACAGGAATGATATTTAGTTCATGCATAGGCATTGTGATATGTTTACCAAACCAATCATTAAATAAAGCTGGATTATTTATTAAATCAATCATTTGATTTTTAAGCTTTTCAATTTCATATGGTTGGATTAGATACGGATCGCTAGGTAACTTTAAGTCAGGGTCTTGATAGAAGATGCCATTAGGTAAGTTATCAATTACATAATCAGCAAATCCACTTAATAAGTCTTGTGATGTTTGGGTTCTAAATCCTACCGAATAACTAAGTGATTCGCCAATCGATATCCCATTATGTGGAAAACCAATTGGAATATATAAAATATCTCCAGCAGTAATTTCCTCATCAATAATAGGTTGATAATCTTCAACATGTAATAAAGCTTTATGAGCACTAAATTGTTTATAATTAGGATTACGATCACCAACTTGCCAACGACGGCGGCCTTTACCTTGAATGATAAATACATCATAATTATCAATATGAGGGCCAACGCCAGCACCTTGGGTTGCATAAGATATCATTAGGTCTTCAAATTGCCATTGTGGAATGCATTTAAACGGTTCAACTAAAGTAGCTGCTTGCTCATGCCAATGATCGACAGCTTGGACAAGTAGGCTCCAATGATCTTCACCTAAGTCACTAAAGTCAATAAATGGCCCATATTTTGCGTCCCATTTTCCATTTTTGTTAGTAACAATTCGACTTTCAATTTCTTCTTCCATGGCAAGACCAGCTAGTTCTTCAGGGGAGATAGGATCGATAAAATTACTAAAAGCATTACGTAAAATAACTGGTTTTTTTTGCCAATAATTAGTTAAAAAGTCATCCCAATTGATTGTTAATTTGTTACTCATTAATTACTCCTTTTAAATTGAATAATTGACAAAAGTTTGTTGTAGTTTGTTGTGCAATAGTATCAAGAGTTACACCTTTTAGTGCAGCTAAATAATTAGCTACCTCTTTAACATAAGCGGGCTGATTTTCTTTTCCCCGATAGGGAACAGGCGCTAAATAGGGAGAATCAGTCTCAATCAAAATGCGATCTAAAGGCACAAATTTTGCTACTTCTCGCAGAGATTCGGCATTTTTAAAGGTGATAATCCCTGAAAATGAAATATAAAAACCAATATCTAATAAAGCTTTAGCTGTATCAATATCTTCAGTAAAACAATGTAAGACACCCGCGTAAGCTTGCTCTTCTTTTAATATTTTTAGGGTATCTTGTTTAGCGTTACGGGTGTGGACAATTATTGGTTTTTTTAATTGTTTACCTAAGTGAATGTGTTGTATAAAATTGTATTGCTGTAATTCAAGATTATCTTGTTGATAGTAATAATCAAGACCTGTTTCGCCAAGAGCGATAACATTATCTTCTTGTGCAAGACGAGCAAAACGCTCGGTGTCGTAAGGTTCATCATCTAAATTGAGTGGGTGAATACCACATGAAAACGAGCATTGTTTTTTATATGGCATTAGCATTGCTTTCATCGCTTCATAACCCGACAATGTTGTTGCAACACTTAGACAATGTTTGACATCATTATTTAATGCCTCTTGCAAAACGCTATCAAGCGTTTTATTTGTATAGTCCAAACTGTCTAAATGACAGTGCGAATCAATTAGAAACATATTAAACTCTTTTAATTATTTGAATGATGTTCGAAATCTCGAACTGGCTTTATGGTTGACCATGAACGGCAGCTTGGGCACAACCAGTAGAGGGTATTAACGGTAAATCCACATTTTTTGCACCGGTAATTGGGAACTGTTTTTATCTGTTCACCTACCATATTTCGAAGAAGTAATAGACTTTGTTTGGCTTTTCCTTGTTCAGCATCAGCTACATGGTAATCCATTAATCGGTAAAAACCTTTAAGATTTGGGTGTTTTAATAATTCACGATAAAGGTAATATTGAGCCGCATCTAGCCCATTATTTTTTTCAACAATATCGGCAAGCATCAGTTCTGCTACATTACCAGTGTCTTGTTTGACACAAATTTCTAAAAACTGTTTGAATAGTTGTGGCTGATTTATTTGTGTATAACATTCTTTTAATAGTGGTAAGGCTTCGCCAATAAAAGCTTTGTCTTGGTTTATTATTTGTTGAAAAGATTCAATTGCTTGTTCGATTTTGTCTTGAACCATTAATACTCGTCCAAGCATTAATGAAGTACGAGCACAATTAGCATCGGCAGTAGCCGACTTTTTTAATAGGTTGTATGCTTGTTCTAAATCATCATCAGCGATAGCGAGTGCAGCTAGTTCACAGTAAAATTGGGCGATTTCGATCTTATATTTTTCATTGCCAAGTTTTACCAGTCTGGTTGCGATATTAATCGCATTGTTCCATTCGCTTGTAGATTGATAAATGATAAGTAACTGTTGTAGAGCATGTTGCTGGAAGTCTTCTTCATCAATCAATTGTAAAAACATCTCTTCGGCACGGTCATAAAGCCCCGCAACCATATAGTCTCGTCCAAGTTGCTGAATTGCTAATAATCGTTGATCAAATGTTAATGATGAACTTTCCATTAATGCTTGGTGAATACGTATTGCGCGATCAACTTCGCCACGTGAACGGAATAGGTTTCCTAGTGTTAGATGCGCTTCGAGGGTACCATCATCTTCTTTAAGTAGATCAAGGAAAATGTCAACAGCTTTATCTTTTTGATTAGACAAAAGAAAATTTAGACCATCCACGTATTCTCGAGATAATCGATTCGATTGATTTAAATATTTTTGTTTGGCATTTCTGTCACCCATATACCAGCCATAAGCAGCGGCTATTGGCAGTAACAGAAATAACAATTCAAACATAATTACCTTTTTTAATTGGTATTGGTTAAATTCATTTTCTGATGATTAGATATGTCTTCATCATATCTTTTTTGTAATTTATTCAATTTACGTTTCGTCGATGAATGTTGGAATTTAGATTTTAAGAAATATATTCCAGTTAATATCCAGCCAACTAAAAAACCTGAACCAAATAATATTGCCAGTAATACAGATAATCTGACTTCAGTTTTAGCAATTAAATAGTTAAAAGTTACTATTTGATTATTAGCTGAACCTATAGTTATCGAAATGGCGAAAATAAGAATTATCAATAAAATTGATATTACTAATTTCATAATGCTAACCTTATTATTTTTATTAAAAAATTGATATTACCTAATTCTTTTCTTTAAAACTATTCTTTTCTTTTGCTTTATTCCATTACTATATGCCATTTTTTAACATAAAAACAGCAGATAAGTGAAATTAACCAGGCTAGCAATATCCCTAATATTAAATCATAAGCAGAATGCATGCCTAATAATAGTCGACTCGTTTCAATGAGCAATGACCAAATAGTAATGATTGATACAATAAAAAAATGTCGTTTAAAACTTAGCAGCATTATGGCTAATAAAGCCCAAGTGGCTGCAAATAAAGTGTGCCCAGAAGGAAAAGCATAACCTGTTTCACTTTGCCAATGATTAGATAACCATGTAGGAATAATGGTTGAATTGGCTAATAATTTTTCAATATTAGCTTTACGTTCTGCTCTTGTTTGTGAATAAAATTGCTTTTCATCAAGATTAAACTCTTTATCTAACCATATAACATAAGGTCTGGATTCAGCAGTTTGTTGTTTGATGATACTCTTAACAACTTGCCCACCTAACATTGCACTGACTAAAACTAACCATAATAGTAATAATGTTTTTTTATTTTTATTAACAAGTTTTAGGTAAAAGAGTAAAAAAAACAGCCCAGATGTTATTATTGCCCACGGAAAACTAGCTGTTTCAGTTACCCAAAATAAATATTTAGATATATTATTTATTGACATTGGTTGCCACTGCCAATTTACGGTTATAACAGATAACGGTATAATCAGAAATAAGATCAATGGCACTATTGTTTTTTTTATTACTAACCCCATTTAAAACTCAATTAAGCATAAAATTTTATTTATTTTAACATGGAAACACGATTTTCTTTTAAAAAATCTTAATCATGTTGTGATGAAACTTGGAGATAATAATGCAATTAAAACATGTTGCACAAGCTAAACTACCAACCCCGTGGGGATGTTTTACTATTGTTGGTTTTGAAGAAATTGCAACAGGTAAGGATCATGTCGCATTAGTGTTTGGTGACATTAATGATCATTCATCCATATTAACACGTGTTCATTCTGAATGTTTGACGGGCGATGCATTATTTAGTTTACGATGTGATTGTGGTTTTCAATTAGAAGCTGCATTGAAGCAGATAGCTAAAGAGGGTAAAGGTGTCTTGATTTATCATCGTCAAGAAGGGCGTAATATTGGTTTGCTAAATAAAATTAGGGCTTATGCCCTACAAGATCAGGGTTTAGATACTGTTGAGGCCAATGAACAATTAGGCTTTGCTGCTGATGAACGTGATTTCACCTTATGTGCAGATATGCTTAGGTTACTAAATGTGTCTCAAGTTCGATTATTAACTAACAATCCGGAAAAGATAAAAGTTCTTGAACAAGCGGGAATTAACGTTACTGAACGAGTGCCTTTAGAAGTGGGAGAAAATCCAAGCAATGAACATTATTTAGCGACTAAAGCTAATAAATTAGGACATATACTACATTTACACCACTGTAATCATTAACTCTTTAAAAAGAGAATTTTACGAAGTTGCTATATTTTTAATTTAGTTGTTGTAATTATTTAATCGTTTAACCTCAAAATCTATTATCGATTTTGAGGTTAATTTTTATTTAGAAATAAATTAATTTATTAATCTTTGTCGCATCTTAGTACGCCACCATTAGCAATTTGGTCCTTTGATACTTCATGCATAATAATTTGCACCGCCTCTGGTTTACAGTTGAGTGTTTCAACAATTGCATCAGTTACTCGTTTAGCCATTTCACGTTTTTGTTCAATGGTGCGTCCTTCTAAAAAATCAATAACTACATTTGGCATAAATATTTCCTAATTATTAATGGTGGCAAGTTGCGCATCAGTTAATGCAATGTCTTGATTATGACATATTTCAATTCCAGTTTGGATAATTTTTTCAGCAATCACTTTGGCTTCATCTAAAGAGTGCATGGTATAAGTCCCGCATTGATATTCATTCAGCTCCGGGATTTGCGATTGAGATTTTACATTCATAACATCATGCATAGCCTTTAACCATGCATTAACAACTAAAGATTCTTCAGGTTTACCAATTAAACTCATATAAAAACCGGTTCGGCAGCCCATTGGTGAGATGTCAATAATTTCAACTTTATCACTATTTAAATGATCACGCATAAAGCCTGCAAATAAGTGCTCTAAAGTATGAATACCTTTTTCAGGTAGTAGTGCTTTATTAGGTATAGTAAAGCGAAGATCAAATACTGTAATATCGTCACCTTTTGGGGTTGCCATGGTTTTAGCGATTCGCACAAAAGGCGCTTTCATTTTAGTATGATCAACTTTAAAACTGTCTAATAAAGGCATAATTTTCTCCTTGAGTTTGGGATTAAGCCATTTTGCTTGATTAGCTTAATATATTCCACTATTTTATATTCATTGATTTAATAAATTTATCAATTCTTGTTCATCAATCACTTTTATTCCCAGTTCTTGCGCTTTGGCTAATTTTGAACCGGCTGACTCTCCAGCAATTACTAAGTCGGTTTTTTTTGAAACACTACCCGTTACTTTAGCACCAAGTTGTTTTAATTTGGTTTTTGCTTCATCGCGCGTTAATAATGATAGAGTTCCTGTTAACACAATGGTTTTGTTAGAAAACGGAGAATCTGTTGTTAACAGTTCTACTTCTACATCTGGCCAGTGTATACCAATTTCCTCACTAATTAATTGATCAATTACCGTGCGGTTATGAGGTTCTTGAAAGAAGTCGATAATACTTTCTGCAATTACAGCACCAATATCATTTACCGATTGTAATTGTTCCAAAGATGCGTTTTCAATTACTGTTAAATTTCCTAATTGATTAACTAAATTTTCTGCAGTTACTTCACCAACATTAGGAATACCAAGTGCAAAAATAAATCGATTTAAACTCGTATTTTTTGATTTATCTAATGCGTTCATTAAATTATTAGCTAATTTTTCACCAACTTTGTCTAATGAACATAAAATTGGTACTGTGAGTTTATAAAGATCTGCAGGTGTTTTCACATATTCTTTGTCAACCAATTGTTCAATTATTTTATCGCCAAAACCTTCGACATTCATTGCTCGGCGAGAAACAAAATGTTTTAAGGCCTCTTTACGTTGTGCCTGACAAATTAATCCTCCGGCGCAACGAGATATCGCTTCTCCTTCATCACGGACAATGATTGAACCACAAATCGGGCAGTGAGTTGGAAAAATAATTTCTTTAGTATCAACAGGTCTTCGATCTTTAATTACTGCGACAATTTGAGGAATAACATCGCCAGCTCGACGAACGGTGACATAATCACCCTCACGAATACCTAAGCGGATGATTTCATCGCTGTTATGCAGTGTGGCATTACTTACAATTACACCTGCAACTGAAACTGGCTCTAATCTGGCCACAGGCGTTATCGCACCAGTACGCCCAACTTGAAAGTCGACTTTATTTAGCTTTGTTACTTCTTCTTGTGCTGGAAATTTGAATGCGGTAGCCCAACGAGGTGCACGAGCAACGAAACCAAGTTGTTCTTGTTCAGCAATGCTATTTACTTTAATTACAACACCATCAATATCAAAATCTAATGACATTCTTTGCTCGCCAATTTGCTTAAAATAATCTAGTGCTTCTTCTGCACCATGGCGAATTTGAACTTTGTCACTTACTGGTAGACCCCAAGCTTTAAATTGCATTAGTCTTGCATAATGAGTATTCGGTAAGTCAGCTCCTTCATAAATACCAACGCCATAACAGAAAAAAGTAAGCGGTCTTTTGGCTGTGATTTTTGGATCTAACTGTCTTAATGAACCTGCCGCAGCATTCCTTGGATTCGCAAATATTTTTTCGTTGCGTTTTTCCGCCTCTGCATTCAATTTAGTAAAGCCTTTATGTGTCATAAACACTTCACCACGAACTTCTAAACGAGGTGGTACATTTTCACCTTGCAATACGAGAGGAATAGTTTTTATGGTTCGTACATTGGCGGTAATATCTTCGCCAGTTGTGCCATCACCTCGTGTAGCAGCTTGAATAAATTGGCCATTTTCATATATCAGACTTACAGCTAATCCATCAAGTTTTAGCTCGCAACAGTATTCAACGGCTTGATCTTCATCTAGCTCTAAGCGATCTTTTATTCTTTTATTAAAAGCGATAAAACTTGATTCATCAAAAACATTATCCAGAGATAACATAGGCAGTTGATGTTTGATCGAAGAAAATTGTGATAATGGGGCTCCCCCAACACGTTGAGTTGGTGAGTCAGGGGTAATGAGTTCGGGATGAGTGAGCTCTAGATTTTGTAGCTGTTTGATTAATTTATCATATTCCACATCTGGTATTTCAGGTGTATCCAGCACATAATAACAGTATTCATGATGTCTTATCAGGTTACGTAAAGTCGAGATCTGTTTTATTACATTTTGGTGAGATCCAGATTGCGATACTGAATGTTCAGTTATATTTGATTGTGGCATGATTTTAAACTCTTAAATTAACATGAAGGTTTTTAAATTTATTAATAAAATAGTATTTATAGGTATTTTAGAACAATAGATTTTAATAAAAATTGTCAATTAACTAATATAAGCCAGACTATTCCGCTAATTTTTTAGCGGAATAGTAGCAAAAATGAGGAATTTTAAACTGCTAGCTTAAATTTCATTACAAGCTTTCTTTATGCGTTCTTTATAACTATCGATTTTTTGTGGTGTCATCATGTGATGTTCATCATCTAAAACTACACCATTAACATCATCAGCGATACGTTGCGCAGTTTGTAGCATTAATTTGAAATTTTGTTGATTGTTTCCATGAGTTGGCGCAACCATAAAAATCGATACGCCAGGTGTTGTAAATTCGTGCATAGTTTCAGGATCTAGATGTCCTGGACTGATCATATTCGCCAAACTAAATAATATTGGTCCATTACCGGCAGGGTCAACATGGCGATGAAAAATACGCATATCACCAAATTGGAATCCTGATTGCATGATGCTAGCTAATAGCATATCACCTTGTAGTTCCTTGCCATTTAAGCCAGTGACATTTAATACAATAATTTCAGTTTTAGCTTCTTCACTATCGTCTATCGTAATTTTTTCTTGTTTTTCAAGTTTTTCATCCGATTGAGAATGCTCGGTTATGATATCCTCACCAACTTTTTTAGTTGGTTTTTCATTTTCAGTATTTTCTTTAACTGGTTGAGCAGTAAAGCTATTCGATTGAAAATCGCTAGTCGATTCATTAGAAACCTTAATATCGATTTTCGGTTGTTGGTCGTCATCATCTGAAAACAGGTCGACTTGACGAGGCAGTTGTTCTTCTTCTTTTACTAATCCTTCATTAACATGGACATTAGTATCATCCTGTTTTGTTTTGCTTTTTGGCGTTAGTAAAATCACATCATCTTCATCATCATTATAGATGTCTTCATATTGCTGAGTATGTGTTGTGAATTTATCTTTTTTGCCTAACTTAAATAAAGAAGAACGTTCTTTTTTATTGATCCAAAGCCCATGAATTAATAATGCAATAATGACCAAGGATGCAACCACAATTAGAACAGTACGTAAATTATCCATAATACCCACTCAGAATTAAATTAAATATAGATTCAAATTATTCAATAATATAATTGAAAAAAAAGGATTAAAAAATACCATAATGAAATTTTTTTACTTTTAAGTTAAATCCATACTTACTTATTACAGCGCGAAAAACTATTTGTATATATTACTTTATTTCTA
The DNA here is from genome assembly GCF_016100565.1 of Gilliamella sp. M0364. Taxonomy (NCBI): domain Bacteria; kingdom Pseudomonadati; phylum Pseudomonadota; class Gammaproteobacteria; order Orbales; family Orbaceae; genus Gilliamella; species Gilliamella sp. M0364. The sequence continues at coordinate 45,199 of NZ_JACFSF010000009.1, read as the reverse complement.
CAAATAATCATAATTATCAATAGAAATTTTTTATAAATTCGCTTTTAAATCCAATAAGTCAGTTAATTTTTAGAACTCTGTGCTATTAAGGTGTTAAGACTCTTACAATCTATGCATATTTTTTGTAAAATCTCCGATCACTTTTGAATAATATTCATTGTTTTTATTAAAAAAATAATTATTAAGTTACCGAGGTCTTTTTTATATGAGATTTAATAAGCTATTACTTACTCTGCCAGTGGCATTAACTAGTCTATTATTAGCCAGTTGTGATAATAATCAATCACAAGATGGTGCTGGCCAATTACCAAAGGTAACTGTTTTTAAAGTTGAACCTTTAAACTATACCCTAAAAATAAACTTACCTGGACGGGTTGTTGCTTCCCAAATCGCTGAAATCCGACCACAGGTTAGTGGGATTGTACTAAATCGAGAATTTGAAGAAAGTTCAAATGTTAAAGCGGGTCAATCACTTTATCAAATTGATCCTGCTATTTATCAAGCTAATTATGATAGTGCAGTGGCCAGTGTAGCTAGCGCTAAAGCTAACGCTAATATAGCTCAACTAACCTTAAAACGTTACGCAGGACTTTTGAATACCAAATCAATCAGTCAACAAGAATATGATAAAGCTGCTGCTGATGCCAAACAAGCTGAGGCAAGTGTTTTAGTTGCTCAAGCAGCAGAGCACGCTGCCAAAGTTAATTTAGACTACACTAAAGTATACTCACCAATTGATGGTTATATTGGTAAATCAAGTGTGACAGAAGGGGCATTAGTGTCAGCAGGACAAGCTGCTCCATTAGCTTTAGTACAACAACTTGATCCTATCTATGTTGATATGACTGAAGCTGCAACTCGTTATAATAAATATCTTCAAGATGAAAATATTATTTATGAGCCAGCTCAAGGTGACAATGTTGAGTTATTTTTTAATGATGGTTCAAAATACGCTCTATCAGGAAATATTAAATTTTCAGATATGACGGTTAATGAAACGACCGGAACAGTTACCCTGCGATCGCAATTTTCTAATGCTGAAGGAAAAATCTTACCGGGGATGTTTGTAAAACCACAATTGACATTAGGTACAATTAAAAATGCGGTATTGGTTCCGCAACAAGGCATTACTAGTAACCAAAAAGGTCAATATACTGCTAAGATTTTAAAACCAGATAATACTGTTGAATATCGTCAAGACATTAAAATTTATACAGGTATAAGTGGTTATTGGGTTGTTACCAGTGGTATTGATGTTGGTGAACAAGTGATTACTACAGGTTTACTTAATTTAAACGCAGTAGAAAGGGGGCAACCAATGAAGGCTCAAGCGGTAGATAAACCAGCTACGCTTTCTCAAGAGCAATTAGACAATATCATCAAAAGCAGCGTGAAATAAAACAGGGGTAGAGTTAATTATGGCTAAGTTTTTTATTGATAGACCTGTTTTTGCATGGGTAATTGCTATCATGATGATGCTGGGCGGTGCTTTATGTATTAAGCTACTCGCTGTTGAACAGTATCCTGATATCGCACCACCAGCTGTTACGGTTTCTGCTGTTTATCCAGGGGCTGATGCTCAAACTATTGAGAATACAGTTACCCAATTGATTGAGCAAAACTTGACTGGTTTGGATAATTTGATCTATATGAAATCAACCAGTAGTGCCCAAGGGGTTGTACAAACAACTTTGACCTTTGCACCGGGTACTAGCCCTGATTTTGCGCAAGTGCAAGTTTTGAATAAAGTAGAGAGTATAAAATCACGTCTGCCAGAAAGTGTGCAAAAAAATGGGGTGTCGGTTGCTAAAAATAATACCAACTTCCTAAAAGTTATTGGTTTCTATTCTACCAATCCTCAAAAAACGCAAGCAGATATTGCTGACTTTATTTATTCAACGGTACAAGATCAGATACGCCGTGTACAAGGGGTAGGTGATACTCAGTTATTTGGTTCTGAATATGCAATGCGTATTTGGTTAGATCCAAACAAACTTAATTATTTTAATCTATCTATTGAGGAAATTATTGCTGCCATTCAGGCGCAGAATGCGCAGGTTACTGCTGGGCAACTTGGTGCTTTACCAGCAACTGAAGGACAAGAGCTTAATGCAACCATTACAGCTCAATCACGGTTAAAAACACCCGAGCAATTTCAAAATATTTTAGTTCGAGTTAACACAGATGGTTCAAACATCTTATTAAAAGATGTCGCCAAAGTTGAAATTGGCGCGGCTGATTATAACTTTCTTTCACGCTATGACGGTAAACCATCAGCTGGTTTAGGTATTTATTTGGCGACAGGTGCAAACCAACTCGATACATCAGCAAAAGTTGACCAAAAAATACAAGAGTTATCACAGATTTTTCCTGAGGATATCAAATTTGCCTATCCTTATGATACAACTCCATTCGTTAAGTTATCGATTAATAACGTAGTTCATACATTAATTGAAGCAATCATATTGGTTGTTATCGTTATGTATGTCTTTTTACAAAACCTGCGTTCTACACTTATTCCAACTATCACCGTACCAGTTGTGTTGTTAGGTACGTTTGCAGTTTTATATATATGTGGATTTACTATTAATACATTATCCATGTTTGCTATGGTGCTTGCCATTGGTCTTCTGGTCGATGATGCCATCGTGGTAATTGAGAACGTTGAACGTATTATGCATGACGAAGGACTTTCGCCTTATGATGCTACTGTCAAATCGATGGAACAAATTACTTCGGCATTAGTGGGTATCGCCGTGGTACTATCAGCGGTATTTGTACCAATGGCATTTTATGGTGGTGCAGCAGGGGGGATCTATCGTCAATTTTCAATCACAATTGTAACATCGATGGCTTTATCAGTATTGATGGCAATTGTATTAACACCAGCTCTTTGTGCGCAAATTTTAAAAGCGCCATCGAAAAATAAAGTTAAGATAACTACGTTAGGCGAAAAATTAGAAAGCATACCTCCGTTTAGCTGGCTTTCAATCGGAACTAAATGGTTTTTTAATAAGTTTAATAATTTATATAACAAGAGTTTACATGCCTATGAAAAAGGTGTGATTAAATTTATTCGTTATCCGCTAATTTCATTTGTTTGCTATGTCTTGATAGTTGTTGGCTTAGTGTTTGGCTTTAACCGTTTACCAACAGGTTTCTTACCAAATGAAGATCAGGGGGTGTTGATTGTAATGGTTGAGTTACCACCTGGTGCGACATTAGAACAAACCATGGGTGTATTGAACAAAACCTCTCAATTTTATATGAATGAAAAAGCTGATTCAGTTAAGGAAATCTTTACCGTTGCTGGTTTTAGTATGGTTGGTCGTGGACAAAACATGGGACTAGGTTTTATTCGCTTAAAAGATTGGGATGAACGGAAACGCCCGGATCAAAAAGTGGATGCATTAGTTGGTAGTGGTTGGGGATTTGCTTCTACTGTTACTGAAGGTCGTGTCATTATTACTAATGTACCGGCTGTGCCATCACTTGGTATGGCAAATGGTTTTTCTTACATGTTAAAAGATACCGCTGGACTTGGCCATGAGGCACTGATGGGGGCATTTTTCCAATTATTGGGTCAAGCTGCACAGAATCCTAATCTACAACAAGTTCGTCCAGGTAGTATGCTAGATGTTCCACAATATAAGATTAATGTTGATTTTGAAACTGCTCAAGCACTTGGTGTTGCAGTAAGTAGCGTAAATACCGTACTTTCAACAGCATTGGGTTCTGCTTATATTGATGATTTTGTTTATAACAATCGGGTTAAAAAAGTCTATTTACAATCTGATTCAGCTTATCGAATGTTACCTGATGATTTCAGCTTTTGGCATGTTAAAAATCAAAAAGGTGAAATGGTTCCTTATGATGCATTTGCTACTACAAGTAAGAGTTATGGTTCGCCATCTTTAGTTCGTTATGATGGAGTTGCAGCGATGGGCATCAGTGGATCAGCTGCACCAGGTATGAGTTCTGGGCAAGCTATGGCAATAATGGAAAAATTATCTAAAAACTTACCGAAAGGTTTCTCGTATGATTGGACAGATATTTCTTACCAAGAACGTCAAACAGGTTCACAAACGACAATGCTTTATTTTATCTCAATTATTGTAGTGTTCTTATCATTAGCTGCATTATATGAAAGTTGGACTGTACCTATTTCTATCTTATTCGTTATCCCATTAGGTATTATTGGTACTGTATATGCAACTATGTTTAGAGGCCTTGATAATGATATCTACTTTATCGTTGGTCTATTAACAACGATGGGGCTATCGGCTAAGAATGCTATTTTGATCGTAGAATTTGCTAAAGATGCACTAGAAAAAGAAGGTAAGTCATTAATTGATGCAACGTTAGAAGCTTGTCGCTTACGCTTACGCCCAATTTTAATGACTTCATTTGCCTTTATCCTCGGTGTTTATCCACTGGCTACCAGTAGCGGTGCCGGTTCTGTAAGTCAGAATGCGGTAGGTACAGGGGTTATTGGTGGTATGTTAACGGCAACATTCTTAGCGATATTCTATGTTCCGTTATTCTTCTTATTTATAACGAAATTATTCACTAAACATAAGAATAAAGTGGTGTTGCCAGCTAACTATACTGGTAAAACAGAGAAATAGTTAATGAATAATTAATATGAACTTAAAGCACCAATAATATTGGTGCTTTTTTTTATCTAACTTTTAATTGATTGTTTATTTGATATTTTAATTTAACGTTTTTATTCGGTTGAAATAAAAGTTGAGGAAAGGGGTTTTTAGGCTATAAAAGCAGGACATTAATAAATAATAGTTTCAGGTTATCTATGTGATTTGATTAATTGTTGACTCATATGGGCATGGGTAATTGCTATGGCTAGTGCATCTGCCGCATCCGCCTGAGGACTTGCTGGTAATTTCAATAGTAGTTTAACCATATGTTGAACTTGTTTTTTGTCGGCAGCCCCAGTGCCAACCACACTTTGCTTAACCAAGCGAGCAGCATATTCAAAAACAGGTAAATCATGATTGACTGCAGCAACAATTGCAGATCCTCGTGCTTGGCCTAATTTTAAAGCAGAATCGGCATTACGTGCCATAAAGACTTGTTCTATAACAAACATGTCCGGTTGAAATTGAAGAATAATTTCACTTACACCTGCATAGACACGTTTTAATCGTGTGGGTAAATCATCGACAGCAGTGCGAATACAGCCACTGCCAAGATAGGTAAGTTGTCGTCCCGTCTGACGAATTACGCCATAACCCGTCAAACGAGAGCCTGGGTCAATACCCAGAATGATAGTCATTAGAGTGTTGCAGCAACTTCGTCTGACACTTCTCCGTTATGATAAACCTCTTGAACATCATCACAATCTTCAAGCATGTCGATAAGACGTAGTAGTTTTGGTGCAGACTCAATATCAAGATCAACTTTGGTTGCTGGAATCATTGAAACTTCAGCAGATTCAGCTACTAAACCGGCTGCATCAAGTGCATCTTTAACTTCACCGAATGATTCTGGTGTAGTAAATACATCAATTGCACCATCATCATAAGTAACCACATCATCCGCACCAGCTTCAAGCGCAGCATCCATTACTTGATCTTCATCAGTTCCAGCAGGATAAGAGATTACACCTTTTTTAGTAAATAAATAAGACACTGAACCATCAGTACCTAAGTTACCACCAGTTTTAGTAAAAGCGTGACGAACTTCAGATACAGTTCGGTTTCGGTTGTCACTTAAGCATTCAACCATTACTGCAGTACCTGCAGGTCCATAACCTTCATAGATGATAGTTTCCATATTTGTATCATCTTCACCACCGACACCACGAGCAATTGCTCTGTTCATGGTATCTCGAGTCATATTGTTAGATAATGCTTTGTCCATAGCAGCACGTAGACGAGGGTTAGACGCTGGATCGCCACCACCAAGTTTTGCTGCGGTTACAAGTTCGCGAATAATTTTGGTAAATATTTTACCGCGCTTAGCATCTTGAGCTGCTTTGCGATGTTTGGTATTGGCCCATTTACTATGACCTGCCATAAAATTCTCCAGATTAAATAATTTAAAAATCGTGCTATTTTAACAAACTTTTAACTAAAGTTCATTATCAATCTATTTATTGATTTTATACTTGAATATAATCAGAATTTTTCTTATTTACACTTAAAGTATGAAAATGAAATGAACTGATTTTCATCAAAAGGTAAATTTAATTTTTATTTCTTATCAACAAAGAGAAATATAGCATAGGAAAAAAATAACAAACAAAAAGCGCCTTATTGATTAGGCGCTTTTAAATTATCTAACAATATATGTTTAAGTATCGACTAACTCATTCCATATTGTTTTAATTTTTTGCGTAAAGTACCACGATTGATACCAAGCATATTTGCTGCTCGAGTTTGATTGCCACGAGTATATTGCATAACCATATCAAGGAATGGGTGTTCAACTTCAGCTAACACTAATTCGTATAGATCAGTAGGATCTTCACCATTTAATTGTGATAAATAGTTTTTTAAAGCTTGTTTTACCGAATCCCGCAAAGGTTTTTGTGTTATTTGGTCTTGTGAGTTTACAGTTGTAAATTTAAGTGCTGCAGCTGTAACGCGTTGTTCTGACATAGTATATTTAACTCTTTTATTTGTTTCTAATTTGACTAAAAAATGCTTTTAGTGTTTTTACTTGCTCACTTGTATTGCTAAGTACACTAAATAAGCGCCTGAATTGATCACTGCCAGCATAGTTCTTGGTATACCAATTTACATGCTTTCTGGCAATCCGTAATCCTTTGTATTCTCCATAGAATTGATAAAGTTCTTCAAGGTGTGTTAACACTATTTGCTCAACTTCATCAATTGACTTATTTTTCTTTAACTGTCCGTGTGCTAAATAGAATGCAATTTCTTCAAATATCCAAGGTCGCCCTTGTGCCGCTCGGCCGATCATTATACCATCAGCTTGCGTATATTTAAAAACATCTTTTGCTTGTTCTGGGGTACAAATATCACCATTGGCAATTACCGGAATAGTTACCTTTTCTTTAACTGCTTTAATGGATTCATATTCGGCCTTTCCATTGAATAAGCATGCACGACTTCGCCCATGAATAGTAATGGCCTTTATGCCACAATCTTGCGCAATTTGTGCGATTTCAATGCAATTTCTATTATTTTTATCCCATCCAGTCCGAGTTTTTAATGTTACTGGTACATCAACAGCACCAACAACTTTCTGCAAAATAGTTTTTATCAGTTCTGGATACTGCATTAAAGCAGAACCAGCTAATTTTTTATTCACTTTTTTAGCCGGACATCCCATATTGATGTCAATTAACTGAGCGCCATGCTTGACGTTAAATTCAGCAGCTCTTGCCATTTCATCCGGCTCTGAGCCAACGATTTGAACTGCACGTATACCGACATCATCACTTGAAATCATTCTTAATGCTGATTTATCAGTATGCCAAACGTCAGAATTTGCTAAAAACATTTCAGAGACAGTCATCCCTGCACCAAATTTGTGACATAAGTTCCGAAACGGTTTGTCACTTATTCCTGCCATGGGGGCTGCAATCAGATTGTTTTTTAAGTTGACCTTTCCGATACTAAGCGAATTAAGGCCGGCTATATTACGCATTTTTTCTCGAAGTTAAAAGGGGTAATGTTAATTTTTTATAATTTTTTACCAGTTATACGGCACCATTCATCTTGTTCAATAACCGGATCAAGTACAAACTCAGCTTGATATGCATCACATACGCTTTGCGATTGATTAGCTAAGATACCAGATAGTCCAAGTTCTCCTGATGGTTTTACTAATTTACTAATCTGTGGTTTAAGTTCTTTCAATGGTCCAGCCAATATGTTAGCTACTACCACATCCGCTTGTAAATTATCAGGAATATCTTTTGCTAAATAAAGCTCAATCTTTCTACTTACTTTGTTGCGCTCAGCATTGTCTCGACTTGCTTGGATCGCTTGAGGATCAATATCAATGCCTATAACTCTTGCTGCCCCTAATTTTAACGCAGCAATGGCTAAAATACCTGAACCACATCCGTAATCGATCACAATTTTGTTAGTAAGATCGAGACTATCTAGCCAAGTTAAGCATAAAGCTGTCGTAGGGTGAGTCCCTGTACCAAAGGCTAAACCAGGATCTAACATTACATTAACCGCATTGGGATCTGGTATTTCACGCCAGCTAGGGCAGATCCATAATCGTTTACCAAATTGCATTGGATGGAAATTATCCATCCATTCTCGTTCCCAGTCTTTATCTTCCAATTGTTCGATTTTATAAGAGTATTGCTCAAGATTTAAGATTGCTTTTAACTCATCAATATCTGTTTCAGCATCATATAATCCGACAACATCGGTATTTCCCCAAAGTTTTGTTTCGCCAGGTAAAGGTTCAAAAACTGGGTTATCAAAAGTATCTTGAAAAGTGACTGATACAGCACCTGATTCTTCTAATTGTTCGCTAATACTTTCAGCTAAATCACTAGTTGTGTTAATTCTGAGTTGAATCCAAGGCATAATTTTTTCCTATTTGGCCCAAATGATTGGCAATAATAAATATAACTAATCCAATAAGTAATGATGGTACTATTGGATGGAAAGCATAAATTTTAATGTTATAAACAGCAAGTAGTGTGTAGCTTATAGCACCAGAAATCATCGAGCACAATGCCCCTGTTGAATTAGCTTTTTTCCAATATAGTCCGAGTACTAGAGGCCATAAAAATACCGCTTCAAGTCCACCAAAAGCTAACAAATTTAGCCATATAATCATTTCTGGTGGGTTCCATGCAGCGACAATTAATAAACCACCAAAAATAAAGGTTATGATAATTGATATGCGAGTAAGCATTTTATCACTAAATTTAGTATTTGGTCTCATCGTTAAGAATAGGTCTTTAATAATTACTGATGAAACTTGTAATAATTGTGCATTAATGGTGGACATAATTGCTGATAATGGTGCTGCCAAAAAGATTCCTGCCGCTAAAGGTGGTAAAACCTTTATAATTAATGTTGGCACAATTTGGTCTGGAATAGTTAAATCACTTATTATTGCTCTTCCAAGGGCGCCAGATAGATGCATAGTTAACATGATGATTGTCACAACTGCAGTACCAATGATAATGCCTTGATGAACCGCTTTACTATCTTTATAAGCCATGCAACGAACAGCGGTATGTGGTAAACCAACAACCCCAAAGCAGACTAGAACCCAGAACGAAGCCATAAAAGGGAAGTCCATAAAATTGTCAGGGCCTTGAGGTGTTAATAAAGCAGGATCGATCTGATTTAAACGATCCATAATATTTGTAATGCCACCACCAGCATAAATAATGGCAACTAATAGCAAAATAGCGCCAATTATCATTACCAACCCTTGAAATGCATCATTTAATATGCTGGCTCTAAACCCGCCAAAGGCAGTATAAATTACTGTACCGATACCAAAAATAAGTAATCCTATATCATAGGGAATACCTACAGATGATTGTAACAATCGGGCCCCACCAACAAATTGTACGGTCATTGCACCAATAAAAGCCGCAATAAGAGCTATACTGGCAAACCATACAATTAGCTTGCTTTTATAATGAGAATAGAGCATATCACTTAGCGTTATTGCATTGTATTTACGAGCTAAAATTGCGAATTTTTTGCCAAGAATACCAAGTGATAATAATACGGTTGGAACTTGAATCATCGACAACAGAACCCAACCGAGACCATATTTATAAGCAGCCCCTGGTCCACCGATAAAAGAACTGGCACTAATATAAGTTGCAGCTAAAGTCATTGCCAGTAAAAAACCGCCCATAGTCCGATTACCAATAAAATAATCAGTAAATTGGTTCATTTTTTTTCGTTTTGCATATGCATAAATTGATAACGCAAATACAAATATAAGATAAATAACAAGAGGGAGAATAATATCTAATTGCACGGTTTACTGGCCTATTCTAGTGGAATATTTTTAAATTGTTTTTTTACTACAACAAAACATAACAAGATAAAACCTAATGGTACTAATATACAGGATAGTTCAAACCATAATGGTAAACCCAAAAATCCGGTTTGATTTTTGACAGTATATGCAGTAATTACCCATGCAGCGAAGTAAATGATAGTCAGTAGCAATGAAAGTTTTGCTTCTTTATTAGCTTGCTTGTAACGAGTATCCATATTAAATAAATGGTTAAGTGATTTGGGGTGGCTTAGAGTAAAAGAAAGTAGTTAACTTAGCAAGTATGTTGCAATTTATGCAACATAATATTTTAAATATATCAATTTCCGCAATTATGCTTTTACGGTATAGTTCTTACAACTTGATTATAAGTAACTCAACTCATGGAGAGAATAATGTCAAATTATTTTAATACACTAAATTTACGCGAAAAATTAGAACAATTAGGTCAATGTCGTTTTATGGCGCGTGATGAATTTGCATCAGAAGCTAATTTTTTAAAAGGCAAAAAAATTGTCATCGTAGGTTGTGGTGCACAAGGTCTTAACCAAGGGCTAAATATGCGTGATTCTGGTTTAGATATCGCTTATGCACTACGTAAAGAAGCTATTGATGAAAAAAGAGCATCATGGAAAAAAGCTACTGAAAATGGTTTTAAAGTAGGAACTTATGAAGAATTAATTCCAACAGCTGATTTGGTTATCAACCTTACTCCTGATAAACAACATTCTGCTGTAGTACAAGCTGTACAACCATTAATGAAAAAAGATGCGGCATTAGGTTATTCACATGGTTTTAATATCGTTGAAGTTGGTGAAAAAATCCGTCCTGATATTACTGTTGTTATGGTTGCGCCAAAATGCCCAGGAACAGAAGTTCGTGAAGAATATAAACGTGGATTTGGCGTCCCAACCTTGATTGCTGTGCATCCAGAAAATGATCCGAAAGGCGAAGGTCTAGCAATTGCTAAAGCATGGGCGGCTGCAACAGGTGGTCATCGTGCAGGTGTTTTACAATCCTCTTTTGTTGCTGAAGTTAAATCAGATCTAATGGGTGAACAAACTATTTTATGTGGAATGTTACAAACTGGATCATTACTTTGCTTCGATAAATTGGTTGCTGATGGCGTAGATCCTGCATATGCGTGTAAATTATTGCAATTTGGTTGGGAAACGATCACTGAAGCATTAAAACAAGGTGGTATTACCTTAATGATGGATCGTTTATCAAATCCAGCTAAATTACGCGCTAATGCATTAGCTAAAGAATTAAAAGTGATCATGACTGATCTTTATCGTAAACATATGGATGACATCATTTCTGGTGAGTTTTCATCTACTATGATGAAAGATTGGGCTAATGATGATGTTAATTTATTGAAATGGCGTAAAGAAACTGGTGAAACTGCATTTGAAAAAGCGGCAGAATATCAAGGTAAGATTGATGAACAAGCTTATTTCGATCAAGGTGTTGTAATGGTTGCTATGGTTAAAGCTGGTGTTGAACTAGCATTTGAAACTATGCTGGAGTCTGGAATTTTACCTGAATCAGCATATTATGAATCATTACATGAGTTACCACTTATTGCAAATACTATTGCCCGTAAACGACTATATGAAATGAATGTTGTTATTTCAGACACCGCTGAATATGGTAACTATTTATTTGCCAATGCTGCTGTACCATTATTAAAAGAGAAATTTATGCCAATGTTACAAGCAGGTGATTTAGGTAAAGCAATCCCTGAAGGCAGTGTTGATAATGCGCAATTACGTGATGTTAACGAGGCTATTCGTCATCATCCAATCGAAGTTATTGGACGTAAACTTCGTAGCTATATGACTGATATGAAACGTATTAATGTTGCAAGTTAATTTTATCAATCGATTATTAAAAGGTGCTAAATAGCACCTTTTTTTATGCTAAAAATTTGTTAATTACAATTATATGAACTTACTATTTCTATTCAAATTAAATTTGATCCGAAAGGATCATTAAGATCTATATTTGGATCTAACTTAGATCATTTGGATCTTTGATAAATTGCAATAAAATTTTTAAAAATTAAATAATTAAAATTTTTTTATTTTAAATTTTTATTTATTTTTTATATAAATTATGGTATATTTTGTTCAAATTTAGTTCAATTTGAAAGGATAAAATATCAATGAAAATGGCTTTTCGACCAACAGATAGCTGGCGTTGGTATTTTGATAATGAATATGACAGTTTAATGCTCGAAATTTCATCAGAAATGCTATTTCGTTGTAATTATGCTAGCAAAATATTAATCCCAGATGTATTTAATGAGTTTTCTTTTTCAGTTGATGATGCAACGGCTTACTACCAGTTTTATGATAGCTGTCAATCATTGGCGTTAACTGACTCACAAAAAATTGAATTATCCATTAATGCAATTGTTGCCGCAAACTTTTTAAAGCCACAAATGCCTAAAAGCTGGTATTTTTCTCAACAGCCAATGCTTTACCAGCCTAAAGTGGCAGATATTGTTACTGTAAATATGCAAGAAACTGGCCAACAAATATGTTTATTGGTGGTTGAAGCGGGTGAGAACGCCTCACTTTGTATTATTGCTCAACCAACGTTTATAGCGATGAACAAAACCTTTTACTTTTCAGAAGCAATCAAAGTAATGAATGACAGATTAGCTTTAGTTAACACACTAGTAGAAACAGAAAATTCAATAGGTTCTGAGCATGAACAATTAGAATTAAAAGCTATTTCTTAATTAACATAATTTTATTTTAAATGAGTAGCTACCTCTACTCATTTATTCATTTATAACATGGTAATCTTAGTATCAATTTAATATTATTGAAAAAAAGCTTAAATCGCATTTTATAATGATTCAAAGAAAGTACAGTTGTAGAGTGCGAACACAGAAATATAAATAAAAATAAAAATAACTTTCTAAACATCCATAATAACCTTTTATCTATATTATAATTTTAATAAATTTCTCGTTCTGCAAGAAAAGTTATTCTCATTTTGACAGTTCTATAGTGATATCACCTTTTGGTATACAACTACAAGCAAGAATACGTTTATTTTGTTTTACTGCCGATTGAGTTAATGATTCTACATTGCCTTTTTTTAATAATACTGAGCAGCGGCCACAAACTCCGGCTCGACAAGAATTAGGTAGTGAAATATGATGTTGTTCGAGTTGTTCTAAAATTGTTTGCTGATTATTACCAACAATTTTTTTATCTTCGAATGTAATTGTACACGGTTGAGAATCTTTTGTTGCTTGTTTAGGGAAGTTTTTTATGTAATTTTTAGCTGGTTGCCGCTCAAGTATCTCAATTTTATCACCAATAGATACAGTGCCATGATTGCGAGCAATCATATTCATGCCGAAATCGATTTTACCTTCTCGATCCGCTCTAAAGTAACTTAAAGTTCTCAATGGTTCATTATTAGGTAATGCTTTGGCTGAATTGATATTGAATGTGGTTAATACACAACGAGTACAAGGTTTAACGATATCAAAAATTACTTCGCCTATTTTAATCGTTTTCCATCCATCTTCAGCAAACGGAGTAGCTCCATCAATAATAATATTGCCACGAAATTGGCGAATATCTAATTTTTCCGAGCACTGTTGTTGCAGATAATTGAATGAAGATTGATTTAATAATAAATAAGGATAACCATCAGCAAAGCTTACCGGTACATCAGGATAGCGTTTAGTTTTTCTGGTTAGATGTTTACCTATCCAGCGTATTTGTACATCTTTTTCGAGAATATGACTAAAAAATTGATTAACTTTTATTGGTGCAATATGGGAAGTGAAGTGATTTCCCCAGACCTCTGTGGCTTCATTGCTTAATGAAAACTCATCAAAATCAATAATTATTGATTGGTTAGTTGGCAGCGAAACCTCTATCTGATTATTGTGTAATGTGGTTTTTAGTTTCAACAGTTCTGGATATTGTCTAGCCGTAATAAAAGTGCCATCAGGTTCACTTAACATCAAAACGCGGTCATGTTCAAAACCACCATCAATACTATTGGCTACTGTTAATGCAATACCTTGCATTGATTTAATCGGATAGATAAATAGTTGGTTAACTTTGATCATTATGTTTAAAAATTTAAATTTATTATTAAATAAAATTATATAGCCAATTTCTCATAGTAGCAGAATAAATACGGTAAATTATTTTAATTTACTTAATCATCTAATTTTTGATAACTGATATCAACAATAACGTAATACGTTTTACCATTAGGTGTTACAACTGATATTTCATCATCAATTTTATGACCTATTAACGCTCTGGCAACAGGGCTATTGATGGATATCCAATTTTTCTTCGGATCGAATTCATCGGTCCCCACGATTCGATAAATATGTAATTTTCCTGAATCATCTTCTAATTTTACCCAAGCGCCAAAAAAAACTTTACCTTCTTGACGCGGATCAGGATCGACAATTTTTAAGATCTCTAAGCGTTTAGTCAAGAATCGTACACGTCTATCAATTTCTCTTAGTCGTCTTTTTCCATAAATATATTCGGCATTTTCACTACGATCACCGAGTGCTGCTGCATCAGATACTGCTTGGGTTACTCTAGGTCTTTCTTCTTTCCATAAATATTTCAGTTCACGATCGAGTGCCAAGTAGCCTTCTCTTGTTATATAATTAGCTTTTTGCATGATGAATTTAAATTCCGTTAATCGACAAGATATACAGAGATACCATGATAAATAATCAAATAAGCCATATTATAGCGGGTGAATTAACCGTAAAACCAGAACAAGTTTTAGCAGCCATTCAATTATTAGACGATGGAAGCACCGTGCCATTTATTGCTCGCTATCGTAAAGAGGTAACGGGAGGATTAGATGATACCCAGTTACGTACTTTGGATAGTCGTTTAAGTTATTTGCGAGAACTTGAAGATCGTAAACTAACGATTTTAAAATCAATTGAGGAACAAGGTAAATTAACCTCTGAATTAAGCCAAAAAATTACCAATACCCTTAGTAAGACCGAATTAGAAGATCTCTATCTCCCTTATAAGCCAAAACGTCGCACACGCGGACAAATAGCCATAGAAGCGGGTCTTGAGCCACTTGCTGATGATTTATGGCAACGCCCAGATCTCAATCCAGAAGCAGAAGCTGAAAAATATATTGACCCAGAAAAAGGTGTAGCTGATAATAAATCTGCATTAGATGGTGCACGTTATATCTTAATGGAGCGTTTTGCTGAAGATGCGACTTTACTCGCTAAAGTTCGTCATTATCTTTGGAATAATGCCCATCTTGTCTCTCAAGTTATTACCGGTAAAGAAGAAGAGGGCGCTAAATTTAGAGATTATTTTGCTCAAAGTGAACTTATTTCAAAAGTGCCTTCACATCGGGCCTTAGCCATGTTTCGTGGTCGAAATGAAGGATTTTTACAACTTTCTTTAAATGCAGATCCTCAATATGAAGAAGCACCTAAAGAAAGCTATTGTGAGCAGATTATCACCGAACATTTAGGCATTAGATTTAATGATCAATTAGCCGACAAATGGCGAAAAGCTGTGATCAATTGGACATGGCGCATTAAAATCTTAATGCACATGGAAACTGAACTTATGACTACGCTGCGAGAACGAGCCGAAGAAGAAGCTATTAATGTTTTCGCCGCTAATCTACACGATATGTTAATGGCGGCACCGGCGGGCATGAAAGTCACCATGGGGATGGATCCAGGTTTGCGAACTGGTGTTAAAATTGCCGTTGTTGATGCCACCGGAAAATTAGTCGCAACAGAAACTATCTATCCTCATACCGGTCAGGCGGATAAAGCGGCAATGGTTGTTGCTGCGTTATGTATAAAATATCAAGTTGAACTTGTCGCAATCGGTAATGGTACTGCTTCACGAGAGACTGAACGTTTTTATCTTGATGTGCAGAAAAAATATCCAGAAGTAAAAGGTCAGAAAGTGATTGTCAGTGAAGCCGGGGCTTCAGTTTATTCGGCTTCAGAACTTGCGGCACAAGAGTTTCCTGATTTAGATGTATCAATTCGGGGTGCGGTTTCCATTGCGCGACGTTTGCAAGATCCATTAGCTGAATTAGTGAAAATTGATCCAAAATCGATAGGTGTTGGTCAATATCAACATGATGTAAGTCAAACTCAACTTGCGAAAAAACTTGATGCGGTGGTTGAAGATGGGGTTAATGCGGTAGGGGTTAACTTAAATACCGCTTCAATGATGCTACTTGCACGTATTGCCGGCCTTAATAAAGTAATTGCTCAAAATATTGTCGATTGGCGTAACGAAAACGGTAAATTTGCCGATAGAAAACAATTATTAAAAGTGCCACGATTAGGTCCCAAAGCTTTTGAACAATGTGCTGGCTTTTTAAGAATTATGGAAGGTGCAAATCCGCTTGATGCATCAGCCGTTCATCCGGAAGCCTATCCTGTTGTTGAAAGGATTTTAGAAAAAAATCATAAAGCCTTAAAAGACATTTTAGGTGATTCGAATTATCTTAAATCACTAAAAGCTATCGATTATGTGGATGACCATTTTGGTGTACCGACAGTAACGGATATTATTAAAGAATTAGATAAACCAGGGCGCGATCCTCGGCCAGAATTTAAAACCGCACAATTTGCCGATAATATTGAAACAATGGAAGATTTAAAAATTGGCATGATTATGGAAGGAGCGGTAACTAATGTAACTAATTTTGGCGCTTTTGTGGATATCGGTGTGCATCAAGATGGTCTAGTTCATATTTCAGCATTATCAGATCGATTTGTTAATGATCCGCGAAGCATAGTAAAAGCAGGCGATATTGTTAAAGTGAAAGTAATAGAAGTTGATATTGCCCGAAAACGTATTGCTTTATCAATGCGTTTAGATGATACAGCTACGCCGAAACTTGATAGTAGCAGATCGGCTAACAATAAGGTATCTAATAAAAATCAATCTGCTGCCACGCTGACTAACAGTGCTATGGGGAATGCATTTGCTGCGGCATTTAAAAAAGGCAAGTAATTATATATCAAAATAAAAAGAGGGGATTTATCCCCTTTTTGATTATTGAGATATAACTTAATTAGTATCTTTAATTTTAAATTCTTCAATGAATTAGTATTAATAAACGGAAAATAATTTTTTTTACTATTCCCTTATCAAAGTATAATCATATATAATAATGCTACTACTGAATTTGAATTAATTATTAACTGTTTTCAAATTCAGTTTCTTTATTGAGTCTTACCTTTTTAGCTTTTCCAAATTTTGTCTGATGTTCTTATTTTACAAGTTTTAAAATTTAGGATGTTACGATTTAAGTCTTAAACAACAAGCAAATTGTTGTAGTCAAATTATTTTGTTCGAGCCGTGTATTAGATATGGATGAATTTCTGTTAGAAAAATAACGATTTTAATTGTCTTAGCTCTGATATTAACGGGTAACAATTTTTGAACAACTTATAAAAATTGTTAATTCACTAATGCTTCAAATCAATAATCTTATTCGGATAGGCGGAGAAGTTTATGAGTAGAGGAGTAGCGATGAATAATTGTACTGTTGTTTTAAAAAAAATTTCTTTGAAATTATTTTTCAAAAAGAGATTATTTCTATTAATGTTATTGATTTTTTCCAATAATCTATTTGCAATTTTATCATTCTCCGTGACTACGCAAATGTATATTCATGGTAATGCTCCTGAGATTCAAGTGTCAGGTGGTACAAAAGCGCTTAATGGTATTCAACTAAAATTGCAGGTACCAAACAGTGATCCTCTAGTTATTACTCCTGGTTCATCTAATCAAATATCAGTTGCCTTTGATACTTCACCAAGTATGTATTCGTTTGATGTTGATTTTTCGACTATGACTAATGATGATATTATTGATATTGACGGTGATTATTTGGGAAGTAGCAATAATTTTAAAGTGGATAGTGTAACAGCTGAATGGCGTGATAGTAATAATAATATAATTCCTTCTGATTCAACAGCTCCATTAGGTAGTAATATTTGTAATTCAGCTACTTATAAAGGTGATTCAACACTAAAACTTACTTTTAGTATTTCTGCTAAAACTCAGTATGGTAATCCCGCCGAATCTCAGCCTAAAGAAATTTCAAAAACATTTACCGTAAAAGCTAACGATGGTATTTGTTATATTAGACCAGGGGTATTAGCCATAATTGCAAAAGGTGGTTGGAGCGAAACGGATAATTGGTTGTCGTACGGTGCAGATACTATCAATCGTACAGATGCTTACAATCCAGATCAATTTGTTTTACATTCAGGATTTAAAGCTTCAGCTACTGATTCAACAGGTCATCATTTCCCTACTACTGCATTTCCTGAAGCAAGATTTAGAATTGTACCCGTAAATGCAATATCTAATTATACTTATACATTAGTTAAAAATCCTAATGGTGCTTTAATAAGTACTGCAAGGAGTTCAAATCCAAATTCAAAAAGTGAATTTAAATTTACTGACAATGCTCCCGCAAAAGATGATCAATTTATAATATTGGTAAAGAATAATCAGACTAAAGCTCAGTTTTATTATCGTTTTTCATTAAATCATTGGATGTATATATACCAACAACAGTTAAATTGGGTAGATTATAATACCGCTGAAAGGTTGTGCACTGCTAATAACGACCGATTACCATCTAGAGCCGAATTAACCAATTCATTTTTAGCTACTGGTGTAACAAATAATGAAAATTGGTATATACCTCAAAACGGTTATAAAAGAGCTATCGGTGAAGGATTAATATCCGAGTGGGGAAAACTGTATCCATATGCGCCTAATGGTATTGATAATTCAGGAAGAGATATGATGGCAGATATAACGGATTCTTTAAAACACTTTGTTGCTTATGACTTTTATTTCACTTACGAATTGTCGCAATTAAAAGATAACAATGGTTGGACAAGGCGTTATAGTATTGGTTCTGTTGAAGGTAATGTTATTGTAGAGCCAGATTCCGCTTTTACTATGTGTGTTAAGTACTGATAATTTTGCGATATTTTATGTTTCATTACAAAATTGCTAATATTTTGTAATGAAACTTCTTTTGATGCGTTTTAGTTAAATAAATTTATTACTCTAATATATTCTTAATATTATAGCCAAACGAAAAACTTCAATTTTTTGAGCTTGTAGACCTTTTAAGGTAGATAGCTATTGCCACTAGTCGCTTCGTTTATGATCTTGTTTTCAAAATATTACAAATATACACTCGGCAAAATAATATTCTGTAATCCATAATGTTTTAATTTAGCAGCAAAAGATTCGATTTGCTGTTGTGTTGCCGCTGGCCATGTTTTGGCTACGCCATGTACGCCGTGATTGTGGAATGCATTTATTCTGACTTTAATTTGTGGATTGAGTGTTATTAGAAAATTAGCAAGTTGTTTCGCGCTGGTTTGCAAATCAGTATGCTCAGGAATCACTAAAAATCGGACTTCATGCAGTTTTTCTATTTGGGCAAGATATTCAATAGTCTGTTTGACGCGATCATTATCCCGACCAGTAAGTTTTTTATGCACTTGAGTATCCCAAGCTTTCAGATCGATCATCGCACCGTCCATAACCTTTTCAACTTTTTGCCAACCAGTTTTAACTAAGTAACCATTGCTATCAATAAAACAGGTTAGGTGCTTTAAATCTTTTGCTTGTTTTATTGCTTGAAATAATTTTTCAATAAAAGGTAATTGTAATGTTGCTTCGCCACCGCTAATTGTAATGCCATTTAGAAAAGGTAAATACTTGCGAATTTCAAGCAAAATATCTTCAACATTGTAGTTATAGGTCATTGGTGTGGATTGATAACTACAAGTATTAATACAGGTATCACATTGCTGACAATTTGAAGATTGCCAAATCACTTTGTTATTGATAAATGTTAACGCTTGATGTGGACATGTCGTAACGCAATCACCACAATCCTTACACCGTGAAATGGTATAAGGATTGTGGCAATTTAAACATTTGAAATTACAGCCTTGTAAAAA
The DNA here is from genome assembly GCF_016100565.1 of Gilliamella sp. M0364. Classification (NCBI taxonomy): domain Bacteria; kingdom Pseudomonadati; phylum Pseudomonadota; class Gammaproteobacteria; order Orbales; family Orbaceae; genus Gilliamella; species Gilliamella sp. M0364. Next base: position 25,194 of record NZ_JACFSF010000009.1, on the reverse strand, counting down.
GATGACTAACCGGTTTCCCGGTCCATCAACACAAGAAAAGGGTAACAGTTTATTAACGATTGCCCATGACTTGTTCATGACTGATTACCCGAGGTGTTCGGCATAGGTAGCTGTTATTTTCAGTATCTTCGGCCGCTTCACTACCTAAAAAGGTGGTATTAATTCGCGATCCCTCTTGTTTGTATTTTTTGATATCTGATAATCTCACCATATAGCCAGTTACACGTACCAGATCATTACCACTGATATTAGCGGTAAATTCACGGAAACCAAATTTAAACGCGGCTTTACAAATTTGTACTAAGGCTAGAGGATTGTTTTTTATTGTTTCATCAACCGTTAAAATATCACTAATGCCAGAAGTATAATATTTATGGTGTTTGAATAATGCCATAATATGGGTTACTGGATCGGGTTCATGACCATAAGGAATACGTAAACCTGGCGTAGCGCCTCTATCTGAGCTGATACCTGATTGTGCATGTAACATTGCTTTACCTTGCCATGCATGCTTAATTGTATGGCTGTCAATAAAGTCGGCTAATTGTTGAGAAATAGTGGTGGCCAGTTGATTAGCATCTTCGTCGACACCATAACGGCCGGTTAAGTTGGATTTTTCTTGTAGAATATTGACTGCCTCAGCCATGGCATAAATACCGAACATTGGCGCGAATCGGTTTGCGTCAATTAATCCCTCTTTAACTAAAAAGCTATTTGCGAAGAAATTCGATTTCTCATAAAGAAATTCTGATCTTGCTTTGATTAAATTCAATTGCAATTGGCAATAATAAGGCAAGGTGTTTTGTAAAAAATCGGTAATGTTGTTACTTTTTAATGCGACTTCTTTCAAGTTGATTCTAGATAAAGTGCTACCACCACCGGCAAAAGGTAGTGAGTTATAACAGCTCACCACACCATAACCTTTGTCATCAAAATCTTTTTTAATCATCATATTATTAGCAATATGTGGTTTGGCTGTGTGGCAAATGTTCTCAATTGCGGTGTTAAGTAAAGATTCTGGTGTGATATTTTCGTCATAAATAAAGGTTAAATTAGGTGCAACTTGTTTAAGTTCACGATCGACACGTAATATCACTCGGCAGATCACATTATCGGTTGGCCCAATGTTGGCATGCATAAAGGCATCAGGAAGATTGCGATCTAACATAATCCAAAAACGTTTTAATCGTGGATAAAGTTCTTCTTCTGTCAAATTGCCAACATAAGGAAGTAACACTTGATCTAAACAGCCTAAATAAACCGGCATACCAGTGACCGAAGGTACGTGATGATAAGCAATGGTGAGCATATTTAGTGCATCATCAAAGTTTTTTGCTGGTTCAAGTTCTAAATATTCCGATCCTTGCTTAAGAAATTTTGCATAATCCGGTAATACATAACGAGGTTTATACGGTGCATGTCCTTCGTACATATCACAAATTATCCGTTCATTGAGCGCATTTTGCGTTTCACTATCTAAATCAACATAAGGTAAATTATTTTCTGCGGCTAATGCGAGAAGGTTCGCTTTTTGTTTAGGTGACAAATTGGCATCGGTCACTATATCGTAACAATTCTTTTGAAATTCTGTCATGTTCATAAATACCTCTATATTACCTATATGCTGAGAGCAAAAATTAAATCTTTATGACTAATCATTTAATTATTAGCACTGAGAATTATGATTATCAGTGCTATTAGTTTTTATATTTCTGTTTTAAACCGTAAAATTATTTTTCTAAAATAAAGTTAGACGGTTGATAATCGGCTGCATTAATTGGTGAATGTGCTTCAAAATATTGTTTTACTGCATCGGCATCTCGATAACCTGTATCTACATAAGTTGGCGAGTTGTTGACGATAGGGTAACCATCTCCACCAGCGGCTAAAAAGTCTAATGTTGCAATTCGATATGATTTTTGCAAATCAATTGGTTCATTATTAATTTTGATGTCGCTGATGGTATCGCCAGTTTTAGTTAGGCTAATATTTTTTAAATGAGTATAACCACCTGAACCCTGTTTTTTGCCTAATGCAACTTTAAGATAATCGATTAATTCACTGCCGGTTAATTCAAAGTAAACAACACTATTACCAAAAGGCTCAACTTTCAAAATATCACGATAAGTAATATCGCCTTCTATAAGTGAGTCACGAATCATACCACCAGACATAATACCAATATCGGCATTCGTCTTTTCAATAAAGGCACTAAGTAATAATTGCCCCATATTACTTTGTTGATATCTAACTACGTTACGGTCGCCCTCTAAACGGCCGGTTAACTCACCACTTTTAATGAGTAATTGTTGTTTACCTTGTTCTTGATAAGGTTTTAGTGTTTCCAACAGTTTTTTATCCTGTTCGATTTCACTGGTGTAATATTCAAGACGCTTGGTATCGTTACCGTTATCAACTTCTTTTTTCAAATTAATTGGAATTAACTGATAATTTTTGAGGGTAATTTTACCGTTTAAGAATACGAAGTCAGCACGACCAACATATTTTCCCCATTCATGAGCTTGAACAATCCAGGTACCATTTTGTTGATCTGGAGCGCAAGGTGTTCCTGGGACATATTCGGTAATACGTTTGTTAGGGCTAGCCATACATACTGGGTTTTGCGAGTGGCCACCGACAATCATATCTAGTTCACCAGCTTTTAATCCTCGGGCTAGTTCAACATCACCTGGAGCCATTGAACCATGCTCACCATTTTCATAATGCCCCATATGAGTAACCGCAATAATCATATCTGGACGTTCATTGCTTTTAATTTGGCTAATGACTTTCTCCGCTTCTGGTAGTGTTTTACGAAATTCAACACCATCGGTATTTTTAGGCGAAGCAAGGAAAATAGTGTCATCAGTGGTTAAACCAAATACTGCAACTTTAATACTATTTAAATCAAATATTTTATAGGCATCAAAAACACGATTATCGGTATTTTTGAAGTAAGTATTTGCTGATAAAAATGGGAAATGAGCCCATTTTTGTTGTTCACGAATAATTGCTAACGGATGATCAAATTCGTGGTTACCTACTGCCATTGCATCATAGCCAACCTCATTCATACCGACAAAATCGGGTTTTGCTTGTAATACATCAGATTCAGGAACACCAGTATTAATGTCACCGCCAGAAAGTAAAAGTAATTTTCCGCCTTTTTCTGTTACTTCTTTTCTTATTTGGTCAACAACAGTTTTTTGTGCAGCTAAACCATATTCACCAATATCATTTTGCCAAAAACGGCCATGATGATCGTTAGTATGTAAAATAGTAAAAGAGTAGGACTTGTCTTTTTCCCAAGCAGGTGCTGTAGACTGTTTGGTAGCAACAGCTGCGAATGAATTGACTGAAAACAGACTTAAAATAACCAGTAGTGACAGTTTTTTGCTTAATTTTAAACGATGCATGATGCCTCCTGAATCCGTATTTATAAAAGCTATTCCGTAATTACTTTAAAAATTAATTGTGGCTGTTCAGCGCTATCACTAATAGTAATATTGTCATACAGTTTTTGTTTTATTGTATCAATACGATCACTACTTGCGTGAATAGTTAACAGTGCTTCACCTATTTCAACTTTATCGCCGACTTTTTTATGTAGTACGATACCAACCGCAGGATCGATAACATCTTCTTTAGTTGCTCGACCTGCCCCCAGTTGCATCGCAGCAATACCAATTTGGTCTGCAATAATCCGTGATACATAACCTGCTTTTTGCGCTGGTAAATCAATTTGGTAAGGAGCATTAGCTAATTTTTCCGGATGATCAACCACCGAACTATCACCACCTTGAGCCTCAATTAGCGTTTTAAATTTTTCAATAGCCTTACCATTTTTAATCACTTCTTGTAGTTTTTCTCTTGCTTCATCTAATGTTTTAGCTTTATTGGCTAATACCACCATTTGACTGCCAAGCGTTAAAACGAGTTCAGTTAAATCAGCAGGACCATGGCCATTTAAAGTATCTATGGCTTCTTTAACTTCTAATGCATTACCAATAGCATAGCCTAACGGTTGAGACATATCAGAGATAATCGCCATAGTCCTACGACCAATTTGATTACCAATATTGACCATTTCATGAGCTAATTTTTCTGAGTCTTCCATGCTTTTCATTAAAGCACCGTCACCAGTTTTAACATCTAAAACAATAGCATCTGCACCAGCTGCAAGTTTTTTACTCATAATTGAGCTAGCAATAAGAGGAATAGAGTTTACCGTACCTGTTACGTCACGTAATGAATAAAGTTTTTTATCAGCAGGGGTTAAGTTGCCAGATTGACCAATGACAGCGACACCTTTTTGATTAACTTGATCGATAAATTCTTGTTTATCTAATTCAATTTTAAAACCGGGTACGGTTTCAAATTTATCTGTCGTTCCGCCTGTATGGCCTAATCCACGACCGGACATTTTAGCTACTGGAATATCTAATGCTGCAACTAATGGTGCTAATACTAAGGTAGTTGTATCGCCCACACCACCCGTTGAATGCTTATCGACTTTAATACCTTTAATTGAGGATAGGTCAACGGTATCACCTGAATACATCATCGCACTAGTTAAGTCAGCACACTCTTTTGAAGTCATACCTTGATAATAAATCGCCATTAGTAGGGCACTGACTTGATAATCAGGAATAGAACCATTGGTATAGTTGGTTATAAAAAATTGAATCTCTTCGGTTGTTAGAGCATTGCCATCACGTTTTTTTTCAATAATATCTACAAATCTCATTACACATCTCTCTTAATATCTATAAAGCAAATTAGGATTATATTCTTCTCATCCAAAATTTGGATTGATGATTGTGCTAATCTTGGTTAATTATCATCAATCGCTTTTTTTATTTTTCAATATTGCTAAATTACATAGTTCAATTACATAGTTCAATTACATAGTTCAATTACATAGTTCAATAATAAAACTAATCTAAATCACTCGGTGAAAATGACCAAGGCAACAATTCTCCAACAGTGGTTTCTTGGATTTTACCGTGCATATTAGTTAAAATAACCGGCATATCTTTAGCACAAAACTCACTGATTACTTGACGACAAGCACCACAAGGTGAGATTGGTCCTTCAGTATCACCAATCACAACCAATTTTTTGAATTTTTTCTTTCCTTCTGATACTGCCTTAAAAATCGCTGTTCTTTCAGCACAGTTAGCAAGTCCATAGGAAGCATTTTCAATATTACAACCTAAAATTGCTTCGTCATCTTCGGTAATTAATACCGCACCTACTTGAAATTTAGAATAGGGTACATAAGCTTTAGAACGTGCTGTTTTTGCTAGTTCGATTAATTTTTCAATTTGCATAGTCATAATCCTTGTCGTCATCAAGATGTTATTGGTTTTTAGGCTGTAAATTTGTTGGTGCTTGTAAATTAAGTTGATAGACACCAAAGCCTAAATTATCTTTTTCAACAAACTTAGTTGGATATAATGAATGTGTTTCAATATAAGTTTTAGCTTCATCAGTTGGTGAAGATTCAAAACGAATATCCAAATTAGTTTGGCTGGTAATTGGTGCAATTCGCCAGTTATTATCAACAGTTACATTAACTTGTCCATGCTTTTTAGTGTGATTAGTTATGTAAGCTGAAAGAATAACTCTTAAATCATCAGGTGAATTAAATTTAACATTTTTTCCACCGGTACCAGGAAATGCGCCGGTATAAGCACGATAGTTATTGGTAGCAATTAAAAATGCTTGATTTGGATCAATTGGTTTTTGTTGATAGGTTAAATTTACAATACGTTCTGATTCAGGGTTAATTAATTGACAACTACCATCGTAACGGGCTGGTTTAGTGATATCAATTTCATAACTTACGCCATCAATAGTATCAAAATTATAAGTTCTAAACTTATCCCAATTGATTAAATATTGTGGTGTTGATGAATTAATGTCAATTTGATTATAAACACCTGCTGAACATTCCAACCACTCTTTAACCTCTTTTCCAGTAATTTTTACGGCAGATAAAATATTTGGATAAAGATAGATATCGGCTGCATTCCTAAATGTCAAATCTCCTTTTTTTACCTCAACATAAGCTGTCGGATCATTTTTGCGACCGCCAGCTTTAAATGGTGCAATAGCCGATAAAATTGGTAATCCATCTAGATCAGGATCACCTTGCACAAATTGTTTTACATAATCAATTTGCGCATCGCTAATAATCTGTAAAGCTGAGGTATCTTCGACTAAGGCTAAATAACTATTGATATCGGTTGATACCTTACCAATTGGTTTACCAACAAATTCACGGGTACCTTCATGATCATCTTTTAATACTTTGGTAATATTTTTATTGGCATCAACAAGTGCTTTTTTATTTTTACTATCGAAGATAGGGCGGGCTTCTGATTTACCAGAAACAACTTTCCAGTTAGATTTGTCTCCTTCAATCACTAAATCGACTACACCTAAATGACTACCCCATTGTCCTGGCATAACAGCAGGAATATTGTTAATATTTCCGGTATTAATATCGGTATTAGGTAGTGATTTAAAATCATCACTTGGGAATACGCCATGAGAATGGCCAAACATAATGGCATTAATACCTTCAACTTGACTTAAATAATAAACTGAGTTTTCAGCTAATGCCTTATAAGGTTCCGCAGAAACACCTGAATGAGGAATAGCAACAATGATATCCGCACCTTGCTTTTTCATTTCTGGTACTAATTTTTTGGCTGTTTCAGTGATATCTTTAACAATCACTTTACCTTCCAAATTAAGCTTATCCCATTGCATAATTTGTGGTGGTACAAAACCAATATAACCAATTTTTATAGGGTGTTGCTTGCCATCTCTATCGACCACTTTTTTATCTAAAATGATATATTGTTTAAAGTAAGGTTTATTGGTCTTAGCATCATAAACATTGGCATTCACATAAGGAAAATTTGCTCCTGCTAGGCTTTTTTGTAAAAAATCTAAACCAAAATTAAATTCATGATTACCAATATTACCAACAACATAATCAAGGGTATTCAGAGCTTTGTAAACCGGATGAATATCACCTTTATTCAATCCTTTATTAAGCGCATAATCAGCCATCGGACTACCTTGAATCAGATCACCATTATCAACTAATACGCTATTTTTTACCTCTTTCCTCGCTTGATGAATTAAATTGGCTGTTTTAGCTAAACCAAAGGTATCAATATACTGATCTTTAAAATAATCGTAATTCATCATATTACCGTGCAGATCAGTCGTTTCAATAATTCTTAAATCAACCGTTGCTGCTTGCAGTGTTCCAGAAATTAATAGGGTAAGTAGGCTTAGGGTTAGTCGAGTTTTATTCATATTCATTTCCTATTTTTCTGATACGGTTATCCATTAACATGTTGTAATAATAAATCTTGGTATTTTTTAAATCTGGCAATAATAGCCGGATGATACTGGTTAGTATTAATTGCTTGTTGTAAAGATCGTTTATCATTGTTGTTAAAACAAGATAAAACTTCGTTTAATAAACGTGTTTTTTCGTTAGACTCAACGAATGCGGCATCAATTCCACAAAGGGTAATATCAAATAATTCCAAACGTGAAAAATGAAACGCTTGCTCGGCTAGCTGATACTCTTTTTCGATATCGGTACCAAAAATACCAGCATCGTCGGTATTAAGGGTAATTCTTACCCCTTTATCATAAAGTTGTCGAATTGGGTGATTATGAATATCACCATGTAAATTATTGACTAAAATACGATTACTGGTGAGAGCTATTTCTAACGTGATTTCGTTATCAACTAATTGTTTAATCAAGCTATCATCTTCAATTGCCGCGATACCGTGCCCGATACGATTTGCACCATGTTTTAAAGCTTGAATAATACTTTCAGCCGAATCAATTTCACCTGCATGGTAGGATTTTTTTAAATTTAATTTTTCAGCAAGTTGATGAGCTTTTTCAAAATCATCAAAATGCCCAGCTTTTTCATTGCCGGCAATATTAAATCCAGTAATAAATGGATGCGGATTATTTTCGATAAAATGCAATGTATCGTATACTACTTCGGCGCCAAGATGGCGTACGCCAATAACATGATATCGTACCGTTATATTATGCTCTTTTTGGACATCGATAATCGCTTTATCCATTTGATTTAGTGTTTGTTGAAATCTTGCTTGATCCCAAACAACTTTACCTTGGTTTTCTGTTGCACAAATATGATAAGGTGACAGAAATAATTCGCAATAAATTAACCCTTGTTTAGCATTTCTACTTAAAAAATCGTAGGTAATTAAGTAATAATCGTCAGGATTTTTCACAAAATTAGAAACAGTATCATAGGTTTGGATAAATGAGACAAAGTCAGATTCATCATAATTATATCGACCATTTTTATACTCGATCTCATTATAATCGCCGATTTGATAACACAATGAATCAGGAAAAGGTAGATGATTTTTATCGGCTAGTTTTTTAGCCATAAAGGGAGTAATACTGCCTTCTACATGCTCATGAAGTATAACTTTTGGGATTATTTGCTTATTCATCTAATTCTAATCTGTTCAATTATGCTTATAGGGCACTTGTAATAGTCATATTTCAGCAATTGATTAGAGTAACAAAAGCTGAATTGACACTCTTTTTACAAGCATTTTATTCTACCTTGATAAGACACTTATTTTCCATACATTTTGTGTGACTTATCGAATTTATGTGAGGCTGGTAACATTTTAGCCTAGTTAAGAATTAGGCAACAATTTAACGGTTGCCTAATTATTGATGTTATTAAGTTACTAGCTAATAACCTGATTCAACTATTTATTTTAATATTAATTGAATTTTATGTTAGTTAGTTTCTAACGGTTGCAGTTTTTTGCTCAGTAGTATCATTTTGGAAAATTAAAACAAAAATAATTGCAAGCACTAATGAATAACCTGCAAAGACAAGCCATACATTATGCCAATCAATACCCGCTTCTGAAGTATAGTGGTCAACAACAATACCACTAATCATTGAACCTAAATAAGCACCAATACCGTTAGTCATTGTCATAAATAAACCTTGAGCACTGTTACGGATGTTAGGTGATACTGTTTTTTCAACATACATTGAGCCTGAAATATTATAGAAATCAAAGGCACAACCATAAACAATCATCGATAACAGTAACAGCACAAAGCCGAATGGTGATGGATCGCCGTAAGCAAAAAGACCAAAGCGAGCAACCCATGCCAACATACTTATTAACATCACGTATTTAATACCAAGTTTTTTCATAAAAAATGGTACAAATAAGATAAATACGACTTCTGAAATTTGTGAAATAGATAATAAAACTGATGGGAATTTAACCACTAAACTATCTGCATATTCTGGTACTTTATCGAAGTCATGTAGAAACGGATTACCAAAAGTATTAGTAATTTGTAAAATCCCACCTAATAACACAGCAAATAAAAAGAAGATAGCCAATCTAGGTTGTTTTAATAATATAAATGCATCTAAACCTAATGAACTTATAATAGACTTTTCTTTGCCATCATTTTTTGCAACTTCAATTAAAGGTAAGGTTAATGAATAAAGACTCAATAAAACTGAACTACCAGCTGCAATATAAAGTTGCATATTACTGAGTTCTAACTGCATAAAGCTAACCATCCACATTGCTACGATAAAACCGATAGTGCCGAAGATTCGAATTGCAGGGAACTGTTCGATAACGTCTAGTCCTTGTGATTCTAAGCAAGAGTAAGAAATTGAATTAGAAATTGCAATGGTTGGCATAAATGCAAGACAATGGATAAGCATCACACTCATCATTAAAAATGGCGATGTGATAGATGCAGCGATAAATAAGGTTACTGCACCAATCAAATGGCAAAGCACATATAAGCGGTTAGCAGGTATCCATCTATCAGCTACGATACCAAGCAGACTAGGCATAAATACTGAAGCAATACCCATGGTGCCATATACGGCGCCAACTTCAATACCAGTAAATTTTAATTTAATCATCATATAGGAGCCTAAGGTAATTAGCCAACTCCCCCAGATAAAAAATTGTAAAAATAATATAACTTTCAGTTGTAGCTTGGTATTCATTTTGATTCCTTATTAAATGAGATCTTTCTAACCTATTAGATAAAAATTAATGAATAAAGATAAAATTTTGTTATTACTATTAATAATCTAGTTATAACGCTCAACAACATTTACCGTAAATAATAACGTCAATGTTAAAATTCTTGGTTCCTCTTTTTTGAGTAACCAAAAAAAATGGCAGATATTCTGCCATTATTTATTATGAATTAACTAATACCGACTCTAAAGCGACTGTAATCATCTCTTTAAAACCCAGCTGGCGCTGTTCAGATGACATAGCTTCGCCTTTGCGAATATGATCTGAAACTGTACAGATCGCTAATGCTTTAGCTCCGTATTCTGCGGCTACACCATAAATACCAGCGGCTTCCATTTCGACACCTAGAATATTGTATTTTTCCATAATATCGAAAAGATCAGGCTCGACGCTATAAAATAGATCAGCAGAAAAAAGATTACCCACTTTAACATTCACATTTAATTGTTTCGCTGCATTAACAGCATTACAAATTAAACCGAAATCAGCAATGGCGGCAAAATCATGATCTTTAAAACGTAACCGATTGACTTTAGAATCCGTACAGGCGCCCATACCAATAACCACATCACCAAGATTGACATCAGGGCTGATGGCGCCACATGAACCGATGCGAATGATGTTTTTAACACCATAAAATTTAATCAGTTCAGTTGTGTATATAGAACAAGATGGAATGCCCATACCATGCCCCATAACAGATATTTTCTTTCCTTTATAGTCACCGGTAAAACCTAGCATTCCTCTAACATTGGTAACTTCTTTAGCATTCTCTAAAAAAGTTTCGGCAATAAACTTAGCGCGTAATGGATCGCCGGGCATCAAAACCGTTTGAGCAAAAGCGTCATCGGCGGCGTTAATATGTGGGGTAGGCATTTAAATCTCCTGATTTATTACTAAAAAAACGTTACTACACTAACAAAAAACAGCTTACTATTTGCGAATAAATGATTCACCATAATCCATTGGTGATAAATCAAAATAATCGGCAACACTTTGTCCTATATCAGCAAATGTTTTACGATGACCTAATGACCCAGCAGGAACGCTATCACCGTAAACTAAAACTGGAATATGTTCACGAGTATGATCTGTTCCCGGCCAAGTAGGATCACAACCATGATCGGCACTAATAATTAAAAGATCGCCCGGCTCAATAAGCGCTAACATCTCAGGCAAACGTTTATCAAAATATTCTAACGCTGCTGCGTAACCAGCAACGTCACGTCGATGACCATAAGATGAATCAAAATCAACAAAATTGGTAAACACAATCGCGTTATCTTTCGCTTGTCTGATTTCTTTTAGTGAAGCATCAAATAACGCTTCAATACCTGTTGCTTTAACTTTTTTTGTAATACCCACTTCGGCATAAATATCGGCAATTTTACCAATTGACACCACCGTACCTTGTTTTTCATCAACTAGTTTTTTAATCATTGTTGGTGCTGGTGGTTCGACAGCTAAATCGTGACGATTGCCGGTACGAACAAATTCACCCGGCTTATTACCTAAAAATGGTCGAGCAATAACGCGGCCGATATTATAATCGCCTTTATTAAGCTCATCACGCGCAATTTCACAAACTTCATAAAGCTTATCTAGACCAAAAGTCTCTTCGTGGCAGGCAATTTGAAACACTGAATCAGCAGAGGTATAAAAAATAGGTTTACCGGTAGCCATATGTTCAAGGCCAAGTTCATCAAGAATCACAGTACCTGATGAATGGCAATCACCGAGATAGCCCGGCAAATTAGCACGTTTAACAATCTTATCTAATAATTCTTGAGGAAAGCTGTTAGTAGTATTAGTAAAATAACCCCAGTCAAACAGCACAGGAACGCCAGCGATCTCCCAATGACCAGATGGAGTATCTTTACCAGATGAAATTTCACTGGCATAGCCATAAGCACCAATTACATCACCTTCGGTAGTTATTCCTTTCGGGTATGCACCTGTAGATTCATAAGCGGCCTCGATCAAACCTAATTTCCCTAAATTTGGTAATCTTAATGGTCCTTGTCGACCATGATCTGCTTTACCTAAAGCACAAGCTTCGGCAATATGACCTAAAGTATCCGAACCTTCATCGCCATACTTTTTGGCATCTTCAGCACCGCCGATCCCGAAGGAATCGAGGATCATAATAAAAACTCTTTTCATAATTTCCTCTAAATCTCAACTACCATAAAACAGAGCTACCATCTTGAAGCATAACTTCATTTAAAACCGTGATCGATAACTTATTTCTCGAATTTTATAAAATAATAATAACGTTTACCATAAGGCTGAGTAAAATAGATTATAACTAAATTTATAAAAAAGATCGTTTGGTTAGCTATAATACATGATAAAAAAAAACAAAAAAGGGATTAGCTCATATTCATTGATTATTTGGCTAATCTTTTGACATTTTTATCAATAAATAAAAAGTCAAGATAAGTAAAAAAATAGTTTAATCCATAAAAGATCGTTTTGCATTGTGTTAAGATAGCAAATAAATAAGCTTTAATTGAATAAAGTGTTTTATCAAAAATTGATAACGCATTGATTGATTAATTCTAAATACTGAATGTCTATCAAAAGCGTCAAATAAAATTGGTTTAATCGAATTTAAAAGTATTTTTTATAAAAGGTAGTCATTAATGAACCAAAAAATTCCTAATACATTTGCTCTAGATGTTTATGCCAACCGGGTCGAAACAGTCACAACTGTTGAACAACTAATGCAAGTTTGGAAAAACAATCTCGATAATCAACCTTTTATAATTATTGGACAAGGCAGTAATACATTATTTACTGAAAATTTTGCTGGTACAATCATAGTTAATCGAATTAAAGGATTAACCATAACCGAAACCGCGACTCACTGGCATTTAAAAGTGGGGGCCGGCGAATATTGGCATGATTTAGTTTCTAACACTATTAACCAGAACATCCCTGGCCTTGAAAACTTGGCTTTAATACCCGGTTGTGTTGGTTCTGCACCCATCCAAAATATTGGCGCATATGGGGTTGAATTTCAAAAAGTCGCGGATTATGTTGAATTACTTGAATTTGCAACCGGTAAAATTATTACTGTCACTGATGGTCAATATGGCTATCGTGAAAGCATCTTCAAACAAAAATATGCCAATGATTATGCCGTTGTCTATGTTGGTATCAAATTACCAAAACAGTGGAATCCAGTACTAACTTATGGTGAATTAAGAAATTTTGATGCAAATAGCGTCACCCCTAAAATGATCTTTGATAAAGTGTGTGAAATCCGTCGAAGCAAATTGCCTGATCCTAATGTACTAGGTAATGGTGGAAGCTTCTTTAAAAATCCGATAGTCGATAAAAAACTTGCGGATAAACTACTTGAAAAATATCCAACAATGCCTATATATCCACAAACAGCAGATCAAATAAAATTAGCTGCCGGTTGGTTAATTGATCAGTGTGGTCTAAAAGGATACCAAATTGGTGGTGCAGCAGTCCATCAACAACAAGCTCTGGTATTAGTCAATAAAGATAATGCGACCGCGCAAGATGTTGTCGCATTAGCGCGTTATATCATCAATGCAGTATTGCAAAAGTTTTCGGTGCACCTATCGCCTGAAATTCGATTTATGGGAGCGACAGGTGAAATTGACGTGGATAAATTTTTATAAATACGTCCTAAAAACAACAAAATTACTTACAAACTTATGAAACATTCGTATTCATTTCCTATTTTATTAACGAGTCTACTATTTGTTACCATCGCTTTATCGGCACTCAATACCCAAGTGCCGCTTTGGTTAGTCCGTGAAAATTTTTCGCTTGGACAGATAGGTTTAGTTGGTTCAAGCTATTTTACTGGTAACTTAGTAGGTACCATCATGGCAAATTGGTTTATTAGCCGATTTAATGCCAGATTTACTTACACCTACAGTTGTATCATCTTTGCAATTGCGACTATCGGTTTAAGCTTCTCAATGGATTTTTACAGCTGGGCTATCTGGCGATTTTTCATTGGGATCGCTTGTGCTGTTACTTGGGTGGTGATTGAAAGTTGTATCTTAGTTACCGGTACGGTGCGTACCCGCGGCAAAATGTTGGCGGTCTATCTCACTACCTACTATTTAGGCACCGTATTAGGGCAAGCTTTGCTGCAATATTTTCCGCAAGAGGTTCTCTATTTTGGTTTAGTGATTGCCGTATTAATGGGATTAGCCATCTTATTTATATTGTTAACCCATTACAAATTACCGAAGAAGAAAAAAAGCAGTTTCAACATTATGCCAATGATAATGTATAAACCTTCTCGCGTTGGCTTAATTGGTTGTGCCATTGCCGGTATGTTAATTGGTTCACTCTATTCGTTAATGCCTGCCTACTATTCACATCTGGGCTACAGTGATAACCAAGTCGCCAATTGGATGGTACTACTAATACTTTCTGGTGTGATTGCCCAAATGCCGGCTAACTGGTGTGCAGATAGGTTTGGTCGCCGTATTGTATTGTTAGTTGAATCAATTTTCATGATGATCGCCTGTGGCTTGCTGATATTCAACGTTTACGGTGTATTAGCCATTATTCTACTTGGTGCCACCATTTACACCATTTACCCAATCTCCATGGCGTGGGCTTGCTCATGTGTTCGCAAACAAGAAATTGTATCGATGAACCAAGCCATGCTATTAACCAATACACTCGGAAGTCTAGTTGCTCCGGCAGTGATAGCTTTTATAATGGACACATTAAGCAATACTTACTTATTTATTAGTTTTGCTATAATTTCACTCTATTTTGTTGTTTTATTATTGCTCAAAAAGTGAGGATTGAATGCGCAGTAACCAAAATCCATTGAAATTAATCAATATATTAGCTGATGGACAGTTTCACTCAGGTGAGGAACTTGCCAACCAATTTGGCATTACCCGTGCTGGCATCAACAAATATATCAAAGTACTACGAGATTGGGGCATCACCTTATCATCCGTACAAGGTAAAGGTTACTGTTTAGCATCACCAATTGACTTACTCGATAAAGTCAAAATCGACGAAAATTATGGTGAGGATAGTCATGTAGAGGTGTTGCCGATCATCGACTCGACCAACCAATATCTATTAAATAATATTGAAAAATTACAAACAGGTGACAGTTGTGTAGCCGAGTTTCAATCTAAAGCTCGAGGCAGACGAGGGCGACAATGGTTCGCACCGTTTGGCAGTAATCTTTACTTTTCAATGTATTGGCGACTTGATCAAGGTATTGCAGCTGCTATGGGACTAAGTTTAGTAGTTGGTATTGTGATGGCTGATACGTTAAGGGAAATCTCTGGTCAAGATATTAAAGTTAAATGGCCTAATGATTTGTATCTAGATGATCAAAAACTTGCCGGTATATTAGTTGAACTTGCCGGTAAAACAGGTGACTGTGCTCATGTTGTAATTGGTATTGGGGTCAATTTAATGATGACTAATCCCGATCCTAATATTGTCAATCAAAAATGGGCTAATTTAGGTAAAGTTGACCGCAATTTTCTGGTAGCAAAGGTAGCTAAAAACCTCAAAACAAAACTTCGTGACTTTGAAAAACACGGTCTAACTCCATTCCTTAATGATTGGCAACGACTCGACAATTTTGTTAATCGCCCGGTTAAATTATTAATTGGTGACAATGTGATCCGAGGTATTGCTAAAGGTATCAATGAGCAGGGTGCATTACTTTTAGAACAAAATGGCGAAACCAAGGCGTTTATCGGTGGCGAAATTTCATTAAGGAGTGATGAATAAATAGTCAATAGTCGCTGTCACAAAATTGCCCCATTTAAGCATAAATGGGGCATGATAAAATTATTACCTATTTTTTAATTCTTAATAACCGCAAAGCATTAGCGGTAACGATTGCCGTAGTACCAGAATCAGCTAACACCGCTAACCAAAGCCCTGTCACGCCAAATAAACTAGTGATTAAAAATATCAACTTAATTCCCAAAGCAATGGTAATATTTTGCTTAATATTTCGATTCGCCAAGCGAGTTAAGCGAATCAACATTGGCAAACTTAACAAACTGTTTTTAGTCAGTGCGGCATCCGCCGTTTCGAGTGCAACATCAGTTCCACTGCCCATGGCAATTCCGACTGTGGCAGCTTTCATTGCTGGGGAATCATTAATGCCATCACCGATCATCGCAATCGGAGTATGGCGACCAATCTCTTCGATTTTGGCCAACTTATCTGCCGGCAATAGCTCAGCACGATACTCCATACCTAATTGACCTGCAATTGCTTTTGCGGCGCGTTGATTATCGCCAGTTAACATCAAGGTTTGCAAACCAAGTTGCTTAAGCTCTGTGATAGCCGGCAAAGCATCACCACGCAGTACATCTTGCAAAGCAATAATCCCCAGCAACTGTTGACTGGTGGTAACGACTACAACCGTCTTACCACCATCTTCAAGCTGAGTAATCGTATGAGCATCCTCGGCATTAAGCGTAGTTGACACTGTCTCGATCTTATTTGGTGACACAACAAAATAGGTTTGCTGATTTAATTCACCTTGGATCCCAACACCAGCAATTGTTTTACGATTATTTGCTTCGGCAAACTCGATCGGCTTTTGCTTAACATAATCGACTAACGCTTTAGCTAACGGATGGTGAGAGCCACTTTCAACCGCCGCAACAATCGTTAACAGCTCCTCGTTAGAACAGTGTCGATTAATGACATCAGTCACTTGTGGCTTACCTTCGGTTAATGTTCCTGTCTTATCAAACGCCAACATTTTAATCGAACCAATACGCTCAAGTGCCGCGCCGCCCTTAATTAATACCCCATATTTAGCCGCGCTAGACAAGGCTGAGGTAATCACCGCTGGTGTTGATATCACTAACGCACAAGGACAACCAATTAACAACAGCGTCAACCCTCGATATATCCAAGTATACCAATCAGCGCCGGTCAACAATGGTGGAATTAGGATCACTAAAAACGCAAATAATGTAATCGCCGGCGTATAATAACGGCTAAACTTATCGATAAACCGCTCTATTGGCGCTTTACGATCCTCGGCATCTTCAATCAGCTGTAAAATACGATCGACAGCATTTTGCCCCGATTCTGAAATCACCTTAAGTTGAATGGTATTATCGACTACTAACGACCCGGCTAAAATTTTATCGCCACTTAAATAATTAACCGGAATGGACTCACCGGTTAGCGCACTTTCATCAATGCTGGCTTGTTCGCTAACCAAAATAACATCAGCTGGTAATCGACCACCGGATGAAATTTCGATAATATCATCTGGTTTTAAGGTATGACTAGCAACTGTTTTCCTTTTACCATCAATAATAATCACCGTCTCATCAGGCATTAACTCGGCCAGTGAAGAGATGCCTTTTTTTGCCTTACTGGTTGCAAAGCCTTCCAGCATCTCGCCTATCATAAACAGAAAGATCACCATGGTGGCTTCTTCGGCTGCACCAATAAACAGTGCACCCATTGCCGAAATACTCATTAGTGTTTCAATCGCAAACGGCGTACCACTACGGGTTAAAACAATGGCCTCTTTCAAAATTGGGATAATCCCAACTACAGCTGTCACAATAAATGCATATTCACCTGCGGTTTTATTCACCAACAAAATGAGATAACTAACCACAATCAATGCACCTAAAACCGCTAATGGAATAAATGCCTTTTTATCAAAACTATGTGAATGTTCATGGTGATGAGCAGGGCTCGACTCAAAAATCGGTGTATAGCCTAGTTCTGTAACCTTATCTTCAATCATCTTGATTACTGCATCATCATGCTTAGGAACAAAAACGATTAATTTTTCGGTTGAGAATATGATTTTGGTTTGATTAATATTAGGCAGTGTTTTAACACCGTTTTCGATTTTGCTTGCGCAATGGGCGCAATCCATACCTTGAATTTTCCAAGTTAACTTAACGCCTTGGCTACTCCGCTCTGGGTCTTCGGGGGGATCTTCAATCTCACATTTTTGTGATGAGCTATTATCATGCCCATCACAGCATGCGGTGTGACTAGCTTCATGAGAATGGTGAGAATCATGTGCATGATTATGAGCAATATTATGACAATCGCCATGACAATGATCGTGATTATCATGGTGAGATTGGGTGGATTTGTTATTATATAACATAACGTTACCTCTTTTTGTGGATGATTTTGATTGTACACTCAAAAAAACAAAAAGAAATCTTTTTTAACTAAATAAGTAAAAAATAGTAATGAAAAGAAAATAGTGATCTTAGAATTTATTTACATATCTTAACAATTTTTTTTAAAACTTAAATTGTAAAAAAAAATAAATTATTTATACTAATTATCGCAAAAAAATGTATTTTTTTGTTAATCAACAAGGATGTTTCCTAACCTAAGATTGGAATAATCATAAATTTTTGGCATTATCGAGATTTTTTCTGTTTTAGTTTAATATCAATTCATTTAGTGTTTATCTATCATATTGATTCAAATCAATTCACCAAGTTTATATATTATTTTAGTTTTACTAAACCATGTCACTTATCTATTTGCTTCTTCATTAATAACTAAGATATCAAAACTTTTTTGGCTCAAATTTTTGCATAAGAATGATGTTTAAAAATTTTGAGGAAAGGGGTTTTTGGATAATTAAAAATATTAAATTTTTGTCTTTTTTCGAATTAAAATTAAGAAATCTTCTTAAAAACTCATTTGTTATACTCAATTACTACTAATATTTAATTATCAAATAAAGAGTTCTTTCTATATTAGAAAAGAGATCTAAAACTACGTCACGAGGATTACAAGTTATTGGCAATCTTAACATAAATGTTTATTTAACTTGACGAAGCTTAATAGCACAAAATTCTAATACTATTGATAATTTACTTAAGCAATTTGATTTAGTTAATAAATTTTATCTTCCTTACGAACAATTTGCTTTTTTATTAATTCGGTAATCACCTAAGCAAGGTTTACCTAAAGATAACTAATTTATTACTGTATTAAGTTATTTCTTTAATAATATAGTATAAAAATCAAAGAAAGTTGGTTAAGTAATGAATTGGGAAAATCGATTAAAAGAATAACGTTGAAATAAGATTTTTGTTTCAAACTAGAATGATTAATTTAATGGTGAAAAAATGATTAGCACAAATTTATTTTATTATTAAAATTAACTATTGCTTGAATAATTAGCTAATGATCTAACTAAAGCCTATATTCGCACTACTTTTAGGAATATAATTGTTACACATTATCATATTGTTAAGTTCCTATTATGACTTCATCATCTCTTCGAAAATCGAGCGTAATTTTTGGCGCTTTTTTAGTAACTACATTTATTATTGGTGTCGCTGGTGCATTGCAATCACCTACCTTAAGTCGTTTCTTATCATTTGAAGTGGGTGCTGATCCTCGTTTAGTAGGTTTATTTTTCTCAATTAATGCATTAGCCAGTATTATTGGTAGTTATTTGCTAGCTAAATATTCAGACAACAAAGGTGACAGACGTAAGATTGTTATTTTTTGTTGCTTGATGGGGTTAGCAAATAGTCTGATTTTTGCTTATTCGCGTAACTATTATGTATTAATTACATTAGGCGTATTTTTTGCAGCGTTAGCTTCGGCTGCCATGCCACAAGTTTTTGCTATGGCGCGCGAATATGCTGAAAAAAGTGGCAGAAATGCCGTTGCCTTTAATTCATTGATTAGAGCACAATTATCATTGGCATGGGTTATTGGTCCGCCATTATCATTTGGTTTAGCTATCCATTATGGTTTTACCTCAATGTATTTATGTGCGATGTCGATGTTTATCATATCCATGTTTGTAGTAGCAGTTTTTTTACCACCAGTAGAAAAGAAGTCAATCAGCTCACTTAGTCCTAGTCAGTTAGCTACCGCTAATCAATCAATTTTTACTAATCGTAATGTTATGTGTTTGCTACTTTCTACTATTTTTATGTGGACTGCTAATATGATGTATATTATCGATATGCCAATTTATGTTGAAAAGGTATTGCATCTTTCTGATTCATTACCTGGTGCGTTAATGGGGTTGGCAGCAGGGATTGAGATTCCAGTAATGATAATTGCTGGTTATATGGTACCAGCATTAGGTAAGCGTAATCTGTTTTTTATCGCTATCATTTGCGGAATTTTATTTTATGTTGGTATGATTTTATTTACTGACCCAATCATGTTATATGTATTGCAGCTTTTTAACGCACTATTTATTGGCATTGTTGCCAATATTGGTATTATCTATTTCCAAGATTTGTTACCAACTCGAATGGGGGTTGCTTCAACTTTATTTAATAATGGCATTATTTGTAGTGTTATTTTGGCAGGGATTATTCAAGGTTTTGCATCACAAGCATATGGTCATGAAATAATTTATTGGATTGGTTTAGTGATGGTTACTATTTCTTTTGTCTTTTGTGCATTGGTTAAGAAATAATTTCAAAAGCTTTATATTTTATGTCTCCCTGATTTTTTAGCTAATCAAGGAAGACGCATTAATTCCATCAAACAAAAAGTTAAACGTTAAATGTAGCTTTTATTTGTTGATAAAAGTCGTAATCAGTACGTTCATAATGTAATGGTGTAATCGCGATATAGCCATTATTGGCTGCATCGAGCTCTTTATCATCATCAAGCACATTTTGATTGCGTTGTGCTCTAAACCAAAAATATTCATGGCCTTCAGGATCTTGTGTTTCAGCAACCACAAATTTGCTAACATCAGCAGTCCCTTGTTTGGTGATTTTAATTCCTTTTATATGCTCAGCTCGGCAATTAGGAAAATTAATATTAAAACAAGTATTCTTTGGTGTCGTTAGGGATAGCAATTGTCTTATCACTGACTCAGCAAGATGAGTTGAACAATGCCAATCTGTTGGTATATTGTCCTCACTACTCACTTGACTCAATGCTATTGCTGGTACACCGAGTGTCATAGCCATCATTGCTGCGCCAACCGTTCCTGATAATACAGTTTCAAAGCCTAAATTTGAACCATTGTTAATCCCAGATAGAACCAAATCAGGCAATTGTTTCGCCATTAATGATTTGATGGCAAATAATGAACAGTCAGCTGGTGTACCATAAACTGCATATTCTGTTTGGTTACGCTTTTGTACGCGAAATGGTGATTTCAAACTAACTGAACAAGAAACACCACTTTGATCGACAACTGGTGCGACTATCCAAACTTCGTTGGCGATCTTTTCAGCAATACTTTTTAAAATTCGGATCCCAGGCGCATCAATTCCATCATCATTAACTAATAAAACTCGGTTGACTAATTTTTTCGACATACTTATTTCCTTTTTAATTTCCTTATTGAATAAATGTATTGCACTGATCAATTGCTCCACTATCAAAACCACGTTTAAACCAACTATAACGTTGTTTTGATGAACCATGGGTAAAACTATCAGGAATTATATAACCATTATTTTGCTGTTGTAAGCGATCATCGCCAATTGCTTGTACGGTATTTAAGGTTTGTTCGATATCACCCATCTCTAAAATATTCTGTTTTTGCATAGCATTTCCCCATAATCCAGCATAACAATCGGCTTGTAGTTCAAGTTTGACTGATAGCTGGTTACTGGTTTCGTTAGATTGATTTTGCCTTAATTGTTCAACCCTAGCCAAAATTCCAAGTAAGTTTTGTACATGATGTCCTACTTCGTGGGCAATCACATAGCCTTGAGCAAAATCACCACCGCCACCTAGGCGTTGTTTCATCTCTTGATAAAATGATAGATCAAGGTAAACCGTTTGATCGAGATTACAATAAAATGGCCCCATCATTGCTTGACCTGTGCCACATGCAGTTCGAGTTGCACCACTATAAAGTACTAATTTAGGCGCAATATAGGTTTTACCTAATTGTTGAAACTCTTGACTCCAATAATCTTCAGTACTGGCCAAGATAGTTGAGGTAAATTTAGTTGCATTATTATTTATAGAACTATTATCAACAGGCGATGTTGATGATATGGATGTGGTATCGTCTAAATCAATCAGATTGCTATTCAGTAAGCCAGTTAAATCAACGCCGTAATAACCAGCAACTAACACAATAATAAATAAAACAATTTTACCTTTACCACCAATTGGAATCCTTGTTCCAATATCACTTCCTGATTGTGAGCGGCGATCTTCAATGTTATCACTCTCTCTTTGGTTTCTCCAACGCATAGGGAATACCTCATCAGTTTAAGTAATATCATTTTAAAGGATTATAGATAAGGTTACTAGCTATAGACCTCATTACATGATCAAAAAAAGGAGATGATAAAATGATGTGATAAAAGCGTTTTTTTTGCTGATTTTAGGTATATAATTTTGGTTATACTCTTTGGTGTATTATTCGTATAAACAAAACTAAATTTGCAATTATATGTGATTAAAGTTTTAACTTAATTCTTTATCTAGTCATTTAGATAACTCTAATTATTTGTTAGTGTTACTTTTTATACAGTTTTATAACTTTATGATTTTATCTTTTTACTATATCAATCATTGTGATATGACCTTCTATTAATAATAATTGTACACTTTCAACAGAAAAGTACATCAAGTCTGGTAATGATAATTACTTCTGTTTGGCATAGTAGCTGATTAAAGTTAATTATTTGGATTTAAATCTTAATATTGATTAATTTAAAAGGCGGTATTTAATGGCAAAAGTGAATAAAATTAAGAAAAAACCGTTAGATATTACTGATATTCCCATTATTGATGATAATCAATTAAAAAAAGCGACTTGGGCATCTGCTTTTAGTAATGCTATTGAATGGTATGATTTTGGAGTATACAGCTTTTTGGCTTATATTATCGGACAGATATTTTTTCCTCATATATCTTCTAGTGTGCAAATTATTGCTGCGCTATCAACTTTTTCGATTCCCTTTTTCATTCGTCCATTAGGTGGCATTATGTTTGGCTTAATTGGGGACAATATTGGCCGTCAAAAAGTGTTATCGATTAGTTTAGTAATTATGTCATTAAGCACGTTTTGTATTGGCCTTATCCCCACTTATGAAACGATTGGTGTTACCTCGCCAGTTCTGTTATTAATTGTTAAATTAGCTCAAGGTTTTTCAATCGGAGGCGAATATTCTGGTTCAGCAACGGTAGTTGCTGAATATTCACCTGATCGTAAACGCGGTTTTATTGGTGGCTGGCTTGATTTTGGTTCAATGGTTGGATTTATTTTAGGGGCAGGGCTAGTGGTATTTTTGTCTATGCTACTTAGTCAGTCGGCATTGTACAATTGGGGCTGGCGTATCCCATTTTTAATCGCTTTACCTTTAGGTATTATTAGCTTTATATTGCACCATATTTCAGAAGAAACCCCAACTTTTCAACAACACCTCGATGCCAGACAATCAGAGAACATAGCTGAAACTTCATCAACTACTGCACTAAAGCAAATTATTAGCCAATATTGGCGACATATTTTAATTTGTGCCGGATTGATAATTGTGACTAATGTATCTTTTTACCTATTATTAACTTA
Organism: Gilliamella sp. M0364; assembly: GCF_016100565.1. Classification (NCBI taxonomy): domain Bacteria; kingdom Pseudomonadati; phylum Pseudomonadota; class Gammaproteobacteria; order Orbales; family Orbaceae; genus Gilliamella; species Gilliamella sp. M0364. The sequence continues at coordinate 1,545 of NZ_JACFSF010000009.1, read as the reverse complement.
TATGCCAAGCTATTTAGCACATAACCTCAATTATGATACTGAGCACGGCTTACTAATTATTATTGCTATTATGGTTGGGATGTTAATTATTCAACCCATAGTTGGCTTATTAAGTGACAAAATAGGTCGAAAGCCCTTTATATTGATTGGTAGTATAGGCTTACTGCTTTTGTCTTATCCAGCATTTGTGTTAATTAATAGCCAGCATATTCCTCTCGTCTTTTTAGGGGTGTTTATTTTAGCGTTATTCATAAACTGTTTCACTGGAATTATTACTTCAATATTGCCGGCAATGTTTCCAACTAATATTCGTTATAGTGCCATTGCCAGTATTTTTAATATTGTGATTATCGTTGCTGGGTTAACACCAACACTAGTGGCATGGTTAGTTGAAGCAACCGGCAATTTATTTATGCCAGCTTATTACTTAATGATGATAGGTTTTATTGGTGTTATTACTGGTCTTGCAATGCACGAAACAGCTAAAAAACCATTGCACAATACGACTCCAACTGCGGCTAATCGCCATGAGGCCAAAGCACTCTTATCTGAACATTTTGATTCTATCGAGGGTGAAGTTGAAGATATTGATCAACAAATCGAAGAACTACAAAATAAAAGACAAGAATTGGTTGATCAGCATCCTAAATTGGATTAGAGAATGCTATTTCAAATAGATAATAAAATTATTAATATAGTCGCGAATAACTAAAAAATAGTTTGCTCAAATCGTTTTATTAAATTTTAGATAGTGTTGTTATTGGTGGCAAACTATTTTTAACAGATTAAAACAGCAGATCTTTATCCCAAATATAATGATCTATAGGCAACCATTGCTCTTTTTGTAAATGATACCAAACTGTTAAATTTTCTTTAGTATTAATTTGCCAAGTTATTTCGGTTATTTTAATGTTACCCTGCTGAATTTCGTCTGGTTTGAAAATATTAAGCAGGCCTATCCTAAATTCTGTTATTAGACCTTCATTAGTTCCTAAAATATATGTTTCTTTTTTATAGGAAGGAAATTTCTTTAGCGTATCATCCCTGGATAAATTCTTTATCATGTCATAAGAAGTGTATTGAGACTGAATATTTGTTTTTGTCACTATTGATGCTTCCTTAATAGGATTTATATCAATAGGTTTTTGTTCGGCCATTGCAGAGTTACTACCATAAAATAGAAAAAAAATAATTAATAAATAATATTTATTCATCATATTGATTAATATACAATTTATATTGTATTTCCAATGCTTCTAATATTTGGTCTAAATTTTAAGATATTAAATAGTTTTGTGATATTTTTTTAATTACATATCTTAACAAATTGCAATACCCATAATATTGCTAATAAATAATAATTTCTTTATAATTTTTTAACTGAGGTTATATTTTTTCTATAAAACAAAGGGATATCTCGACAAAGGAATGAAAACATGTTAAAATACAATTGTCTACGGGCCAGCCAGCCAGCCAGCCAGCCAGCCAGCCAGCCAGCCAGCCAGCCAGCCAGCCAGCCAGCCAGCCAGCCAGCCAGCCAGCCAG
>NZ_JACFSF010000008.1:0-88764 GCF_016100565.1 Gilliamella sp. M0364 | reverse complement strand
CCAACGTTAAGCTGTTGAGTCGTTTTAAGTGTAATTCGGGGCAGAATTGGTAAAGAGAGTCGTGTAAAATATCGAGTTCGCACATTTTGTTGTCTGATTATTGATTTTTGGCGAAACCATTTGATCATATGACAAGATGTGTATCTACCTTAACTTAATGATTTTGATAAAAATCATTAGGGGATTCATCAGTGCTTTGCCTTAGTCCATATTGTAACAATAACTGCTTGAAATCAGCACTGCAATATTGGTTTCCTTGGTCAATGTGAATGAGTTCATTTTTAGAAAAGTGATGACGAAACAAAGCTTCTTTAATGTATTACACACTAAATGATGGTCTATGTAGCGAATGGTTTGCCTAGCAATCACTTTTTGTCCATATAAATCGAACTAACCTTCACCTGTTTTAATATAAGTAATATAGGTTACCCATGTCGTATTCGGCTTATCAGGGTTAAATTGCTTATCTAACGTGTTGGGCACAATATTGCGATGAGCCGTGTCTGTTTTGTACTTGAATTTACGTGCTGCTTTACTCCTTAATCCCCATTGTCGCAAAACACGGCTAATTGTCCTTTCTGAAACTTGATATCTTACCCCCTAGCACCATAATTTGTTGTTACTCAGTCGTTAACTCTCGATGACTAGTTTTATTCTGGGTAAGTTCGCTGATAGAAAGGTGTGCATGAGATAACTCATAATCAACTGACTGCTGTTTGAATTCGATACTAAATTTTTTGACCATGATATTTGTCCCCTATGAGTTTTGTTTATATCATAGAGGCGACTTATGTCCAGTTTTTTGGCGAGGATCAAACATCAATAAGAGCAGCACTAGCATCATCGTAGCCCTGATAGAGCCAAGCATTGAATTCTATAAATATATATTTATCTGCTTCTTTTCAGCCTTAATATGCTTATTTTCTAATTCTTGACGAATTAGTTTTATCATTGACGATTTTCCAAGACATCAAGCTCCAGATACACCAATCAAAATAGGCGAGATTGCGCTTGCTTTATAATTTCAGCTACAGTTTTTGCGATACTGCCAAAATTTAAATAATACTTAGTTGTTTCATTATTTTTTCATATTAATAGAAAACCTTATTTTAAAAAAAATGACTTATTTATATGAACTACTATTAAACCATATAAATGGTACTCTACTAAGAATATAAGAACAATAAATAGCCTCCCCAAACTAGAATATGTAATAAAAATCAAACGTATATTATTTAATGTGTTGGCTATTATCTATTAGTTCCATTTTATTCTAGGTTGTTTATTAACATAAACTTTGTCATATTTCTATTTGTAAGCTGTTTTATATATTTACACATAAAATGTACTTTACAGAAAATGCAATAATATTTAAATTAACATACAAATTGAATAAGCTAATCATATTGCATGGCTAAATTATTTTCACCTCTAGCAACGAAATGTACTAAAAAAAAATGCCAAAAACCCATCTGTTATTCTGCGCTATTTAAATATAAAAAAGGGTTATGTAGTGAACATCTTGCTGAATTTGAACATCAATTATCGATAAAAAAACAGAAAAAACGATTAATACCTAAAAAATGCCCTGTATGTAAAAACATCATCAAAATAAGAAGAAATCAACGATATTGCAGTGCAAACTGTCGTCGGATCGCAATGCGTTTTGTTGAACATCCTATTGTGTGTGAAGTAACAAAAACAGCAATATGGCAACGTGTAGAGCGCTTATTGCGAAGCAGTCCATGGGGATTGGCATCTGTTAATAATTGGGGGGACATTTATCACCTATACGCCTTGCTTTCTATGAAAAAATATTATGAAGTGCTTTTAAAAAAAGATGCTCCTTTGCTTAAATTAAAGTTGGTCCATCTGCATCATCTTGATATTGGTGGAACCAATACGATGCAAAATATTTTATTAGTACCTAAAATGAGCACCAATTATAAAAAAGATATGAATAAAAAATGCACTGAGTTAATCTATAATGGTGAGCAAATATATAATGATAAAGCATTACCGATCACTACTTCATTATATAAAAGTCTAATTTTTCTTGATGGAAACTCCAAAAAGTGCAAACAAAAAAATAAAAACGATTTAATTGAATTATGTTTGAAAATAAAACAAGAAATTATCCAGCCTATAATAAAAATTAATGATTATACTCTTTCTTACCTACCAGCAGATATGCTCTATGCCAACCATTTTATGGTGTTCAATTCTTTATCACAGAGAAAAGAGATTAAAAGCGTTATTTATTTTCATTTGATGAACCAATTTGCTCGTATATCATTATCTAATGAGTTTATTTCTCATTTAAAAACTACAGACAATCATTTTGATAAGTTTTTAAGAGATTCATTAAAACATCTTGAGTTTTCTGATGAAAAGCTAACCTTTCAATTTTTTGAGTTACTGGCTTTAGCCATTTACCACAATTTAGTCAATGGCGATCAATCATTTACTAAAGATATCATTAAAATAACGTATGATGTATTAAGCATGATAGAAAAAAATCCAAATGATGTAAGCTCAAAGAAAGAATATTTATTTCAAAAAATCGTCGACTATATTAATCATTATTTTGAGTTATCTCTTTCAACAAAAATTGAGGGGCATGAGAAATTTATAACATTTTATAATCGATTTTTTCAACGGGTAGGCGAATAGAAACTGGAAATCATAATGAACAAATCACTAAAATCTAAATGTAAAAGACTAAAATGTGATGAACTCATTGCAAAAACACCACTTGCAAGACAATATCGTTTATGTAAAATGCATTTTAATGAAAAAGTCAACAAAATACAAAAGCACAAAAATTCTGTTAGAAAACAGTGTAAATTTTGTGGTAAAACAATAGCAAATAAAAGGAATAACGCATTCTGTAATTATAATTGTTGGCAACTAAGTTTTTGGTGTACGGAAAAAATCACTAAAGAAATCGTGGATAATTTCTTTGCGAAAATTAATCATCTTTTTTCAGAAAAAAAACAATTTAATTATGAAAAAGCCGAACTATTATTAAATCTTGAAAGAATATTATTAAATAAAGAATTAATTAATGTTATGCCCATATTCGAATCACGTTATTCTATCAAAATTGAGAAATTTTTAACACAACCTTATCTGTATATAAGGGTAGAATCATACTTTCTTAGTAATGGTTTATTAAAATATTATAAAATACTATTTTCATTTAGAGATACTTATCCTTATGATTGTGTTGAGACCATGAACCCTCAAAATCCAGATAAAGAAAATACAGATAATAATGGTATATACTTGATAAAAATGTTTTGTACTTTCGAAGTTATAGCAATATCAATGTGTTATTCATTACTATTCAAACATATTAAAGTTTTTAAAAAAATTTTTGCATTAATCTCCAAACATCGAAAGCGTATTAATAAAGAAAATTTAACATATTTAGATAAGGTTGAGGAATATCTTGAATTACTAAAATATTGCATCAATTATTTAAATGATAATTTCAACGCACAGCTACCAAATTACTTTAACTCTAAAGAAAATATACTAATATTTCTTAATTTTTACAAAAAAATAAATAATATTAACTCATGTGTAATGTAAAGTAACTCTGTAAGTTTCATTGAAATTTATAGAGTTACTAAGTGCTCATTCTAAAGATCTTGTATAGTTCAAAACACAATACTCTTCAGGAATACTTTCACCATCGTAATCGGAACTAAAAGTTTCACCTGTATAATAGATGTAATTACCAGAATAAAATGTGCCACTTTGTTCAAATGCAATATCATGGCCATATCGTTCATAATCAAAGTAGTTACTTAAATTGCCTAACTCTTTTAAACTATAACAGCCACTTTCTGCAATCCAATAAAAACCTAAATCATATTCATCAGAAATATTGGACAAGGATTGAAAGCAATCTAAGTTATCAGATAAATTAATTAAGTCAGTAATAGAATTAACGTAGTCTCCAACATCAATAACTGCTTCATAAATTTCCATTTCATCATGACTTAATTCGTTAAGTTTACAGGCTAAAAAGTTTAATTCATCAAGATTACTATGTTCTGATATATAATTTGATACACCATAGACAGTTGATTCATAATCTGTTAAGAAATACTCATCATAGTTAATGCCATCAATACCAATTCGTTGAAAGCATTGTTTTACTTGTTCAGATGTTGTTGGCAAGGCAAGCCATTCGCCCACTAACTCACCTTCGTTATATTTTCCTAAATTGGTTACAAATACTGAGATCGTACCCGAACCCACCGCAGTGGATTCAGGGTATGACGATACATTCGGTAATGTTTGCATAAACATCTCCTTAAATTTTTAGATATTAAAATAATTAATTTTTGAAAAGAGAATTAAATAGTAGAGTGCTTTTTAAGCAGTTTTGAATTCATAAGGCATGACATATTCAGTTCGGATTGAATCTAAGTAATCAGCCCACCACTGAACCATTTTTGTTCGTTCAATAATGTGCTGTGCTTTATGAATATAAGCAGCCCTTACACCATTACGTTCTTGATGACTCATCTGGCGTTCCACAGCATCTCGTGACCAGAGATTAGATTCAACCAAAGCACTACAGGCCATTGTTCTAAACCCATGCCCACAAAGTTCTGTTTTGGTATCATAGCCAATAGAACGTAATGCTTTGTTTATTGTGTTTTCGCTCATTGGCTTTCTTGCTGAGTGATCCCCAATAAATACTAGTTCGTACATGCCACTAATTTCATGAATCTGTTTTAAGATTTCAATTGCTTGATCACTTAGTGGAATTAAATGAGGTGTTCTCATTTTGGAACCTCGTTGAGAATGAGGTACACCATCAATTTCTTCCCTTTCAGCAGGAATAGTCCAAATCTTTTTATCGAAATCAATTTCTAACCAACGAGCAAACCGTAGCTCACTAGAACGAATAAATATAAGTAGAGAGAGTTTTATTGCTAATTTGGTTAACTCTCGTCCTTTAAAATTATCAATGCGTTCTAAAAGTTCAGGTATTTTTTCGAGTTCAAGTGCAGGCCGATGATTCACTTTTACTTTACTCACTACCCCTTTTAGATCTTGAGCAGGATTATAAGAGATGTAACCATTTTGCACTGCATAGCGCATTATTGCTGAAGTACGTTGCTGTAATCGGTTAGCGACTTCAAACCGACCATTTTCTTCAACAGCTTTAATTGGAACAATTAACTGACGGGTAGTTAATGCTGAAATAGAATAAGCTCCAATTTTAGGAAATAAATACAATTCTAATGTTCGTAGTACTTTTGCTCTATGTGGCTCAGACCAAGTTTTGTTATTGGTACACCATTTACGTGCAACTTGCTCAAAAGTAACTTGTATTTCATCTTCAAACTGTTTTGCTTTCTTTTCTACCTGCGGGTCAATATTTCTAGCTAGTAATGATTTGGCTTCATTTCGTATCTTTCTAGCTTCGCTTAATAAAACATTAGGATATTGGCCTATAGACATTAATTTTTCTTTACCATTGAAATAATAGCGAAAACGCCAATATTTAGAACCATTTGAATGAACAAGTAAGAATAAACCATCACCATCAGAAAGTTTATATTGTTTATTGTATGGTTTGGCGGATTTGATTTTTAAATCTGTCAAGGACATAACGAATTCCTCAATTATAAAAATTTAGATATAAAAAAAGCCACATATTTGACTATGTGGCTTGGGTGATAGAAATTTAACTGTTAATTAGTTTTAGTCTTTATCCATGCTTCAACTTCTTTTAGGCGCCAACGCGAAGATCTTCCTAGTTTTATAGGGAGTGGAAATTTATTCTGCTTTATCAAAGCATAAAACCATTTATCAGTCATGCCTGTAAGTGTGGTGATATATTTCATATCAACTAGGTAATCAGGATGTATTTGTGCATCCAAAGGGGGTAAGAATGTTGACATTGTTGTACCTCTATTGAGTGATGTGGGTTAATTACATTCAATAGATAGGTATCAACAATATTTTTTTACTATTTGATAATAAGAATATCCATTAATGGTTTTAATTGATGTGCAAAACAGGAATAAATTATTTACCACGTAATAATAGGATTGTATTTATAATAATTTTTTTTCAAGGTCACTTAGTCCTTATTTAAAAATTAATTAAGATTAATAATTATTTATAAGTTTTTCATCTGGATATAAGTTAGGATCGGTAATAGTGAATTTTTCGTAAGATACTAAAATAGGTTGAAAACTAATTACATAGGCGGGTATGTTATTACTCTTAAAGTATTTTTTAGCGTCTTTAGTATAGTTGTAAACCATTTCACGTGTTTTACTGTAGTCAACTGATATATCAGTATCGCCTTCCACGTCAAATCTTCCTGTAATATTATTTGTTAAACCATCGATGACTTCAGACTCCCAAGCTTTAAGTGAGCCATCTTTTGATTTTTCTTCCCAAAACTTATCTTTTTGTTCTTTATTTAAAAAGCCATAACGTAATTCAAATATAACTGTAACAATATCAGCATTATTATAATAGTCACGTATCCCATTAAACTTAACAGGAACAAGTATAGTATCAACTCCATTTTTGATAACCGCTAAATGTCGATTTAATCTTTCTTGTTTAATATCATCGTTGTTTTGTGCATTTGCTATACTAATTGAAAATACAATAGATAAAAGTAATATAATTAAATGTTTCATAATTTTGTTCTATTATTCTGTTTTTATTAATTTAGTAAATTTAAATAACCAAGATTAAAAAGGGCTTTTCTCGTATTGGTTTGCATCATCTACTCTAGATAACCCTGGTTCAGTATATTTATAAGTTATATATTCAACTTTTGTTGGTTGTAGGCCAACAACGTAAAATGGCGCATCTTTATACCATTTCCTAGCTTCTAAAGTTAAAGCAAATACATGATCACGACTTGAACGAATTGGAAGCCCATGAGTGTTTAACCAGCTATCAAGATCGTCTTCAATAATATCAATAAATGCATCTCGTCTATCAGTATTATCCATATCCCATAGTCGAACATCTTTTTCGGTTTTACCATCAATAAGAACATAACTAAGATCGAACTCCAATCTAACAACTACTTTTTTAGGTTCACATAACCCTCCTTCATCAACATCAATACATTGAACGTGGTCTAAAGTAATCTTTTTATGTTGTATTTCCCTTTTAAGTAATTCATTAAAAGTTTTTAAACGTTCAGGATAGACTGGGACATAATTGTATTGTGGTATTGGTTGCATGTTACTTAATTGAGATTCATTCGTATATATTTCGCTATCATGGTAAGGATTGTTATTTGCTAATGAACTTCCTGCAAATAGTAGAGATATAGCTATAAAAAAGGTTGAATTTATTTTTGACATTTTGTTATCTCCTATCCATTTAATTAAATATTATTAGTAGATTAATGATATTTAATTATTCAGAAAAATTATTGTTAGTATTTTGATGTTAAATGATAGTTATAAACAGCTAAATTATTAATTAACGTTTCATTTTGATTTATTATTTAAATAAAGTCATATTGTTTAAACAGATCAATAAGATCTTATTGATCGTTAAAAACGATCAATGTGTGTTCAATAAAGATCTATTTTAGGATCAACCAAAACTTGCTTTATGCGAGAAATTTCAGGGATTAGTTGAGGTAAATAATTAATTAACCCTATTAAATTAATTAATAAAATTGGCCGAATTGACTTTTAGAAAATTTACCTATCCGGTAAGTAATAATACGATCTATAACTGCTCCCATTACACCGCCGATTGCTGGGATAGCCTTAATTAATTTTACACTTTGTTTTGTACTTAAAATAACGATTAGTTGTTTTGTGATGGAAAGACTTATTTGCCGAAATATTTCATTAGGCTGTTTCATTAAAGTTGCTAAACAAAATTGTTGTAATTTTAATTTACTAGATATTAAACATAATGATAAATAAATTAATATTTTTATTCGTGTATCACGTACATCGTGGCCTTGTAGTATCGCAATGGTTGTTGATAATCTCATTTGAATAAATAATACGCTTAAAGTATTTGCTGGTAGAGTAATAGTTAAACTTAAAATTCCCCCTAATCCTGTTATAAATCCGGCCATTGTTGCTTTATCAGCTTCTTGTTTAATTAGTTTATCAAGGCTATCGGAATGGAATGGAAAACGAGTTTTATGTTGTTCAGCTAATGTATAAGCTGAAGCTAAACCATAACCTCCGGTCAAACAAAGCTGATAGAGTTTATCAAGTAGTAAAGGTAATTTATCTGACATATCATAATTCCTTATTTGTCGACTTAAATAAAGAATGAAAATGATAGTAAGATAAATTGAGTTCTATTAAATAGAGTAGGATTAATTGAAATATGAGGTAAATTAGCATTGTACACTCCTTATAATAAAATATAATTGAAATAAATAGTGGTATATTCAATTAATAATATCTATTTATAAATATTTATAATAAGAGTGTTTGTAGGCCATATAAAAATTATATAAAGCAAACATATTTATAATGTTTGCTTTAAGAATAAAATTAGCAATTAATAATACTACTTGTGTTTTCCATAACGTACTAAATTTTGTTTAGCGCGAGCCTTTTGTTCATCGGTTGTTTTATCTGAATTTAATATAATTTTAGCCGTGCCTTCAACTATAGCAGGTAATACATAAGTTATAGTTAATTGCCCAGATTGATAAAGTTTTTTACCAATCCATTTAATGCTACTTATAATATTACTATTCATCGTCATGTCCCGAACACTCTGGGCATGGAAAAGTAAAATTTACATCTCCGCCACATACAGGGCAATTATCCGGATGAGGTTCTTCACCATATTCAAGTGAACAAGGAATTACTCCTGTTCCATTACATTCACTACAGTCATACTTTGCCATATTATTTCCTTAAATTATTGTTGGATTAAATAATATAACTATTATCAAAAATGTATTACCTATTGTCATATTGTTTGTGTCGATCAATGTTTAAGTTATTGATCGTTACAAGCGATCAATAAATTTAGTTATGCCTTTATACGTTAATACACTATGAATAGAATTTTCTTTCTTCTATACTGATTTTACTATTCTAGCTAAAAAATTTTTAACAAGTTGTTTTTGAAAACTAATTCCACTGCACAGATTCCACTTTTATAACAATTGGCAACTGAATTTATAATCGCTTCATAGATTGCATATTGTGTAAAGTTAAAATATAAAATGGAGGAGAAGTAAAAAACAAATTATTAACTAAAAGCTGTTATCCAAACGGTACTTAAAATATTTGGAGAAAGTAATGTTAAATCAGATAAGTTTAACATATCCATATATGTATCTACTCCATATTGCCTCTGATAGGCAAAACCCATTCAGACTGGATATAACTTTCCATAACGTGTAAGTAACGATTTATCATGAGCTTTTAGCTTATTTAGTATTAGAGCATAATATTTATCTATTTTTTGATTCCTCTATATGAATTGGAACTATATCAATGAGCCTGTTTTTGTATTATTAAATAGAGAGAGGTATTAAAAATTTACTTACACCAAGTGTTCTTGGTTTTCCACGATGGCTAGGTGGAGGAACTTCACTTAAAAAGAGACAATCACTATAACGTTTTTTAAATGGCTCTTTTTGTTCTGTTTTAGCTAAATAACTTAGCATATAACAAGCCGAACGAAATGCTTCATGATCATGATGGTTTATCATTTTTAACCCATTTATACAATAATTATTGCGTTGACAGTCATATAAGTAACCATTAGTCAGTTCATGCCATGCACGTTCTAGTTCAACATAAACAGGATAGTATTTTTGTCTTTTTTGACCATTTACATAAAAAATAGCATGGAAATGAATATGTTTATTTTGATTGAACTCCATAACAACAGCATACCCTACAATATCTAGTTCAAATTGCATTGCTTGAAAAAGTAAGCATGTGATTTCTTGTTTAGCGATATGAATATTTGTATTGAATTTATCATCCTTAGCATAATGAATGTCGATTCGAATCGGTAAAATTTTTGAGTATCTATCTTGTAATTTATTTAGGTGTGTCATTAGTTGCTGATTGAGTTGGGTATGAATAGTAAAGTTTTTATTTTTCATGTGATGGCTCTTATCAAATTAGAATCATTTGATAAGAGCTAAAATTATTTTTTTACTGTTTTAGTAACTGATGGTTTACTCAGATAAGGGGGTATTGGTGTTATTTATCTAATAATTTTCTTTTATATAATAATATTAATTAACCTTTAATGATTATTTTTTTATCTTATCCTTAGCCTTAATAAAATATCGAAAACATTTGATAGAAATTAATATTTTAAATTGCAAAATAGTGAAACGCTAATGTAATAATATTATTGTCATAAAACGATCAATCCATCAGAATATGAATGGATGAAGATGAATAGTGCATAATTCTTTTATGATTAAACAACCGGTGTAATGTAAATAAATATTTACAAAAAGAATAAAGTAGTAACGGTATCAATTGAAAGTAACAGTACAAATAATGAATACATAATCATTTGGCAAGCAATTCTCTATAGCCCTTGCAAATAAAGGCCTTAAAGCCATTTTATGGATACACGCCATTATCGAACCAAATGTATCCGGGTTTGTATCCGATTTTCCGCTTGATTTGAGGTAATTTCAGTTGAATTCGGTTGAGTAGTGAAACAAGGTGAAAGGCTTATTTGAAAAGGCTTTAGGCATAAAAAAACCTGCTAGAAGCAGGTCTTAAAATTTGGTGATTGGTGCCCGGACGCGGAATCGAACCACGGACACGGGGATTTTCAATCCCCTGCTCTACCGACTGAGCTATCCGGGCAACAATGGAGCTGTATTAAACACGATTAGAGATTATTCGTCAATCCTTTTTGTAAGATATTTTTAAAAATATAAACTGTTTGGTTGAAATTTAACTAATCATCACCATCTTAATAGTCGATTGAAAATAATGTCGCTCTATATTTAGAGGAATTTTTGTATGCGAATTATTGGTTTTATTATATTTTTTATTTATGTTTATTGTGAGATTAGTTTTTTTATCGCAGTTGCTAATTCAGTGGGGGTATTGCTTGCATTAATCGGCATTATTGCTACCTCGATTATTGGTTTTTCATTAATTAAAAAGCAAGGGTTAAAAAATTTAAGCCTTATGCAACAAAAGATTGCTAATCAACAAAGCCCAAAAGAAGAAATTATTAATAGTGTTTCGCTATTATTTGCTGGTTTTTTCTTATTTATTCCAGGTTTTCTAACTGATATCTTAGGGGGAATTTTATTAATTCCATATGTTCAGGAATATATTGTGCGCTTTATTGTTAAAAAACTTCCTACTAAATTTTATTCATTTTCTTCTAGTCGCAATGTACAAGTAAATAATGATGTGATCGAAGGAGAATTTGAACGGAAAGATGACGAATAATTAATCAATTAGAAAATTTTTTTATTTTATTCTCTTGAAGAATATAAATTAATCCCCATCTATTATGCACTATATAATACATATCATAATTTTATGATTTATTGTCAATAATTACTTAAGTAAAAATTAGTGCTAGGAGATAACTAATGAAAATTCGTCCATTGCATGATCGTGTGATCATTAAACGCAAAGAAGTAGAATCAAAATCAGCTGGCGGTATTGTGTTAACTGGCTCAGCAGCAGGTAAATCAACACGTGGTGAAGTTTTAGCTGTTGGTAATGGTCGCATTTTAGAAAATGGTCAAGTTCAACCATTAGATGTTAAAGTTGGTGATATCGTAATTTTCAATGAAGGATATGGCGTTAAAACAGAAAAAATTGATAACGAAGAAGTGCTTATCTTATCAGAAAGCGATATTTTAGCCATTGTTCAAGAATAACTGGCAGATAATTTAACTTATATACAGAATTTAGGAGAAATACGAAGATGGCAGCTAAAGATGTAAAATTTGGAAATGACGCTCGTGCTAAAATGCTTAAAGGCGTTAATGTATTAGCTGATGCAGTTAAAGTAACTTTAGGTCCAAAAGGACGTAATGTTGTATTAGATAAATCATTTGGTGCGCCAACTATCACTAAAGATGGTGTGTCAGTTGCTCGTGAAATCGAATTAGAAGATAAATTCGAAAACATGGGTGCGCAAATGGTTAAAGAAGTAGCTTCAAAAGCAAACGATGCAGCTGGTGACGGTACTACTACTGCAACTGTACTTGCTCAAGCTATTGTTAACGAAGGTTTAAAAGCCGTTGCTGCTGGTATGAATCCAATGGATTTAAAACGTGGTATTGATAAAGCAGTTGTTGCAGCAGTTGAAGAGCTTAAAAAATTATCTTCACCATGTGCTGATTCTAAAGCGATTGCCCAAGTTGGTACTATTTCAGCAAACTCTGATGAAACTGTTGGTACTTTAATTGCTCAAGCAATGGAAAAAGTTGGTAAAGAAGGTGTTATCACTGTTGAAGATGGTACTGGTTTACAAGACGAATTAGATGTTGTTGAAGGTATGCAGTTTGACCGTGGTTATTTATCACCATATTTCATCAACAAACCAGAAACTGCGACTGTTGAATTAGATAGCCCGTATATTTTATTAGCAGATAAAAAAATCTCTAATATCCGTGAATTATTACCAGTATTAGAAGCCGTTGCTAAAGCAGGTAAATCTTTATTAATCATCGCTGAAGATGTTGAAGGCGAAGCATTAGCAACATTAGTTGTGAATACTATGCGTGGTATTGTTAAAGTTGCAGCTGTTAAAGCACCTGGTTTTGGTGATCGTCGTAAAGCAATGTTACAAGATATCGCAATCTTAACTGCTGGTACTGTAATTTCGGAAGAAATTGGTTTAGAGCTTGAGAAAGCAACACTTGAAGATTTAGGTCAAGCTAAACGTGTGGTTATCAATAAAGATAACACAACTATCATCGACGGTGTTGGTGAAGAATCATTAATTAACGCACGTGTTGAACAAATTCGTAAACAAATCGAAGAATCAACTTCTGATTACGATAAAGAAAAACTTCAAGAGCGTGTGGCTAAATTAGCTGGCGGTGTTGCAGTAATTAAAGTTGGTGCAGCAACTGAAGTTGAAATGAAAGAGAAAAAAGCACGTGTTGAAGATGCATTACATGCGACTCGTGCAGCAGTTGAAGAAGGTGTTGTTGCTGGTGGTGGTGTTGCGTTAGTTCGTGCTGCTTCTGCAATTTTAGACCTTAAAGGTGCAAATGAAGATCAAAACGTTGGTATTAAAGTTGCTCTTCGTGCGATGGAAGCACCATTACGTCAAATCGTTACTAACTGTGGTGAAGAAGCTTCAGTTGTGGTTAATGCGGTTAAAGGCGGTAAAGGTAACTATGGTTACAATGCATCAACTGAAGAGTATGGTGATATGATTGCCATGGGTATTTTAGATCCAACTAAAGTAACTCGTAGTGCATTACAATATGCTGCATCAGTAGCCGGTCTTATGATCACCACTGAATGTATGGTTACTGATTTACCTAAAGATGATAAAGCTGATTTAGGTGCTGCTGGTGGTATGGGCGGCATGGGAGGAATGGGCGGAATGATGTAATTCCCCTATTTAGCCAGTCAAAATAAAAAACCACTCCAATATGTGAGTGGTTTTTTTATATCTAAATTTGTTTAATAAAGAATAAAATTATATAGCGAGATGTTGGTACAATGTGATTGAACCGATGACAATAAGAACGATGCCACCGATAAATGATGCTTGTTTACCAATTAAACAACCAATTTTTTTACCTAGCAATAAACCCAACGTAACCATGATACAAGTTGCAAGCCCAATCATGGTGGCGGCAATATAAATATTAACGCTGGCAAGTGCTAATCCGACACCAACAGCAAATGCATCAATACTTGTTGAAATCGCAGTAAGAACTAATATTAGAAATGATTTTTTTGATGAAGGAAGTGGTTTTGCATCACAGTTGTCATCGTTATCTTGTTTAAAACTATGATAGATCATGTTTAGACCTAACAATAGCATAACGGTAAAAACAATCCAATGATCCCATCTTTCAATATATTGTAAGGCAATATAACCAATTAACCAACCTAGTAATGGCGTGATGGCTTCAACAAAACCAAATAAGATCCCCACTTTTAATGCACCTAAAAACGGCGTTGATTTTAGTGATACGCCACGACAAATCGCTACCGCAAAGGCATCCGTAGACATGGCTAATGCTAGCAATAAAATAGCCAAAAAACTCATGATATATACTCTTGCTTCCAATGATGTTAATTTTAATTTTTTATTTATAATTTATTTTTTTGATACTAAAAATAGATAGTTAGCTATCTTGTTGTCGCCTTTATTTTTATAAAGTTCGGCCGTTTTTGCTACATTACTTCGACGACTTGCATCATATGCAAAAAGTTGTTTAAACATTAGATCTGCAGTTTTTTTATCGCCGTTTTGGATAGCACAATAACCATATTGCTCGTAGGTATCTGCTTTCCAGCGGTGTCGATCTAGTTCTAAACTTTTGGCAAATTGTTGTTTCGCGTCTTGGTAACGATCTCTACCACATAAAAAGGAACCATAGTGCACACGATATAAACCATTACCTGGTTGCATTAATGTGATTCGTTTATAAATCATCTCAGCTTCATTATATTCACCAACATGTTGATCAAACATTGCCATTGCTAGCATGATTTGAGGATTATTGGGTGAATACTGAGCGGCCAATTTTAGATTATAATGTGCCGCTTTAACGTTATCTTCAGATTCATTGGCTTTGGCTAAATAACCTAAACCTAATCGCATTCTTGCTAACGCAGCGGTTTCTGGATCAAAATCCTCACGACCATTCATTTGGCAACCTGTTAGCATTAGCATGGCCAAACTGCTTAATACTATTAATACGTTTTTCATGTACAACTCCTTGGTTATTTTAGGCGGTTTGTTGAACAAGATTTTGCTTTTTATAAAGCGTTCGTTTGGTACGATCTACAACTTCGCCTGCAAGTTGACCACAAGCTGCATCAATATCATCGCCACGTGTTTTCCGAACGATAACTGTAAATCCGTAACCCATTAATGTTTTCATAAACCGATCAATTCGGGTGTTTGAACAACGCGCATAAGGCGCACCTGGGAAAGGATTCCATGGAATTAAATTGATTTTACTTGGTACATTTTTCAGGAATTTAGCTAGTTCATGGGCATGTTCGACACTATCATTGATCTGGTTGAGTAATACATATTCGATGGTCACTTTACCATGATTAGCATTCGAGGTTGAAAGATAACGTAAAATTGAATCACGTAACATTGCCATATTATATTTTTGGTTAATTGGCATAATCTCACTACGAATTTTATCATTTGGTGCATGTAATGAAATAGCTAATGCTACATCAATCATGCCAGCTAATTTATCTAAAGCGGGTACAACACCAGAAGTAGAAAGCGTCACGCGTCTTTTTGATAAACCATAACCAAAATCATCTAGCATAATTTCCATTGCTGGTGCGACATTGGATAAATTAAGTAAAGGTTCACCCATCCCCATCATAACAACGTTAGTGATAGGTCGATCGGCTAATTTACCTGTTACGCCAATGGCATTTGATGCGCGCCAAACTTGGCCAATAATTTCAGATACGGTTAAATTACGGTTAAAACCTTGTTGCGCTGTTGAACAGAATTTACACTCCAGAGCACAGCCCACTTGTGATGAAACACATAAGGTCGCACGATCACGTTCAGGAATATAAACCGATTCAATCATTTGATTATTGCCTACATCTAATGCCCATTTTATGGTGCCATCAGATGAACGTTGCTCGATGGCAATTTTAGGCGCTTTAATTTCAGCTAATTTTTTTAATTGCTCGCGTAATTTTTTGTTAATGTCGGTCATAAGATCGAAATCATCTATCCCAAAATGATAGATCCATTTCATCACTTGATCCGCTCTAAATGGTTTTTCTCCTAACGAAATAAAAAATTCTCTTAACTGTTGTCGGGTAAAGTTAAGTAAGTTTATTTTTTCGTTAGTTGGATTGGTGGTGTTTTGATTAGTTGTATTTGTCACGTCCAAACAATTATCAGACGATTTGTGTGTAGCTGATGTTAACATATGGCCTCGTTTTTACACATTATGGCTATTTCAATTTTTAGGGAAAGGATTATACTGGTTTTCACCCTGTCTGGCTAATATAATATTAATTAGAATCTAAATGATGAAAAAAATAATAACATTGAAAACAGTTACTCATTTTAGCTCAACTTTAACTTTACTCTTATGTTCAACGTTTGCTATGGCACAATCTATTCCATTAAATAAACTTACTGGGCAATTTGATGAAAAAAAAGATAGTAATTATATTGCTCTCGACTCAACAATATTACCAGTAAACAAAAAAGGTATGTATTTACAGAAGGAACCAACTGAGCAGTTGATTAAGGCTTATAATGATTTTAAAAAATCTTATCCTAATATTCCTTTTATTGTAGTGAGTGCTACACGTAATTACACCTATCAAAATGGTATTTGGCAACGTAAGTGGGATGCATTATTACCTAAGTTGAATAATCCACAAAAAATTGCCGAACAAATTTTAAAATTATCTTCAATGCCTGGTACATCAAGACATCATTGGGGAACAGATATTGATATTACTAGTGTATCGTCTGAATATTTTAAAAATGATAAACAGGGAATTATTTTGTATAAATGGCTTCGTGAAAACTTACCGAAATATGGTTTTTGCCAACCATTCAATGAGGGGCGAAAAAGGGGCTATTTACCAGAAGAGTGGCATTGGTCATATAAACCAATCGCCAAACAATATATTGCTGAATATAAAGCAATACTTGACAGCAATCCACAGATGATTATGCAAAATCTAAATTTTACTGGTTACGATAAAATTACCTTAGAAAGTCTGGTAAAAGAATATGTATTAACCGTTAATCCGGATTGTTATTAATTTTTTCGCCAATAAGGTAGTTTGATTGTTACCACTAAACCACCACCATCACGATTATTAGCTTGAATAGTACCGTTATGCATAATAACGGTCTTTCTGGCGATGGCTAGACCTAGTCCATAGCCTTTACCTAACTGTGCTGACTGAATACGGACAAAGGGTTCAAAAATACTTGATAATTTGCTGGCATCAACACCGGGCCCACGATCTTTGACTTCAATTTGTAAATATTTTCCTGCTTCTTTTAATGATACTTCAACTGTTTGGCCTGCATTAGAAAAGCGGATAGCATTACGAATAATATTTTCAATCGCGCGTCGTATTTGTTCAGAATTACCTTTAACAATAGAGTGATTAATGGATGATAAGTTAAACTCTACTTCAATAGATTGGTGATTGGCTTCGTAGTTGGCATCATTAACCACTACACCAATTAACTCTTTTAAGTCAAAGTATTCATCGGTTCGATTATTCATTTCAGCCCGTGAATAATTGAGAATCTCACCAATTAATTGATCTAATCGTTCCGACTCTAACTCAATTCTAGCTAAAGCTGTATCGATATTTTGTTTATTTTGTTGGGCAAGACCGATTGCCAATTGTAAGCGGGCCAGAGGGGTTCTGAGTTCATGAGAAACATCATGAAGTAGCGCTTGTCGATCAGATATTAAGATGTTGAGTTGCTCAACCATCATGTCAAAATCTTTACCTAATTCACTCAGTTCATCACGACGAGGTTTTAACTTTTTAAATAACCTAACCGACAGATCGCCTTGCGAGACGCGGAAAAATCCTTGTCTTAGTAATTTCATTGGTCTAGTTAAGTTCCATGCTAAAAATAGACTGAATACTAAACCAACACAGATCCCCATTAACAAAATAGGGGTCGGCATATTAAATAAAGTTTTATTTTTGCTATTGCTGTGATCTGTTTTATCGTCTTTAAATGATACCGAATAGAGGGTGCCATCAGGTGCTACTGCCATCCTTTGATATACATAAGCGCTAGGTTCTAATTCATCTGTGATGATATTAACTTGATCATATTGCGGAGACACCAATTTTATTGACAATAAAACTCGCTCACGTTCGGGTAGATGGGCAATAAAATTGAGTGTTTCATCTTCACCGGCAACATGCAATAATTGAGCAATCATATCCACTTTAGTTGGCATATGATTTAAGAATCGTTGATTTCTATTTTCTATATAATAAGAGAAAGCAATCCAAGTTAATTGGAAGGTAAGATAAAAAATTATCCAAAATATAACCAATATTTTCCAAAATAATCGACGATTCATAGCAAACCTATGGTTTGATTAACGGATACGATAGCCAACCGCCCTTATTGTTTCAATGGTCACATCATTTTGTGCTACTTGATGTAGTTTTTGGCGAATATTGCTGATATGAACATCGACGCTACGATCATATAATTCTCGAGCACGACCCAGACCTATTTCAGACAATTCTTCTTTAGTTACCACTCGTTCACTATGTTTAACCAGTAAAACTAACAAGTTAAATTCAGTAGAGGTGAGATCTATTGGTTGACCATTCCAAGTACAAAGTCGTTGTGGAAGATCTAAAGTTAAGCCATTAAAATGATATTTTTTCTCATCGACTAATTCGACTGAACGTTCGTCAAATCGACGTAATACCGCTCTTAATCTCGCTAATAACTCACGAGGATAACATGGTTTTGGAATGTAATCATCAGCACCTAATTCTAGCCCTAATACGCGATCAATATTATCGCCTTTGGCAGTTAGCATAATAACTGGCATATTACATTGTTGACGAATGCTTTTTAGGACATCAATGCCATTAATATCAGGTAACATAACATCTAAAATTGCTGCACGATATTTACCTGATAGCGCTTCATCAATACCATCCTTACCTAAATAAACACTTTTAATATTAAAACCTTCATTGGTTAAATATTCGCTAAGCATTTGTGATAATTCTACATCATCATCAATTAATAAAATATTTATCATATCTCGCCATTATTATTTAATTTTTGATAGTTACATTATTGCAATAATAAAAAAAAAGTCAGGTGGTTTTACTAAAATATTACATATTTTGAACTATTCCTGATTAATTTATTTACTATGCAGTTAAGTATAGATGTTTCAGATTTAGTATATTTTTGTCGTATATATTTTAAACAAAAAATGGTTGAATAAAAATCTGTTTATAGTGGTATAACGTATTAATAAAATCAGTATAAAACTGATAAATTATGTTCACTTACTCTTTAATATGTGAGCTTAACATTTAGTTTTCAAGTTAAATAGAATAAAATAATCACTTAATTTCATGGCTAAATGTTTCACTTTCTAACACTAATGTTAGTAATATGGAGATAAAAAATGGAACAACAAGTAATGTGGCAACAATTAATCAAATTGGTGAAACATGAAGTCTTGCCCGCACTTGGTTGCACTGAACCTATCTCACTTGCTTTAGCTGCTGCTACGGCAACTCAATATATTGATAAAAAAGAAATTAGCCACATCGATGCTTATGTCTCCCCCAATCTTATGAAAAACGGCATGGGGGTTATTGTTCCGGGTACTGGTATGGTGGGATTAGCTATTGCAGCGGCCATTGGTGCTATTGGTGGTGATGCTGTGGCTGGTCTTGAAGTCCTTAAAAATATTACGGAGCAACAGATCGAACAAGCCAAAACGATGCTCAATGAGCATAAAGTTAATGTGCAAATTGCCAATAATAATACTGCTATTTATTCTGAAGCTAATATTTATACTAGTCACGATCATGTCCGCGTCTGTATTGAAAACTCACACACTAATGTGATTTTGATTGAAAAAAATGGTGAAATAATTTTTAAAGCCGATAACCAAAGGCAAGATGATTCGAAAGATGTAGTTATCATCAAATCAATGTCGGTAAAACAGATATATGAGTTTGCCTCGCAGGCTGATTTTGCTGATATCGAATTTATTTTACACTCAGCAGAATTAAATGATGCCTTATCTCAGGAAGGATTAAGACGAGATTATGGCTTAAGTATTGCGGCGACATTACATGAACAAACTAAAAATGGTTTATTAGCCGATGATCTATTGTCTAAAGTAATTATTCGTACTACTGCTGCATCAGATGCTCGTATGGGCGGTGCAACGTTACCGGCTATGAGTAATTCAGGTTCAGGCAATCAAGGTATTACTGCAACTATGCCGGTCGTTGTTGTTGCCGATTATTTAGATGCAACACCAGAGCAATTAGCTAGAGCACTTATTTTATCGCATACCATTGCCATTTATATTCATAGTAAATTTCCGCCATTATCTGCACTTTGTGCAGCCTCAACAGCAGCCATGGGATCGGCTGCCGGTATGGCGTGGTTACTGGGTAAAGGCCAATATGAGCCAGTTAATATGGCCATATGTAACATGATTGGTGATTTGTCTGGAATAATTTGTGATGGTGCATCAAATAGTTGTGCAATGAAAGTTTCAACTTCGGTTTCATCCGGATTTAAAGCTGTATTAATGGCACTAAACCGAATTCGTGTTACAGGTAATGAAGGTATTGTTTGTGATAGTGTTGAAACTTCAATTAATAATTTAGGGGCGATTGTTAGTAATAGTATGAAAGCAACTGACACTCAGATAATTGATATTATGTCGCATAAAGCCTAATTTTTTGGGGAAACGCTAAAAGAATAGCCTTTTAACGCTTTTAATATAACCAATTGGTATTATTTTTAAAAAATATGCTGGACAATATTATTTTTTATGCGTAATATTTCGTCCTGCTTCTATGGTGGCTATAGCTCAGTTGGTAGAGCCCTGGATTGTGATTCCAGTTGTCGTGGGTTCGAGTCCCATTAGCCACCCCATTTTATATTTAGAATGTGAAGCAATTTCTGACGGCGAGTAGCGCAGCTTGGTAGCGCAACTGGTTTGGGACCAGTGGGTCGGAGGTTCGAATCCTCTCTCGCCGACCAATTTAATAAGAAAGCCTACTCATTTGAGTGGGCTTTTTTATTATTACACCGACGCATTTGATTCGAACCGATAAGAGGTTCGAGCCGAGTAGCACGAGACAGCGTTGCTTTAGCAACGACCCGTAGAGCGAGCATGAAATGCGAGTCAATCCTCTCTCGCCGACCAATTTAATAAGAAAGCCTACTCATTTGAGTGGGCTTTTTTATTACTACAACGGTGCATTTGATTCGAACCGACAAGAGGTTCAAGCCGAGCAGCACAAGACAGCGTTGCTTTAGCAACGACTAGACATTTTTATCCTTCTAAATTATCTAAGCTGTAACTATACATGTTTACCATGCCCTTTATAATTAACTCTATAAAGGCTTTATACTCCGCTCCTTCTTATGACTTGATAAAATTGCGTTTTTACATTGAGTTTTCTTCAAGTCTTCCTTTATTGCAAATCAAATAAACACATACATATTTTAAATATAACGTATTGATTTAATTGTAAATAATAATAAAAACTGTGATCTACACAACAAATTTGGTACTTAAAATTGACAACATGTATTTTTTTGTTTATTTTTTAACAATATTTACGTTATCTTAACGTATATCTATTTTATAAAAAAGTCCATCAATGGAGTGTGTTTTTTGGAATATCGTGAAATAGCTTCAAAAACTTATGTTGAAGAACAAATTAAAGCTAATCCGACTATTGTCAGTAAGAAATTGACAGAACGAGCACTAGCAGAACATTTTGGTGTAAGTCGTACAACAATAAGAAACGCTTTAAGTGATTTAGCTATGGAAGGTTATGTATTCCAAAACGATACTGATATGGAACCGCATAAAATTTTTGAGATTAATATGTTAAAAATGTCTTCTTTCAGTGAAGAAGTTAAAAAAGAAGACGATATTGACCTTAATATTAAAGTTCTCACCAATCAAATTATTAATATGCCAGCTGAATTGAGATCTTTTTTTGGTTCGAATGAAAAATTGATTAGAATTATTCGGCAAAGGATATTAAACAAAACTCCGCTTTCCTACGAAGTAACATATTTACCTTCTAATAGATTTAAAGGTTTAGAACAAGTCGATTTAAATAATGTTTCTCTTTATCAATTTTTGAAAGAGAATTATCCATTCAAGCCAAGTCACGGTCGTGAAGAAATTACTTATGAGTCAGCAACCGAAGATAAAGCCAAATATTTAGAGGTTATTGAAGGGACACCCATTTATAAAGTATCGAGTAATAGCTTTGATATTAACTTTCAACCATTTGAACATACCGAGCAATATCTATCAGGAAAACGATTTAAATATCATCTATCGGCGAAAAATATCTTCAATTATGGAGAAAAACAATTATGAAATTGTTTGAAAAAATTGCCGATCATTTAATGGGGCAGATCAACTCGGGTCAATATGGTGTGGGTGCGGAGCTCTCCCCAGAAGTTCAATTACAAAAAGATTTTGATGTTAGTCGTACTACTGTTCGTAAAGCCATTGACCTATTAGTAGAAAAAAATTTGGTTGTACGAAAAAAAGGGGTTGGTTTATTTGTTGCACCAATGCTGTCTACCCAAAATATTCTTGAGATGACTGGTATTATTAAACCTGGCACTTATCAACATCATAAAAAAATTCTTAAAGAGAATTATTTAAGAAAAGCTGGCCCTTACTATAGCCAATTATTAAAGATAAAACCGTCAGCACTAATTTATTATATTAGTTTTTTAGAAGTTGCTAAAACTAGTGTAGTAAAAGAGATTTTTCTTTTACCCCTTCACTATTTTCCTGATTTTCAAGTTTCAATAATAAAAGTGCTATCAGCGCTTGAAATTACTAATTCGGGTAAGAAAAAAGTCGATAAATTAGAACAAGATTTACAGCTAATTGTTGCCAATGCTGAATTGGCTAAGCAATTACGCTGCCAAATTGATGAACCATTATTTAAAGTGTCTAATCACTATTTTGATATAAATAGCGAACCGATTGCTATTGAATACAAATTCGCTAGTAATACCAAATATGTGGTGGATTTCACCTAGGAGGAAGAAAACCAATGATTAAATTGTTACGTGTCGATCACCGCTTATTGCATGGTCAGGTTGTTGTTTCATGGTTCGATAATGTTGGAGCTAATACTATTTTAGTTGCCAATGATGCTGTTGCTAATGATGAATTTCGTAAATCAGCGATTCGATTAGCTAAACCTGAAAATGCCAAACTAGTCATGAAGTCAATTGATGACAGTATTGGTGCTATTAATTCTGGTGTAACAGATAAATATCAGATGTTAATTGTGGTGGAATCGATAGAAGATGCAGAAAAACTCATCCGAGGAACTCAAGGACAAATAACTAGTCTTAATTTAGGAGGAACTAAACCTCGTGAAGGGACCAAAAATTATTCTAAAACAATTAATTTGACAGAGTTAGAAGCAGACTTATTAGCTGGATTACAACAAGATGGTGTTGAAGTGTATATACAACAGATCCCAAGTGAATCTAAGCAAAAATTTGAAAAATAGACAAAAAGGAATACAAAATGAGTATTGTTATTACAGCAATTATTTTGGCCTTGATTGCTATGTTAGCCAATGGTGAATACTTTTTAGGTTCATCTATGTTATCAAGACCTTTAGTTACTTGTACCTTAGCTGGGCTAGTAATGGGGGATGTTACACAAGGAATTATTATCGGTGCGACATTAGAGTTGGCGTTTGTTGGTTCTTTTTCTATTGGTGCATCTATCCCTCCAGAAATTATTTCAGGTAGTGTATTAGGAACCGCGTTTGCGATTGGTGCCGGTAAAAGTACGGCAGTTGCCTTAACCTTAGGGATTCCAATTGCTTCTTTGGTTTTAGTGGTTAAAAACTTATGTTTCTTGTTCATTTTACCTTACTTTGTGCATAAAGCAGATAAGTATGCTCGTGAAGGTAATGGTAAAGGCGTTGATCGCATGAATATTTTCGGCGGTTTCTTTTCTATCAACTTACCAATTGGCTTAGTCGTTGGTTTTTCTTACTTATTTGGAAGTGAAGCAATAAAAGGCTTACTTGATGTGATCCCTGAGTTTGTCATTAACGGTTTAGGAATTGCAACAGGCTTATTACCTGCATTTGGTTTTGCTATGTTAATGAAGATTATGATCAAAAAAACCAATGCAACATTCTTTATTCTTGGTTTTGCTGTAGCAGTATATATGAAAGTACCTGTCACTGGTGTTGCCGTTTTTGGCGCTTGTATGGCGTTAATTCTTACCGGTTACTCTTCATTTACCGGCAAAAAACTTACCACCTCAGACAATCAAGAAGTTAATAATCAATCAGGCAATGCTTTAGTAGGACAGGAGATCAATTATGAAGATGAAGAATTCTAATTTAATTACTAAAAAGGATTTAATGCGAACATTTTGGCGCTCTTTCACTGCTGAGTGGTCATGGAACTATGAACGACAAATGAATCTAGGTTATTCTTTTGCGATTCGTCCTGCTTTAGAAAAAATTTATAGCCAAAAACCAGAACAATTAACTACTGCTTATCAACGACATTTAGAATTTTATAATGTTACGCCATGGTTAATTACTTTCCCATTAGGTATTTCTATTGCTATGGAAGAGCAAAATGCCGTAAATGAAAATTTTGATGAAAGTTCAATAAATGACGTCAAAATTGCATTAATGGGACCACTAAGTGGTTTGGGAGATTCATTCTTCTGGGGAACATTACGGGTTATTGCAACAGGTATTGGTACTTCACTGGCGATGCAAGGTAATATCTTAGGGCCACTGCTATTTTTATTAATTTTCAATATTCCAGCCATTATTGCTCGTTATTTTGGTCTATTTATTGGTTATAACATTGGTGCATCTTTTATTGAAAAAGTACAAAAAACTGGCTTGATGGATAAATTGTCTTATGGCGCATCTATCTTGGGGCTCTCGGTTGTAGGGGCCATGGTGGCGACGATGGTAACATTAAATATGCCGCTAACCATTGGCTCAGGCTCTGATGCAACATCGTTACAAGACATCTTTGATGGCATTGTTCCGCAAATATTACCGTTGTTATTTACTTTATTTATCTTTTTATTAGACAGAAAAGGGCTAAAAGCACATTGGATCTTATTAATGATTGCAGGTATTGGTATCTTTGGTGCTTGGAGTGGATTACTAGGTTAATAAAAAGGAAAATGTAATGAAAAGTATTGCTGATTATGTAGCATTAGAACCTGAATACTATCAAAGCATTTTAGACAATTATCAAACATTGTTTGTTGATACTATTGATTTAAGTAAAGTTAAACAATTTAACTCAATTGTTATCTTTGCTACAGGTTCAAGTTCTAACGCAGCTTATGGGGCGAGACCTTTAATGAGTAAAATCTTAAAGGTTCCCGTTTATATTGAAGATCCTTCAATCGCTGCTAATTATTTACATTACAGCGATCCTAATACCCTCTATTTTGCTATTTCACAAGGGGGTGAAAGCTATTCAACGATTCATTTAGTTGAAGAGTTTATCAAGAATAATCAAACTATCTATACGCTTACCAGCAATCCTGATAGTCCATTATATAAAATTAGTAACAATGTGTTATCTATGGGCATTCCTATTGAGGAAATGCCTTATGTCAGTGCTGGTTATAGCGTTACGATTCTAGATTTGATAATTATTGCTTTAGTCATTGCACAAAAAAATGGCAGCATGGATGATCAACAATTTGCTAGTTATTTCGATCAACTTAGAAAAGTTGCAGGTTTGCTACCTAAAGTTATTGAACAATCCCAAGCTTGGGTAAATCAATATCAACACAAATTTTATCATTCTCAACGGGTCATATTTATTGGCTACGGTGCAACCTATGGTATTGCTCGAGAAGGTGAAACAAAGTTTACCGAAACTATACGTAATAGTGCTTTTGGTAAAGAGCTCGAAGAGTATATGCATGGCCCATATTTAGGTTTACATGAGAATGATAATATCGTTTTTCTTGAACCACATGGCGTGTTATCTAACCGTGCTGAATTGTTAAAAGTATTTTTAACTAAACATGTTAAAAATATTTCTACGATTTACGCCAATAACAGTAGCAACGTTAAACAAGACGATTTGTGTCTTAATATTGATATAGATGAACTGTACGCATCACTATTTATGACAATACCGATTCATCTATTAAGTTACCAAGTTTCACGATTAAAAGGTCATAACCTTGAAAAATCAACCTATCCAGAATTTGATGAAATAACTAGCTCAAAAATTAAGAGGATTTAAAAATGAGAAAATATGACGAAAAGAAAGAATTAGACAGCATGAATGGTGCATTAGCATTAAGACCACAAATCAATGAATTTATTGATAAAATCCACGCGCGTGGTTATAGCAACGTTTGTTGGTTAGGTATTGGTGGTACTTATGCATCATCAATGCAAGCAGTTGTACATATGAAAGAAAAAACAGCGATTGAGACCTTTGTGCAACACGCTGCTGAATATTTAGTAACTGGCAACAAACGTATCACTAAAGATACGCTTATCATTATTTCATCAGTAACTGGTACGACACAAGAAGTGGTTGCTGCTATTGAAAAAATTCAAAAAGAAGTTGGTTCAACTGTATTTGCTTTCATGGATAAAGCTGATACTCCATTAGGAAATATGGCTGATCATGTAGTTGTTTATCCAATGAATGAACAATTAAAATTCTTTATGACTGCTGATCGTTTAATGTTTTTAGCTGGAGAATTCCCTGATTATGACGAGTTCTACCAACAAATGGATCAACATTTTGCTAAAAATATTGTTGCTGTTGCGAAAAAAGCCGATAAATTTGGTCAAGAAGTTGCTGAAAAACATCATAATGATCCAATGCACTATTTTGTTGGCGCGGGTAATCAATGGGGGGCAACTTATTCACATGCTATGTGTTATTGGGAAGAACAACATTGGTTACGTTCAAAATCAATTGAGTCAGCAGAATTTTTCCATGGTACATTAGAAGTTATTGATCGTGATACTGCAGTAACCGTTTATGTCGGTGAAGATACTCAACGCCCATTAAGTGAAAGAGTCGCTAAGTTCTTACCGCAAATTTGTGGTAATTATACTATTATTGATACCAAAGATTATGAATTACCAGGTATATCAGAAAAATATCGTGGAAATCTTTCACCATTTGTTTTCCGTGCTATCAATAATCGTATCGATGCTTATGTTGAACATTTAAATCGTCATCCAATGTCAATCCGTCGTTATTATCGTTGTTTAGATTACTAAAATAGGAACTTAAATCGATGATTTCTGTATTAGTCAGTACACATGGTTCAACAGCGAAAAGCTTAATTGAAACGACTGAAATGATTTGTGGTAAACAATCTCAGTGTGAAGCGGTTTCGTTTGCAATGGGGCAATCAACAGATGATTTTCAACAACAACTGCAACAAAAGCTAGAAGAGTTACAGCATTTTGGCTCCGAAATTGTCTGTTTTGTTGATTTAAAAGGTGGCACACCATTTAATACTTTAGTTAGGTTGATGGCTGATTTTCCTACTATAGAAATAGTCACTGGTGTAAATGTCCCTATGTTGTTAGAAACCTTTATGCAACGCACTGACGCAAATCTAGTAACATTGTTACCAGATATTATACAAGCCGGAACTCAAGGGATTGAGCGGTATAATATGGCAGCAATGGCAGTAGATGAACCAAGTGATGAAGATTTCTAAAATTGACAACGCACAAAACTAAAATAAGCCCGATAATTCGGGCTTTGTTTTATCAAAAACCAATTATTTAAATTGCAATAATAATCTATATGTTAGACGAAGAGTTAGCCAAAACGAATGAATAATAATCATTTGATACATTAAGATATAAATGATAGAACTAGATAATTATTCTAGTTTTATTTTTTATAGAGCATGATAAAAGGAAATCAATAATGTTCTGGTTAAAAAAAATTTTTTTTATCATTATCGTCTTTTTATCATTAGTAAACTGCATTAGTTGTGTATCGAATAACTCTTATTCAGCAGTTGACAGTTATGGTTGGATGGAAACAGAAAAGGATCTAACTAATAATTGGTTATTATCTGAATCAAATCGTTCAATGAAAATTCTTGAAAAACTCGATTTGTTCTCATTGATTGAAAAACGATTCAGTGAATTAACAGATTATGGAACTGAACCAATAATTCATAATATTAGACTAAAGGGTGAGAATACTTTTTACTTGAAACGAACAAATAAGCATCCTTATAACCGTTTGTTTGTTAAAGATCGATTCGGCAAAGAAAGATTATTAGTCGACCCACCAGTTGGTTATATATATAATTTGTACCCTTCAAATGATGGTAAGTATGTTGCTTATGCTATATCTGAAAATGATTCTGAAATTTCATCAATCAAAGTGATTAATGTAAAAACTAGAGCACATCTAGCCGATAGCTTATCCGGCATAACTTTCTCAAATTTAGTATGGGCGAATGATAATTTATCTTTTTTCTATCATCGTAATAATTTTGCTGATTCCGGTAATCGAAAGTCAGGAACGGAAGAACTTTATCTTCATCGTTTAGGCTCCAATAGTGACAAGGATTTGGCTATTTTTGGTAAAGCTAATATTGAGAATTATCAAGCTAATATTGACCAATATACCTACTTATCGCTATCAGCCAATTGGGCAGTTGTCTCAGTAGAATCTTCGATATCCGGTGATACCATAGATTTGTATTTAACCGACTCTAACTCTCTTAATCTGGAAAACAAACATTGGAAAAAAATCATCGATAGAAAACAAAAAGTAACCAATTTTTTGCTGCGAGATAATTGGCTTTATTTGGCTAAATATAACAACTTTTCAGGTTATACTCTTTCGCGATTAGATCTTAATCATATCCATTATCAAGAAGAAAAAATAATTGAATGGAAAAAAGGCGAATTGACTCGGTTTACAGTCAGTAAAGATGCTATTTATCTTGCTTATTATAACTCTGGAAAGTATAAATTTGTGACTATTCCTTTTGCTGATCTGTATAACATCAAATCGATTCCTGTTAGTGATGGTAACGAGGTAACGGCTATTTTTTCTAGTTCAGATCATAAAGAGATTTTATTTACCCAACAAAATTGGAATATACCACCAAAAATATGGCAATATGATCCTGATAGTCAGTTAATAGAAGATTCTAAAATAATAAAGACTGATGCATCACTATTTGCAGATTATGAATCAGAGCAAAAATGGGTTAAATCCAATGATGGCGAACTTATTCCTCTTACACTTATTCATCGAAAAGGAATTAAACTTGATGGCAATAATCCAACTTGGTTAACGGCTTATGGCGCTTATGGCGAAAATAGTTATCCTAATTATTATGATACCACTCGTTTAATTTGGCTTGAGAAAGGTGGTATTATTGCCATTGCCCATATTCGTGGTGGTGGAGAACTAGGACCTAAATGGCATTATGATGGAAAGGGTAAAAATAAAATTAATTCAGTCAATGATTTTATTAAATGCGCAAAATATCTTATTGATCATCGTTACACCAATTCATCCAAGCTAGTCATAAGTGGCGCCAGTGCAGGTGGTATTGTAATTGGCTCTGCATTAGCCAGACATCCAGAACTTTTTGCCGCCGCATCAATTACCTCAGGTATGTTGAATATGAGCCGCCTAGATCAAATTCCAATTGGTAATGCCAATTTTGCGGAATTTGGTTCGCCTTTCAATAAACAGGAATTTAAAAATCTGCAAACTATCGATGCTTATCTTAATCTACGTGAAGGTATTAACTACCCACCTGTGATGCTTTCAGTTGGATTACAAGATGCGCGCGTATATCCTTGGCAGAGTGCCAAATTTGCAGCTCGACTCGGTGAGATAAATAGTTCTCAAAATGAAAATGTCTTTATTATAGCTAACCAAGAAGATGGCCATTTTATTAATAATTTTGTCAATATGGTGGTGTTTTTTATGTGGAAAACGAATATTACTGACTAATTTATGAAGTGCTAGTTTTTGCATAATATTCAGTTTTGCCTATAAAATTATATATAACACCACATTATTATCTGCTTGACTAGAAAAATAATTCTTATCTGACTTGTTTTATGGTGATTTTTTGCTTTAATAGTAAATGAATATTTCTTTATATAACATCTACTTTTGGAAATAAAATATGAAAAATGTTGGTTTTGTCGGTTGGCGAGGAATGGTGGGCTCTGTTCTTATGCAACGTATGGTTGAAGAACATGATTTTGATTATATCAATCCTGTTTTCTTTTCTACTTCTCAAGCTGGTCAAGCAGCTCCTTCGTTTGGTGGAAAAACAGGAATATTACAAAGCGCCAATGATATTGATGCTTTAAAAGCATTAGATATTATTGTTACCTGCCAAGGTGGTGATTATACCTCTGAAATTTATGCAAAATTGCGTGCAACCGGTTGGCAAGGCTATTGGATTGATGCTGCGTCAACTTTACGTATGGAAGATGATGCAATTATTGTTCTTGATCCAGTGAATAAAGCTAACATTCAATCAGCTTTAGATAGAGGCATTAAAACTTTTGTTGGAGGTAACTGTACAGTAAGTTTAATGTTGATGTCACTTGGTGGATTATTTGCTGAAAACTTAATCGATTGGGTTTCTGTGTCAACTTATCAAGCTGCTTCTGGTGGTGGTGCACGTCATATGCGTGAATTACTTACTCAAATGGGAATGTTAAACGCTGAAGTTGCTAAACAACTCCAAGATCCTAACTCTTCTATTTTAGATATTGAACGCAAAGTGACACAAAAAATGCGTGATGGTAGTTTACCAACTGATAATTTTGGTGTGCCTTTAGCGGGCAGTTTAATTCCTTGGATTGATAAAGCTCTTGATAACGGTCAAAGTCGTGAAGAGTGGAAAGGCCAAGCGGAAACCAATAAAATTCTAGGAACGAGTCAGATTATTCCAGTCGATGGGCTTTGTGTACGAGTTGGGGCATTACGTTGCCATAGTCAATCGTTCACGATTAAATTGAAAAAAGATATCAGCATTCCTGAGATTGAAAAACTACTTGCTGCTCATAATGATTGGGTTAAAGTTGTACCAAATGATCGTGAACTTTCTATGCGAGAACTGACTCCAGCTGCGGTTACAGGTACTTTAAGTACGCCTGTTGGACGGTTACGTAAATTGAATATGGGTAAAGAGTATCTATCAGCCTTTACAGTTGGCGATCAGTTATTATGGGGTGCTGCTGAACCATTACGAAGAATGCTACGCATCTTAGCTTAATGATGAATAACAAAAGCCCTATTTATGGGCTTTTATTTTTATTGTAAAGCAACTTATTAGATTGTTTCTAACAAGGTCATTAACAGTGAACCGTTAAATAACGCTTGTTGTACTAAGGCAAATGCACCAATTGCTGAACGGTCATTAAGTGTTGAACAATTGATAGTTAGATTGTTTCTTAACTCTTCTAAACTTTGAGCATTTAACGCACTAGTTACTGCATTTAATAATACATCGGGTGATTTTGTTAATTCGCCAGCTAATACAATCCGTTGTGGGTTAAAAATATTCACCATTATCGCGACAGCTCTACCCAGATTTTCACCGGCATCTTTAACTAACTTAAGTGCTAACTCATCTCCTTGATTGGCATATTTGCAAATATTGCTGATATTCATGTTATCTAAACTTAATTTAGTCGGATAACCTTGCTCTATCATCTGTTTTGCTCGTGCCTCGATGGCCTTGTGAACTACACGATTTTCTAAACAGCCAAAATTTCCACAATGGCAACGTTCACCTAATGCATCAATTTGGATGTGTCCAACTTCACAAGCTGTTTGGTTATGGTTAGTAAGTAATTGTTGATTAATAATTACTCCTGAACCAACACCACGATGTACACGAATTAAAATTGAATCATCAACATCTTGAGTTGAACCGAAATAGCTCTCAGCTAATGCCAAACTTTGAATATCATTACCAATAAAAATCGAAACATTAAACTGATCACGTAATACATCCGCTAAAGGCCATGCCTTAACTTGAATATGTGGCGTATAACGAATAATTCCGCGAACTGAGTCAATTAAGCCCGGTAGTACTACTGAGATGGCAACAAGGTGTTTAACTTTTTTATTATTTTTTTCGATGAACTGTTTAATTAGTGCAATTAAATATTCTTGTGCTAACTGTTCGGTAAAAGTAGTCAATGGATAAACTTCAGATATTAAGCAATTGGCTCCTAGATCATAAAGTTCAATTGTGACATGTGAACGACTCAACTGAATAGCAATTGTCTGGTAATAGCTAAATTTTGCTTGTATTGAAACCGCAGGTCTGCCCCCTGTTGATTGTTGGGCATCAACTTCTTTGATCATATTTTTTTTAAGAAGTTGGCGAGTTATTTTGGTGATACTAGCGGGTGCTAATTGACTAATTTCGGCGAGTTGAATACGTGAAATGGGCGCTTGCTGAACAATCAAACGATAAATCATTGCATAATTTAATTGCTTGATTAGTTCAGCATTGCCGACTAGATGTAGGTAATTAAAGGTCATATTTTATCTCAATATTTTCATTAACTATCCGACATTCTAACGGCTCATCTCTCCATTAACAATAGTTTTCACATTTGAAAAGTCACGATTAAAAATAACTAAGTTGGCAATTTTGCTTTCACTAATTGTACCTAGTTGTTTATCTACACCAATCGCTTTGGCTGGGTAGAGTGTTGCCATTCTTAATGCTTCATCTAAAGCAATACCAACATACTCTACTGCATTTTTTACTGCTTCAATCATGGTTAATGCTGATCCACCTAGCGTGCCATTTTCATCAACACAACGGCCATCTTTATAATAGATAGTTTTGTCAGCAAATACTCCTGAAGTTAAATTAGAACCAGCTAATAACATCGCATCAGTAATCAAAATTAAATGATCTTGTTTAATTTTGTGGCTATTACGGATATTCGCCCAACTTACATGCTGGCCATCAGCAATGATACCGACATACACTTCTGGTTCATCATAAATTGCGCCAACAACACCCGGTTCGCGACCAGTAATATAAGGCATAGCATTAAATAGATGCGTACCTAGGCGGATACCAGCATTGAAACCACGACGGCAATCATCATAGTGGCCGTTAGAATGTCCAACTGAAACATGAATTCCGGCATCACATAATTGTTTAATATGTTTAGCATCAACTTTTTCTGGGGCTAGAGTAATAATTTTAATTACATCGGCGTTTGCACAAAGAAAGTCGATCATCTCCTGTGAAGGTTGACGAATATAATTTATATTATGAATACCTTTCTTCTCAGGATTAATATAAGGTCCTTCAAGATGTAAACCTAATGCTTGGTTAGGGTGCTTAGCTAAATATTCACGCATCACGTTTACTGCTTTAATCATAAATTCGTCAGTTGAGGTGATTAAGGTTGGTAAATAGCTAGTACAACCATACACAAGGTTAGTTGCTTGCATAGCTTCTAAGGTTTCAATACTTAGTGCATCAAGTGTTTCATTAAATTGCACACCACCACAGCCATTGACTTGGATATCAATCAAGCCTGGTGCAACATTAGCACCTTGTAAATCTTTAATGGTGATGTCGGCTGGTAATTGTTCTTGTTTACAAATTTTTGCAATTTTATCACCGTCAATAATAACAGCGTGATTATCAAGAATTTCATAACCAGTGTAAATACGGCAATTGGTTAATGCGTACATTGAGTTATCCTTTATAAAATGGTTACTTGAAGATTATCTGCTTCCATTTGTTTAAAATATTTTAGTGTTTTTACTTTAAGATCATCAGTGCTTGTCTCATCACAAACAATAATTGATTTTGGATGCATTTGTAATGCGGAAACAGTCCATAAATGGTTAACACTTCCTTCTACCGCTGCTTGCAATGCCAAACTTTTGTTGTGTCCACAAACTAATAAAATTACCTCTTCGGCATCCATTAATGTTGCAACACCAATGGTTAATGCATGTTTTGGCACTTGTTTGATATCATTATCAAAAAAGCGTGAATTGGCAATAATGGTATCTTCAGTTAAGGTTTTGATACGAGTTCGTGAACAAAGTGAAGAACCTGGCTCATTAAATGCAATATGTCCATCTTGGCCCACGCCACCAAGGAAAATATTGATTTTGCCATAGGATTTGATTTTTTCTTCATATTCTTGGCATTCTTGTTCTATATCAGCTGCATTACCATTTAATATATGGATGTTGTTTTTATCAATATCAATATGGTTGAAGAAATTTTCATACATAAAAGTGTGATAACTTTGTGGATGATCTTCAGGAATACCGACATACTCGTCCATATTAAATGTCACGACATGTTTAAAACTTACTTTACCCGCTTGGTACTGTTTAATTAGTTGTTGATACATTACTAATGGTGAACTTCCCGTTGGTAAACCTAGTAAAAAAGGACGATCTGCAGTTGGATTAAATTGATTAATTTTGTTTACGATGCGCTGAGCAACCCACGCGCCAACTTCTTGCGCATTTTTTAAAGGAATAAGTCTCATAAAATATAATCTCTTCTGATATAATTGAATAAATCTTTTTTTTTAAAGTAAAAAATGTTGTAGTTATTTTACTATATTAAACTAATTAAGCAAAAAAAAAGCGTGATATAAATCACAAAAAGCAAACATTTAATTTGCGAAGTAAAATAATATAATGTCAAATATATTTGACTTACTTCTTTTACTTAACGATGTGAGATTTTATTATTTTTAAGTAACTCCCTAATGATAATATGAGGCAAAACTATGGGAATTTTAGCTTATTTACAACGAATTGGGCGCTCTTTAATGGTGCCCGTGGCAGTATTACCTGCTGCAGCAATACTTTTAGGTATTGGTTATTGGATTGATTCAGATGGTTGGGGTGCCAACAATATTGCTGCGGCATTTTTGATTAAATCCGGCAGTGCCATTATCGATAATATGCCAATTCTTTTCGCAATCGGTGTTGCGTATGGTATGTCTAAAGATAAAGATGGCGCAGCAGCATTATCTGGATTGGTAGGCTTTTTAATCATTACTACACTATTATCACCAAATACTATTGCCCTATTTGAAGGTGTTGATACCAGTGTAAAAGGTTGGGAGGCACAGATATCTCCCTCTTTTTTCAAGATAAATAACCAATTTATCGGTATTTTAGTTGGGATTATGTCTGCTGAACTATATAACCGCTTTAGTTCTGTTGAACTACATAAAACATTAGCTTTTTTCAGTGGTAAGCGTTTGGTCCCAATCATTGTATCTATTGTGATGTTACTTGTTTCTGTAGTGCTATATTTTATTTGGCCTATGGTCTTTAGCGCATTAGTATCTTTTGGTGAATGGATTAAGAATTTAGGTTCAGTGGGTGCAGGTATTTATGGCTTCTTTAACCGTTTATTAATTCCTGTTGGTCTACACCATGCGTTAAACTCAGTATTTTGGTTTGACGTTGCTGGTGTTAATGATATTCCTAACTTCTTAGGTGGACAAGGTTCTATTGATTCTGGTGAAGCGATTGTTGGTATAACTGGTCGTTATCAAGCAGGTTTCTTCCCTATTATGATGTTTGGTTTACCTGGCGCTGCACTGGCAATTTATCATACTGCTAAAAAAGGTAATAAAGATAAAACAGCTTCAATCATGTTAGCGGCATCTTTTGCGGCCTTCTTTACTGGTATTACTGAACCATTAGAGTTTGCGTTTATGTTTGTTGCGCCTGTGTTATATGTAATCCATGCTGTTTTAACGGGGATCTCTCTATTTATTGCTGCAACAATGCAATGGATATCTGGATTTGCATTCAGTGCAGGTCTAATCGATATGTTGTTACAATCTCGTAACCCATTAGCTGTACATTGGTATATGTTAATTCTACAAGGTATCGTATTCTTCTTTGTTTACTATATCGTATTCCGCTTTGTAATTGTGAAATTCAATCTTAAAACACCAGGTCGTGAAGATGATGTTGCTAATGCAACTGAAATTACTGAAGAAACATCAGCACAAGAAAATGCACCAGTTGGTGGTGATTTATCTAAACTTGCTGAACAATATTTAGTAGTTATTGGTGGTAAAGAAAACTTAACTAATATTGATTCATGTATTACTCGTTTACGTTTGAATGTTCATGATACCGATCTAATTGATGAACAAGCAGCTAAAGCACTAGGTGCAATGGCAGTTATAAAATTAGGTAAAACAGGCGTACAAATCGTAGTTGGTCAACAAGCTGAAAAGATTGCAGATCAAATGAAAAAACTTGTTTAATCGAAATTTTATCTAACAAATTTTAGTAAAATTATCCCTGTGACTTAATCAGTAATGATAAAAGTCATGGGGTTTTTATATTGTTTTAAAAACGATTGATCTATTTTTTGGTAACTAAAATCTTGATAAGATTATATAAAAATTTTGAGGAAACGGTTTTTTAGCAGGCTTTAGAAGCGTAAAATCACATCTTGATTGGCTAATAGTTGAGTTAACTGATTCTTATCAATTAGTTGGTTTGCAATATTGAGGGGAGTCTGGCTTAATTTACGTTCATCTAATGATGCTTTACAGACATAAACATCTTCAATGTCATAAAGTTCCAACATATTAAAAGTGGCAATGTAATCACGCATTAATATCAACTCTGGATGTTGATTAGCTAATAGATGAAATACACCATCGCCGATAAAAAAGACAGATATATGATTGAATGTTGAAAGGGCTAAAGCGGTATCTAATGCTTCTCGACCTTTGGCAGTGCTATGTGGTGCTGAGCTAATAATGATTGCTACTTTTTTCATGTTATCTGCCTATATTTAAAATTGTAGAACTCGATCTGAACTTGCTACTGCTTCACTCAACTCGCCAAGACCGGTTAGTTCAAAATATTCGGCAAGATTATTTTCACTGATACCACGTCTTTGCGCGGCTGCTACGCAAACAGTCAGTTTTAACGAATACTGTTTTGCTAAGCGTTGCCAAGCTTTGACTAGATCAAATTCATCATTGGCTGGATCACTATAACAATTAGCATTATAAACGCCGTCAGCATAGAAAAATATGTTAGCAATTGAATGGTTACTATTTGCAAGCAGTGTTTGAGCAAATTGATAGGCACAATAAGCAGATTGGGTCCCATAAGCGGGACCCATAATAACCAATGTATAACTTAATGGTTTCATCAAATTAGTTAGCTGCTGGTTGATTTTGCTCTTGCGTTTGTTCTGGCTCAGTTGATGATGCTGGATTATTTTCCTTATCATCATCAATACCAAGTAGTTCAACTTCAAAAACTAGCGTTGATGCTGGTGTAATACTTGCTTTGTCACCTTGACTCGGGAAGCTTTGGTCACCATATCCTAATTCAGGTGGCACAACTAATTTAATTTTACCACCAACACCAACTAATTGGATCCCTTCTGTCCAACCTTTAATTACTCCATTAAGTGGGAAAGTTGCAGGTTCGTTACGATCATAAGAACTATCAAATGTACGGCCATCTGTTAATGTACCAACATAATGAACAATAACGGTATCTTCTGCTGACGGATGACGACCGGTTCCTTCATTAAGAATTTTATACATTAAACCAGATTTAGTTTTAATTACACCTTCTTGCTTAGCAAAATCCTCGCGATATTTTTCACCAGCAGCAGTATTTTCAGTTTTTTGTTTTTCAAAACGAGCTTGGCTTTCTTCTTGAATTCGTTTACCAAATGCATCTAATACATTTTTAACTTCATCTTGGCTAAGTTGTGAGGCACCACGCATGGTTTCATTAAAGCCACTGATTAGGTATTCTTGATCGGCAGTTACTTCATTTTGTTCTAAATTTGATTTCATATAGTTAGCAAATGAAGAACCTAATGCGTAAGCTTCTTTTTGCGCATCAGTTGAAATTGTCACTTTATCCGCTGAGTTTTGCGCAGTCGTTGCTTCAGTTTTACTTTTTGTCGCATTGGTATTAGCATTTTCAGTGCTATTTGCCGGTGCAGTGGTTGTTGTTGCTGGTGCTTTGTTTTCTTCAGTGGTTTTTTTGTCATCACAGCCAGCCAATGCTAATACGATAGCACTACTTACTAATGTCATTTTTATAAATGATTTCATTCTACTCTCCAAGTTAAATATCTTTTTAGCTAAATATTGAACATATTATATATGATCTAATATAGTATAAAATAGTATTTACATATCATTTAGATAATTTATTGCATTTATTTGATTTTTTAGTCATTAGGAATTTTAAAATTTGTGGCTTAAATCACTCCTTGAGTGAAAGTGGTATCCTCAGTTATAATACAAATAATTTATAGCAAATAATGTATAAGGATAGCTATTTTGACTACCGAACTTAATACCCTTGATATTGAAGAAATTATTAGTTTACTTCCACACCGTTATCCGTTTTTGATGGTTGATCGTGTACTTAGTTATGAGAAAGGTAAAACATTAAAAGCCATTAAAAATGTAACTGTAAATGAACCATTCTTCCAAGGTCACTTCCCGAATAAACCGATTTTCCCAGGCGTTTTAATTTTAGAAGCGATGGCGCAAGCAACTGGAATTTTAGCCTTTAAAAGTATTGAAGAATTGTCACCAGGACAACTTTATTATTTTGCTTCAATAGATAAAGCTCGTTTTAAACGACCAGTGGTGCCAGGTGATCAAATTA
Source organism: Gilliamella sp. M0364 (assembly GCF_016100565.1). NCBI lineage: Bacteria > Pseudomonadati > Pseudomonadota > Gammaproteobacteria > Orbales > Orbaceae > Gilliamella > Gilliamella sp. M0364. Next base: position 50,100 of record NZ_JACFSF010000008.1, on the reverse strand, counting down.
TGCTTGATGTTGAATATATTAAAGAGCGTCGAGGCATTGCATTGTTCCATGGTGTTGCAACTGTCGATGGCAAATTAGTTTGCGAAGCTGAAATGATGTGTGCTCGTAAATAAAGTTGATTTTGAAATATCCCAAATGTATTAAGGAATTGCTATGGCAACGGAAATACACCCAAGTTCAGTAATAGAAAAGGGGGCAAAGATTGGTGATAATGTCAAAATTGGGCCTTTTTGTTATATTGGTGAAAATGTTGAAATAGGTGATGGTACCTGTTTAAAATCTCATGTAGTGGTTAATGGACACACCAAAATTGGTCAAAATAATCAAATATATCAATTTGCTTCAATTGGTGAAGTTAACCAAGATCTGAAATATCGTGGTGAACCAACTCGCACCGAAATTGGTGATCGCAATCTGATTCGTGAAAGTGTGACGATTCATCGTGGCACTGTTCAAGGTGGTGAGTTAACCCGTATTGGTAGTGATAATTTATTGATGATTAATGCCCACGTTGCGCATGATTGTATTATTGGTGATCGTTGTATTTTGGCTAATAATGCCACGCTAGGTGGTCATGTTCAGTTAGATGATCATGTGATTATTGGCGGCATGACCGCAGTGCACCAATTTTGTGTAATCGGTTCTCACGTTATGGTTGGCGGTTGTTCTGGCGTTGCTCAAGATGTACCTCCTTATGTTATTGCTCAAGGTAATCACGCAACACCACATGGCGTCAATTATGAAGGCTTGAAACGTCGTGGCTTTAGTAAAGAAGCACTACAAGCCATCCGTAACACGTACAAAATTCTATATCGAAATGGATTAACGCTTGACGATGCAAAAGTTGAAATTGCAATGCTAGCTAAACAGTATCCAGAAGTACAGCTGTTTAACGACTTTTTTGCTCGTTCAACCCGAGGCATTATCCGTTAATGACAGATAAGCAGTTAACCATTGCTCTGGTCGCCGGTGAAACATCTGGCGATATTCTTGGTGCCGGTTTAATTCGCACTCTTAAAAAACACCATCCTAATATTAAATTTGTCGGTATTGCCGGTCCACTAATGCAAGCTGAAGGTTGCCAAGCTTGGTATGAAATGGACGAGCTATCAGTGATGGGGATTGTTGAGGTATTAGGTCGGCTACGGCGTATATTAGCAATTCGTCGAGATATCACTAAACGTCTTATTGATCTAAAACCTGATATTTTTATCGGTATTGATGCCCCGGATTTTAATCTTGCATTAGAAGGAAAACTTAAACAAGCTGGAATTAAAACCATCCATTACGTAAGTCCTTCGGTGTGGGCTTGGAAGCAAAAGCGGGTATTTAAAATTAAACGCAATACAAATTTAATTTTAGCTTTTCTGCCTTTCGAGAAAGCCTTTTATGATAAATTTGATGTACCTTGTCGATTTATTGGTCATAAAATGGCCGATGATATTCCCCTCGAACCCGATCAAACAGCTATGCGTCAACAGTTAGGTATTCCTGTTGATTGCCAATGCTTAGCCTTATTGCCCGGCAGTCGCCATGCCGAAGTGACATTATTATCTGAGCCTTTTTTAAAAGCAGCGCAATTGTTACGTGATAAACTCCCTGATTTACATATTGTAGTTCCATTAGTGAATAGCAAAAGAAGAGTGGAATTTGAACAAATAAAGGCAGAGATTGCACCAGAGCTTAAGCTACAATTATTAGATGGTCATGCTCGGGAAGCGATGATTGCCAGTAATGCAGCAATTTTAGCTTCGGGAACGGTGGCACTTGAGTGTATGTTGGCTAAATGCCCAATGGTTGTTGGCTATAAAATGAAAGCTTTCACCTTTTGGCTGGCGAAAAAACTTATCAAAACCGCTTATGTTTCTCTACCCAATATTCTAGCAGGTAAAGAAATCGTCCCTGAATTATTACAGCACGACTGTACACCAGAAAATATCGCTAATCATGTTCTTCCTTTTTTAGAAGGTGACAACACCGAACTAAAAGCAACATTTTTGGCTTTGCATAAACAAATTCGCTGTAATGCTGATGAACAAGCTGCCCAGGCGGTATTAGATGTATTAGAGGATTCCCCTTGTTATTAGAGTTTACTTACCCGGATGCGACATTAATTGCCGGTGTTGATGAAGTTGGTCGCGGACCACTTTGTGGCGATGTCGTAACTGCTGCGGTGATTTTAGATCCGAATAAACCGATTGAGGGATTAACTGATTCTAAAAAATTATCAGAAAAAAAACGTGAAGCGCTCTTTGATATTATTAAACAAGATGCATTAGCATGGTGTGTCGCTAGAGCATCGGTTGATGAAATTGATGAACTCAATATCCTACATGCTACCATGCTGGCAATGCAACGAGCGGTGGCTGGCTTAAACATTAAACCAAATTATGTGTTAGTTGACGGTAATCGTTGCCCTAATTTTGGTATTCGAACCCAAGCAGTGGTTAAAGGTGATCTGTTAGTGGCTGAAATTAGTGCTGCATCGATCTTAGCCAAAGTGACCCGTGATCGTGAAATGGTTGAGCTTGATAAGTTATACCCTCAATATGGTTTAGCTAAACATAAAGGCTATCCAACCAAAGATCATTTAAACGCCATTGAACAACATGGCGTGAATCATCTATATCGTAAAAGCTTTGCACCAATAAAAAGATTATTACTAATTTAATCCCGCTTATCAACAGTGATAAGTAGTGGTGAATTAAATATCGCAACCGGTGATATCACCGTTTCTTGATATGGAATGTTATTACCATAACGTTCTTTTAGTTTTTGTTTAACCGCTGGCGATGATAAATTAAAATCTTTAATTGTTTGTAATTGACCAATTTTTAATTTAAGCGCTCGATTATAAATTTTCCACACTAATTCTGAACAATAAATATATTTGTCATCCCAACCAAACCAAATATCGTAAGGTTTGTTTTCAAATTTATGGGCAACTTGTTTTAAACTGGTAATTTCTTGCTGAGATAAAGGATGATTTTTTAACCGTTTAATCACATATGTTTTATTTTTACCACGATTTATCCATTTATCTAACGGGGTATAAATAACTTTACTTGCTGCTTCAAAAACATAAGGTTTGCCATTTTTAATAAAAATGATTCCTACATGACTATAAGGTGAATTTGTTGCTTGCTCAATGGCTTTACTTTGATTTGATTGAGAAGATTGGAAAATGACATCGCCATCATGTGGCTGATAATTTGCTATAGCTGTGTAACTAGCGAAAAGTAAACTAAAAATGAAAATAAAACGCATCATCTATTATCTAAAAATTGTAATTAAGATAATAGTATAAGCGAAAACAGCTACTTAACAAAATTTTTCAGTAGCTGTTAAATATTTTTTAGCAATTAATCACGATTACTAAAAATCGAAGTTGATTTGGTTTTATACATAAATTTGCTAGCACTGGCGAAACGAATAGTTTTGAAAATACCAAGTAAGCTTGCTTGATGCATACGATAGAGTAGTTTGTGGATCATTAAAGCGAAAAATCCTTTCACTCCCATTTGACTATTACCAATTAATTTGACTACACCTTCAGCGGTATCATGTAATGAAATCACAGTACCTTTATCAGTGTATTTAAATGTTTTTAATGATTGGTTGTTTAATAATCTAACGATATTTTCATAGCAAATTTTTGCCATTTGATGAGCTGCTTGAGCGGTAGGTGGTGAAGCATGACCATTGTCTTGCATTGCGTATGCACAATCACCAATAACAAAAATACTGTCATCACGAGATGTTTGTAATGTTGGTTTTACCACTAATTGATTTGATCGGCTTGATTCTAGACCAGCGATCTCTTTTAAATAATCAGGCGCTTTAACGCCAGCAGTCCAAATCATCATATCGGCTTTAATGGTTTCGCCTTCTTTCGGATAAAATCCATCACTTTCCGCTTTAGTGATCATGGTATTAGTTAATACATGAATCCCTTGTTTTTTTAGTGTGTTAGTAATACTAGCTGCGGTTTTTTCTGGTAAAGCCGGTAAAATACGATCGGTTGCTTCAATAACTGAAACATCTAACAGATCGGAACACATTTTATTTCGACCGCAAGCACCAAACGTTTCCACCATATGGGGTAGTTCAGAAGCTAATTCAACTCCAGTCGCGCCACCGCCAACGATAGCAATATGAATTTTATCTTCTTTTGTGGTTTGATCGTCATCAATGATCGAACAAAAATCCGTAAATTTATTAATTAAGGTTTCACGTAAGCGAATAGCGGCATTTTGGTCATCTAAGAAGATACAATGTTCTTTCACACCAGGGGTACCAAAGTCATTAGATGTGCTACCAATAGCGATAACCAAAATATCATAATCAACAAGAACAGTTTCATCGTTATGATTGATAATGCTAATTTGCTTTTGGTTGCGATCAAGGTTGGTGAAGGTACCTTGAGTAAATTCGAAATTATGCTGTTGTCCTTGCGATGCATAATAAATATTATCAACTTGCTCATCAAGTACACCAGTTGCTACTTCATGTAATAGTGGTTTCCATAAATGATAACTGTTTTTATCAATTAAGGTAATTTGAGCTTTATCAGTTTTGCCTAATTTATCGCCTAGGTCGGTAGCAAGCTCTAAACCGCCAGCACCACCGCCAATAATAATTATTTTTTGCATATTTTAAGCCTTATTATTTCAATTAAAAAATATCATACTAAATAAGTAGGTTTTTATCTATTTCTTTTGACTGATAACATTTATAAATGAAATCTATTAAAATGATGGTTTACAATTATTGAAATTTATTTAAGGCTAAAATAGAATAATCTGTAATATAGTTGTAAATAATTCCTTCTAATTGTTATTTGAGCATAAAATATAGCTTAGATTGTTTAAATTTAGCACGATATCCCATGATATAATATTTGTAATTGAAGTATGCTAATTCTTTATTACATACAATTATCCTAGTTGTTTAGGTCTTATCTGATACTTATTAATCTAAAAAATATATGAATAAAAAAATTTTTATTGTAATTGCATTGATTGTTATTTTAATTTCAATGACGATTTTAATTCGTGCTCATAGTAGCCAGCTAATTTTGCAAGGTGAAGTGGATGCACCTAATGTTAGCATTTCCTCAAAAGCAAAGGGGCGAGTGCAGACTATTCATGTCAATCGAGGTGATGATGTTAAGCAAAATGATATCTTGATTACACTCGATAGTCCTGAATTGTTAGCGCAAGTTAAAGCCGCTGAAGCAGCCAGAGAGCAAGCGCAAGCACAAGTGCAACTTTCTCAAAATGGTACTCGTGAAGAGAGTATTCGTTATTATGAAGCATTACTTGAACAAGCTAAAGTTGCTTATGATAACGCCTCTAAAGAATACAATCGTAACAAAGCGATTTCGGCCAAAGGCTTCGTCTCTCAATCAATATTAGATAGTGCGCTAAAAACTCGCGATGCGGCTTATCAACAAGTGTTGTCAGCTCAAGCTAATTTAGATCAAGCCAAAAATGGTGATCGGGTTGAACAACGTGAAATCTATAATGCTAAATTAAAAGAAGCCGAAGAACAGCTTAAACAATTGCAGATCCAATACGATGATTTGCAAGTTAAAGCGCCAGTAGATGGGGAAGTAGGTTCAATTCCTGCTGAAGTTGGTGAGCTATTTAATCCTAATAGTCCACTATTAACGGTTATTCGCTTGCCGCAAGCTTATTTTGTGTTTAATCTGCGTGAAAATATTATGCCTAATATTCACAAAGGTGATCATGTTAAGCTGGAAGTTCCTGCGCTTGGTAATAAAGAAATTGAAGCTGAAATTCGTTTTATTGCGCCAATGGGAGATTATGCTACTAAACGGGCAACCCGAGCGACTGGTGATTTTGATTTAAAAACGTTTGAAATTAGACTTTATCCAACTAAACCTGTAGAAGGCTTACGTGCAGGTATGAGTACATTATGGAAAATCGACAACTAATTTTAGACTTCTGGCATCGCTTTAAAGACGCATTTAACGATGAAATCCCAGATATATTTAAGCGCTTTACTTTCCACTGGTTAATGTGGATTTTACCGCTGATTATCTTTGTCATCATCAGTAGTATCTTTTATCGAGGTGTGTTATTTGATCTACCAGTAGGCTATGTCGATCAAGATAAAAGTACTTTATCTCGTGAAATTGTTCGCGATCTTAATGCTGGTGCGCATGCAAATTTATTCAATTATGATAATCAGCTTAAGGCCGCAGAACGAGATTTAGAAAAAGCAAAAATCTACGCTATTTTATATATTCCACCTAATTTTGAAGCTGATGTGTTAGCAGGTCGTCAACCAACGCCGATGCTCTATTATAATGCTTTATACTATAGTGCCGGCCTCTATTCTATAATGGATTATTCAGGTTTGATTGCCTCATTAAATACTCAATATCGTACCACTATGGCGACGAGTATTGGTTTGCCAGTACCAAAACTTGCACAAGTTAATTTCAATTATGATGGGCTATTTAATGCCAGTGGTAACTCAATGTACTTTCAGCAGTTTTCTGCAGTGGTACATCTATTACAATTATTTGTTGTAACGACAACTATTTATATTTTATCAAAATTACCTAAACGAACTCGACCTAATTATCCGTTTGTTTTGGGTAAATTAGCACCTTATACCATTTGGTATACTATGTTATTAATGTTTGAAATTGCAATGCTGGTGTTATTTTCTGATGCTCGAGTATCCGGTTCTCCATTCGCCATGATGTTCGTAGTGTTTTTTTATGTGATTGCAGCACAAAGTATCGGTATTTTACTTTATACGTTTACTAAAAATGTATTAGATGCCTATACCTATATTGGGGTATTAGTTGGATTGGCATTAACTTATTCGGGGGTAGTTGTGCCAGAACTGTCAATGCCGTGGATAGCGAGATTTATTTCGTCACTTGAACCTTTAACCTATGCGCTTAATAAATTATTCGATCTATTTTTACGGCATTCTAGTTATCTATCGGTATTGAAAACCTGCGCTATTTTAATGATCTATCCAATAATTATTACAGTATTAGTAAGAAAACGTTTAGTCAAACGTTTACATTCACAGTAAGAGGCAATGTTGGCATGCTTAAGCTATTTCTATCTTCAGCAGTAAAAATGTTTTTTTATATGCTAATGCGACCAATGTGGCTGTTGCTGTTAGTGTCTGTTTCGTTAATGAGTTTAGTATATGTAAATGGTACCATCACCAATTTGCCGGTTGCGATTGTTGATCAAGATCATACTACCACCAGTCGAAGTCTGATTCGTTCTTTAAATACCAGTTCCAAAATTGATGTGCTTACTTATGAAAATTCATTGCAAGCCTACGATGATATTAACAGCCGTAAGTTATTTGCGGTGTTCACCATTCCACGGGATTTTGAAAAGCGACTATTGAATGGTGAAGATGTGACAATCCCTGCTTATGGCGATGCATCTAGCCGTTTAGCAAATGGTTTGATACAGGTGGATATTAGAGGAATATATCAACAAATATTGACCGAATATAATACGCGGGTGATGCGGAATAGTGGTTTTTCTGATCCACAGATTAATATCATCTTATCACCAATTAAAGGGCAAACAATGCCGCTTTATAATGCTGGTATCAGTTTTGCGGCGATAACGTTCCCTGGTTTGTTAGTTATGTTATTGCAACATACCTTTTTAATAGCTTCAACACGAACTAATCTAACTTTGCATTCACTGCCACAAGGCAAACCGCCAAAAATTGTCATATTTGGTAGCTTATGTGGTCTTATTCCGATATGGTTATTTTTGTCTTTAGTCCTGTTTGGATTATGGCCATGGGTGCTTGGTTATCGGCAATTAGCTAGCATACCAGCGATTTTGGTGATGACATTTCCGCTATTATTAGGCGTATTAGGTTTAAGTAAATTACTGACTGAATGTTTACATCGAACCGAGATGATTTATTTAACTTTAGCTTTTTTGACAACACCGGTATTTTATCTATCCGGTACCATATGGCCACTTGATGCTATGCCGTTATGGGTACAAACGGTATCACGGATGTTACCATCAACCTGGGCAACCAATATGATTGCTGGAGTAAATCAGATGGGATTAGGTTTATCAGATAATTTATTTAATATCTTTATGATTCTATTTCTTGGTGTAATTTATGGTTCGTTAGGCTTTTTTATTGCTGCATTACGAGAGGGTAAAATCAGAGGATACATCAGAAAAATAAAGAAATTTATGCATTCCAATAATCAAAAAATTGATAATAAACCATCAATTAGTTAATGCTAATGGATGAATATACTATCAATTACTGATATGATGAATGATTGATTTTTTCGCAAAAAAACAGTTATATGGCCAATAAATGTTATCCATGGATTATTAGTTTACGTCCGAAAACATTAGCTTTATCGTTTTCTGCTATTTTGTTGGGCAATGCGCTTGCCTATTGGCAACACTCTTTTGATCTAATAATTATGTTGTTAGCAATGATTACTGCAGCGCTGTTACAAATTTTATCAAATTTAGCTAACGATTATGGTGATGCGGTTAAAGGTGGCGATAAACACAATTTAATCGGCCATCAACGTGGTTTACAGCTAGGTCTAATCACTCTTAATCAGTTAAAAATAGCTATCTGGATCACCATTATATTGTGTGTTTGCTCTGGATTGACTCTACTTTGGTTAGCCTGTAATAACGCTTATCAATTATTAATTTTTATCTTATTAGGTTTATCTTCAATCATCGCAGCAATTACTTATACTGTCGGTAAAAAACCTTATGGCTATATTGGCTTAGGTGATCTATCGGTGTTAATCTTCTTTGGCTTAGTTGGTGTGATGGGCAGTTATTATTTACAGACTAAAACTTTATCAGCATCAATCGTTTTTCCTGCAATAGCTAGTGGTTTGTTGGCTGTGGGAGTGCTAAATATTAATAATTTGCGTGATTATGAAAGTGATAAACAACATCATAAACGGACTTTGATTGTGTTGATTGGCAAAACTTATGGTTGTTGTTATCAGTTAGTTTTGTTAATTGTATCATTATCTTTTTTTGGTTTATTTGCTTATCAACAGTTACACACTTATTGCAGTGGTATCTTCCTATTAGCACTGCCGTTGTATATCAAACATATGTACATGGTGTTTAAATTTAATACAAATGAAGACGCTGTGCCACTATTAGTACAAATGGTCAAACTTGCTTTATTGACTAATTTACTTTATTGTTTAGGTATTATTTTGAGCTAGCTCACGTTTATTCCAAATTTATATCGTTTTACTTCATATTAGCGTTATACTAGAACCGAATAGATATTACAGTATAAGGAGACTCGACCATGGAATTTGATACATCAATTCTTTGCGATTACTATCCAGAAGATGTGAACGTTGTCGAACCGATATTTAGTAACTTTGGTGGTGTGGCTTCATTTTCTGGCCAAGCTGTCACCGTGAAATGTTTTGAAGATAACGGCATTTTGTACGAAGTGTTACAATCCAATGGTGCAGGGAAAGTATTGGTTATTGATGGCGGTGGTTCGGTGCGTCGAGCATTGATAGATGCCGAATTAATCGATATAGCCCTGCAAAACCAATGGGAAGGTATCATTGTTTATGGAGCGGTGCGCCAAGTTGATTATATCGCCGATGCTGAAATTGGAGTGCAAGCACTAGCGGCAATTCCTGTCGGCTCTGATGATCAAGGTGTTGGTGAAATAGATATTCGCGTTAACTTTGGTGGCGTGACGTTCTTCTCTGGCGACTTTATCTATGCTGATAATACTGGCATTATCTTATCTGAAATTGCACTTGAAGTAGATGATAAATAACTTGGTTATTCTTTTTAGTTATTCTTTTTAAGGAACCGCAGTATCTTTACAGCGGTTTTTTATGTTGAAAAACCCCGTTCCTCAATTTTTTCTGATAACTTTATATCGTGCGGTTACGAATATAGCCTCCGGTGACGGTGATAATTAAGCCAGCTATTTCCATATCTAATAATTTAATGGTTAACTCAGGAATGGGTAAATCAACTAGCGTAGCGATTGTATCAACAGCAATAGGCTGATGATGAATAACAGCAAAAATTTCTGGATATAAAACGGTATTACACTCTTTGTTTTCATGATTATTCTGTCGATTAAGTGATGATAAAAAGCCACTATAATGTTCTAAAATATCGGTTGGTTTGGTAACCAGATAAGCGCCTTGTTGGATTAAATAATGGCTTCCATGGCTATTTGGATTATCAATATCACCCGGCAAAGCAAAAACATCACGATTTTGTTCAAGCGCATAACGAGCAGTAATAAGTGATCCACTTTTTTCCGATGCCTCAACCACAAATGTCCCTAAACTTAATCCACTAATAATACGATTGCGGCGCGGAAAGTATTCGGATCTTGCTTTTTCAAATGGATAAAATTCTGAAATGATAGCCCCATTTTGTGACAAAATATCATTGGCTAATCTAACATTTGAACGTGGCGAAATTTGCGCTAAACCGCTACCCAAAACAGCAATAGTATTTCCTGATACCTCAAGTGCACCGCGATGGCAAATAGCGTCCAACCCGAGGGCCAGTCCGCTAGTCACTGTTAAACCATTAATGGCTAATTCGCCAGCAAAATATCGTCCCCATTGTGCACCATACTCACTAAATTCACGACTACCTACCATCGCAATTTGTGGTGAATGTAATAGTTGTTTATTGCCCATAACAAATAGCAATAACGGTGGTGAACTGATTTGTTTAAGTAATGTTGGATAATCTGAATCACAATAAGCAATCAAATGTTTAGGCGGGTTAGTGGTAGCTAACCAATCAAGGATGGGTTCAAAATGAAGATAGGAAATCGCAAAAAAATGACTTTGAAGTGTTTTACAAATGCCTATCTTTTCCAATAATAATGGAACATTATTTATTTTATTAGGTAGACCGGAGCTAAAATATAGCCCTATTTTCTCAAAATATCCCATTCTTTTATGGCCAAGCATTGAAATTCGCAATAAAAATTCATATTTACTCATTACAGCCCTTTTATATACATCTTTCGCTTGAACCATATCTAGAATTGATTAGATATATTTTACCAATAGCCAACTAAGGCTATTCATGGGCATAATAAATGTTTACAATGTATACGAAATTGAGAAAACACCAAATTGAGGAGTAGATCGAAGAATTTATGGCTATTTTACCGGTATTACGTTTCCCAGACGAACGACTTCGCAAAGTTGCTAAGCCTGTCTCTAATTTTACACCTGAGCTACAAGAAATTATCGATAATATGGTTGAAACCATGTACGCTGAACATGGCATTGGGCTTGCTGCAACGCAAGTTGATGTGCATGAGCAAATTATTGTGATTGACGTGTCAGAAGATAAAAGCCAACTTTATGTGATTATTAATCCTGAAGTGATTAGTCAAGAGGGTGAAACAGGCATTGAAGAAGGATGCTTATCGATACCTGACTGCCGTGGATTTGTGCCAAGATCAGAAAAAATCAAGATTAAAGCGTTAGATCGTAATGGTAATCCTTACGAAATCGATGCTGATGAACTGTTAGCTATCTGTATTCAGCATGAAATGGATCATTTAAAAGGTAAACTGTTTGTTGATTATCTCTCGCCATTAAAGCGGCAACGTATTGAACAAAAGATGAAAAAACTAGCTCGTGAAGAGCAAAAGAATCGATAGTAAAAACCGCCAGCTATTTTGGCGGTTTTTACTATATAGCCTAACGTTATTTAGCTACAATCACCATTGCTGGTCGAATTAATCGGCCATTAAGTGTATAGCCTTTTTGAATAGTATTAACAATTTGTCCTGATTGATGTTCTGGTGATTCAACCATACTAATTGCTTGATGCAGATCAGGATTTAGCTGTGAATCAGCTGTATTGATAACTTCAATACCAAATTTTTTGACCGTATCTAAAAATGATTTAAGAGTTAACTCTAATCCTTCTACCGTTGCTTTATGTTCAGGATTATTTTTATCGGTAGATTCTAATGCCCGCTCAAGATTATCAATCACCGGTAAAAGTTCATTTGAAAATTTTTCAAGAGCAAATTTACGTGCTTTATCAACATCTTGTTCAACACGTTTGCGTACATTATCAATTTCAGCACGAGCACGAATCATTGCTTCACTCTCGTTTTTCTTAGCAAGTTGCAGTGCTTGTTCAAGTTCGCTAATGCGAGCATCTTTAGCCTTTAACTGATCTTCAACACTTGGTTGTGATGGGGTTTGCTCTTCAGTACTTTGCTCAGCTGGGGTTTCAATGTTTGTTTCATTTTCTGACATTTTGTTCTCTTGTTCTGTCATACGGTACTCCAAATTTAGTCGAAAACTTAGTGAATAACAGTTATTATGGGGACAAATTTTATTATTACAAGTTTAACGATAAGATGATATCGTGTTTTTTAATTGATAACTAAAAAATAATGATACTTAAGTTAAAAATGAACAAGGATATATTATGGGTAGACCATTTAAATGTATTGGTTTGGTTGGGATTCCACGTAAATTAGATGCGATAGAAACTCATCAGGTACTTTATGATTGGCTAGTTAACTTAGGTATTGATGTTTTAGTAGAAGATCGATTAGCGCAATATATTAAATTACCTAGCAATGTCTATGCGTCTCTCGATACTATTGGTGAACAAGCAGATTTAGCCATTGTGGTGGGCGGTGACGGCAATATGTTACGTTCTGCGCGTCACTTATCACACTATAAAATCAAAGTAATTGGGGTGAATCGAGGTAATTTAGGTTTTTTAACCGATATTTCTCATGATCATGTCATCGAACAATTAACCCCAGTTATCAAAGGTGAATATGATGATGATCCTCGATTTTTGCTAGAAGTATCAATCTATAGTGATGGTCAGTTAATTAATTCTGGTTTTGCGGTAAATGAAATAGTGGTTACCCCCAATACGGTTGCTCATATGATCGATTATGATGTCTATATCAATGAGCGTAATGCATTTTCGCAGCGTGCTGATGGTTTAATTATTGCCACACCGACCGGTTCTACCGCGTACTCACTATCGGCCGGTGGTCCAATTCTTGCACCACATTTAGATGCGTTAATTATTACACCAATGTTTCCACACTCTTTGGCAGTTAGACCTTTAGTGATTAAGAGTGATGATCCGATTCATCTTAAATTTCCAACTACCGCTTTGGATCTTAATATTGCTTGTGATAGCCAAATTATTTTACCGGTTAGGCCAACCCAAGATGTGATAATCCGTCGCTCCAATTATGAATTTAATCTAATCCATACTAAAGACTATGATTATTTTAATAATTTATCGAGTAAGTTAGGTTGGTCACAAAAAATGTTTTAAGGGTTGCTATGCAAAGTAACCCTTATTTTCATATTGAAATTATCATTTAAAGATAGATTTATCTTTAAATGATAAAGGTTAACAGATAAACCGATAATGATGAGAAAATTGCCGCGATCACATCATCAACCATAATGCCAAATCCCCCTGGTACGCGTTTATCAAACCAACGGATTGGCCAAGGTTTGGCCATATCAAAGATTCTAAATGCGACAAACGCAATCGTTACCCATAAAATCGAAATCTGTGGAATAAAAAATAAAGTTATCCACATACCGACAAATTCATCCCAGACAATATGGCCTGAATCATGAGTATGGGTATCATCCGACGTTTTTTGACATAAAAAACAACCAAAAATAAAAGCGACAACAATTAACACCCAATATAAATACGGTTGCAAACCATTAAATAGCAACCAAAGTGGTATTGCCATTGCCGATCCCATCGTACCGGGCATAATAGGTGACATACCAGACCCTAAACCCACCGCGAGTAAATGGATAGGATTCGTTAATTGGACATATTTTTTAAAGTCTTTATTTCGCTCTTGTTTTGTCATTATGTTAAAGGTCTTTTAGATAAAATAATGCCGACTTTAAGTCGGCAAAACGTTGCTTAGCCAAGTTAAGCTAAGCAAGCAATGATGATAATCAAATATATTATTAGTCTTTAGCTAACGTTGCAACCATTACTGCTTTAATCGTATGCAAGCGGTTTTCAGCTTCATCAAAAACGATGCTATATTTAGATTCAAAGACTTCATCAGTGACTTCTAAACCATTTTTTAAACCATACTGAGCAGCCATTTGTTTGCCAACAGTGGTATTCATATCATGAAATGCCGGTAAACAGTGCATAAATTTGACTTCTGGATTACCAGTTAAATTGATGACTTCCTGATTTACTTGATATGGAGTTAATAATTTGACTCGTTCGTCCCAAACTTCTTTTGGTTCGCCCATCGATACCCATACATCGGTATATAGAAAATCCACATCTTTAACACCATTAGCAACATCTTCCGTTAAAATGATTTTTGCGCCAGTGGTTTTGGCTATTTCTTGGCATTTTTGTACCAATTCTGCTTCTGGCTGACAAGCTTTAGGAGCCACTAAACGAATTTCCATGCCCATAAGTGCTGCACCTTCCATTAATGAGTTACCCATGTTATTACGAGCATCACCTAAATAAGCAAATTTAACACTGCTTAATGCTCGCTCACCAATATGTTCTTGCATGGTCATAAAATCAGCTAAAATTTGGGTTGGATGAGCTTCAGTGGTTAAACCATTCCAAACCGGAACACCAGAATATTTAGCTAAGGTTTCAACAATTTCTTGCCCATAGCCACGGTATTCAATACCATCATACATTCTGCCTAATACTCGAGCGGTATCGGCGATTGATTCTTTGTGTCCAATCTGGCTACCGCTTGGTCCTAAATAGGTAACTTGTGCTCCTTGATCAAATGCACCGACTTCAAATGCACAGCGAGTACGAGTTGAGTCTTTTTCAAAAATAAGCGCAATATTTTTACCAACTAAATGTTGTTTTTCAGTACCTTGTTTTTTGGCTTTTTTTAATTCAATAGCTAGATTAATTAATTGATTAATTTCTGCTGGAGTAAAGTCAAGTAAACGTAAAAAATGACGTTGATAAAAACCGTGCATACAGAGCTCCTAATAGCCGTAAAAAATTATTAAGATTCTATTTGAATAATTATGCAATTTCAAGTTAAACATTTCATATTTATGTGATATTAGTTTTAAATTATGAAATAGTCTAAAAAATTAGACTTTATTGTTTAATTATTTTTTATAATATCGCTTTTTTTGTTTAAAAAATTATAATAAAATGACTAAATATTGTCTCTTTAGAAAATAATTAATTGAATTTTTATTCATAATTATTGATTATTTAATCAAAAGGTTGTTTAATCATGCAAACTTATGCCCTCCTTATTTTACAAGATGGTTCGCAATTTATTGGTAAATCAATTGGTGCTGATGGTCAAACTGTTGGTGAAGTTGTGTTTAATACTTCTATGACAGGGTATCAAGAAATTCTTACCGATCCTTCATACTGTGAACAAATAGTGACATTAACTTATCCGCATATTGGTAATGTTGGTACCAATAGTGCTGATGATGAATCAACACAAGTTTATGCAAAAGGATTGATTATTCGAGATTTACCATTAATCGCAAGTAATTATCGTAGCGAAATGGATCTTTCAAGTTATTTAAAAAAACATAATGTGATTGCGATTGCTGATATTGATACACGTCGTTTAACACGTATTTTACGTGAAAAAGGGGCACAACATGGCGTGATTATTACCGCAAATGATAAACAGACCTTACTTGATAAAGCAGAAAATGCCAAACAGCAGGCAGTAGAATATAAGGGTTTAAGTGGTTTAGATCTGGCTCAAGATGTGACGTGCAGTAAAAGTTATACATGGACCAGCAGTATATGGACAATTCAACAAGAGCATCCAACTCCAAAAGCAGAAAGTGAATTACCTTATCATGTTGTTGCTTATGACTTTGGTGTTAAACAAAATATTTTACGGATGTTAGTTGCGCGTGGATGTAAGTTAACTGTTGTTCCCGCTAAAACGCCAGCAAATGAAGTGCTGGCACTGAATCCGGATGGTATCTTTTTATCAAATGGTCCAGGAGATCCGGCGCCTTGTACTTATGCCATTGAAGCGATTAAGCAGTTTCTGACTACCGATATTCCAGTTTTTGGTATCTGTTTGGGGCACCAACTGTTAGCACTAGCCTGTGGTGCTAAAACTATCAAAATGAAATTTGGTCACCATGGTGGTAACCATCCAGTTAAAGATCTGGAAAATAATAGGGTAATGATTACAGCGCAAAATCATGGCTTTGCTGTCGACGAAATTACTTTACCGGCTCATTTACGAGCTACACATAAATCGTTATTCGATGGTTCATTACAAGGTATTCATCACAATCAAAAACCAGCATTTAGTTTTCAGGGCCATCCAGAGGCAAGTCCTGGGCCTCATGATGCTGCGCCACTTTTCGATCACTTTATTGAATTAATTAAAATTTATAAGCAGGAGCAATAACATGGCTAAGCGAACAGATATTAAAAGTATTCTAATTATTGGCGCAGGCCCAATCGTTATCGGTCAAGCTTGTGAATTTGATTATTCCGGTGCTCAGGCATGTAAAGCATTACGTGAAGAGGGCTATCGAGTCATTTTAGTTAACTCGAATCCGGCAACCATTATGACCGATTCAGAAATGGCTGATGCTACCTATATTGAGCCTATCCACTGGACATGTGTGCGTAAAATTATTGAGAAAGAGCGACCTGATGCCATTTTACCGACAATGGGGGGGCAAACGGCATTAAATTGTGCATTAGAGCTTGAAAAACAGGGTGTATTAAAAGAGTTTAATGTTGAAATGATCGGTGCTACTGCCGATGCGATTGATAAAGCGGAAGATCGCAAACGCTTTGATCAGGCGATGAAAAAAATTGGTCTTGATACAGCTCGTTCTGGTATTGCTCACTCATTAACAGAAGCTTATGCGGTACTAGAACAAGTCGGATTTCCTTGTATTATTCGTCCTTCTTTTACAATGGGGGGAACCGGCGGTGGCATCGCTTATAATCAAGAAGAGTTTGAAGAAATCTGTACTCGTGGACTTGATTTATCCCCAACCAATGAACTACTGATCGACGAGTCATTGATTGGCTGGAAAGAGTATGAAATGGAGGTCGTGCGGGATAAAAACGATAATTGTATTATTGTTTGTTCGATTGAAAATTTCGATCCTATGGGGATCCATACTGGCGATTCAATCACGGTTGCACCGGCACAAACCTTAACAGATAAAGAGTATCAAATTATGCGTAATGCTTCAATTGCGGTATTACGTGAGATTGGCGTTGAAACTGGTGGTTCAAACGTACAATTTTCGGTTGATCCAAAAACAGGTCGATTAATTGTGATTGAGATGAATCCTCGGGTATCTCGTTCTTCAGCGTTAGCATCTAAAGCAACCGGTTTTCCTATTGCTAAAATCGCGGCTAAATTAGCGGTTGGCTATACACTTGATGAACTCTGCAATGATATTACTGGTGGAAAAACCCCTGCTTCTTTCGAACCTTCTATCGATTATGTCGTTACTAAGATTCCACGGTTTAATTTTGAAAAATTTGCTGGCTGTAATGATCGCTTAACAACTCAAATGAAATCAGTTGGTGAAGTGATGGCCATTGGCCGAACATTCCAAGAATCCATGCAAAAAGCACTACGAGGTTTAGAAGTTGGCGCCAGTGGATTGGACGAAAAAATCGATAATTATAGTGATGAAAAGAATCTAACTAAAATTCGTTATGAATTACAGGAAGCGGGTAGTGAGCGTATTTGGTATCTAGCTGATGCGTTTCGTGCTGGTTTCACGCTGGATGAAATCTTTTTATTAACCCATATTGATCGTTGGTTCTTAGTGCAAATAGAAGAATTAGTGCAAATAGAAAACCGCTTAAAGCAACAAACCATTAATGATCTTGATCAAGAGTCATTATGGCAACTTAAACGTAAAGGCTTTTCGGATCTTCGTATTGCTAAACTACTTAATACTCAAGAACAAGCCGTGCGAGATCTGCGCGTACAATATGATATTCACCCAGTTTATAAACGTGTGGATACCTGTGCAGCCGAGTTTTCAACCGATACAGCCTATCTTTACTCAACATATGAACAAGAGTGTGAGGCCAACCCACAATTTAATCGTAAAAAGATTATGATTTTGGGCGGTGGGCCTAATCGAATTGGTCAAGGCATTGAATTTGATTACTGCTGTGTGCATGCAGCATTGGCTTTACGTGAAGATGGTTTTGAAACCATTATGGTAAATTGTAATCCCGAAACGGTTTCAACCGATTACGATACTTCCGATAGACTCTATTTTGAGCCGGTTACCCTTGAAGATGTGCTTGAAATTGCCCACGTTGAAAAACCTAATGGCGTGATAGTACAGTATGGTGGACAAACTCCGCTGAAATTGGCGCGAGCTCTTGAAGCTGCAGGAATTCCAATTATTGGTACTTCACCTGATGCCATAGACAGAGCCGAAGATCGCAAACGCTTTCAAGAAGTAGTCGATAAATTAAAGTTAAAACAGCCCGTTAATACCACTGTAACCGATATTGATGAAGCGGTAATCAAGGCAGAACAAATCGGTTATCCACTCGTGGTGCGCCCATCTTACGTATTAGGCGGACGAGCAATGGAAATTGTTTACAATGAACAAGATTTACGCCGTTATTTTAAAACTGCGGTGAGTGAGTCAAATAATGCGCCTGTACTACTTGATCACTTTTTAGATGATGCAATCGAGGTGGATATTGATGTGATTGCCGATGGCGAGCAAATCGTTATTGGTGGCATTATGGAACATATTGAACAAGCTGGTATTCACTCTGGCGATTCCGCTTGTTCGCTACCAACGTATACATTAAGTCCTGAAATTCTAGCTGAACTGCGTAAACAAGCTAAACAGTTAGCATTCGAGCTAAACGTAAAAGGTTTAATGAATGGACAGTTTGCAGTCAAAGATAGTCAAGTTTATCTGATTGAAATTAATCCTCGAGCTGCACGAACGGTACCTTTTGTCTCGAAAGCCACAGGGTTACCATTGGCCAAAATTGCAGCTCGGGTGATGACAGGAAAATCGCTGGCACAACAGAATGTGACTAAAGAAGTGCTGCCTCCTTATTACTCAGTTAAAGAAGTGGTATTACCATTTAATAAGTTTAGTGGTGTCGATCCTATTTTAGGCCCTGAAATGCGCTCAACCGGTGAAGTCATGGGAATTGGTAAAACGTTTGCCGAAGCTTTTGCTAAAGCACAACTTGGTAGTTTATCTAACATGAAAAAATCTGGCAAAGCATTACTTTCTATTCGTGAACAAGATAAACCACGTCTATTAGAAGTTGCTAAACGATTAATCGCTCATGGATTTAGCATTGATGCCACACTTGGCACGGCAAAAGCATTGCAACAAGCAGGAATTGCCTGCCAAATTGTCAAAAAGGAGAATGAAGGTCGGCCAAATATTCATGATCATATTAAAAATGGCGAGTACAGTTATATTCTTAACACAACCTCAGGTCGTGCAGCTATTGAAGCATCTAAAATCCTACGCCGTAGTGCTATCCAATATAAAGTCCATTACGATACGACTATGAATGCAGCTTATGCTACGACAGCAGCTCTGGATTACGATCCTGCTGATAGTGTGATACCGTTACAGGCACTTTATCAATAAACAAAAAGACGAGCTATAGCTCGTCTTTTTTTATAAATAGATTAAATTATAATTTATTTTTTAAGCCTTTCCTTCAGCCATTGCTAAAATATCTGCTTCAGTTAATTTGTGAGTCTGATTAGCAAACGCATAGCAAGTTGGTTTTTTATCAATAAAGACTTCAGCCGTGAATTTTAAATCCTTAATATCGTCAAAGATCCAAGCAGCAATATAATAATTTTGCGTACCTTTTAAATGATAATAAAGATGAGAGCCACACTCTTTACAAAATGCTCTTTCCGCCCATTGTGATGAGTTAAAATGGGTAACGTTCTCTTGTCCTTCTATCGTTAAATCACCACTGTGCGCTAAAGTCATTAAAGGTCCAGCACTCCATTTACGACAAGTTTGGCAATGGCATGCACTAAAATCCGTATTAGCAAACGGAACCGCTAATTTTACTTTTCCGCATAAACAAGATCCATGATATTGAGTAGACATATTTTTTCCTTTTTCCAATTAATGATTTTGCTAATTGGTTAAATATTAGCATAATGAATAATCAACTAGAATAAGTTTGGTTGTAAAAAATATTGAGGAGTGTATACCGTCTAGTATATAAATTGTCTTTATTTGTTAAGGAATGTGTAAAAAAAGGACAGTTAGACTAGTAAGGTATTGCTTTATTATTTTATTGATATAATATAGCCACCTCTTTGACGCGGGGTGGAGCAGCTTGGTAGCTCGTCGGGCTCATAACCCGAAGGTCGTTGGTTCAAATCCAGCCCCCGCAACCAATTCTACCAAACCTTTCTCATATTCTTACAAACAACTAAATAATTACGCTGATTTTGGCACAGCAAGTAATGTTGATACCGCTTCGCTAATACGTCTAGCAATGTAACTATTGTTCATTGTGTATAAATGGATACCATCAACATTTTGTGAGACTAAATCAACAATCTGATCGATAGCATAAGCAATACCTGCATCACGAAATGCATCCGGATGATGTTCATATTTTTCCATCATTTGCTTAAATTTCTTAGGTAGATTAACACCACACATTGAAACCATACGTTCAATTTGATTTTTATTCGTTACTGGCATAATTCCCGCTTCAATCGGGACGTTAATGCCCATATCATGTGCTTTATCTAAAAAAGCATAAAAATAATCATTATCAAAAAATAGTTGTGAAATTAGCTGATCGGTACCGGCATTTACTTTCTCTTTTAGATGGATTAAATCTTGTTTAAGCGTCGTTGCTTCAAGATGTCCTTCCGGATAACAGGCACCAATTACGTTAAAATCGCCGTTTTCTTTAATAAAGGTGACTAATTCGCTAGCAAAACGAAAATCATCTTTTGGTGGTACATTGGGGCTGATATCACCACGTAATGCTAATACATTATCAATTCCGGCACATTTGAGGTCGTGAAGAATTTTTAGCATTTCGGCTTTGTCGAAGTTGATCCCCGGTAAATGTGCGACACTTTCAATACCATAAGTATGTTTAACCGAATGTGCAATATCAATTGTAGTTTGGCCATTCAAACTTCCACCGGCACCATAAGTGACACTAATAAAGTCAGGTTTAAAATAACCTAATTCGCGTAATGTGCTATAAATTGTCTCTAATGGTGACGTTTTTTTAGGTGGAAAAACCTCAAAGGAAAATACTGTTTTTTGGTTAAATAATAAATTTGTTTTCATTGGAACCATCCATTCTTGCTATCTTTTTTACTCTACTGACATTACCGCCGCCTATAAAGGCGGCGGTAATTAAGACAGACAAAGCTAATTAACTTTATAAAAAACAGTGTTAATTAAGAGTCTTTCTCACTTCTAAGGTTGCTTGAACTAGGTGTTCTAAGCTTTCAACTACTTCTTTTTCACCGCGAGTTTTTAAACCACAATCTGGATTAATCCACAATTTTTGCTTATCAATTTTAGCCACTAATTTTTCAATAGTTGCTTTGATTTCCGCAACTGGTGGTACACGTGGTGAGTGGATGTCATATACGCCAGGTCCAACTTCTGTTTTAAAGTTATTTGCTTTAAGCACATCAATTAATTGTAGATTTGAGCGTGATGCTTCAAATGAAATAACATCGGCATCCATCGCATCAATATCTTTGATGATGTCAGCAAATTCGCTATAACACATATGAGTATGAATTTGGGTATCAGCTTGTACTTTGCTGTGAACCAATCTAAATGCTGGAATTGCCCAATCTAGATATTCACTATTCCAATCCGCTTTACGTAATGGTAATTTTTCTTTTAATGCCGCTTCGTCAATTTGGATGACTTTAATGCCAGCAGCTTCAAGATCTAATACTTCATCACTGATCGCTAACCCAATTTGGAATACCGATTCTTTTTGTGAGATATCTTCACGTGGGAATGACCAGTTTAAGATAGTCACAGGGCCGGTTAACATGCCTTTAACTGGTTTATCAGTTAAACTTTGCGCATATTTTGAATATTCAACCGTAATTGGTTTAGAACGGGAAATATCACCCCAAACAATTGGTGGCTTAACGCAACGTGTACCATAAGATTGTACCCAGGCTTTTTCAGTAAATACGAATCCGTTTAAGCTTTCACCGAAGTATTCCACCATGTCATTACGTTCAAATTCACCGTGAACTAATACATCAATACCGATCTCTTCTTGCAGTTTGATACATTCAGCAATTTTTTGTTTATTAAATTCGGTATATTCATTTAAACAAATTTCACCCTTTTTAAATTTAGCTCGATTTAAACGAACATCTGGGGTTTGTGGGAATGAACCAATTGTTGTAGTCGGTAATAATGGCAGATTAAAGGCTTTTTTCTGCTCAGCTTCACGTACTGAAAACTCAGGTAAACGAGTAAAATCAGACTCTTTCAGTGCTGCTACTTTTTGACGAACTGTTTGGTTAGCTCCTTCACGCTCACGGGTAAAGAGTGTTTGGTTCGCTTTATAAGCGGCATTATTATCTGGATTTGCTTCATTAAGTAATTGGCCTAATTCAGCAAGCTCTTGTAGTTTTTCTTGAGCGAAAGCAAAATAAGCACGTTGTTGAATAGTTAATTTAGTCTCATTTTGTAATGTATAAGGTACATGCAATAATGAGCATGAAGTATTCACCACAACGTTTGCCGCTTTTTGTTTAATTTTAGCTAATAAAGTTAAGGTTTTTTTGTAATCATTTTTCCAAATATTTTTACCATTAACGACACCTGCAAATAATACTTTTTCAGCAGGGAAGCCATTATTTTCAAGTAAGGCTAAAGTTTGTTTACCTTCAACAAAATCAAGACCAACACCATCAAAAGGTAATGCAACCAGTTCTTTATAACAGTCACGTACATCACCAAAATAAGTTTGTAATACGACTTTCGTTTTACCTTTAACAGATAAAATAGCTTGATAAATTTCGTTAAATAACTCGATATCTTGTTGACTAAGATCAGTCACTAAAATTGGCTCGTCAATTTGAATCCAATTAGCGCCAAGAGCAGTGAATTTTTGAATGATTTCTTGATAAGCTTTAATAATATCAGCTTTAAAATCAACTAATTGCTTTCTACCTAAGTATTGAGCTAATTTGAAAAAGGTTAAAGCACCAATGATAACCGGTTTCGTTTGAATGCCGAGTTCTTTGGCTTCTTGGTATTCATCAAATGGTTTGCTACTGGCAATTTTTATTTCTAGTGAATCTTCGATTTCAGGAACAAGATAGTGATAATTGGTATTGAACCATTTTTTCATAGCTAATGCACGAACATCACCTTTATCGCCTTGATAACCACGCGCCATAGCAAAATAACGATCGAGTTCAGGTAAACCTAAATCTTGATAACGTTTTGGTACAACATTTAGTAAACATGCTGTGTCTAGAACTGCATCATAAAATGAGAAGTCATTTGATGATATAAATGCTATTTTTTGAGCAGCTTGTTGATTTAAATGTTCTGCACGTAGCGCTTTTGCTTCACTTAATAGCTCCGCTTGAGTTTTATTTCCTTTAAAATAAGCTTCGGTAGCAAATTTTAATTCACGTAGCTTACCAACACGTGGATATCCAATAACAGCAGTATTCATTTTATTTTCCTTTCATTTCATCGCAATTCTTTAGTAGCTAAAAAGATAACAAAAAAAATTGCTATTAAATAATTCCAGTTTTTTATCGATTGATATAGCTTTTAACTATATCAAAATAATCTAGCATTTTCAGTTAACCCAAAATTAAGTATATTTATTTACTAAATGGATATAGGATAAGAAGAAATTCTAGATCATGATCAGTAATAGTTACTATGTGTATTATTCTTTATTTAATTTACTTTCTTGAACTTTCATTGATCTGTCCATCATTAGGTAATGACCATAGCGGTGTTATGACGGTTCAGTCGATTTTGAACTTTTTTATTATGGTTTTTTTCTTGTTTAACTGTATTGTCAATATTCTCTATTGCCTATTTAAGTCACGTAAACATTGGTTTGATTATACTGCGGTTGGACTATTGTTTGCGGTTATAATTTTTATTCCGGTAAATAATTTCATGGTGGAAAAGACAAAGGAAGCTCGTCGATCGCACCGGGTTGAGCGACAACTTAATGATATAAATGCGGAGAGAGTAGAGAAGATTAATCTAAATATTTTACAAAAATGATTAATAATTAATTTTTATAGTTAAGATTCAAAACCCTCCTACCTTGATTGGGATAGAAGGGGAGTAAACAATATTTATTTTCGCCATTCGCCTCGGATTGGTCTGGAAAAGTGCGCTAGTACTGCAATCATACAGATCTCGATAGAAACACCCCAATAAATATGGCCTAAAATTTCACTCCATAATTCATAGCCATTTAAATTCCACAACCAACCAATTGTTCCTTCTGGTGCGTAAGCAGGATGGCGGAAACCTAATAAAGGAATAAAAAATCCGTGCATGACAACGGTAATAATTAATCCATAAAATGCCCCATACCAAAGTCGGATTTTATTCCAAAAATAAGCAATAAATACATAAACAAAAGCAAAAGCGAAACTGAATAACCAATGATAAAGCGTGACTGCACCCAAAACATTGGTTCCTTGATAAATATAATCAAGAGAATGAGAATTAATGCCTAACCAACCAAGCCAAGCATCAATATGTGCCGCTGGTGGCGAAATTTCACCGGGAACTCGAGGAGGCATATTAACTTCAGATCCCCATTTGACTAATGAACTGATAAAACCACCAATAATTGTTGTCCAGATGATAATTTGACGATTTGTTTTATTTCCAAACATTGAAGTTATTCCTTACTATATTTAATAGAATTGAAATTAAATAGCCAATAATATAAATAAATTGTGTTCTATCTAAGTTCTACCTAAATTGGGTAGGACGTTTTATTGTATATTCGTTTAAAACAAAATTTGTTTGCTCAGCATTACTTTTGGGGTGGACTAATATAGCTTTAATCAGTCATAATGGATAGATGCCGACATACCGATTTATAGACTAATTACGGTTAAATAATATACGCTTTTAAATCTAAATAATACACATTATCCCGATCATAATTTTTAAAAACACCTAAAATGATTATTTTAATTGATAATGATTCTCATTATCATGTATAATGGCAATATATCAATTTTGAGGTTTTGATTATGTTGAAAATATCCACAGTAAGTTTAGAAGAGATCAATAATACTGTTCATATTCCCGATCCGAATGCGAGTTTTTTTCGAAAACTGTGGGCTTTTTCTGGTCCGGGGGCTTTAGTAGCGGTTGGTTATATGGATCCCGGTAATTGGATCACCTCAATTCAAGGCGGTGCGCTTTATAGTTATTTGTTGCTATCAGTGATATTAATTTCTAGCTTGATAGCCATGTTATTACAGGCCATGTGTGTCAAGATTGGCGTAGTCACCGGCATGGATCTTGCACAAGCAACTAAATCAATGGTGGGTAGAAAGGTAGCATTTTGCTTATGGATATCAACTGAATTAGCGATTATTGCCACAGAAATTGCCGAGGTGATTGGTAGTGCCGTTGCCTTGAATCTTTTGTTTGATATTCCATTATTAATTGGGGTTTTATTAACGGTATTTGATGTAGTTATTTTGTTAATTCTAATGCGTTTTGGTTTTAGAAAAATAGAAGCTATCGTTTTTTGTTTAATTGCGACAATATTTATTATCTTCACTTATGAAGTGTTAAGGGCATCTCCAGAATTCAGTGACATTATTAATGGCTTTATTCCTCGAACAGATATTTTTACTGCCTCAATTAAAGGGCATGATTCAGCATTAGTTATAGCATTAGGTATTGTTGGTGCGACTGTTATGCCACATAATTTATATCTACACTCTTCAATCGTTCAAACCAGAAAATATGACAGAAAGAATCGAACCAGCCTAAAAGATGCAATTAAATATGCCACCATTGATTCCAATATACAGTTATCCTTTTCGTTCATCATCAATTGTCTATTATTGATTCTTGGTGCCGCCCTTTTTTACGGCAATAATCCCGATGATCTTGGTCGATTTACACAGCTATATGATGCTTTGAAAGATCCACATATGGTTGGCCCGGTAGCCAGTTCGATTATGGCAACATTATTTGCTGTGGCATTACTGGCATCCGGTCAAAATGCAACAATTACTGGTACATTGACGGGGCAAATCGTTATGGAGGGATTTATCAATTTATCAATTCCTCTTTGGGCAAGACGAATAATTAGTCGTGGATTGGCGGTGACTCCGGTTATTTTATGTATTTATATTTGGGGAGATAAAGAAAATATTGTCGAAAATTTATTAATTTATACTCAAGTATTTTTGAGCATCGCTTTACCGATATCCATGGTGCCTTTAATTTGGGTCACTTCAAATAAAAAAATTATGCAGGAGTTTGTTAACAGTAAGTTAACTATTATTCTAGGCTGGATAGCAACTATTTCGTTAGTGATATTAAATTTACAACTAATTTATGAAGTGATTAGTTCATTATATTAACTAACTATATATCAACTTATGTATCAACTAATGATTGATCAAAACCATTGATTCAGTTGTTATCAATGGTTCAGATTTTTCTTTTCAATTGATGACACACCTTTATTGATTTGCTCAGTTATTAAGCAAAAGGATCCGTTTTAAAAGCTAGGTAAAATCTAGATAGCAACGTAATTCTAGTTAAAATAATAAAATTAAATCGTAATTTTATTTAAAAAGCTGTATTTATTTACAGTGTTTTTGTTGATATACTCGTACTAATTTTAATCAGCTACATGTGTTTATTTAATTATTATGATAACTCAACTTACTATTAATAATTTTGCTATTGTCGATCAGTTGTTAGTTGATTTTACAACAGGGATGACCGCAATTACAGGGGAAACTGGGGCCGGTAAATCGATTGCGATTGATGCCTTAGGATTATGTTTAGGTAATCGTTCAGATGCCTCTGCTATTCGTAATGGTGCGGAACGAGTAGATATTTCAGCTAGTTTTGTCCTTGATGACACACCAGCGGCATATGCATGGTTAACTGAAAATCAACTTGATGAAGGTAATGACTGTATTTTACGACGAGTCATCAATCAAGATGGGCGTTCTAAAGCATTTATTAATGGTCGAGCTGTACCGATTTCACAATTAAAAGATTTAGGACAGATGCTAATTCAAATTCATGGCCAACATGAACATCAGCGTTTGTTAAAAAGTGATTATCAACAAATATTACTTAATCACTATATGCATGAACCGAACTTATTATCGCAAATGCAACAGGCCTATAAGCAATGGAAAACGGCTAGCCAAGCTTATCAACAATATCAATCCTCAAAACAAGAGCGCGATGCACATATTCAATTATTGCAATATCAGTTAAAAGAGTTAAATGAATTTTCGCCGATTGAAGGGGAATATCAACAAATTGATGAAGAATATAAAAAGTTAGCCAATAGTGAACAGCTAATTAGTCTTAGCCAACAATCGATAATGTTACTCGACGAAGCTGATGAGTACAATGTGAGTAATATGCTTAATAGTGTTAAACATATTATTAATGATTTAGCCGGATTAGATCCATCTTTAAATAATGTTTCAGCAATGCTAGAAGAAGCTACTATTCAAATTAAAGAAGCTTGCTATGAATTACGTCATTATAGTGAAAGTTTAGAGTTGGATCCGGCAAGAGTGATGCAACTTGAACAACGCATATCAAAACAGATCGCTTTAGCTCGTAAGCACCATGTGTCACCAGAAGCATTACCTGAATTACATCAGAGTTTACTTAATGAATTTAAACAGATTAATCAGCAAGATGAACAGGGTGAACAGTTAAAAGAGCAGATCAAAAAATATCAACAAATTGCCGTAGAATTAGCAACTAAATTACACCAAAAACGCTTAGCAGCTAGCAAAACATTAGCTAAAAAAGTATCGGCTACTATGCATGAATTATCTATGCCAAATGGTGATTTCAGTATTGATATAACATTCGATGAAAACCGCTTGAGTGAAGATGGTGCAGATCAGGTATCTTTTTTAGTTAGTACCAATGCTGGGCAAATTGCACAACCTTTAGCTAAAGTCGCATCTGGTGGTGAATTATCTCGTATAGCGTTAGCTATACAAGTTTTAACTGCACAAAAAATGGACACGCCGGCACTGATTTTTGATGAAATTGATGTTGGTATTAGCGGGCCTACTGCCGCTAAGGTGGGACAGTTATTAAGACAACTTGGTGAATCAACTCAAGTTATTACTGTGACACATTTGCCACAAGTTGCTGGTCAAGCTAATCAACACTATTTTGTAAGTAAACAAACCAATGGCAAACAGACCGCTACTGATATGCAAAGATTAGATAAAAATGGTCGTTTAAATGAACTAGCTAGGTTATTGGGCGGTGATAAAATCACAGATGCAACATTAGCCAATGCGAAAGAGTTACTTATTATCTAATTTAATTATGGTAAAATAACGACTTTAATTTTGGACTGAGGATAGCTAGAATCATGAGCTTATCTGGTAAAAATATTTTATTAGGCATAACGGGTGGCATTGCTGCTTATAAATGTCCAGATCTTGTCCGCCATTTAAAAAAGGCTGGTGCGCAAGTACGAGTTGTATTGACCGAGTCCGCTAGTCATTTTGTCGCACCGATGACGTTACAAGCGGTATCTGGTAATGCAGTATCAAAAGAGTTATTCGATCCTACAGCTGAACTCTCAATGAGCCATATTGAATTAGCTAAATGGGCTGATTTAGTATTAATTGCCCCGGCTACAGCGAATATTATTGCTAAGATGGCAAATGGTATTGCCGATGATCTGTTATCGACGATGTGCCTTGCGACGCCAGCCAAAATTGTTATCGCACCAGCAATGAATCAACAGATGTATAAAGCTGCCGCAACGCAGCAAAATTTAGCGACATTAGAATCACGCAATACGTTAATTTTAGGTCCAGATGAGGGTTTTCAAGCGTGTGGTGATATTGGTCCTGGTCGCATGGTTGAACCGACAACTATCGTTGAAAGTATTAATAACTATTTTCAAGCTAATTCCGAACTTGCTGGAACCACCATTACTATCAGTGCAGGCCCTACCATTGAAGAGCTTGATCCAGTCCGTTATATCAGTAATTATAGTTCTGGTAAAATGGGCTTTGCCATTGCAAAAGCGGCGGCCGAAATGGGAGCAACAGTGAACTTAATTAGCGGTCCAGTTAATTTAACAACACCTGATAATGTTAATCGCATTAATGTAAAAAGTGCTAAACAGATGTATGATGAGGCATTGGTTTTGGCGAAGAAATCTACGATTTTTATCTCTTGTGCCGCTGTTGCTGATTATCGGGCTGAGACTATTGCTAAGAATAAAATTAAAAAAACTGATGATAGCAATGAGCTTGTGATTAAATTAGTTAAAAATCCGGATATTGTTGCCAGTATTGCTGGATTAAAAGAATACCGTCCATTTGTCGTTGGTTTTGCCGCTGAAACGAATGATGTAAAGGCCTATGCCCTTAAAAAATTGACCACAAAAAATTTAGATTTAATTTGTGCTAACGATGTGTCAGACCAGAATATAGGTTTTAACTCTGATCAAAATGCATTAACCCTTTATTGGCAAAATGGCGAACAAACGTTACCATTAAGCAGTAAACAACAATTAGCAAAACAGTTACTTCAAGCAGTTATAACACGATATAAAGCGAGTCATGATGAAAAGAAAAATTGATATTAAAGTATTAGATAAACGTTTAGGTAATGAGTTTCCACTACCAACTTATGCAACCGAAGGTTCAGCTGGTATCGATTTAAGAGCAATGTTTGATAAAACTACCGAAATTAAACCTGGTGAAACGATTTTAACTCCAACTGGTTTATCTATGCATATTGCTGATCCTAGCTTAGCTGCATTAGTGTTACCTCGTTCAGGACTTGGTTCAAAAAATGGTATTGTTCTTGGTAATTTAGTTGGTTTAATTGATTCTGATTATCAAGGTCAATTATTTGTGCCAGTTTGGAATCGAAGCCAAACCCCATTTGTTATTGAACCGGGCGATAGAATTGCGCAATTAATTATTGTGCCAGTCGTGCAAGCTGAATTTAATATTGTTGATGATTTTGTTGAATCAACACGCGGTGAAGGTGGATTTGGGCATTCAGGTAAGAAATAATCGTGAGTAGCAAAAATAAAAATCGTAAAGAAGATATACTCCAAGCATTGGCAACTATGCTTGAATCTAATGAAGGTACGCAACGAATCACAACGGCTAAATTAGCTGCAACAGTTGGTGTTTCTGAAGCTGCATTGTATCGACATTTTCCCAGTAAGACGAAAATGTTTGAGAGCTTAATTGTTTATATTGAAGATATTTTGCTTTCTCGTATTAATGTTATTATGCAAGATGAACCGAATACCTTTGTTCGACTGCAACTTATTTTAGCCTTAATACTTGGTTTTTCTGAAAAGAACCCAGGTCTGACTCGTATCATGACTGGGCATGCCTTAATGTTTGAGCAAGAGCAATTGCAAGATCGAATTAGTCAATTATTTGAACGAATCGAAACCCAGATAAAGCAAGTCATACGAGAAAGAAAAATTCGTGAAGGTATCGCTTTTACCACTGATGAACGTATTTTGGCTGGTCAGTTACTTGCATTTTGTGAAGGAATGATGGCACGTTATTCTCGTTCAGGTTTTAAGTATTTACCCACAACAAACTTTGAAACCCGTTGGGCTTTATTAGCAAAACAGTTAGTTTAATTCGACTCACTAACAATTATCGTTCTAACTATTTCTGTTATTGTTACAGAGGATAATTTCATGAATTTTGAAAATATAACTAATCAAATTCTATTCTTTATAGAAAAATATGATGGGGTAGTATTGAGTTATGTAGCTCATTTTTGTTTTGCCATTGTTATTTTTCTTATTGGCCGAACCATTGCTAAATTTGTTGCTCGCCAATTAAGAAGAATATTAACCAATCGTCATGTTGATCCAACCGTAGTTAAATTTGTTAGTTCGTTATCTTATTACGCCATTATAGTTATGACATTAGTTGCGGTGCTAGGGCAACTTGGTGTGCAAACCGCTTCAATTGTTGCGGTAATCGGTGCGGCAGGCTTGGCGGTAGGTTTAGCTTTGCAAGGGTCGTTGTCGAATTTTGCTGCTGGTGTAATCTTAATTATTTTTCGTCCTTTTAAAGTTGGGGAAACCGTGGTTATTAATAACCAAAAAGGGGATATTGATTCAATTCAAATCTTTTCAACCACTATTGTCACCCCAACAAATGAAGTAGTCGTTATTCCAAATGGCCAAGTAGTTAGTGCCAATATTATTAACTATACCCGTTTGCCGGAAAGACGTTTAGATTTAGTCGTTAATGTTGGCTATAATTCAGATATTCAAAAGGTTTATCAAGTTTTAAATCAAGCAGTGAATAAAACAAATAATATCTTAACCAGTAAAGATACAATTATCCGTTTGGATTTATTGGATGCTTCATCGATGAATTTTAATGTTTTAGTTTGGACTCTCAATGCCAATTATGGACCAGTTAAAGCTGAATTGCTTGAAAATATTAAAAATGGCTTAACTGAAAATGGTATTAACATTCCATATCCAACTATGGATGTAAATGTAAACTCTCAATCATAATATTCAATTATTGTATTCTGTTGCTGGTTAGCAACGGAATACAACACTTCTTTTTGCAGTTAGATATCTTGATCCATATTTAATGCTGGTTTGTCGCAATCAGGGCAACCAACGATTTTAGCTGGCACACCTGCCACAGTAGTATGTTCCGGTACTGGCTCTAAAACTACTGAACCGGCACCAATTTTAGCGCCTTTACCAATTTCAATATTCCCTAAAATTGTCGAATGGGCACCAATCATAACGCCTTCACGAATTTTTGGATGACGATCGCCATTTTCTTTACCGGTGCCCCCTAAAGTGACTGATTGTAGGATAGAGACATCATTTTCAATGACTACCGTTTCACCAATGACAATACCTGTTGCATGGTCAAACATAACACCACAACCAATTTGGGCTGCTGGATGAATATCAACACCAAAAACAATGGCAATTTGGCTCTGTAAGAAGGTTGCTAAAGATTTACGATCTTGTTTCCAAAGCCAGTGTGCAATTCGATAAGCTTGTAATGAAAGGAATCCTTTATAATAGAGCAATGGCGTTGAATAGTAATTAGTGGCTGGGTCACGAACGTACACTGCAAGAATATCAGTAATGGCGGCATGGATAATATTATCATCAGCCTGATAAGCTTGTCTGGCTATCTCGCGGATTTCAATTGCAGGTACAACTTGGGTGGCAAGTTTATTGGCTAAAATGTAACTTAAGGCACTACCTAGATTTTCATGATTAAGTAACGTTGCATGGAAATAACTCGCTAACATTGGTTCACTTTCAACCAGCTTCGATGCTTCTTGTCGAATTGTTTGCCACAACATAGCTGGTTTAACAAATTTTTTGCTTGTATTCACGCCAAATACCTATATAGATTTAAACATTAGTCATAATATTTAGTATTGTTTCGCAAACAATGGATAGACGCAAGCTTTAATAGACAAACAGATGATAATTTGTGAAATGGGAACCCGCAGTTCCCATTTCTATTCAATTATTGAATTATTATTGATTATTTGCTTGTTTATTATCACTTAAAGTAAATATTGCGATGCATGAAATGATTAGCACGATACTAGCTAGTATATAAAAAGTGGTTGAATAACCATGATTATCAAATAATTTACCCACAGGTTTTGACAACACAATAACCCCTAAATTTGATGAAATATTAAAACCAACCAAATAAAGTGTTGCTGAAAGTCTGGCATCGAAATTAGCTACAATATATTTGAACATTGCCAAAATAAATAGTGGAATTTCAATTGCATGAAATAGTTTGACCAAAGAGATTAGATAGACATTATCTAAGCTTGCTGATAAACCTATTCGACAAATCATAACTAATGCCGCCACTAATAGTGATTTTTTAGCTCCCAATTTATTAATAAAATAAGGTGCAATAATCATACAACTTGCTTCAAGAAAAACTTGGAATGAATTTAAATAACCATAAATTTTATAACCGGTTTCCTCTTTTTCGAAAAAACTGGTGTAAAAATTCGGAAATAGCTGTTGATCATAAATGGTATAAAAACTGAAAGTACCAATAATAAAGACAACAAATAGCCAAAATTTACGAAGAGCAAAAAGTGATAATATTTCACTGATTGTAGGAATATTTGGCTTCGGTACTATTATTTGCGGTGTGTTATTGCTTACCGATAATTTTTGTGTAGGTTTAAAAAATAAATTGATGATGAAATAGATAGCTGCGACGCCAGAAGCGAGCCAAAAGTTAATATGTGGATCAATGCCAAATGAAAGACCAGCAACAAGAGTCGCAGCAGCATAGCCAAATGAGCCCCAAAATCTTGCTGGGCCAAATTCAAAGTTACATAAGCGACTTATCCGCTCGATAAATGAGTCAATTAAGGCACTGCCAGATATAAAGCCTGCACTTAATACCGGTGCTCCGATACAAACACCTAATATAAAATCCTGCCTTAATAGAGGTTCATAAACATAAATCAAAAAAGGGCCAATCAGTATCATCATGATACTTTGAAAAGTAACAACCGCTTTTCCTATCTGTAATTTATCTTGAATGAAACCGTAAAAGATCATAAAAAACATGGCTGCAGCCGAATTAGCTGCATACACAACCCCTAGTTGTTCTCCGGATAATCCAATTTTGCTTTTAAGCCAAATCGCATAAAAAGACCACCAAAGCGACCATGCAGCATAAAAGGTAATAAGATAGCCTGATGAGAACCAATAATTTTTATTTTTTATCATATCTATATTCATTTTTTAGTCTCTTCTATTGGTTAGTTTAACGTTAACATGTTAATGTTAACATTATGGTCATAATTGAAATAAAATAGATACAATCAGATCTCATAAATGTTACTTTCCTCACACTTTTTATCATTTTTATTTGTGGTATCATCACACTAACTAAATATTAATTATTTTTATGCTGAGTAAAAGGATCCAACTATGGCTTCACTAAAGGATGTGGCTAAACTGGCATCTGTTTCATTGATGACAGTGTCTAGAGCGATTAATAATCCTGAAAAA
Source organism: Gilliamella sp. M0364 (assembly GCF_016100565.1). Classification (NCBI taxonomy): domain Bacteria; kingdom Pseudomonadati; phylum Pseudomonadota; class Gammaproteobacteria; order Orbales; family Orbaceae; genus Gilliamella; species Gilliamella sp. M0364. The sequence goes on along the minus strand of NZ_JACFSF010000008.1, from coordinate 15,727 downwards.
TTAAATAAACAAACTTATAAAAAAGTGAAGAAAGCTATTGAAGAATTGAATTATGTGCCCGATTTATCGGCACGTAAAATTCGAGGTGATAATTCAGGACCACATGCTATTGGTGTGCTGGCATTAGAAACGGCAACGACACCATTTTCAGTTGAATTACTTCAGGCAATAGAAAAAACGGCACAGCAACATGGTTGGAATACATTTATTGTCAATTTATTTGATGATAAAGATGCTGATCATGCGATTAATACGCTTTTATCTTATCGGCCTAATGGTATTATTTATACCACAATGGGATTAAGAAAAGTTGAACTACCTGAAAAACTATTAGGTAAGAATCTAGTATTAGCCAATTGTATTAGTGATTCAGAACAACTTGCTTGTTACATTCCTGATGATTATTCTGGTCAGTATCAAGCCATGCAAAACGTGATCAACAAAGGCTATAAAAAACCACTCTGCATCTATTTATCAGAAAATACCTTAGCTGGTAAAATTAGACGTAAAGCGGTTGAACAAGCATGGCTAGATGCAGGTAATGATTTAGCGGATATCACAAGCTATCATACGTCTATATCCCCTGATAATCTTGCGTTAGAGTATATGATGACGGTAGAGATCTTAGCAAAACATTGTATTAAAAAACCTGATTTTGACGTATTGATCTGCGGTAATGACCGCATAGCTTTTGTTGCATATCAATTTTTACTTAGCAAAGGGTTTCATATACCGAAGGATATCGCCGTTCTTGGGTATGATAATATGGTTGGCACTGGTGAGCTTTTTTATCCTGCACTAACTACCGTGCAATTACCTCATTACGAAATAGGACAAGCCGCTGCATTACATATCATTAATGGCCTAAGCGAAAAAAATGTCACGCATATCCCATCGCCTTATTTAGCACGAGAATCTGTCTAGAGTAAAAAAACCACCATAATATGGTGGTTTTTATTATCAATTATTGATAAATAGATTTTAATTGCCAGCTTTCTAATTTGCTAATTCTTGCTTGTCCATTTTCAGCAAATAAATTAATTAAACGTGTAGCTGGTAATTTTGGATAAATACGGCTTGAAAGACTATATAAATCTTTGTTGACGAAAACCTCGACTGATGATGCATCCACAAAAATATGCAATGTTACTTTTTTGTTTCTTGGTAATGGCACGCTGCGATAACCTTTTAAATCGAGTCCAGAAAGGCTTCGATCAAGAACCAGTCGATTAGATTGCAAGTCAATATACAATAATGTAGCTTGTTTACCATCTGAGGTGGCAGCGAGTTGTAAGCCAAAACGTTCGGCATTACTATTGGCTAAATCAATTTCAACATTAAGTTCACAACTAATTGACTCGATATCGGTATTTTTTAATTCATTATTTAATGTGATATTGGTTAATAATTGCGGTTTTTCTCGCAAAGCTTCAAGTTCTTTTACTGGTCGGTTACGAACTTTGTTTTGGCGGTCTAGAATTAATTCACGTGGTAGAGTAAATGCCCCCATCCATTTATCGTGTTTACTTGGCATTTTTGACTCCCACATATCCATCCATGCAAATACAATTCGGCGACCATCAGCGGCAAGAAATGATTGTGGTGCATAAAAATCATGACCAAAATCCATCTCTTGGAATGATTTAATGACAGTAAATGGTTTACCAGGTTGCCAATCGCCAACAATATACCCCGATTGGAATCGATTCCGGTATTGATAACCTTTAGCGTGCATGCCTTGCGGTGAAAACATCAAGATCCATTTATCACCCAATGGGAAAAAGTCAGGACATTCAAGCATATAAACATTAGGATCAATATCACTGATAAGTACTTGATCAAATATCCAATCTTTTAAGTCAGTTGAGCGATAAAGCAATACTTGCCCGATGTCATTGGCTTCTCGTTGCCCAACCACCATCCACCATTTTCCTTGTTGTTGCCAAACTTTAGGATCACGAAAATGCATAATCCCTTCTTTGGGTGTCAGCACAGTACCATGTTTTTCAAAATGAACACCATCTTTACTGGTAGCAAGACATTGGGTTTCACGAATATGTTCATCATTGCCTTGACCATTTAGCCAGATATGACCAGTGTAAATTAAACACAGTTCACCATTATTATCTACGGCAGAGCCAGAGAAACAGCCGCTTTGGTCATAATCATGATCGGGTGCAATAGCAATGGGTAATCTTCGCCATGTAATCAGATCATCACTTACCGCATGACCCCAATGCATCGGTCCCCAATTTTCATCATAAGGATGATGTTGGTAAAAGGCATGATATTGCCCTTTATAATAAACTAAACCATTGGGATCGTTCATCCAGCCAGCTTGCGGTGCTAAATGAAAATGAGGGAAATACTGTTTATTTATTTGTTGTTCTAGTTTTTCTACAGCTTGGTTTGCTTTATCAATTGCAGTATTCATAACATTACCTTCGTTCAAATTGAGTTAAGTTAATATAGTTACATACTACCTTAAAACATTTGTTAACGTTAACTTATAATAATATAAACGTTAATTTATGTGATACTAGTCACATATTTTTAACGTTAACAATGATTTTTTTTATAAATGATTTAGTTTATTATTAATATTGATTATCAGCATATCAATTAATTAGTCATTAATTAACTAATTTAATCGAAAAGTATAGTGCAATAACATTAGTCGTGTTACATAGATTCAATCTCTTTTAACAATAATATGAGTGACAAAATGAAAAATACAAAAGTATGGTCTCTTGGTGATGCCGTTATTGACTTACTGCCATTTGGTGAAATGAACTATCGAGCCTGTGCAGGTGGAGCCCCAGCAAATGTTGCTATCGGTATTGCTAAGTTAGGACTTCCTTCAGGTTTTATTGGTAGAGTGGGTAATGACCCATTTGGTCACTTTATGGAGAAGACTTTTTGTGAACATCATGTGGATTGCCAAAGTCTGGAAAAGGACGATGAGCATAGAACGAGTACAGTGGTAGTTGATTTAGGAGACAATGGTGAACGTAGTTTCACTTTTCTTGTTTCGCCTTCAGCTGATCAATTTTTATCTGAACAAGCATTGCCGGATTTTAATCAGGACATTTTACATTTTTGTTCTTTGGCGTTAGTTGGCACAACCTGTCGACAAACATTAAAAACAGCTATTGAAAAACTGACTGCTAAAAATGGTTTGATTAGTTTTGATATCAATTTGCGTGAACAAATGTGGCAAGATAAAACTGAAATGCGCTCCGTTATCACCCAATTCTGCCATGATGCTGACATTCTTAAACTTTCTGATGAAGAGCTATTTTGGTTAACGGAAAGTCAAGAGTGGCATGTAGCACTTAATAAACTACAACAACATTATAATGCACCGCTTAAATTAATCACTAAAGGTAAAGACGGTAGTATTGTGTTATGGCAAGGTAAAACGTTTAGTTTTGACTCTTTCCACGTTAATAGTATTGATACAACAGGAGCAGGCGATGCATTTGTTGCTGGATTACTTAGTAGTATTGCTTCATCGGGAATGCCGGAAGATAAATTAATGTTAGAAAGTATGATGACGATAGCTAGCGCTTGTGGGGCATTGGCTACTACTAAAAAAGGCGCATTAACAGCATTACCGGATAGTGCATTTTTACAATCCTTTATTAGTGATAACCCAGCGCTAATTGCTAAACAAATGGTGTAAATAATGACAGAAAAACAAAAAATGCTAACAGGACTACTTTATGATCCTAGTATCGATAAACTTGAAAATGAACGGCTTTATGCCCAAGATATCTGTTTTCAGTTAAATCAATTATCGCCAAGTGCTATTGATAAACGGCAACAATTATTCAAGACATTATTAGGAAAAACGAAACGGAAATTTACCATAATGCCAGGTTTTCAGTGTGATTACGGCTATAATATTGAAATCGGCGAGGATTTTTTTGCTAATTTTAATTGTATTATATTAGACGCAGCTAAAGTAACATTTGGTGATAATGTGCTTGTCGCGCCTAATTGCGGTTTTTATACTTCAGGTCATCCACTTGATAGCCAAACAAGGAGTAGTGGTTTAGAGTTTGCCAAACCAATAACAATCGGTAATAACGTTTGGATTGGCGGTAATGTTATTGTATTACCGGGTGTAACAATTGGTGATAATAGTGTTATTGCTGCCGGAAGCATTGTTGATCGTGATATACCTAGCAATGTTATTGCTATGGGGTGTCCCTGCCGAGTTCATAAAAAGTTAGCAGGGGAATGATCTTAACTTTTTGGCCGATTGCTATAAGCTTGCGCAGGTTTGTCTTGCCCACAGATCGATAGCAAATACGTCTTCAATCGTGGTTGGTTCAGGAAAATCAAGTGTTTCTAAAACCGTTGCTACCTGTTTAGCAATATCCATAAAGCCGATTTTGTTTTGTAAAAATGCTGCTACCGCCATTTCATTAGCCGCATTAAGTGCCGTTGTTGCCGCTTGTCCTTGATTAAATGCATCAATCGCTAATTTTAAACAAGGATAACGGTTAAAATCGGGTTGAGAAAAAGTCAGTGAGGAAATTTGCGTAAAATCTAATGCCGGCACGCTTGATGAAATTCTAGCAGGGTAAGACATTGCATAAGCAATTGGTGTACACATATCAGGCATTCCGAGCTCGGCAATTACGCTACCATCTTGGTAACGAACCATTGAATGTATTATTGATTGTGGATGAATTATAATTTCCATCTCGTCAGCACTAGCATTAAATAGCCAACGGGCTTCAATATATTCTAGTCCTTTATTCATCATGGTGGCCGAATCGATAGAGATTTTCTTACCCATTGACCAATTAGGATGAGCAACCGCTTGTTCAGGCGTAACTGTGGTTAATTGATTTAACGGTAAATCTCGAAATGGTCCTCCTGAACCGGTTAGGACAATTTTGGTGATGCCATAATCGGCTAAATTAGCAAATCCTAAATTTTGTTGAACTTCTGATGGGAGGCTCTGAAAGATTGCATTGTGCTCACTATCAACTGGTAATAACTGTGCTCCATATTGTTTAACTGCCTGCATAAATAAATGGCCACAAGTTACCAAAGATTCTTTATTGGCTAACAAAATCCGTTTGCCTTTTTTAATGGCGGCAAGGGTAGGTTTTAATCCTGCAGCCCCGACTATAGCTGCCATTACCATATCTACTTCAGTAAGCTCTGCTAAATCGCATATAGCTTGTTGACCATGAAATACTTCAATATTTAATTTTAGGTCTACGAGATTTTTTCTAAGTTGCTGTGCTGCTTCTTCATCAGCCATTGCGACATAATTTGGCCTAAATTCCAAACATTGTTCAGTCATTTTGCCAACATTCTGCCCACCAGTTAAAGCAAATGCTTTAAATAAATCTGGATTTTGTCGAATAACGGCCAAAGTGCTGCAACCTATTGAACCAGTTGAGCCTAAAATTGTGATATTTTTCATATTAGTAAATTAAACTTATGTTGTTTTCATTAAAAAAAGAGACAAATTTTTCATCGGGCAGTTTATCAGTAATTATCTGATCGAACAAAGTCAATTCACTAATAAATGCCGGCTTTATTTGATTAAATTTAGTATGATCGGCAATCAATATTTTTTGCGCTGATTTTTTCATTGCTTGTTGCTTCATATCTAATTCTTCAAAATGATAACAAGTTACCCCTTGTTGCAAATCGATACCAGCAGCTGAAATAAATGCTTTATTCGGACATATAGAATCTAATTGATTGTGCTGATTTACACTTGTGAAGATAGCATTATTGAGTTGATAATGACCGCCACATAAAATAATTTTACATTTCGGTTTATGTTGTAGTGCCAATAAACTATTTAATGAATAACAGATAGCAGTAAATGCAATATCATTATCTATTGCATTAATGATAAAAGGCATGGTGGTGCCACAATCAAAAAATATTGTATCGTTTTCATTGATAAATTGACTAACAAGTTTTGCAATATAAGCTTTTTCTTCAACTTGCTTATCCTGCTGATCTGAAACGAAATACTTTGCGATTGAATGACGGTCTTCATTGACAATATAGCCACCTAAGACAATTAATGAGGAGGGGTAATTGTTAAGATCACGCCTGATAGTCATTTCTGACACGGCTAATTGTTCAGCCGCTGCTTTTAGGTGGATCTTGTCAGTGTTTTTTAGGATTTCAAGGAGTTCATTTATTCTTTTTTGTGGTTGAGTTTCCATTGTTTTTCCTAAATAACAATAAGCTACATAATATATATGTAACTTATTGTTATGATTGATTAGTAATTGCTAGATGATGTACTGTTACCTGAAACGATTGCAATACCAGCACTTGCGCCTAAACGATTTGCACCAGCTTGAACCATTTTTTCGGCAGTCATACGATCACGAATACCACCAGACGCTTTTACGCCCATATTTTCACCGACTGTTTCACGCATTAATTTTACATCTTCAACTGTTGCCCCAGAAGTACTAAAGCCGGTAGATGTTTTGACAAAAGCAACTCCAATATCTTTACAAATTGTACAAACTTTAACAATTTCTTCTTTGGTTAATAAGCAAGTTTCTAAAATAACTTTTAATGGTACTGAACCGCAGGCTTTGAATACCGCTTCGATATCATTTTTAACTGCATCCCAATTATTGCTTTTTAGCCAACCGACATTGATTACCATGTCAATTTCTTCTGCACCAGCTTTAACAGCCATTTCTGTTTCATAAGCTTTAGCTGACGTAAGCATAGCACCAAGTGGAAAACCGACTACTGAACATACTTTTACATCACTACCTTTTAATAACTCTGCCACTAAAGGTACATAGCCAGAATTAACGCACACAGAATAAAAATGATATTCTTTTGCTTCATCACAGAGTTTTCGAATCTGATCTTCAGTCGCATTCATCGCTAATAAAGTATGATCAATATACTTTGCATAATCCATAAGGGGTTCCTTAAATTTTTTATTAATGTTAAATCTAGTTAATTTTGTTAATCTGTAAATAGTAATGTTATAAAAATAACAAATATAACCAAATAATGTTACTTTTATAACATTATATCGCTAATTTGTGAGAATTTGAAATATAACAACTGCTATTAATATGTTAAAGAAATAAATAAAAACGCCCAATTTAATAAAATTGGGCGTCAAAATGGTATTTATGAATTTGTGAAATAGATTAGAATTCCATTAATTCTTTCTCTTTCTCAGCAAGTACTGCATCTAATTTTTTAATAGCAGCATCAGTAGCTTTTTGAATTAAATCTTGTGATTTACGTTCATCATCTTCAGAAATTTCTTTATCTTTCAATAATGCTTTGATTTGATCATTGGCATCACGACGGATATTACGGATCGATACACGGCCTTGCTCTGCCTCACCACGAACAATTTTAGTTAAATCACGACGGCGCTCTTCAGTAAGCGGTGGCAGAGGAACTCGAATAACGGTCCCCGCTGATGCCGGATTTAATCCTAAATCTGAAGTTAAAATTGCTTTTTCAATTAATGGTGTTAATGATTTATCAAATACTGTAATTGCAAGGGTTCTTGCATCTTCAGCAACGATATTGGCTAATTGACGAAGTGGTGTTGGGCTACCATAATACTCAACCATAATGCCATCTAATAAACTTGGCGATGCACGACCAGTTCTAATTTTAGAAATATGATTCTGAAACGCATCAATACTTTTTTCCATGCGCTCTTGCGCTTCTTTTTGAATCTCATTTAGCATAATAAAAACCTTTTTAAATAAATAAGACTAGCAGCTAACTGTAGCCTGATTATTGATTAATGTTCCTTCTGATTCGCCTAGAATGACGCGACGTAATGCACCCGGTTTATTCATATTAAACACACAAATTGGTAGATTATGATCACGAGCCAATGTAAATGCGGCTAAATCCATCACTTTTAATTCATCATCTAACACTTTCTCGTAATTAAGTGTTTTATAAAGTGTTGCATTAGGATCTTTTACCGGATCGGCTGAATAAACACCATCAACTTTGGTTGCTTTTAAAACCACATCAGCTTCAATTTCAATACCTCTTAAACAGGCTGCTGAGTCAGTTGTGAAAAATGGGTTACCGGTTCCAGCCGAAAGGATAACGACCTTACCATGTTTAAGCAAGCTGATTGCTTCAGTCCAGCGATAATCATCACAAACGCCGTTTAATGGAATTGCCGACATCAAACGGGCATTAACTTCAATTCGGTGCAATGCATCACGCATAGCAAGACCGTTCATTACTGTGGCAAGCATACCCATATGGTCACCAACAACACGATTCATGCCTGCTTTAGCAAGTCCTGCACCACGAAATAGATTACCACCCCCAATAACAACAGCAACCTGAACTCCCATGTCGATAAGTTCTTTAATTTCTTGAGCCATACGATCAAGAACGGTTGGATCAATACCAAAACCTTCATCACCTTGCAGCGCTTCACCACTAAGTTTGAGAAGGATACGTTTATAGAAAGGGGTTACCATATGAAGTCTCACTATTTCGTTATTTAATTACTTAAAAAGCTAGCATAACTAGCCGGCAATCATTTTAAAATATTTTGTGGATAAACAAAACCGCCATGAAGGCGGTTTTGATAAAACAATTAAGATTGTTTCGACATCGCAGCCACTTCTGCTGCAAAATCAACTTCGACTTTTTCGATACCTTCACCCACTTCAAAGCGGATAAATGATGCAACAGTCGCTTTTTTCTCAGTAAGTAAATCACCAACTGTTTTGCTTGGATCCATTACAAATGGTTGACCAGTAAGTGATACTTCACCAGTGAATTTACGCATACGGCCTTCAACCATTTTTTCTGCGATTTCACGAGGTTTACCAGATTGCATTGCAATATCAATTTGAATATTACGTTCATGCTCAACCACATCTGCAGGTACATCGCTAGGGTCAACATATTCTGGTTTGCTTGCTGCAATGTGCATTGCAATGTGTTTAACTAATTCTTCATCACAACCACTGTTAGCTGCAACTAAAACACCAATACGTGCACCGTGTTGATAACTACCAACTACATCGCCAGTAATTTGTTGAACACGACGGATGCCGATGTTTTCACCAATTTTAGCAACTAATGCAGTACGTTCTTCTTCAAATTTTGCTTGTAAAGCTGCAATATCAGTGATTTTATCATTTAAAGCAGCTGTTGCTACTTTATCACTGAATTCTAAGAAACCAGCATCTTTAGCAACAAAGTCAGTTTCACAGTTAATTTCTAAAATAACACCAACTTTTTTATCTGCTGAAATTTTAGAAATAATTACACCTTCAGCTGCCACACGACCTGCTTTTTTAGCTGCTTTGGCTTGACCAGATTTACGCATGTTGTCGATAGCAAGATCGATATCACCATTTGCTTCAACTAATGCTTTTTTACATTCCATCATACCTGCGCCAGTTCTTTCGCGCAGTTCTTTTACCATAGAAGCGGTAACTTCAGCCATTTTAAAATCCTCTATTTAACCATTATGATGATTTTCATTAGAATGGGTCGACGATATTATCGACCCTGAAAATATTTGAGTTTATTATTCTGCTGCTGGAGCTTCTTCAACAAAGCTTTCTTCAGATACTGGAGATTGGTTTTGTTCACGACCTGAACGTACTGCTTCAGCAACTGCATTTGCATATAATTGAATTGCACGGATTGCGTCATCATTACCAGGAACAATGTAATCAATACCATCTGGATCTGAGTTAGTATCAACAACAGCAATGACTGGAATACCTAAATTGTTAGCTTCTTTGATTGCGATATGTTCATGGTCTGCACCAATAACAAAAATCACATCGGGTAAGCCACCCATATTTTTAATTCCACCCAAGCTATTTTCTAATTTAGCCATTTCACGAGCACGCATAAGTGCTTCTTTCTTGGTTAATTTATCAAATGTACCATCATTAGCTTGTGTTTCTAAATCTTTTAAACGTTTGATTGATTGACGTACTGTTTTCCAGTTAGTCAACATACCACCTAACCAACGGTGATTAACGTAGTATTGTCCACAGCTTTCTGCTGCTTGTTTAATTGCTTCACTTGCAGCACGTTTTGTACCAACAAATAGAATTTTACCTTTACGCGCAGCAACTTTGTTTAATTCAGCTAATGCTTCATTGAACATTGGTACTGTTTTTTCAAGATTGATGATGTGAACTTTGTTACGAGCACCAAAAATAAATGGTTTCATTTTTGGGTTCCAATAACGAGTTTGGTGTCCAAAGTGTACACCTGCTTGTAACATATCGCGCATTGATACTGTAGTCATGATTTCCTCATTTTTACGTTGGGGTTATGCCTCCACATATCCGCTTTATCCGACCTTATTACTTTAAGTAAAAGGCACCCCGGCAAAGAGTAATGATATGTGTGTGTTATAACGTTAATTAATTATTAAATTTTATGCTGATGTTTCATTATTATTTTCAATAAAAATAATCTGAAATATAGCGCGCGTTTTATACCACATTTAAATTAAGATTACCAGAAGTATTTATTTTTATAGGTGATGAAATATTAGTTTTTTATTAAAGGTTGTGGATTTGGTCTGGAAAAATAACGATATAAGCTAACAAAGTCAATTTATTAGCTTATATTAAAAAAGTTGCATGTTGCTTTAAATCATTAAGCCTTTTTAACAAAACAAGCTTTAAGCATTACTTTCATGCCATCAATTTTACAATCAATTTCGTGGTCACCGTCTACTAGACGAATGCCTTTAGCTTTAGCCCCTTTTTTGAGGACGGTTGATGAGCCTTTTAATTTTAAATCTTTAATCAAAATAATATCATCGCCATCAACTAACAAATTACCATTGCTATCTTTAACTTGTAATTCATCGGTTGTCGAAGTTTCTTGATTTGGATCCCATTCGTGTGCACATTCCGGACAAACATAAAAAGTACCATCGTGGTAAGTGTGTTCAGATTGGCAAGCCGGGCAATTAGGTATAGATTCCATAGTTTTTCATTAATCCAAATTAAATAAAATGATGTCCACTATAGCAAAAAAAGACTATTTAGTCATGATATTCAGCTATACCTAATAGTTTTTTATTATTTCGGTTTGACACTACAGATAGCAATGTAATTAAGGTATTTTTTATTTTTTCTAAATGTTTTAAACATTTTGATAAATTGTGGTCGATTTTGTTTATGTAATGCATTACCAACAATTTTGATTGCACCAAAAAATCCTTCATCGGTAATCATACCTCGTGGTGACATTAACGTCATAGCGGCATGTTCTGATTTTATATTGATAAATCCTATAGTTGAAAAAAGATTAATCCATTCATCATGACTCATAGGCTGTGCATTAACATTGATCGCATTATGAATCTGTGCCGTGACGTCTTGAGAGTTTTCTGGATTTACTAACATAATGTCATGCGTTAATAATTTTCCACCTGGTTTTAATACTCGAAAATACTCGCTGAGTAAGCGAGCTTTCGCTTTGTCTGCATACATGGTTAACATCGCTTCATTAATTACAATATCAAAGCTGTTATCAGGGAAAGGTAATTTGGAAGCGTCGGCTTGTTGTATATCGACTAACTGACTAACATTATTTTTAATAACATTTTGTTTGGCTTTCTCTAATGCCATTTTATCCATGTCGATACCAATAATATGGCATTTAAATCGCTTAGCTATTTCGATAGAGGTCGTGCCCATATTGCATGCGATCTCTAACACTTGGCTTTGTGGCGTAAATTCTGCTTGTTTAAATAACCATTCCGTAGCTTTCTTTCCCCCTGGGCGTAACCTTGTTTTCCCTAAACGAGCAAGAAATTTATGGCCAGCTTCTTTTTTAATTTGTTCCATTGTCTATCCTTAGTTTAATTAGTCTTTAATGTGATTTCTCTCAACATAATTAATAGCATTTTTGCTGGTATTGGTGCTTCAACAGCATGAGGGATATTAGCTGGCATTTTTACTATCGTTCCTGGTTCAGCTTTAACTGGTTTGCCATCAATAATTAAATTTAATTGCCCTTCTATGACCATAACGATCGCATCAAATGGTGCACTATGTTCAGAGAGCCCTTGTCCTTTATCAAAAGCAAATAAGGTTAAGTTACCACCAGATGTTTTAGCTAATACTCGACTAGCAATACCTTGCTCCGTTTGTTTAATTAATGAAGCTAAATTTAGTTCTTGTGCTGGAGGAATAGTATTATTTGGCATAAGATGCTCCTGTTTTTCAGTAAGTGCAAAACAAAATATAATTGTTATTTTGGTCAATGCTTATGATATAGGTTATAAGTGGTTAAATTATTATTGTTAAAAAACATTATATTTCATATGGTTATTGATAATTAATAATAGGGCTTTATTTATTGAAATAAGAATTATTATCAATTATATTGAAGTCATTCTAAAGTTATTATTAGGCAATCCCTATGACATTTGTCAAAAATATACCAACTCAAGATGAGATTTTAACTTGGTTAAATAATGTAAAAATGTTTGATGGGTTAACCACTGATGCATTAATACCAATCCTTGAAAATGCTAGTTATATGGAATTTAGTACCGGTGAGCTAATTAGTTATGAAGGTATGCCTTTTTCTGGTTGTTCTTTGGTTCTTGCTGGTAAAGTTGAGGTATTTAGAAATACTTATTTAGGTGAAGAAAAAGTTTTTGGGATTTTTTCGCCTTATGAATTAGTTGCCATTGCTGCAGTGTTTATGCCTCATAATCGCTTTCCCATGACAATTCGAGCAAAAACTAATTGCTCATTATTATTACTTGAAAAAAATAGCGTATTACAAGTTTGTATGAATAATCCTATTGTTATGCAACGCTTGTTAGTGCAATTTAGTACTAAACTATACGAACAAATTAATAACATCGATTGGTTAACATCCAGTTCGGCAGAACAGCGTTTAGCTGCTTATATTTTATCGTTATCTTCGAAACAAGATACAAGTTTTGTGTTACCAATATCACGCAGTCAATTGGCAACTAAGCTCGGTATCCGTTATGAAACGTTAAGCCGACTAATTTCTAGTTGGCGTAAACAAAAAATAATTGAAATTAAATTGAATCAGGTAACAATTTTAAAGAGAACCTATCTTCACCAGCTTACGCTTCCTTCACAACGTTCATTTTAAGTAGCTGTATCTGACAGCATTACTGTCAGATACACTTTTTTAGAAGTGATAAACAAGCCCACTATTGAGATTGAATCCCATAGCTGGGAATAAAGTATTTTCTTGTTTTGATTTTACTACATTATTAGCAACCGAGGCGGTAGCATAATGTTTGTTGGTTAGGTTATCTGCAGTTAAATAAGCCGACCAACCATTAGGATTTTGATAATTAATTTTAAAGCCTAAAGCTACATATTTATCTCGGTATTGAACATTCATATTATTGGCATGATCAACCGGCGTATTAGTTGGGGACCAGTGAATATTGGGGCCAAGTGTCCAGTTATCATATTTATATAAAATTTCTGCAGTAATCGTATTTCTTGGGATGCCGGCAATATAATTACGATTATATTCGCCACCCATAAAACGAAAATCGTTATACGTCCAAGCTAGACGATATTCAATATCGCCAGAAATAAAAACTGAAGGTATTAGTCCTTTTAGGCCTGCTTCTATCCCTTGATGACGTGTTTTGGCACCATAATTAAATACCCCTATTGCCGTTCCACCTGTGTCGTAAGTGGTAATATATTCATCTTTAATGATGCTTCTATATAAAGCAATATCCCAGTTTAATTCTTGGGTTATCTTACCATTACCACCAATTTCAGCAGTAATGCCTTTTTGACGATTTAATTTGTTAATTTTGGCTTTCATGCCATCGCTAGTAATAATTTCACGAAAGGATGCGGGTTCGTTACTGGTGCTTAAATTGGCATAAAATCGCGTATCATTTGTTTGATTCCAAATTACCCCTAATTTAGGTGACCAAAATGTCCATGCTTGATCAAGGGCGTTTTTATTGTGCCGCGCATCAACCTCTCGTTTGGCATGCGTAATTTTAGTATCTAAATTGAGTTGCCATTCATTGTTGATTTGCCATGAGGAACCAATGGATCCATATACGTTTTCTGCGGTAGCATCATATTTTCCCAGTGAACGTTTATTCATTTTGGTATGACGTCGATTCATCAATAATTGACGATCAAGATTGGTTTTATCCCATGCGAGAGCTGATCGATAGCTAAAATTATCAAAGGTCATATTATAAGTTAATTGACTACCAATAGTGTTACTATCACTTAAAACATAATCGGTTGGTGTAACAAAATTATCATGTGTACGCTGATACCATAAACCTAGCTCAATCGCTTGGTTGTCTAAAGTCCAATTTGCGCGGTTAGCAATACGCCCCTGTTGAACATTACGATGCGGATCTCGCATTTGCACAACTTTAAAAATACTCGTTGGATCACTTTTGCTTTTACGTTGCGATAAAGGTCCTGGAATATCAAAACGTAAATCTGTCCAACTTAACCATGTTCTATTTTCAAAGTTTTCATTACTATAACCAAAGTTAGATCGAACTGTTTTCCGTTGCGAGGTTGAATGATCTCGATAACCATCAAAATGGTCATAAGATAGGCTAATGCGACCATCCATATCATAACCGCTATGACCTAATGCGATTTGCGCGGCTTCTCGACCAAATGCTCCATATTCATAACGAGCACTACCAAGTTCATCTTTTCCTGTGTAGGAGATGAAATTCAATTCTCCCCCTAAACTATTAGCTTGAGGATGGGTATTATTGGCTCCACGGTAAACTGAAATTAACCGAGCTTCACGCATATCTAAGGTACTAATATGGAAATCACCATCAGCATCCGTGATAGGTAGCCCATCTTGTAATAGTAAGACACCTCGTGATAGCGGGGCACTTTGCACTCCGGAACCACGAATGTTTAATCTTGGTTGATCTGTACCGCCAAAAAAGTTTTGAATAATAATTCCAGGTTGATAATCAAGCGCATCTTGTAGTGTGGATAATCTATTTTCCTGTTCTGGAATGATTAAGTTAGTTGCCCCAGCAGTTTGTTTCTGTTTAACTTGTTCCTGCTGAAAAGTCGGAGACAATGAATTTTTTCTATTATCACTATCATTAGGGGTAACAATAATTGTATCATGACTTGTCTCGGCTAATGCATAACCGCTAAACATCATAGGCGAATAGAATAGGGTTAATATACTTATTTGAATAACTTTATTTTTTCTGCACATAACATCTCACTTCTCATTCGATTTAATGATAATGATTATTATTTACACAAAAACAAGAAACACTATGACATTTGTCAAATATAACAAAAAATAAACAATAAAAGTTTAAGGAATAGATTATCTCAGGCTTTTGTCAATCAAGAATAATAGTATAAATTATTTTTCTTAGTTGCTTTTTCTTAGTTTTGGTAATGCCTTTAGCAGCTATATATAGCTGCATCTTCACTGATATCGCCTTTAGCTTGATACCTAGGTCTAAATAGGTTAATTAACCTGTTTAATTCGTTTAGTTAAATATTGAGGACAATAAAAAAGGTGCACAGAGTGCACCTTTTTGGAACTGATAAGAGCATTTAACATGCTCTTTAGTTACGCTTAAATTATTTGATAACTTTAGCAACAACACCAGCACCAACAGTACGACCACCTTCACGGATAGCGAAACGTAAACCGTCTGCCATTGCGATTGGGTGAATTA
>NZ_JACFSF010000007.1:0-91376 GCF_016100565.1 Gilliamella sp. M0364 | reverse complement strand
AGCCAGCCAGCCAGCCAGCCAGCCAGCCAGCCAGCCAGCCAGCCAGCCAGCCAGCCAGCCAGCCAGCCAGCCAGCCAGCCAGCCAAAAGTTAGGGCTATTAAGTGGCTTAAGTAGTAAAAAAAAGTTAAATTATGTAACTCAGAATAGTCAGTTATTATCTTCATCTAAAGAGTTATTTGTCTATAACTCTCATTCAATGCGATTTGATTCAGAAATATCATTATTTTTCCTAAAATTGTTCTTTTTATATATGGTTAGTATAATTGGATTATTGGTAAATTTGCTTAATCCAGCATATGCTTTAAATGTAAATACAGTAAATGAAATTCATGGAAGTGCACCTTATTTAACTTATGATGATGGCATCACTAAAACCAATAGTACTGAAAGTTTATTGAGTATTAAGTTGTCAGATGGAAGGGTTATCAATACATTAAATGATGAGTCAGGTCCAACAAAACCAATAGAATTACCTAATGAAGATGACACGTTTGCTAGTATTCAAACTATTGTTCCATTACCGGACTTGGGTAATAATAATTATCCGAACGTGAATATAACTGATTTATTAAAATCGCCCTATAAATACTATGGTGATGATGATGGCGATGGTTATGATGAGACAACGGGAGAAGTGTTGGCCACGGCGAGTGGCTATATTAGTTTGAAATGGGAAATACGCAATCCTGCCGTATCGGATATTAATGCAGACAATGCTTTTACAGACATTACCTCTACTGTTAAAAATAATCTTAATGCCACACTTAATATATGCGATGGACCTTATAAGTTAACGATTAGTTCAACTAGTGGCGAATTGAATTCTCTATATGGAAATCCAAAAACGAGTGAATTTATCGGAAGTAGTCATACTTATTATTTGAACTCAAAATCACTACCTATAGTTTGCTATACTCAACCTAATTTAGTTTTTAATGATGGTATTCTAGGCAACAATGATTATGATGGTTTAAATTGGGATTCAGCATTTAATAGAGGAACGACGAGTAAAGGTTATAGGGTGGTGAATGCTACAAATAGTGGTAGTTATGAAGGGGAATCATCCATATTGAAAAATAATTTTCCAAGTACAGGTTCAAACGGATTATACTTTTATTTATTATTAAAAAATATTACTCCTTCAGAGGTTATTACAATAAATGGAGACACGGTATATTCCGTAGAAGGTGGTAATGTTAAATTGAAATTAAGTTCAGAAGATACTCATCCTTGGTTTTATTCTTTTAATGGTGAATCATATGGTTCAACCTATGGTACAAAAGAACTAGGCTTAAAAGTTAAGTTAGACGGTCCACGCTATAACTCAAAAGATAAAAGTTTTAAGCCTATGACATTTAGATTGTATGCAGATAGTGGTAAAAGTCACTTATTATATGAGTTTAGACTAATGCGTTGGTATATAGCTCAACCAAATGTTAATTATGGTGATGATAGGCTTAACCTCGAAGACGCAAAGGCCGAGCAAGAAAAAGCAAGGAAATATTGTAAAAGTATGGGTTATCGTATTCCTGATGCTAATGATTTTACTAATAGTAATAACGATTATTTTGGTTGGCGAGGGGGAATTACTAATAGATATCAAGGAAATTATCGTCGCCAATTAAGCTATATAGAAGGCGGTAGATGGATCGGAGGAATATTTAATGAATGGGGATGTATAGTAAATATAGCGAATTCAGCAGGTCATGGTCGAGCTGTTTGTATAGGTTATCCAGATAGTGATTGGGATTCATATAATTATTGGAGTGGAAATTTGTCCGTTAAGGCATCAAAAAAGCGATATAATAATTTACCACTAGGAGTATCCCCTTTTGAAGGAAAAGTATCAACTTATAATGCGATAGAGACGCAAAGAAGAATTGAGCGAGCTGCATGTGTGAGCCCTTAAAAGAAATATAAATATTTTATTAAGTAAACTTTACTTTTATTAAGCAGTATTTTGGGGATAAATTTAAAAAGGTTTTCGTTATATGAGGGGCCAACGCGAAGCGTCCGCACCTCATAATCGAAATATCCGGCGCAGTAGCGCTAGCGCTACCCCGCCGAAAGAATGAGTAAAAATTAGTCATGTTAATAGAAAATAAATTAGCAATAAGTTGTCGAGAGAATTATTTAAGCTTGTTTGATGAAGGTTTTTTTTTAAGAATGTATAATCAATCAGCTTATATTTTTAATGAGGAGTTTAATCAAAATCTTAAATTGAATTGTAATATGATTAAAAAATTGAATAATCAACCTATTATATATTGTGCTTTTCCTAAAAGTCAGATTAGCTATCGTATTAAAAATGCGGTTAAAACAGAATGGGGTTATCAGGTTGAAGGTCATTTTAATCTGTCATCTTATCTATTTTGGTTTAATAACATAGTTCAATCAGAGGGATTAGTAGTAAATCAAAATGTGAATATTAAACAACAGAAACAAGTGACATATTCAAATACTACTTGTAATTATAGCAATAATATTGAATTAAATTCAGAGCAACAGTTAGATTTAACTTCTATAGAAATAACAGATCTATTAACTAATCTTTCTCTAACCCCAAAACAAGTGAATTTTTTAAAAAATTGGCAACCAGGCCTGTATCAATCCACAATTAACGATCGCTTTATTGAAAGTTTAAAAAGAAAATTAATAAAAAGTTAATTGTGTTAGTAATTTTAAGATCTGTTTTCGTCATTGATATAACATTTTATTCCTTTTAGCTTTTTGTGTTAGTTTTTTTATTCAATACTATAAACCTTAAAGAACGCTTTTCAATGAATTGCATTGATTATAATATAATCAAAAAGAGTTGAATATTTGTCTAATTCCAATCTAAATAAGGGAACCAAAATGACTGTAAATAATACATCAGATCTTGTTGCGAAGTTAAAAAGTATCGTTGGTGATAAATATACCTTAACTGAACCTAGTCGTACTTTACTTTATCGCCAAGGTGCGCGTTTTGGAGTAGGGGATGCATTAGCGGTGGTTATACCTGGCACACTATTAGAACAATGGCAAGTTTTAAAAGCTTGTGTTGAAGCTGATGTTATTGTAATAACCCAATCTGCTAATACTGGTTTAACGGGTGGTTCCACACCAGATGGTAATGATTATGATAGACCGATAGTTATTGTAAGCACTCGTCGATTAGATGGAATTCAAGTCATTGAAAATGGCGATCAGGTCGTTTGTTTGCCCGGTAGTACATTATTTCATTTAGAAAAAGAACTAAAAAAATATCATCGAGGACCACATTCTGTAATTGGTTCGTCATGTATTGGTGCTTCAGTGTTAGGTGGGATTTGTAATAATTCGGGTGGTGCGTTAATTCAAAGGGGGCCGGCTTATACTCAAATGTCAGTATTTGCTCAGTTGGATGAGCAAGGGCAGTTACATTTGATTAATCATTTAGGTATTGAATTAGGTGATACGCCCGAGGAAATATTACAAAATCTACAAAATCGTGTTTATACCGATAAAGATGTTAACCCAAATGCTGGGTTAGGGCATGATCACCATTATTGCGATCATGTGCGACAGATAGATGCTGATACACCGGCTCGATATAATGCCGATCCAGCTCGTCATTATGAGGCATCTGGTAGTGCTGGGCGTTTAATGGTATTTGCGGTACGGTTAGACACGTTTCCATTAGAAGAAAACACTGCGGTGTTTTATATCGGAACGAATAATACTCGTGAACTTGATGATATTCGTCGTCATATTTTAGGTAATTTTAAGAATCTACCAATTTCTGGTGAGTATATTCATCGTGATGCGTTTGATATTGCGGCGGTATATGGTAAGCATCTTTTCCTGGCAATTAAGAAGTTAGGGACAGATATGATTCCTCGTTTGTATGCGTTTAAGAATTTGGTTGATCGTATTGTGAAAAAAACACCTTTTTTTTCTGGCAGTTTTTCCGATTGGTTTGCGGTAAATGTGTGTAAGTTGTTACCCAACCATTTACCTAAATCAATGCGTGATTATCGTGACAGTTATGAACACCATTTAATTTTGAAAATGTCTGACGATGGTATCGCCGAAGCTGAGGCATTTTTAAAGGATTATTTTGCCAATAGTCCAACAAATAAGCGTAATGGAAGCTATTTTCGTTGTAATGATAAGGAAGCCGAAGCAGCAATGTTGCACCGTTTTGCCGTTGCTGGTGCTGCGACAGTTTATCGTAATGTGCATACTAAAACAGTTGAGGATTTAGTCGCGTTAGATATCGCTTTGCGACGCAATGATAAAGATTGGTTTGAAACCTTGCCCGAAAGTATTAGTCAACATTTTATTCATAAATTATATTATGGTCATTTTTTCTGTTCGGTTTTCCATCAAGACTATTTAGCTAAAAAAGGTACTGACTGTTCAAAAGTGGAAGAAGAGATGTTGGTGATACTCGATCAGCGTGGAGCGCAATATCCAGCTGAACATAATGTTGGCCATTTGTATCATGCTAATTCAGATTTAAAAAACTTTTACCATGAGTTAGATCCAACTAATAGTTTCAATCCGGGTATTGGTAAAACCTCCAAAAAGAAATTTTGGAAATAAACCAAACCAAAATTCTAAAATTATCACCGCCATTATTGATTTAATGGCGGTTTTTTTATTAATTTACTATTATTGTTGATTAGTTAAAGTAATTTTTTTAATTGGTAAATGGTTTCTAATGCTTGTTTTGGCGTTAGTGCATCAGGATCGATCTGTTGTAGGGCTAGTTCGACTTCTGATGGTTCTGCATCGCCAATAAAGGTAAGTTGTGAGCTTTCAATATGGCTATTAGCGGATTGTTTAGAGATGACTTCTAGCTCTTTTAGTTTTTGTTTAGCGCGTTTTAAGATGGTTTTCGGTACACCTGCAAGTCCTGCTACTGCTATACCAAAACTCTTACTAGCTGCACCTTCTGAGACTTCATGGATAAAAGCGACGGTATTGTCGTGTTCTATGGCATCAAAATGGATGTTATAAACACCTAGCATTTGTTCTGGCAATTGAGTTAGTTCAAAATAGTGGGTAGCAAATAGAGTCATCGCTTTGATTTGGTTAGCCAAATTTTCAGCACATGCCCATGCTAGTGACAGACCATCATAAGTTGACGTTCCACGCCCAATTTCGTCCATTAAAACTAAACTATTTGGTGTCGCATTATGCATAATATTAGCGGTTTCAGTCATTTCCACCATAAAGGTTGAACGACCAGAAGCTAAGTCATCTGATGCCCCTATTCGAGTAAATATACGATCAACAGGGCCAATTGTCGCTTTAGACGCTGGAACAAAGCTGCCAATGTAAGCGAGTAAGACGATCAATGCTGCTTGGCGCATATAAGTACTTTTTCCGCCCATATTTGGACCAGTAATAATCAGCATTCGTCTATCTGATGAGAGAGATAGTGAATTGGCGATAAATGGTTTTTGTAATACTTGTTCTATCACAATGTGTCGTCCATCTTTGATTTCAATGCCTGTTTGATTGGTTAATGTTGGGCAATGATAGTTGAGTGTTAGAGCTCGTTCAGCAAGATTAGTCAGTACATCAAGTTCGGCGATAGCATCTGCACTGGTTTGCATATTGGCTAATTCTGGTATCAGTTGATCGAACAGTTGTTCATAAAGCTGTTTTTCAAGTGCCAATGCACGGCCTTTTGAGGTTAAGACCTTATCTTCGTACTCTTTTAACTCAGGAATAATATAGCGTTCGACATTTTTTAGTGTTTGTCTTCGGGTATAATGGATTGGTGCTAAATGACTTTGGCCACGGCTAATTTGGATATAATAACCATGAACCGCATTAAAACCAACTTTCAATGTATCAATGCCTAAAGTTTCACGCTCGCGAATTTCGAGCTGTTCTAAATAGTTGGTTGCACCATCGGCTAGATCACGCAGTTCGTCCAACTCTTGATTGTAACCGCTAGCAATGACACCTCCATCACGAATAATTACTGGTGGTGATTCAATAATTGCTCGATTTAATAGATCGGCTATTTGATCAAATTGATTGATTTTAGCTCGCAATGCAATGAGTGCCGGTGCCTTAAGTTCAGACAATGATTGCTGAAGTTGTGGTAAAAGGTTATAGGCATCACGTAACCGAGCAAAATCGCGTGGCCGAGCACTTCGTAGTGCTAATCTTGCCAAAATTCGTTCAAGATCACCAATTTGCTTTAATAGCGGTTGAAGGTCGGTGACATCATTTTGTAACTCTTTAATGGCTTGTTGTCGATTTTCTAAAATGGCCAAATTACGAATTGGCGAGTGTAACCAACGTTTAAGCATTCGACTACCCATAGCCGTTTGGGTTTTATCTAAAACGTCAGCAACAGTATGTTCAGTACCACCTGATAGGTTTTCGGTGATCTCTAAGTTTCTGCGAGTGGCGGCATCTAACACCACAAAATCAACTGAAGATTCTTTAACTATTGAGCGAATATGTGGCATGGCTGTGCGTTGGGTATCTTTGACATATTGCAATAAACAGCCAGCTGCACATAAGGCATAATGGCAATCTTCCACACCATAACCAACTAAATCATTGGTACCAAATTGTAAATTAAGTTGCTGTTTGGCGGTTTCCAGATCAAAGTCCCAAATTGGGCGTCGTCTTAATCCGTGACGATTTTCGATTAAATACATTGATGGAAAGTCTTCAGGGTAGAGTAACTCAACTGGGCTGGTTCGCTGTAATTCAGCTTGCATTGCTTCCGGATTATCACATTCAAATACAAAGAAACGCCCAGAACTCATATCTAAAGTTGCATAACCAAAGTGCTCTTTTTGTTGCCAAATACAAGCAAGCAAGTTATCTTTGCGATCTTCTAATAATAATTCATCACTTACAGTACCAGGAGTAACAATACGAACAATTTTACGTTCAACCGGCCCTTTACTTGTAGCGGGATCGCCGATTTGTTCACAAATTGCGACTGATTCACCAAGTGAAATGAGTTTAGCTAAGTAACTTTCAACCGCATGATAAGGTACTCCTGCCATCGGGATAGGTTGACCATTAGACGAGCCTCGTTTGGTTAGCGAAATATCTAAGAGTTGTGAAGCACGTTTGGCATCTTCATAAAACATCTCATAAAAATCACCCATACGATAAAACAATAAAATATCTGGGTTTTCAGCTTTCAACTTTAGATACTGGCGCATCATTGGTGTGTGGTCGGTAAAATCTTGGTTATCTGTCATAGTGTGTTAGTTCTTTAATCTTTTAAATTCAATGTATCAAATCTATCGCAGATTCTCATAGTCGGACTGCCAACAAATAGCTTATGATAGTAAAAATTTGTAACTAAAATAAGCTAGTATATATTATTGCTAGGATAATATATATTAGGTTTATGGTCGATAAAATCTTCGCTATATAATTGTTACTTAATTTAAAGATGTACCATGCTAATAATCTATTATTATAACGAATTATTTTTACTTAATGCAGTGGTTATTTTTATGCTGAGAGTAAAATTTTCAATTATATTAAATGATTGATTTTATTGATTATTAGTTGTGATTTCTTTTATGGTTAAAAACTATTTGATTAATTCGTGCCTAATTATGTGTAATGGTCTTGAATAAGACCCCAAAATTTGATAGTTTACTGTAAGTTATTTTTATCATTTAAAACAAAAAGAAGGTAATTGTTATGACAATCAAAGTAGGTATTAATGGTTTTGGCCGTATCGGTCGTATTGTTTTCCGTGCTGCACAAAAACGCTCTGACATTGAAATCGTTGCTATCAATGATTTATTAGACGTTGATTATATGGCTTATATGCTTAAATATGATTCAACTCATGGTCGTTTTGACGGTACTGTTGAAGTTAAAGACGGTAGATTAATCGTTAACGGTAAAACAATCCGCGTTACTGCTGAAAGAGATCCTGCGAACTTAAAATGGAATGAAGTAGGTGTTGATGTTGTAGCTGAAGCAACAGGTTTATTCTTAACTGATGAAACTGCTCGTAAACACATCCAAGCTGGTGCTAAAAAAGTTGTTTTAACTGGCCCATCTAAAGACAATACTCCAATGTTTGTTATGGGTGTTAATGATAAAGAATATGCAGGTCAAGATATCGTTTCTAATGCTTCTTGTACTACTAACTGTTTAGCTCCTTTAGCTAAAGTAGTTAATGATAACTTCGGTATCGTTGAAGCGTTAATGACTACTGTTCACGCAACTACAGCAACTCAAAAAACTGTTGATGGTCCATCTCACAAAGATTGGCGTGGTGGTCGTGGTGCTGCTCAAAACATCATCCCTTCATCAACTGGTGCTGCTAAAGCTGTAGGTAAAGTTATTCCTGAATTAAATGGTAAATTAACTGGTATGGCTTTCCGTGTTCCAACTCCAGACGTTTCTGTTGTTGACTTAACTGCACGTTTAGCAAAACCAGCTAAATACGAAGACATCTGTAAAGCTATCAAAGCAGCTGCAGAAGGCCCAATGAAAGGCGTTCTTGGTTATACTGAAGATGACGTTGTGTCTACAGATTTCTTAGGTGAAGTTTGTACTTCTGTATTTGATGCTAAAGCTGGTATCCAATTAAGTGATAACTTTGTTAAATTAGTTTCTTGGTACGATAACGAAGTTGGTTACTCAAACAAAGTATTAGACTTAATTGCAGTTGTTGCTAAATAATTAGAAGCGGTTGTAATTGCAAAAAAGCGGCCTTGGGTCGCTTTTTTAGTTCTAGTAAAGGGATTAAAATGATACCCTTATAAAAAAACGCCTATTTCGAGAAATAGGCGTTTTGCTTTTATTATTTAATTAAATTTTAATTAGATAACAACTACTTCAGCCGCTGCTGGTCCACGAGGGCTATCTTGGATAGCAAATTCGACTTGTTGTCCTTCAGCTAAGGTTTTAAATCCATCACCTGAGATTGCAGAGAAATGTACGAATACATCTTTGCTGCCATCGGCTGGAGTTATAAAACCGAAACCTTTACTTTCGTTGAACCATTTTACTTGGCCTGTTTTTTTATTCATTTACTAGACATCCTAACAATAATTAATAATTTGCCTTATCGGCTGTTTAGGCATTAACTAACATTAATACACCAACTCATAAACTAATCTAACTAGTCTGGAACTAAATTAAAAAGTTAATCGTTTTCATAAAAATGCTTCTTGTTGTTAGCCCATTACTATTACCTCACAATTTAAAATCGAAAGCAAGATTTTAATGACAATTTTTTCATCTTAGTGTACGGTTTTATATAAAATTTTTATATTAATTTGTTTAATTTGATAAATGACAAATTGTTGCAACGCTAAGTCATTGAAGTTATTTCGAAAGTAAAAAAAAGTTTAAAGATTGAGCCATAAAAATTTTTTCTTATGACTCAATAGAAATGATTACTTTTTTGAATAATTTAGGTAGGATTACTTCTGTTTTGCTCTTTCAAAAGATTCAATAATTTCTTTACGAGCAGCTTCGGCATTATCCCAACCATCAACTTTTACCCATTTGCCTTTTTCAAGTGCTTTGTATTGCTCAAAGAAGTGCTTGATTTGAGATTTTAATAACTCAGGTAAATCGTCTACATCTTTTATATGGTCATATTCTTTTGATAATTTAGTATGCGGTACAGCAACTAGTTTAGCATCAGAACCTGCTTCATCAGTCATTTTTAAGACACCAACTGGACGACAACGAATTACAGAACCAGGTTGTAATGGATATGGAGTTGGAACTAATACGTCAACCGGATCTCCATCAAGTGATAAAGTGTGATTAATATAACCGTAATTACATGGATAAAACATTGCAGTTGCCATAAATCTATCAACAAATACTGCACCAGTATCTTTATCGACTTCATATTTAATTGGGTCAGCATTCGCTGGGATTTCAATCACGACATAGATGTCATCAGGTAATTCTTTACCGGCTGGTACGTTTAATAGTCCCATTTTTGTATCCTCTATCTTTTATTAGTTAGTAGTGTTTAATCATAAATATAAAACGAACATTATAAAAATTTACTCTGTTTCGCTCAATTCTTTTAAATATTGAAAAATTTGTCTGGCTGTTTTTGGCGGTTTATTTGCAGTTAGCTCTTTTTTAGCTGAACGTGCAAGTGTGCGTAATTGCTGTCTATCTGCGGTAGGAAATAGCTCCATAATGGATTCTGCATCGCCAGTTTCAATTAACTCATCACGTAATTTCTCTAAACGGTGAAACATGGCAACTTGCTGGTTATGACGATTTTTGAGTTTATCCAATGCTTGTGTAATCGGTTCAATATCACGATTTCTAAGCAATTTACCTATGTATTGAATTTGTCTGCGATAGCCTTCTTTTTTTATTTTTTGAGCTAATTCAATAGAATATAATAAATCTTCATCAAGTGGAATTTTACTTATTTCATTTTTGCTTAAATTGACAAGTTCGACACCTAATTTTTTAAGCACCTCGGCATCTCTTTTGATTTCACTTTTACTAACGTAAATAATTTCATCATCTTCTTGATTTATATTGAAGTCGGGTTCTAGATTTGGCTCTTGATTGTTATTCATGCTATTTCTTTTGTTAACTAAAATTAAATTCTGGCATATTATAACGTATCACTAGCAGAATTGTAGAAAATAATAAAATGAGTATTGAACAAATTAAAAAAGATGCGATAAGCCAACAACAACATCTATCCGCTATTGTTGCCGATGCTATTAAACAAGCACAAGCTCGGGTCGATTCAGTAGAGGTGTCGATTAATCAATCTACTGGTATTAGTGTCAGTACAAGAGAAGGTGATACTGAAAATGTTGAATTTAATAGTGATGGAGCATTAGGTATAACCGTTTATCAAAATCAACGTAAAGGTAGCGCATCTACCAGTGACTTATCTCCACAGGCGATCAGCCAAACAGTGGATATGGCAATTAATATTATGCAATATACTTCGCCTGATTCATGTTCAGGTTTAGGCGATCGTGAGTTAATGGCATTTGATAATGCCGATTTAGATCTGTTTTATCCAAGTGATTTAAATGTTGATAATGCAATAGAACAAGCAAAACAGGCGGAACTAACAGCGCTTGCTGAATCTTCATTAATAAGTTGTGATGGTGGTTACTTTAATAGCCGTTATGGTGTTTATGTCTATGGTAATAGTTTAGGAATGTTACAAGGCTACTGTGCCAGTTCACATTCACTTTCTTGCTCGGTGATTGCTGAGCAAAATGGACAAATGGAGCGAAATTACGCCTATACTTCTTCTCGGGATATTAATGAACTGCAATCACCAGTTTGGGTCGGAAAACAAGCTGCTGAGAAAGCTGTTGCCCATTTAGGTGCTAAACAAATTCCAACCATGCAAGTACCTGTCCTTTTTTGTTCGGAAGTTGCTGTCGGTTTAATAAGGCATTTAGTTTCTGCAATTAGTGGTGGTTCGATTTACCGAAAGTCTTCTTTTTTGTTGGATAGTGTAGGAAAAGCAGTTTTCCCTGCTTGGCTGACAATTTTGGAAGATCCATACATTTTAAAAGGAGTAGGTTCTTCACCATTTGACAGTGAAGGGACGAGAACTGTTAAGCGTAATATTATTGAACAAGGTATTTTGCAAACTTATTTATTAAGTAATTATTCTGCCAAAAAATTAGGTTTGAAATCTACCGGACATGCAGGTGGTATACATAATTGGTTAGTCTCATCAAGTCAAACTGATGCTGATTTTACTGCAATGTTAAGAAAACTCGATAAAGGTGTTGTTATTACGTCATTAATGGGACAAGGTGTCAATAATGTGACAGGTGATTATTCACGTGGAGCTACGGGTTTTTGGGTTGAAAATGGTAAAATCCAATATCCTATTAATGAAATTACAGTAGCTGGTAATCTTAAAGAAATGTATCAAAATATTGTAGCAATAGGTAATGATATTGAAACAAGAAGTAATATTCAATGTGGTTCAATATTGATTGAGAAAATGAGTATAGCAGGAAAGTAATTATACATGGGAAAGTTTACCAATAGTGCATTATTCCAAAAAATCATTTTTTGGATGCCAGGGCTGACGAGTTTATTGCATTATAAGCGAGAGTATCTTGGTTTTGATATTAAAGCTGGATTGTCAGTAGCAGCTGTATCGTTACCTGTTTCAATAGCATATGCTGAACTCACTGGCGTAGGAGCAATTGCTGGTTTATATTCGACAATCTTGCCACTGATTGTGTATGCACTATTTGGTTCTTCTAAGCAATTAATCGTTGGGCCAGATACAGCAACTTGCGCAGTTGTAGCCGCTGTAGTTTTCCCTTTAGCGGCTAATGATCCCGTTTTACGTTGGCAATTAGTTGTATTATTAACCATTATGATTGGTATTTGGTGTCTAATAGCCGGTAAACTTCACCTAGGGGCTTTAGCTGATTTATTAAGCCAACCGATTCTAATTGGTCTTTTAAATGGTATTTCAATTACGATTATGGTTGATCAGCTAGCCAAAACATTGGGATTTAAGTATGACTACTCTTATTTGATTGAGCGCATTGTTTATTTTCCTTTAAAGATATCGCAGATTCATGTATTAACTGCGTTAGTATCATTTTTTACTTTAGTGATATTGGTGGCGTTAAAAAAATTCAAACCTCGTTATCCGGCACCGCTGTTCGCCGTCATAATTATGACTTTTTTTTCATGGCTGTTTAATTTTGAACAATATAACGTACGGATTATTGGTAGTGTGACCAGTGATTTCATCCCAGCAGAGTCATGGTTAGATTTTGATAAAGGCTTAATGCGAAATTTAGTCGTTCCTTCTCTTAATATTGCCGTTATCTGTTTTGTTAGTATGATGATAACGGTACGTAGTTTTGCTTCTAAAAATAATTATGAAACCAATGCCGATATAGAATTTAAAGCATTGGGTATGGCCAACATAGTTGCCGGGTTATCTCAAGGATTTGTTGTTAGTGGTACCTCATCTCGAACAGCTGTTAATGATGCTAATGGTGGTAAAACTCAGTTAGTGTCAATTATTGCCGCAATTCTAATTGGTTTTGTGGTGTTGTTCTTTTTATCACCATTACAATATATTCCAACCTGTGTATTAGGCGTGATTCTAATTTATTCTTCGTTATCACTGATTAATTTTCAAACTATTATTCGGTTTTTTAAATTTGATCGCGATGCATTCTATTTAAGTTTAACTACACTCATTTCGGTTTTAGTTATTGGTATCATTCCGGGGATGGCGCTAGCAGTTTTATTGGGATTATTTTTATTTTTGCGTCGTGTTTTTAGACCGAATGATCAGTTATTAGGTGTTGATGATAGTGGTCGAATTCATTCAATTGGTTCTGACGTCAAACCATTGAGTAATACTATGATTTATAGATTTAATTCACCACTTACCTATTTTAACATTGCCTATTTTAAACGTAGAATTATCAATTATATTGATGATTCTGCCGAACAAATCAATTATGTTATTGTTGATGCGATACCTTGTTTTACTTATAAAGATGTTAGTGTGTTGACGGGTATTGATGAATTGGTGAATTCATTAAAAGTTAGAAATGTCGTGCTAATTTTGGCTGGTCGACGCAAAACACTAAAAAATTGGTTTAAACAGATGAATCTTAAATTAGATAGTGATTATATTGAATTTGCTTATGACCTCTATTTTGCTGTGCGATTAGTGCAAAGTAAGGAGCATATGGACAATAAAGTGGATGAAGAAGTTATTAACTAAATATTGAATAATCATTTTTAATTAACTAAGGGTAATTATGAGTAACATCAAAGATCGTATTAAAATTGAAATGATTAGTACCGGTGATGAAGTTTTATATGGTCAAATTATTGATACTAATGCTGCATGGTTATCTGATTTTCTATTTCAAGAAGGTATTACTATTACCTCTCGTCATACAATAGGGGATAATTTATCAACGCTGATTGAAACTTTAAAAGAGCGTAGTTTGCAAAATGATATTTTAATTGTCAATGGTGGATTAGGGCCGACTAGTGATGATCTTAGTGCCCAAGCAGCTGCGTTGGCCAATAATGAATCGCTAGTTTTACATGAACAATGGCTCAAGTCACTTGAGCGTTATTTTCTTAATCGTGGTAGAACGATGCCTGCAAGTAATATTAAACAAGCCATGCTACCTTAAAGTGCGACGTTAATTGATAATCCTATTGGTACCGCATGCGGTTTTAAAATCAAGCTGAATAATTGTCTATTATTCTTTACTCCCGGTGTGCCTTCTGAATTTAAACAAATGATTAAAAATGAGATTATTCCTGAGATCAAGTTGAATTATCCACTGGCAGAAAGCAAACTTTGTTATCGATTAACAACAATGGGCCGAACTGAAAGCGATTTAGCACAAGAAATTGACTCCACATTGGATATACCGGAAAATATCACGATTGGTTATCGTGCCGCAATGCCTATTATTGAATTAAAATTAACGGGTCCAGAAAACCAAAAAAGTGAAATGGATAAGTTGTGGCAACAAATTAAATCGGTTGTTAATGCTAATTTGCTTTATGAAGGTGTATTAAGTGAATCAGGTGAGACAGGATTAGCTCATGTAGTATCAAAATTATTACACGATACTAATCAATCTATTGTTATTATTGAACAACAATCAGCAGGGATGATTAGTTATCAATTGTTCGAAGCTGATGCTCCTGTCGTCAAATCAGAGATTGTACCTTTATTATTGGATGAACCGAGCAGTTATTTCACAGGATTATTAAAAGCACAAGGTGCTAATATAGCGATCGGTATTATTAATTTTCAAGAAAAGAATAGCCAATTTACATTAATTATTGCAACATTAAAACAAGTATTACACTTTAATTTAAAGTATACCGGACGAAGTCAAAGCAAAAGAACACAGCAACAAGTCTTAGCAGCAATTGCATTGGATGGCTTACGACGTTACCTTTTAAATATGCCTATAATAGGTGCTAATATTTGGTTAGAGGTAATGGAATAGATATTTATCATTTCAATTCATCTAAAATAATGGATTTTACATAACATAGTAATATTAGTTATGGACAATTCGCTACAAAATTAAGTAGAATAGCGGATCTTTCAATTGAAGCATATAAGTTAAAATATTAGAGGTAAAAATGGCTCGTGTAACTGTCCAAGATGCAGTAGAAAAAATTGGTAATCGCTTTGATCTCGTTTTAGTTGCAGCAAGACGTGCTCGTCAATTACAAGTCGAAAATAAATCGCCACTAATTCCAGAAGAAAACGATAAAGAAACTGTGGTTGCTTTACGCGAAATTGAAGATGGGCTTGTCAATAAACAAATTCTTGATACTGCTGAATTCCAAGCTCGTCAAGATGAAGAATCAGAAGTGCGTACAGCTCTTCATGAAACGGTACTTTTAGAAAATACTCCTTCATACGAATAAACATTGCTGAGAATTGCCCATGCAATATTTTGAAAGCTTAAAAGAGGTAGTTGCATCTTATCTTCCTGTCAAGCAAGTTGAATTGATCCAAACTGCATATCTCTTTGCTAAGCAAGCACATGAAGGGCAATTCCGATGTAGCGGTGAACCATATGTAACCCATCCGGTTGCTGTTGCAACCATTTTAGCTGATATGCGGCTAGATTATGAAACCATCATCGCTGCACTTTTGCATGATACTATCGAAGATACCCCGGTCACCTTCCAAGACATTACGCAAAAATTTGGTAAGCATGTTGCAGTTTTAGTGGAAGGGGTTTCAAAACTTGATAAGTTAAAATTTAGAAATCGCCAAGAAGCTCAAGCTGAAAATTTTCGGAAAATGGTTTTAGCCATGACCGAAGATGTGCGAGTAATTTTAATTAAATTAGCTGATAGAACGCATAACATGCGTACTCTTGGTGCTTTAAGGCCAGATAAACGTCGCCGTATTGCTAAAGAAACTTTAGAGATTTATGCGCCATTGGCTCATCGTTTAGGCATTCATCATATTAAAACTGAGCTTGAAATACTTGGTTTTACTGCTATGCATCCTAATCGAGCTAAGGTTCTTAAAAAAGTGGTTAAAATTGCTCGAGGAACTAGAAAAGAACTGATCCAACAAATTCTTTCTGAAATACGAGGTCGTCTAGCAGATGCAGGTATTGATGCTCAAGTAGAAGCGCTTGAAAAGAATATCTATGCGATTTATCAGAAGATGCAACTGCGTGAGCAACATTTTCATTCAATTATGGATATTTATATTTTCCGAATTGTAGTGGAAGATGTTGACGCTTGCTATCGTGCGCTTGGTTTAGTGCATAATTTATATAAACCGCGTCTTAATCGTTTTAAAGATTATATTGCTATTCCTAAAGCTAATGGTTACCAATCGTTGCATTCATCATTAATTGGTCCGCATGGTACCCCGGTAGAGGTTCAAATACGAACTGAAGATATGGAGCAAATGGCGGAAATGGGCGTTGCTGCGCATTGGATTTATAATGAGAATGATGAGTTAAACAACACCACCACTCAGATTAAAGCCCAACGGTGGATGCAAAGTTTGCTAGAACTTCAGCAAAGTGTCGGTAATTCATTCGAATTTATTGAAAATGTTAAATCAGACCTTTTTCCAAAAGAGATTTATGTTTTTACTCCAAAAGGTCGTATCGTCCAATTACCAGAAGGTTCAACAGCGGTTGATTTGGCTTATGCAGTGCATTCTGATATTGGTTTCCAATGTATTGGTGCGTTAGTAGATCGTAAACCTTATCCGCTTTCTCAACCTTTAAGTAATGGCCAAACTGTCGAAATTATAACTTCGCCAGAAAGTCGTCCTAATGCAAGCTGGCTAAATTTTGTTGTTAGTGCTAAAGCACGCTCTCGTATTCGCCAAGCATTAAAAACGTTAAAAAGAGAAGATGCAATTGAGTTAGGGCGTCGTCTACTCAATTTAGCGTTAATTAAATCAGGCGGTATTGAGTCATTAACACTGAAACAGAAAGATCGTATTGTTGGGTTAACCAAGTTAACATGCTTCGATGATGTATTAGCCGAAATTGGTCTTGGTAACATCATGAGCCATTTTATTGTTAAAGGTTTAGAACATAAAGCGCTTTTATCTAATCAATCTGATACCAATAAAACTTTAGTTATTACCGGAAGTGAAGGGGTTTTAGTGACCTTTTCGAAATGTTGTCATCCTATTCCTAATGATCCGATTGTTGGCCATGTTAGCCCTGAAAAAGGTTTAACCGTTCATCATGAATCGTGTCGCAATATTAGTGGTTATCAGAATAACCCAGAAAAATATATTGCACTTAAGTGGGCACCAAATATCGATCAACTATTTGTTGCAGAGATTTGGGTAGATATTCTTAATAGTCAAGGCACTTTAGGTCATATTCTTTCGATTATTAATGACGAAAAAGCTCATATTCAATGGCTAAATACCGAAGAAAAAGATAGGCAAATTTATACAATTATTTTGCAGCTTGAAGTTAAAAACTCACAACAATTAAATGATTTAATTAGAAAGTTATCACTACAACAAGATGTAGTGAGTGTGATACGTAATATTAATTAATTATCATGTCTGATCGTTTACTAAACCATATACCACTAATCAAATTAGCTGGTATTGGTGCTAGTTTAGAAAATAAATTCCATGCACTAGGCATTAAAACCATTCAAGATTTATTATTACATTTTCCTCTACGTTATGAAGACCGAAGTTCTTCTTGCGCTATAGGTGATGCTACAATTGGCGAATATACCACTATTGAAGGGCGCATAATTAAAACAGAGATTATTTTTAAGCGTCGCCAAATGCTGTTATGTTATATTCAAGATGATTCTGGAATCGCTATTTTACGTTTTATGCATTTTAATGCAGGTATGAAAGCGTCGATGATAGTAGGAAAATGGATAAGTGCATATGGTGAAATAAAAAGCGGTAAAACTAATTTAGAAATTATTCATCCGCAATTTAACATCAACGCGAATAAAGATGAACGAGCATCGCTAAGCGATTTAAATGAAGAGCGATTTACACCTATTTATCCTTCTACATATGGATTGACACAAAATGTAATCCGTAAAATGATAAAATCGGCATTAATTTTACTAAAAAACAATTTACCAAATGAAATATTACCTGATTCATTAAGTCAAAATTATTTACCTATTTTAGATGCATTGAACATCATTCATAATCCTTCTATTACGACTGATATTGATCAGTTATTAGTTGGTGAACACCCAGCTATAAAACGTTTTGTATTTGAAGAGTTACTTGCCTATCATTTAAGCATGTTAATGATTAAAAGAGATAATCAAAAGCAACATGCTTATTCAATGCACAGTAATCAGCGATTGACTCTACCTTTTCTAGCTTCATTACCATTTAATCCAACTCACGCTCAACAAAGAGTTGTACAAGATATCTATCAAGATATGACAAAGCATATTCCAATGATGCGACTAGTACAAGGTGATGTAGGCTCAGGTAAAACTTTAGTTGCAGCTATGGCCGCCTTAAATGCGATAGAGAATGGTCATCAAGTTGTTTTAATGGCGCCAACCGAAATATTGGCAGAGCAACATTTTAATAATTTTAAACAATGGTTTGAACCATTAGGCATTACTGTAGATTGGTTATCTGGTCGATTAACAGCTAAAAATAAGCAGCAGCGATATGAAGCTTTAAAGCAAGGTGAAATCACGATGTTAGTTGGTACCCATGCGGTGTTTGTTGATAAAGTTGAATTTTCCAATTTGGGGCTAGTTATTATTGACGAACAACATCGATTTGGTGTGAATCAACGGTTAAGTTTGTGGGAAAAGGGTATTAAAAATGCCATACACCCACATCAATTAATCATGACAGCAACACCAATACCAAGAACGTTGGCAATGACAGTTTATGCAGATTTGGATGTCTCAATAATTGATGAATTACCTCCAGGACGAACCCCAGTTACCACTGTTGTTATTCCTAATTCCCGTCGAGAAGAAATTATCGACAAGGTTAATCAAGCTTGTTTAAGTCATCGTCAGGTTTATTGGGTTTGTACTTTAGTGGAAGAATCAGAAACTCTGGATGCTCAAGCCGCTGAAATGTTAGTTGAGGAATTGAAAGAAAGGTTACCACACTTAAATATAGCACTTGTCCATGGCAAAATGAAATCTGATGAAAAGCAATCTGTTATGCAGGCTTTCAAAACGGGAGAGGTTCAACTTTTAGTTGCGACAACGGTTATTGAAGTTGGGGTCGATGTGCCCAATGCGAGCTTAATGATCATTGAAAATGCTGAACGTTTAGGACTTGCTCAACTACATCAATTACGAGGTAGGGTAGGACGAGGCAGTGCAATTTCACATTGTGTGTTAATGTATCAAGCTCCATTAAGTAAAATTGCTCAGGCTCGGATGAAAGTAATGCGTGAAAGCAATGATGGTTTTGTTATTGCCCAAAAAGATCTTGAAATTAGAGGTAGTGGTGAAATTTTAGGGACTAGGCAAATGGGGGAAGCAAATTTTAAAATTGTTGATTTAATCCGTGATCAGCATTTAATTAGCGAGGTGCAAAAAGCATCATATCTTATCTTAAGCGAGTCTCCGGAGTGTGCTAAACAACTTGTTGATTGTTGGCTTCCGGAACGGCAAAAATATATTAATGCTTAATCTTGTTCTTATTGATAAATTGCTTTTAGTTTTGAATGTTAGTGATTATTGTTTTGTTGAAATCTTTTTTTCTTACTATGATATAACAAAATAGAAAAGAACAATAAAAAAGTGGACTTAGAAAGTTGTTCTAGTCCACATTAGTTAGCTTTTTAATTATAAAAATGAACGGTATGGCAGTTCAGGTTCATCGGTAAAGATATCTCTAAATCCACGATAGTGTTGATAGTGCATTTTGTTTTTATCGGTTGGATAAGTATATTTACCACCAACTTGCCAGAAGAAAGGCGTAAATTGATACTCCAGACGATCCTTTTTCATTTGCCAAAGGACTTCAATTTCACGCGGGTCACTTTGGAAATTCGCCCATATATCGTGGTGAAATGGAATCACTACTTTAGTATTTAATGATTCCGCCGCCCGTAAAATGTCTGATGAGGTCATTTTATCGGTTACGCCGCGCGGGTTCTCTCCATAAGATAACAAAGCAACATCAATTTTATGATCATTACCATGTTTGGCATAATAATTAGAGTAGTGAGAATCGCCAGAATGATAAAGTGATCCACCAGAAGTTTCGAATAAATAGTTAACGGCACGATCATCCATTCCATCTAATATGGATTTATCGGTGGATGAAACACCCTTCGGTAAAGTAACTAATGAAGTTCTATCAAAAGAGTCTAAAACGCGAATGGTAATATCACCAACTTGGATAGTTTCGCCTACTTTAGCAACAATACAGCGATCTTCAGGAACTCCCCAACTTTTCCATAATTCAACACAGGCTTTAGGACCAATAAATTTGACTTTTGGTGAGCAGTTTTGAATGACTGCCGCTGCAACATTGACATCAATATGATCAGCATGGTCATGGGTTGCCATTACCGCATCAATCTCTTTGATTGCAAAAGGATCAAGAACGAATGGGCTAGTTCTAAGATTTGGTTGTAATTCACGTACTCCACCCATTCGCATCATTTGATGTTGTTTGTTCATTAATGGAATTGCGTGAGTTTTTTTACCTGTACCACACCAAAAATCGACAGAGATATTAGTATTACCTGCTGATTTCAACCAAATCCCTGTACAAGCAAGCCACCACATCGTAAACGTATTAGGTTTAACTTCTGTTGTTTCTATTTCTTCATTAAGCCAAGTTCCCCATTCAGGAAAGGTGTTTAATATCCAAGATTCTCTGGTAATTTCGTTTACTTTACTCATACTTTGTTCCTTTTACAATTTAATTATTAAACTAAAATCACTTCTGTGCCCTGTTCCTTTATGCTTTCAATTACTTCCTTATTTGCTTGTTTGCCAGTTATTAAAATATCAATTTTAGTAACCGGGCAAAAAAGCATGCCAGAATTTGCTTTGGTATTTATTTTAGAACTATCAACAACGACTACTAATTTTTCAATTTTTTCAAGTATTTGTTGTTCAGCTACCGCTCCCAGTATTTCATTCTTATACAGCCCATTTGGTGTTAATGTTTTACCACTTGTAAACATCCATTTTCCTGCATAAGAATCAGTTATATTTGCTATAGGATTTAGAATAATGTTTTGTGTTTTGTTATATAATCCTCCCATAATGATGACGTTTTCGTGATCATGTTCAATCAAGTAACAAGCTAAAGGAAAATAGTTGGTAATGATCGAAACATTTTTACCACATAATTCACGACCTAATAAAAATGCCGTTGAGCCACAGTTAATAACTATATTTTCATCACTTCCACACAACTTCGCCGCTCTTATGGCAATACGTGCTTTTTCATGATAATGATCGGTATTATTATTTCCTATCGGTGCCCAAATTGGTTTTTGTACTTCTATTCGCATAATGCCATTACGAACTTTTTTTACTTTTCCGTCCTGATCGAGTTTTGTAATATCTCGACGGGCTGTCGCTGGTGATATTGCAAAATAAGAAACCAATTCAGTAACTCTTACCATCCCTTTTTCATTAACCATTGCCACTATTTGGGTGTGGCGTGATATTTCGTTCATTGTACCCTCTTATTAATTTAATATGATTAAATTTGATTAAAAATGATGTTAATTATCATTTTGTATTTTGTCAATTATTTAAATATTAATATCAATAATCATAAGTTCAATTTATTGATAATAATAGTTATATTTTTAAGTTTTGCTTCTATTTTTTAAAGATAATGTGATGGATATCACAATTGCTAAGTCAATAAATTTAGAAAAGTGATCAATATCAAAATAATCACAAACAATCATTGAATGATTGTTTGTGATTGTAGAATATAACAAATGTTATTCAGCGAACTGAATAATATTAAATAGGTTGAAGTTCCATCTATGAGTTTTGCGATAGGTAATTATAAAAAAGACATTTGAAGGTTATAGATACCTAAACAATAACGTTAACGTTAGAAATGTCGATAACCAATGAGAGGGACATATGGAAGTAATTTATAACATTTTTTATATCTTTTATAGTCAAGTTATGACGAAGGCACCATTATTACTGGGCCTAGTTACCTTGCTAGGTTATTGTCTTTTAAAAAAAGATATCACCACAATTTTAAAAGGCACGATTAAAACCATTGTTGGTTTTATGCTGTTACAAGTTGGTTCAGGTGTTTTAGTTTCAACATTTAAACCCGTTATTGCTAAACTTTCCGAATATCATGGTATAACCGGATCGATTATCGATACTTATGCCTCAATGGTGGCTGTCGAAAAGGGGATGGGTGAACAATATTCATGGGTTGGTTATGCAGTATTGCTTGCATTAGCGATTAATATTTTACTGGTCATCTTTAGACGTTTCACCGGAATTAGAACCATCATGTTGACCGGTCATATCATGTTTCAACAAGTTGGTTTAATTACACTTTTCTACTTCCTATTCGATTATGGTATGTGGGAAACCATCATCTACTCAGCAATAATTACGGCATTATATTGGGGAATTTTTTCAAATATGATGTTTAAACCGACTGAAGCGGTAACTGGCGGCGCAGGTTTTTCTATTGGTCACCAACAGCAGCTTGGTTCATGGATTGCAGTGAAATTAGCGCCAAAATTGGGCGATAAAGATGATTCAGTAGATAATTTAAAATTACCAAAATGGTTACATATTTTCCACGATAGTATTGCTGCCACAACGATAGTGATGACAATCTTCTTCGGAATTATCCTTCTTTCATTTGGTTTGGATAATTTACAAACAATGGCAGGATCAACTCATTGGACTATCTACATTTTCGAAACCGGACTTAAATTTGCCGTAGCCATCCAAGTTATTGTTGGTGGTGTAAGAATGTTTGTAGCTGAGTTATCTGAAGCATTTAAGGGCATTTCTGAAAAATTAATACCAAATGCAGTGTTGGCTATCGATTGTGCGGCTATCTATGCTTTTTCACCTAACGCCATGGTATTTGGTTTTATTTGGGGGGCATTAGGTCAATTTTTAGCAATAGCGCTTTTACTGGTATTTAAATCGCCAATCATGATTATTCCTGGTTTTATTCCTATGTTTTTCTCTAATGCCACCATTGGCGTATTTGCCAATCATTATGGTGGATGGAAAGCGGTAATGAAACTCTGTTTTGTTATGGGAATGGTTGAGGTTCTAGGCTCTGCTTGGGTAATTAATATTTTCGCCCAAAATGGTACGCCAATTGATTCTTGGATGGGAATGGCTGATTGGGCAATCTTATTCCCGCCGATTTTACAAGGTTTATCTTTCTCTCATCTATTTATCTATGTCTTGATTGCGTTATCTCTGGTCTATATGTTCTTTGCAGCTAAATCATTAAGAGCTGAAGAAGCCTTACAAAAACAACAACCGACCAATGATATTCATGATGATGTTAATGAAGCAGTAGTTGAAAAAATGGATGAAGTGGCAATTAGTGAAGGTCAACCGATTCGTATTCTTGCTGTTTGTGGTAGTGGTCAAGGATCATCAATGATGATGAAGATGAAAATTGCCAATTATTTAGATAAAAAAGGTATCGCAAATGTCATGGATTCATGCGCAGTTACGGATTACAAATCAAAACTACCTAATGTCGACATTATTGTTGCTTCTAAACATTTGATTCATGAAATCGAGGTTAATGAAGGACAACATGCGTTAGGTGTCCAAAACATGTTAAATCCTCAAACTTTCGGCGATGAACTTATTGAGCTTATCAATAAAGTGAATGGTAAATAGGCAGAATATTAAAGGAGTCCAACAATGGCTTTCAAAGAATCATTAATTGAAAATAACTCTATTTTACTTAAAGCAGAAGCTACAAATTGGCAAGACGCGGTTAAGTTAGGAACAGATATGCTAGTTGCGTCTAAAGCGATTGAGCCTCGTTATTATGATGCCATCATTCAATGCGTTAAAACCATGGGGCCTTATATCATTATTGCCCCTAATCTGGCCATGCCACATGCGCGACCAGAAGATGGCGTAAACCGTACGGCTTTTGCATTAGTAACTTTGAAAAAACCTGTTTATTTTGAGGGAGAGACTGATCCTGTAGATGTACTAGTTACTCTTGCCGGCAGTACTTCTGATCAGCATATGGAAGGATTAATGGAAGTGACACAAATTTTAGATGATGAAAATAGTGAGACTGGTGTTGATCTGGATAAATTAAGACGTTGTAACAGCAAAGAAGATGTTTATGCGGTTATCGATCGCGCGCTAAATGGAGGCTAAATAATGTTTCAAGCATTAAAAGAACGCGTACTACAGGCTAATTTATTGCTACCACAATATAATTTAGTCACCTTTACATGGGGAAATGTATCAGAAGTGGATCGTGCCAAGGGGGTCATTGCCATCAAACCATCTGGGGTTGAGTACAGTGATATGACCATAGATGATATTGTTGTGGTTTCATTAACCGGCGAAATTGTCGAAGGCAAACTAAATCCTTCTAGTGATACCGCAACTCATCTCGAACTCTATAAGGCCTTTGCAAATATTGGCGGAATTGTGCATACCCATTCTCGTTATGCAACCGTTTGGGCACAGGCAGAATTGGATATTCCTGCATTAGGTACCACTCATGCTGACTATTTTTATGGTGATGTACCTTGTACCCGGCGACTAACTGATAGTGAAATTGCCACAGATTACGAAAAAAATACCGGATTAGTTATTATCGAGGAATTTAAACATCGCGGTATTGATCCTCTGGCGATGCCTGGGGTTATTGTCTCTGGTCATGCGCCATTTTGTTGGGGTAAAAATGCCTTAAATGCGGTACACAATGCTGTGGTACTTGAAGAAGTCGCAATGATGGCAATTTCAACTCGACAACTTAATCAAACCATCAAAATTCAACAAACATTATCCGATAAGCACTATTTTCGCAAACATGGCGCTAATGCTTATTATGGCCAAAAATCAAATTAGATAAGGAAACCAACATGACAACACCAAAATTACAAATTGCTTTAGATCAAACAGAACTAACCTCAGCATTGGAGGTGGCAAAAAATGTTTCAGGATTTGTTGATATTATCGAAGTTGGCACTATTCTCGCCTTTGGTGCAGGAATAGAAAGCGTTAAAAATCTAAGAAAATTATATCCTAATCATATATTAGTCTGTGATTTAAAAACGACTGATGGTGGAGCGATATTAGCTAAAATGGCTTTCTCAGCTGGGGCTAACTGGTTAACGGTTTCGGCTGCAGCGCATATCGCTACCATTGAAGCATGTAAAAAAGTGGCTGACGAATTTAATGGCGAAATTCAGATCGAATTATATGGTCATTGGACACTAGAAGATGCCAAAGCATGGCGAAAATTGGGGATTAAACAGGCTATTTATCATCGTTCTCGTGATGCTGAATTAGCTGGTATTGGTTGGGGAGAGGATGATTTGGTTAGAATGCGACAATTGTCAGATTTAGGTCTTGAACTTTCCATAACGGGCGGAATTATTCCTGAGGATATTCACCTATTTGCAGGAATTAAAACCAAAGCCTTTATTGCTGGTCGAGCTCTTGCTAGTGAAAATGGTAAACAAACTGCTCAAGCTTTAAGAGAGCAAATTGCTAAATATTGGTAATAGATGCGATGCAGTCAGTAAAATGACTGCATATTTGATGTTCAAATAAATATTATTAGGTTTTATTATGGCAAAATTTGCAATTAATCCGACCAATCAATCTAATTATATTGGTATTTATGAAAAGGCATTACCTAATGAACTTACTTGGCAAGAAAAATTGCACGAAGCGAAAACATTAGGATTTAATTTTATCGAGATATCAATTGATGAATCAGAACAGCGAAGAGCAAGACTTGATTGGTCAGATGATGAGATTTATCGATTAAAGCGATTATGTGAACAATATGGACTACCATTGCATTCTATGTGTTTAAGTGCTCATCGTAAATTTCCATTTGGATCTGCCGATAAAAGTATACGTCAGCAAGCCAAAGTTATTATGAATAAAGCACTGATACTCGCCTATAAACTAGGAATAAGGGTAATTCAATTAGCTGGATATGATGTTTATTATGAACCAGCCAATTTACAGACTCACCAGCGTTTTA
Organism: Gilliamella sp. M0364; assembly: GCF_016100565.1. NCBI lineage: Bacteria > Pseudomonadati > Pseudomonadota > Gammaproteobacteria > Orbales > Orbaceae > Gilliamella > Gilliamella sp. M0364. The sequence continues at coordinate 65,193 of NZ_JACFSF010000007.1, read as the reverse complement.
TTGCGGGAATGCAGTGGTCAGCGAAACAAGCTGAAAAAATGGGGATAATGCTTGCCGTTGAAATCATGGATACTAGTTATCTCAATTCACTCAGTAAGTTTGAAATTCTAAAAAAAGAGGTCAATTCTCCTTATTTTATGGCTTATCCAGATGTAGGGAATATTTCTGGTTGGAATTATGATGTCTGTACAGAGCTTATGTTAAGTCGAGAGCACATTGTTCAAATACATCTAAAAGATACTTATAAGGTTAAAGCTAATTATTCTGGTCAGTTTAGAGATTTAACTATTGGCGAAGGGGAGGTTGATTTTCTTGCTATATTTAAAATACTAAAACAGATAAATTATACTGCTCCGCTTGTTATTGAAATGTGGGCAAAAGATCATAAATGGAGAGAAAACATTATAACAGCTCAAAAACGACTCAAAACCATAGCCGAGAATGCCGAATTTGTTCTGTTTAATTGATTTCTATCTAATCATGAATTATCAATGTTCCATCTTTCATGAATTCTAAAAATGGAGCATTGATATACTTTATAAATCATTTGAAGATATATAGTTAATCCAATTATGGTAACTTTAGATTTATTAGTTGCTATTATAATTTTATTTTTAGAGTCTCTGATTATCAATAATAAAATAATTATGATTAATTGAACTAAATTTCAGCGATACTATGATGTAAGCGTTGTAATTTATATTCAATTTTTATATAACTTTTTATTATCAATAGCATAAAATTATTCAAATTTTTTTGTATCTCGCTTAGAAAACTTAATGATTTGTTCTTTGCACGAATATGGCTATCGTGTAATATAGTCTTCATTATAAATCTGATTAAATTGCGAATATTTTATGAAATCCGCTCTAAAACTCTTTTCTCTTTTTTTAGTTATTTTCACATTATTAGGCTGTGGTTTAAAAGGTCCACTTTATTATCCTGCAGATCAGTCAAATGCAATTATTGAATCTAATGATACAAATAAATTAGCTTAAAGGAATAATATGATGGATTTTTTACATTACCAAAATGGCTATTTATTGGCGGATAACGTTTCTATTTGCGATTTAGCTAATCAATATGGTACCCCTTTATATGTTTATTCTGCTGATCACATAACTAAGCAATTTCATTCTTATCAAGATTCTTTAAAAAATAAGAAGCATTTGATTTGTTATGCAGCAAAAGCGAATAGCAATTTATCTGTTTTAAACTTATTAGCTAAACTTGGTGCTGGTTTTGATATTGTTTCACAAGGTGAATTAGAGAGAGCATTAAAAGCTGGTGCTGATCCTAAAAAAATTGTATTTTCAGGAGTTGCAAAATCTGTTGTTGAGATTAGACGTGCACTTGAAGTAGGAATTAAATGTTTTAATGTTGAATCAGAACCTGAATTATATCGTATCAATGATATTGCTCATCAATTAGGGAAAACAGCGAACATTTCTTTACGGATTAATCCGGATGTAGATGCAAAAACACATCCGTATATTTCAACAGGATTACGTGAAAACAAATTTGGTATAAGTTATCAATTAGCTTTAGATACTTATCGTAAAGCAGCATCATTAAATAATATTAAAATAGTCGGTATTGATTGTCATATTGGCTCTCAATTAACTGAGCTGTCGCCTTTTCTTGATGCAGCTGATCGTATATTGGCATTAGTTGACCAACTAGCAGCAGAAAATATTCATCTTAAGCATATTGATTTAGGCGGAGGTTTAGGTGTTTGTTATGATGATGAACAGCCACCATCAGCGACATTACTGGTATCAAAACTAATTGAAAAGTTAAAAAATTATCCTGAACTTGAAATTGTTTTCGAACCAGGTAGATCAATCGTTGCCAATGCTGGATTATTAATTACTAAAGTTGAATATACTAAGCATCAAGATGGCAATCATTTTGCGATTGTTGATGCCGGAATGAATGATCTGATTCGACCAGCGCTTTATCAAGCGTGGATGCCAGTCCTACCTGTTAAAGAATCAACAGATTCAAATACCAAAAAGATTTATAATGTTGTAGGGCCAATTTGCGAATCTAGTGATGTATTAGCTTATCAACGTGAACTTTCAGTTGAACAAGATGATCTGTTAGTTATTTGTAGTGCAGGTGCTTATGGCTTTAGTATGGCGTCTAATTATAATAGTCATCCTCGACCGGCCGAAGTCATGCTTGAAGATAGTAATCAGCATAAATTGATTCGAGAGCGTGAAACTTTTGATGATTTATGGCGTGGTGAATTAGTATTATAATTCATTATGAAGTTGATAAATATGTTTTCTAATTTTTGCTTGATTAATACATCTAATCAAACAATATGATGAAAAAGTAATAAATACTGACGATTTACAATAAAAGGTAACTAGAGATGAACTTTTCAAAAATGCATGGACTGGGTAATGATTTTATGGTTATTGATGCAGTAACGCAAAATGTTCATCTTTCAAGTGAAATGATCAAACGTATGTCAGATCGATATACAGGAATTGGGTTTGATCAGTTACTTATTGTTGAGCCACCTTATTCTCCTGAAAGTGATTTTCATTACCGTATATTTAATGCTGATGGTTCAGAGGTTGAGCAATGTGGTAACGGTGCTCGTTGCTTTGCTCGTTTTGTACGATTGAAAGGATTGACTAAAAAAAGAGTATTAAAAGTCAGTACTATGAAAGGTAATATTGTTTTGACGGTAAATGATGATGAAACCGTTCGGGTTAATATGGGAACACCAATTTTTGAGCCTAATAAAATTCCTTTCAAAGCCATTAAAGAAGAAAAAACTTATATTATTCGAGCACAAGAACAAACAGTTTTATGTGGTGTCGCTTCTATGGGGAACCCGCATTGTGTAATTCAAGTTGAAGATGTGTTAACCGCTCAAGTATTAACTTTAGGTCCGTTATTAGAGCAACATGAACGCTTTCCTGAAAAAGCGAATATTGGTTTTATGCATATTATTGATAGAGATAATATTAATTTACGTGTTTATGAGAGAGGCGTTGGTGAAACTCAAGCTTGTGGAACAGGAGCTTGTGCCGCTGTTGCTGTTGGCATTAATCAAGGATTATTAAACCAGCGGGTGAATGTTAATCTACCCGGAGGAAAATTAATAATAGATTGGAAAGGTAATCAGTCGCCGCTTTATATGACAGGACCAGCTACGCATGTGTATGATGGTTATATTGCAATTTAATTACGCTAGACTTTATGAATTTTATTAATAGATTACATAAAGACAATGAAATAAATTATGGTCGTAAGAAAAACACAAACATTGAAGTCAAAACCGTCGCAACGAAAAAAATCATTTGTTAAATTAAATGATGAAATGGTTAGCCAATATATTATTGATAACCCAGATTTTTTTATTCGAAATGCGACTCATATTGAGCGTATGCGCGTACCACACCCAGTGAGAGGTATGATATCACTACCTGAATGGCATATGGCAAGGCAACGTAATAAAATCAGTCAACTTGAGTCAGAAATCACGATGCTGATGGAGCACGCAAGTGCTAATGAATTGCTTTTTAATCAGCTAATAAAATTGCAGTTTCAATTAATTAAAGCAAAAGATATAAACGAATTATTAGATTCTTTAAAAGTTTGGGCTAAAGATTTAGGACTTAATGGTGCCTATTTATATTTATTTGATGACAAATGGTTACTTAGTGCACCATCCAACTATCATTACTTAGCTTTAAATTCATCGCAGTTTGATTTTATTCGTGTAAGACATTTACAGTATAGCCAATTTTATTTAGGTTCATTAAATACAACTGAATTAGATTTTCTATTACCTAAACATGGTTACGTTGGCTCTGTGGCTTTATCATTGTTAGGGCAATTTGGCGATCTTGGTTTGTTAATGTTTACGAGTGCAGATCCACAGCATTATCAGACAGGACAAGGTACCTTATTGTTAGAAAAAATCGGTGAAATATTGCCAATTCTTGTTGAAAAATGGATCATGCGCAAAAAGTAAGGAAATATGATGGTTAAAATGAATTCTAATCTTTCTTCTTTTTTAACCGAGCCTGTAGATCGTTTTTTAAATTATTTAAAATCTGAAAAACAACTTAGTCTTAATACTCAAATTAACTATCGTCGTCAACTTTATGCGCTTATTGATTTAATTGACGGCTTAGATATTACTAAATGGCAGGATATTGATTCATCTGCTGTGAGGTTACTTATTAGTCGCAGTCGACAAACTGGCTTACAAGCTCGTAGTTTATCATTAAGATTATCAGCATTACGCAGTTTTTTTGATTGGATGGTTAAAAATGATCTGATCTCAGCCAATCCAGCCCGTGGTGTATTAAACCCTAAATTGGGTCAACATCTTCCAAAAAATATTGATATCGATGAGATCAATCGGCTGCTTGATATTGAGTATAGTGATCCGCTTTCTGTACGTGATAGGGCAATGTTGGAGGTGATGTATGGTTCAGGATTACGCCTTTCTGAATTAGTAAGTCTCAATTGTCGGGAATTAAATTTAACTGAAGGTGAAGTCCGAGTAACAGGAAAGGGTAATAAAGAGCGGAAATTGCCTTTAGGCCGAGAGTCAATTAGATGGATTGAGCACTGGTTAACTATGCGAAATGATTTAAAACCGCAAGATGATGCTGTTTTTATTTCTAAACTGGGTAAGCGAATTTCACCACGAAATGTTGAAAAACGGTTTGCACAATGGGGGATAAAACAAGGATTGAGTTCACATATTCATCCGCATAAACTGCGTCATTCATTTGCTACTCATATGCTTGAATCAAGCGGTGATTTACGCGCTGTACAAGAATTACTAGGTCATGCGGATTTATCCACCACCCAAGTTTATACCCATTTAGATTTTTCACATTTATCAGAAGTTTATGATTCGGCTCATCCAAGAGCTAAAAGAGGAAGAAAATAATGCACTTTTATCGTTCAATTAACTGCATTAAAGCAATCACATTCGATCTTGACGACACTTTATATGACAATAGTACGATTGTTGATAAAGCTGAAGAGGAAGTGATAAAAAACTTACAACAATATGAGCCATTACAGTATCTAACCTTGGATTTGTATTATCAAGAAAAAAAGTTGGTCCTTGCTGTAAATCCAGAAATATATCATGATGTTATAGATTGGCGAGTTGAGACAATCAAATCGTTATTAAATAAAACCAATATCCCTTTAAATGAATATAGCAAGATTATTGATGAGGCTATTGATTGTTTTAATTTTTGGCGTCATAAAATGGTTGTTCCTAAATCAACACATATATTACTAACTAAATTAGCCAATAAATACCCATTAGGTGTGATTACTAATGGTAATGTTGATATAAACAGAATCGGTTTAGGTGACTATTTTAAATTTTCGCTAAGAGGTGGTCCTGATGGTCGCTCAAAACCATTTCCCGAAATTTTTGCTTTAGCCGCTCAGAAATTAGCTATTCCTAATAATTATATTTTGCATGTTGGTGATAATTTGGAGACAGACGTCAATGGTGCGATCAATAATGGTTTTTTAGCTTGTTGGATTAATATTTTTGGTAAGGATATTTATCATCTTTCAGATGCTAGATGTTTACCACATATTGAAATAACACAATTGCCAGAATTAGATAATCTGTTATAATTCAGTGCATATATGTATAAAAAGACAGGCATTAAATGTAATAAACATTTAATGCCTGTCTTTGTTCTTTTTTATACCTACTTATAATAATTATAAATACAATGAAAAAATTAAAAACGTTTACAACATTTACAACATTAATACTAATTAATGTTGGCTATAATTGCGATGGGTTAACACATCATGGAAAATAAACAGTCATTATTAATCGACCTAAACACTGAACAAAAAAATGCTGTTACAACTGATAGCCAATACACCATTGTTCTTGCTGGTGCGGGAAGTGGTAAAACACGTGTATTAGTTCATAGAATTACTTGGTTGTGTGTTGAAAAAAATTATTCACCAAACTCAATTTTTGCCGTTACCTTTACCAATAAAGCGGCGGCTGAAATGCAAGAGCGTATACAAGCTTTAGTTGGTGAAGGATACTTAAATGGTATGTGGGTAGGAACTTTTCATGGTTTAACCCACCGTTTGTTGCGTATGTTTTCTCAACAAGCTAAATTACCTGAGAATTTTCAACTTATTGATAGTGAAGATCAGATCCGCCTTATCAAACGAATTTTTCGTGAACTTAAAATTGATGAAAAGGAATGGTCACCAAAAGAGTGTGCTAACTTTATCTCCACGCAAAAAGAAAAAGGACTTAGGGCAGATAATCTAAAACCAGAAGATTCGAAACAAGCAATGTGGCAAACAATTTATCGTGATTATCAAGCAATTTGTGATAGAGTTGGTTATGTTGATTTCTCAGAGTTAATTTTGAGAGCATATGAATTGCTTTGTAGTAATGAAACTGTTTTAAATTATTGTCGCCATCGTTTTTCAAATATATTAATAGATGAATTTCAAGATACTAATAAAATTCAATATTGGTTGGTGAAAAAATTAGCTGGTGACACAGCAAACGTAATGATTGTTGGTGATGATGACCAGTCAATTTATAGTTGGCGTGGAGCTAATGCTGATAATTTACAAATGTTCATCGATGATTATCCAGAAACTGAAATCATTCGTTTAGAGCAAAATTATCGATCGACAGGCATTATTTTAGACTCTGCAAATAAGTTGATTGCTAATAACCGCAATCGTTTGGGTAAAAATTTATGGACCGACAGTGGTGACGGAGAAAAGATTTCACTATATATTGGTTTCAATGATATTGATGAAGCACGATTTGTTGTAGGTCAAATAAAAAAATATCATGCTGATAATCATAATTATGCTAGCTGTGCCATTTTATATCGTAATAATGTGCAATCACGTATTTTTGAAGATACCTTATTACAAGCCGGTATACCTTATCAAATTTATGGTTCAATAAGATTCTATGAAAGGCAAGAGGTTAAATTAGCTTTAGCTTATTTACGATTATTGCATGACCATGATAATGATATGGCATTTGAAACTACGGTAAATACCCCAACTCGTGGCATAGGCAGTGTCACTTTAGATAAAGTTAGATTATGTGCTAAGCAGAATAATATTTCGTTATGGGATGCATGTTTAATGCTGATCGAAAAAAATGCTTTAGCTGAAAGACAACGCTCAGGTATTAGTCGTTTTTTAGAATTAATGGAATCTATTCATGTCGAAGTTAATGAATTACCATTTTATAAACAATTAGATGCAATTATTAAATTATCTGGCGTATTGCAAATGTATGAACAAGAACCTGGTATTAAAGGACAAGCTAGATTAGATAATCTAGAGGAACTTGTTTCATCTGCAGAGCAATTTTTTAGAGTTAACCAAGACAATGTAATTCAAGACAATGAAACTGGCAAAACCTTGACTGTTTTAGAATCATTTTTAGCATTTACCTCTCTTGAAAGCCGTGACGTAGTAAATCAACAAGATTCGGTGCAATTAATGACGTTACATTCAGCGAAAGGTTTAGAGTTTGACAATGTCTTTATTGTTGGTTTAGAGGAAGGTCTTTTTCCTGCACTACGCTCTCAAGAACGAGAAAAAATGGAAGAAGAAAGACGCTTAGCTTATGTTGGTATTACCCGAGCTCGTAAGTTTTTAACTCTCTCTTTGTCTGAATTAAGGCGACTTTATGGCCGTGAGGAGCGTAATTTGCCATCACGTTTTTTAGCTGAATTACCAACTGAAAATTTGCAAGAAATCAATTCTCGAGCTAATTTAACATCATATAATAATGATTCTTCCAATAAAAATGAGCAGTTCTACCAAGATCGTAAAAAGTCATATATTAAGAAGAAAAAAGAAAGCGATGGATACACATTAGGTAGGAAAGTTAAGCATAATCGTTTTGGTGAAGGTACCATTGTTAATTTAGATGGTGAAGGTGAGCATAGACGAGTGCAAATTGCTTTCATTCATGAAGGGGTTAAATGGCTAGTAGTGAAGCTGGCAAATCTTACCTTAATGTAAATGATAGATTCTAAATAATTAAAGGATGCTAAGTTTTAGCTTAGTATCCTTTTTGGATTATTATTGCTCTGATTGCTCTTGTACTGATAAAGCAAATATCTCTTCAAATGGTTTATCTGTTCGATTACATATCCATTTGTCATCAATCAAATCAAAATGATAACCTTGCTTTTGTGTTGCTAACCAAACTTGAAAAAGTGGTTCTTGAGTATTAACGATAATTTTACTATTGTTTGGAAAACTAATGGTAATAACGTTGCCGTTAGTTTCATAATCGAGGTCTATATCATGTTCGTCAGCGTATTTATCTAGATATAATTCAATTTGATAAAAAAGTTGATCCGTTAATGCATGGAATTGCGTGATATTCATATTGATGTGATTACAATTTTGTAGTTAATAAATTGATATTAGCATAAAAAAAAATACTCTGCCACCGCTAGGTGGCGAGTGTAAAAACGAATGAAAATGGAACTAACTGTTTAATGGTAAGGAACAAGCAATAACCATTAATTTATGCTTTTCATCGCCTTTTTCTGCTCTCATCCATCGACTAGGAATATCAATAGTGTTTATCAATTTACCTTCGGCAAAATAGTTCTCGATAAGTTCAATTTTACCTTTTGCAATTTCTTTTTTATCACAATTAGCATAATAATTAATAACTACAGTGTGATATGGTGTTTTTACATTATCAATATTTTGAACTAATGCTGGAACATAATTAGAAACTTCTTTAAAAATACGAATTTTATTGTTATAAGGATGTAACTTTATAGAATTTTTATCAAGATAAGAATAACCAATAGTGTTGTCCTCATCAGTTTTAGATAGAGGTGTAAATTGAGCACCAATTTTAGGATTACTTAGCATTACCTGTACCTCTTTAGCTTGAGAGGCTAATTCAGCTTCAGTAAGTGGTTTCTTTTCTTCTGCATGAGTGATAGCGGTAAAAGAAAAGAGCATTAAAAATAAACATAATTTTTTCATTTAAATTTTATCTCCCTCTTTTGAGCTATTTTCAATTGGTTTATTTTGTTGAGTTTGAGACTGTTTTTCTTGAGCTTCTTTTTGTTCTTTTTCTTGTTGTTTTTTCAATTTATAAGCTTTAATCTTTTCTTGACGCACTTTATCCATTTGTTCATCAAGTGGTTTCATATCAGGGCGATCTTTATAAAGAATGTCTTTCTTAATATCTCCTTGAATAGAACAGAGTATACGGTTTTGATTATCAGTAAAAGTTTCTAAATAAAGAGATTTTTCAATGGTACCAAGTTTGGGGACAACACCATCAATCGAGTAGGGATTATCTTGCCATACTGGTGATTTTGCATTTCGATCATAAATTTTGGCATTGGCAATATAAACATTGTTATTATATTGTAACCATTTTAAATTATTAAGTGTTTTAGTAATTTCCTCTTGGCTATTATCGAAGATAAAGCCCCAATAGTAATATTGTCCCGATAAATTGGTTGGAATATAGATATTTTGATAGCCAGTTATCGTTAATCCGTGGTATTTAAGAGGTTTTTTGAAATTAACTTTATCTTTATTTTGTTGATAAATTGATTCTACAGGAATATAAGTAACATTATCTGTTGTTGTTAAATCAACATATTCGCTGAATAATTGTTTATTTTCAGCCAATTGTTCAAAAAAATGGTTATCACAAGCGAGAAAACTATCTACTATCTTATCTGTAATGCTTACGGTATCGTTCTGCGCCAGAGCCATGCAAGAAACGAAAGAAGAACAAACAAGCACAGTAAGTTTTTTTATTATCATAAAGCGGTTCCTTTCACCAAAATCACGCTAATTGTTTGTAATAGTATTGTAAAGTAATGTAAATATTTGTGTCAATCTAATTCAAATTATTTTGAACTAAAATTAGTAAGTCACCGTTTTTAAAAGAGATTTTTACTTTATCATTAATGGCTTTGTTACGTAAACTAATGCAGCCGCCAAGAACTAATGTTTGATCTTTTAAGGGGTATTCAAAGCCAGTTATAGTCAAATTAGTTACCGTCGACAATGGCATTAACGAAATAATATGATTTTTTACGTGGTCAATAATCTGATGATGATCAGCGAAGAAAAAATAGCAATAATTGTCATAAAACAACATTTTGAACTGATGATAGTATTGCATAGCTATAGACAAGTTACCTAAGAAATGATCACTAGCTCCACCTGATGCACCATATATTGTAAATTTTGTAACACCTTTACTATTTAAAAATAGTAATGCTTTTTCGAAATCAGGCTTAGATTGATCTGGAGTATGAATAATTTGTGTTTTTGACGGAATTGCCCTAGTTGAGTCAATGCTATCTAAATCTCCGATAATAAAATCAGGTTCAACGGCTGATTTAACTAAATAGCTATGATATGCACCATCAGTACAGGCAATATAAGTATAATCTTTTATATTACTAGGAATATCTTTTGGAGGTTCACCATTGACAAATAGTAGTGCTGTTTTTTGGGGCATGATTATTCCCATTAAATTAATTTATAGTGTTAATGTATAAGCCATAATAATTGCATCTTCTTGATGGCCATCAACAGTTGGATAATAATTTTTTCTGACTGTTATTTGATTAAAGCCAATTGAATGATATAACTCAATTGCTGGCGTGTTAGATTCTCTAACTTCTAACCATAGAGTTGAAATAACCTGTGGTGAGCTTATGGCTGTTAAATTATCAATTAAATGATTTAATAATGCTTTAGCTAATCGCTGTTGTCTATAGGCAGGATGTATTGCAATATTAAATAAAGTTGCTTCATCGGCAACTTGTTGGCAAATACAAAAGCCGACCAGTTTATTATCAACGGTTATTTTAAGATTAATATAACGTTCACCTTGATTTGAAAAAAAAGTTTCTTTAGACCAAGGGATAGGGTGGCATATGAGCTCTAACTCATAAGCTGCCGTTAAATCATGTTCATTCAGGATGGAAATTGTTTTCATATTCACATAACTGCTGCCAAAGTTTACGTTTTTGTTGTGGATCTTTCGCTAGCGAATCTAAATCACTGGTATTTATGGTTAAATTATTTTGCCATGGTTCATTGCTAAGCACATCTATAAACCATGTCACTATTTTCACTTCATCCGCCGAAATAATTAATTGCGAAGGGGTAAGAAATAATACTTGTTCTTCTGTTAAACGGATGGCTTTTAAAATATCGTAATATATTTTTTGTGTTGGTTTTTGTTTAGCAACGACAATTAAACGAATTTTTTCGTCTATATGAGTCGCAAGTTCTCCCTGGAATACGGTCGAATTGCGTAAAACATATTGAGTAATATTACATTGCTTAAGATACCAATCAGTTTGTGTCATTGTCAGATTACGGTTTTACTAGGGATTAAAGAAAGTTAATTGTATAATCTTCGCTTCAATTTATAAAGGTTTTTCATTGAGGCATTATGGCAACATCTGTTTTTACTCCAGCTAGCCAAGTACTTGAACGTCATCAGTCATTTTTTGATGATAAAAATATTCTTATTGCTGGTGATATTCAAGACAATTATCCTGCGATTATTGCAGCAAATATCGTCAAGATTCATTGTTCCCAATATCATACTTTTTTAAGCTTTAAAAATAGTAAACGAGCTAATAACACTATATTTTCGCTCTATCCTGATACATCTTTTTATAGTGATATAAATACCCTCATTTATTATTGGCCTAAAACCAAGAGTGAAGCACAATTTCAGTTATCATATTTATTGAACAATATGCCTAAAGATAGTGATATTTTTATCATTGGTGAAAATCGTTCTGGGGTAAAAAGTGTGGAAGGGCTGTTAAGTGACTTTGGTTCTATCCAAAAAATAGATAGTGCAAGACGATGTGGTTTATATCATTTTCGAGCTGATAGTCGTTTGGCTTTTGAAGTAAAAGACTGGTGGTTGAGTTATCACTTAACGATTGAAAATCAGGATATCGAAATTAAAAGCTTACCAGGTGTCTTCAGCCAGAAAGCCTTAGATGCAGGAAGTGAGCTGTTATTAAATGCACTTATGGATCATAGTGATATTATCAAAGGAAATATCCTTGATGTCGGTTGCGGCTCGGGCATATTATCAACAGTAATAGGTAAACTAAATCAAGATATAAGCTTAACATTAACTGATGTAAGTAGTGCTGCATTAGAATCAAGTAAAGAAACTTTAGCTGCTAATAACATTGTTGCACGTGTTATTGCTAGTGACGTGTTTTCAGATATAAGCGATAAATATCATTTAATTATCTCTAATCCACCTTTTCACGATGGCAAAGAAACAAGTTATACCGCAGTTAATAAGTTGATTAAGGAAGCAAAAAAACACTTAAAACTAAATGGTTATCTTTGTATTGTGGCAAATTCATTTTTACCATATCAATCGATCTTGGATGAAACATTTAAAAGTGTTGAAATTATTGCTCAAACGACTAAATTTAAGGTTTATTTAGCCAGTCATTAACATTTAAATCAGTATCATTAAATAGTCATGCGTGAATTTATTTAATTAAATCACGCGTGAAAACTGTTGTTGTCGCACCAATCGACGCATATAAATATCAAAACACATGCAAATATTACGAATTAAAAGCTGGCCTTTAGATTGAACATTGATGCTATCTTGATTAACGACAACTAATCCATCTTGTTCTAGTGGTGCAAGTAGTTTTAAATCTTCAGCAAAATAGTCATCAAATTGGATATGGTAATGTTGTTCAATCTGTTTTTTATCAAGCTGAAAATGGCAAATAAGTTGTTTAATAACATCTCGACGTATTTTATCATCACGATTTAAGGTAAATCCTTTCCATAAACCATGTCCTTTTTGTTCGACTTGATCTTGGTAACTTCTTAAATCTTTTTGGTTTTGGGCATAACTGTCTCCCAACATACTTATTGCTGATACACCAAGACCAAGTAAATCGGCATCTCCCTTAGTGGTATAACCTTGAAAGTTGCGATGTAACTTGTTTTGTTGTTGTGCGATAGCTAACTCATCAGTTGGTTTTGCAAAATGATCCATACCTATAAATTGGTAACCAGCGAGAGTCAATTTTTCAATACTGGTTTGTAAAATTTTCAATTTCTGACTTGCATTAGGTAAATCATTATCTTTGATCTTACGTTGGGCAGCAAATCGACTAGGTAAATGTGCGTAATTAAAAACACTTAATCTATCAGGCGAAATATCAATCACTTTATTTAATGTTTCGGTGAAACTTTCAACAGTTTGCTTAGGCAATCCGTAAATTAAATCTAGACTAATAGAACGAAAGTTATTTTTTCTTGCTTGGGTAATTAGTGAACGGATCAAATTTTCATCTTGCTCGCGATTAATTAAATTTTGAATTTCATGATTGAAATCTTGGATCCCCATACTTAACCGATTAAAGCCAACATTAGCTAGATGATCAATCGTTTGTGGACTTATTTCTCTTGGATCTATTTCAATGGATAGTTCGGCATCTTGAGCAAAGTTAAAGTGTTTTTTGATCGATGAGAGCAAGCGGCTAATTTCAGCATCAGTTAAAAAAGTAGGGGTGCCGCCCCCCCAATGCATTTGTGTTACAGTCCGGTTTTTAAATAATGCGGACTGTTTAGTAATCTCGATATCTAATACATCAAGGTATTTAGTGACTTTGTGGGTTTGTCGTGTAATCAGTTTGTTACAACCACAAAAGTAACAAAGTTTATGGCAAAACGGAATATGTACATACAGCGATAATGGTCGTTCAGGATAAAGGTTGGTCGCTAAAATGAAATCTTGTTCAGTAAACTGTTCGTTAAATTCAAGTGCTGTTGGATAAGAGGTATATCTTGGACCTGAATAGTTATATTTTTCAATTAACGCTTGATCCCATAACTGGGTTTGAATCACATTTTTATTTAATCCTGCGTTTGACATTGTCATTTCCATAACGTTTTGCTGTATTACGTTGTTTTGCTCTTATTTGTGTTTTTAATTTAATGTAATTAGTTTTTTTTAAATATAATAATGTGCAAATAAATAATCCTAAATATAAACCTAGCATAATCAATAGTAGCATGGTGGTATATGACTCTTTATCGTGGTTATTTTGTATATAAGATTATTGATGGTTTATAATGCATATTTAACTAAAACTAACTTAATTACGTTTAAGTAAACTGACGATATCTTCTTTGGTTTCTTCTTGCTCATCCTCGAAATCTTCATCTTCATAACCTAATATTTGCATAAGTTTGTCTATACGGTTTAGTTTATTATCAAGATAAGTTTGTTGCTCGTCAGTTAAGATTTTACCTTGCTCTACTAAATCTAGTAATTGATCCAGTTTAGTATCATTTTCAAGTTGTTCTAATTCTTGTTGTGGTATTAACTTGGCTTTAGTTATTTTGGGTTGATTAATTTTATCTATATTTTTAATAGATGAATTATCATCTATTACCAATGAAATTGGTTTTTTACTGCCAACACGAGGATCTTTTATTGTTTTAGTTGCTTTGTTATTTTGATTGTTATCTTGACCATTAAAACGTGAACCACTCGGTAAACCTTTATGTTTACGTTTGCGCTTTAACTCACGAGATTCTTCATTAATCTCTTGGCGGGTTTTTTTAGGTTTTTGTTTTGATTTATTTTTTAACATACAATCTCAATTTAATATCTGATTATTAACTCACTAAACGTATTTTACCAGTAAGTCATCAATATAGCTATGAGCATGAGATAATACCAATTTATGATTGTAAAAAAATAGATTTAGTATAATCTGAGCCAAATTATTTATATCAGCTAGCAATAGAGAATAAAATATGACAAATCATTTGAGCCCTTACATGCAATTTACCCGACAAGAATGGGCGAGCTTGCGTAATGCGGTACCAATGACTTTAACGCCAGAAGAATTGACTTCATTACAAGGTATTAATGAAGATTTATCCATGGATGAGGTAAGTGAAATTTACTTGCCTTTATCTCGATTACTCAATTATTATATAAGCAACAGTTTTAGCCGCCAGGCAGTGTTATCAAAATTTTTAGGGAAAAGTCAAAAAATACCTTATATTATTGGTATTGCAGGTAGTGTAGCTGTTGGTAAAAGCACTACCGCCCGTGTCCTACAAGCATTGTTGACTCGTTGGCCAGAGCATCGGAAAGTTGCATTGGTGACAACCGATGGTTTTTTATATCCTAACCGTTATCTTGAAGAACGTGGTATCATGAATAAAAAAGGATTTCCACAATCCTATGATATCAAAAAATTACTTAATTTTGTTGCTGATGTAAAGTCAGGACAAGCAGAAGTTAAGGCGCCCGTTTATTCTCATTTAGTTTACGATATTGTTGAAGATGAACATATTGTTGTTGATAGTCCAGATATTTTAATTCTTGAAGGATTAAATGTTTTACAAGGCACCATAAACTATACTCAAGCTAATAATCGTGTATTTGTTTCTGATTATGTCGATTTTTCGATCTATGTCGATGCACAATTACCGCTATTACACGATTGGTATGTTAACCGATTTTTAAAATTTAGAGCTGGGGCATTTAGTGATCCTAACTCTTACTTTAACCATTATTCAAAGCTTCCAGAGGAAGAGGCCGTGAATATTGCTAACCGCCTTTGGCGAGATATCAATGAATTAAATTTGATTGAAAATATCCTACCAACACGGGAACGAGCAAGTTTAATTTTAACCAAAGGTAAAGATCATAAAGTAGATTGTGTTCAATTAAGAAAATAAACTTAAGGGGAATCAATATGAAATCAGCAATAAGGTTATTAAGTAAGTTAAGCATTATCACTTTAGTTACTGCATTTTCGGTAAATAGTTATGCATCAAGCAATGACGAAAACCAAGGCTTAAATTGCGATGCTAAAAAGCAAGCAATTGAAACGAAAATAGAACAAGCCAAAAAAGCGAATAATACCAATGAAGTGACAGGTCTTGAAAAAGCGTTGCAAGAAGTTAATACCAATTGTACTGATGAAACCTTAGAACAAAAATATAAAAGATTAGTAGTTGAAAAAACTAAAGATGTTACAGATAAAACCAAAGAATTAGCTGAAAAAACCAAAGAGTATGCAAAAGATAAAGTTAATGCTCATCAAGATACAATCGATGCATTAAAAGCGAAATTAAATGATGCCGAAAAAGAATTAGCTGATGCTAAAGATAAACTTGCTGATTATTACAAACAATTGACCAGCAAATAAGTTATATTTGACTTAAAAAAGTGCTTTCCTCACACTTTTTACCTAAGTTCTCAATAAATAAGCACCATTGATCTAGTATTAATGGTGCTTTTTGTTAAGACACGCAACGTTGCTTAAACTGGACTTTTTTATTTAAAAAGAGTATGGTGGGCGCCTAATTACGTGGTTCGTGAACCTCCCACGCTAAAAAACTAAGGAAAAAAATGAGTAATATAACACTACTTGGCGATCAATCCGTTCGCTATCCTACTGACTATTGTCCAGAAATTTTAGAAAAATTCGATAATAAACATCCAGAAAATGATTATTTTGTAAAATTTAATTGTCCTGAATTTACCAGTCTTTGTCCGATAACAGGACAACCTGATTTTGCCACTATTTATATTTCGTATGTGCCAAATATTAAAATGGTTGAAAGTAAATCGCTTAAGCTTTACCTATTCAGCTTCCGCAATCATGGTGATTATCATGAAGATTGCATTAATATCATCATGAAAGATCTAATTAAATTGATGGATCCGAAATATATAGAAGTGTGGGGTAAATTTACTCCCCGAGGTGGAATATCTATCGATCCTTATGTTAATTATGGAAAAGCAGGTACTGATTGGCAACAAATAGCGTTGAATCGCTTGGCTAATCATGACCTTTATCCTGAAAAAATCGATAATCGTTAATTTTTCTACTGGATTCGTTAAAAATGCAAAATCGTAAAGTTCTTGTTATCTTTTCAGGTGGCCAAGATTCTACAACTTGTTTATTGCAGGCCATTGCTGATTATGGTCGTGAAAATGTCGAAACCATTAGTTTTCAATATGGTCAACGTCATGCAATTGAACTGGAAAAAGCTAAATGGATTGCTGAAGATCTTGGCGTTAAACAAACGGTGATCGATACTTCGGTGATTAAACAGACCACTAATAATGCTTTGATTGATGACTCGCAAGAAATTAAAGCAGCCAAAGATGGGGATTACCCGAATACTTTTGTTGACGGTCGTAATATGCTGTTTTTACTTCTAGCTGGATGTTATGCCAAACAACAAGATATTTGCGACATTATTATTGGTGTTTGTGAAACTGATTTTAGTGGCTATCCTGATTGTCGTGATATTTTTATTAAATCAATGAATGTATCGATGAATCTGGCTATGGATTATAACTTTAATCTTATTACACCGCTAATGTATCTCACTAAAGCTCAAACATGGGAGATGGCCGATAAGCTTGGTTATTTGGATTATGTCCGAAAATACACCCATACTTGTTATTATGGCGTTGATGGTGGTTGTGGTAAATGTCCTAGCTGTATTCTTCGCGAAAAAGGTTTAAACGAATATCTTAATCATTCAAATTAATTGTAACACTGGGTTCACTTACCCCATTAAAAAAGGAAAAATTTATGTATCTGAACACTAATTCAGAACAAACTAGCCAATTTACTCACGCACAACAAATGAAAGCCCTTGGTTGGCTTTCGTTTTTTCATATTTTGGTTATTGCTTCAAGCAATTATCTGGTACAAATCCCTTTTGATATTTTTGGTTTCCATACCACTTGGGGAGCGTTTACCTTTCCATTTATCTTTTTGACTACCGATTTAACTATTCGGGTCTTTGGCGCGAGTTTAGCGAGGAAGATTATTTTTGTGGTGATGATTCCCGCTTTACTATTTTCTTATTCTATCTCAGTACTGTTTTTTGAAACCCATTGGATGGGATTTTCCGCGTTAGCCGAGTTTAATAGCTTTGTTTTCCGGATTGCTTTAGCGAGTTTTGCCGCTTACTTAGTAGGTCAATTGATGGATATTACCGTGTTTAATTATTTACGTAAAAATAGAGCATGGTGGGTAGCGCCTTCAGCATCAGCAATATTAGGTAATGGTATTGATACCATCGTCTTTTTTGCGATCGCCTTTTATAAAACAAATGATGAATTTATGGCTACGCATTGGGTTGAAATTGCTACTATCGATTATAGCTTTAAAATTATTATCTGTGGATTATTCTTTTTACCGTTATACGGAATTATTTTAAACTTTATCTTAAAAAAATTGCTTATCAAATCTCAGTAACTTGACTTTAAGTTTACCTACAAGTTATTACTTATTCGCTAGTTAGAGTTTATTGACAATATAGTAAATTCTAACTGCCTATTTTTCTTTCTCAAAAAGGCCGTTCCTCAAAATTTTTAACAAAATTCATAACTTAATTATAAAAAAATTATAAATCTGATTAAAGAAGTTTTGCTAAACTTTGTCTGAAAGTGCATAATATTGATAAAAAAAGCAGTACATTCATTGTAACAGTAAGGGATTAGGTGAAATAATGAGATTGATAAAACACTTAGCGGTGTTAAGTTTATTTTTGATGCTATGCGCTTGTGATAATCAGAAAGATAAAACAGTAAATTCACTACAGGCTGATAAAACTGAGGTAGCAACAGATGTCATTAACAATAAAACCAATACTGTTGCAACAGAAACTTTAACTGAAGCTGAGGCTGGATCTCATAATGCCTTTAATCCAACGCCAGAATTAATTGAAAAGTACAAAGGAAAACAATTAACTGTCATTGATAGTTCTGAAGTTATTATTGATGGTTCAAGTACTTTAGTAGTGACTTTTTCGGTACCTCTTAATCCTAAGTTGAATTTTTCTAATTTACTCAGATTAGTTGATAGAAAAACAGGTAATGTTGATGGAGCATGGGAATTATCTGATAATGGTTTAGAGCTAAGACATCGTTATCTTCAACCAGATCGACAACTGGTTTTAACCATTGATAAATTATTATCAGCTATCAACGACAGTCATTTAGAATCTGTTTACCAAAAAGAAATTACGACTCAAGACCGCCAACCTACAGTAGGTTTTGCAAGTTCGGGTATATTACTACCAAGTAAATCTATGAGCGGATTACCTGTCACAACGCTGAATGTAAATAAAATTGATATTAACTTTTTTAAAATTAAACCAGAAAAATTATCTAAATTAGTGGATGATTTTGGTTTTATTGATTTGCTTTCAATTTGGCGTTCAAAAGAATTGACTAAATATGCTGATTTAGTTTATTCATCAAGATTCGATCTTCATCCAAAACCTAATGCACAAGAAACAGTTTTAGTAAACCTTGCTAATATTGCTGAACTTAATCAAGAAGGTGTTTATATTGCTGTGATGAATGAAGCAGGTATTTATAATGAATCGAATCCAGCAACTTTATTTTCAATTAGTAATATTGGTGTGTCAGTTCATCGTTATAAAAATGCTAAGATAGCAGTAATGACTCATGGTTTAGATAATGGTAAACCATTAGCAAATATTGATTTATCATTAATGTGTCGTAAAGATGAAAATAGTAAAAAATGTCATACAATTTCAGCAGTAACAGATCAAGATGGTTATGCTGAATTTAACCTAGGTAATAATTATGACTATTCGTTATTAACAGCCAGTGATGGCCAGCAAACTTCTTTTGTTAATATTGATCGTAATGCGCTTAATTTGACTGATTTCAATTTGTCCGGTAGTCCTTTTTATCAAAAACAATTGTTTGTTTTCGGACCTCGTGATCTTTATCGTCCGGAAGAAACCGTCTATTTTAATGCATTATTACGTGATGCTGATGGGCAATCATTACCAGATCAACCTATCATTGTTGATATTCTTTCTCCTGATAGTCGAGTGATTAAAAATTACCAATTAAAAAGTAATGCTGATTTAAATGGTTTATATCAGCAAACGTTTGATATTCCTTATGATGCCGCAACAGGTAAATGGGCAATTCGTTTTAATTTAGGCGATGATGATTATCGTTACTGGAACTTTAAAGTTGAAGAGTTTTTGCCTGAACGTATGGCAATGGAAATAAAAAGCACTACAAGCGGGGCGGTTCTTAATAACGAAGATATTAACTTTAATGTTAAAGGTTGGTATTTATATGGTGAACCAGCAATAGGTAACAGTTTAGAAGCTAATCTCTATTTAAAGACCGTCGATTCAGTTACTGGCCTAGCTGACTTCAAAATTGGAAAAGTGACAGACGAAAGCCTATATCGTGAGCTTGATTCTCTTGAAGTTGAGTTGGATGATGATGGTTTAACTCAAATTGAGGTTAGCAAAGATAATTGGTCTGGATTACAGTCTCCTGCTAAATTGGTTTTACAAGCAAGTCTACTTGATTCAGGAGGTCGACCGGTTACACGTTATGCGACACAAACCATATGGCCTGCAGATAAATTACCTGCAATTCGAGCGCTATTTGAAGATTCACCATATTATGATTGGAATAAGGATGAATATTATGATCGTCCTACTGTTGACATTGACCATAATGCCGAATTTGAAATTGCTTATATTAATCTTGAAGGTGAAAAGTTAGCTACAAATTCACTAAAAGCTCGATTGATTCGCGAACGTCGTAATTATTATTGGACTTGGTCAGATGAGGATGGTTGGCGAGTAAACTATAATTCTAGTGAATATATGGTTTCAGAAAATCAATTATCTATTGATGCAGGTAGTACAACAAAAATAAGTTTCCAACCAACTGATTATGGCTCTTATCGCGTTGAAGTTGTTGATCCTCAAACTAATGTTGTGACAAGTTTCCGTTTTTGGGCTGGTTATGATTGGGAAGATAATACTCGTGGCACAAAATCTGTACGGCCAGATCAAGTTAAGTTAACTATTGATAAACCATCTTATAAAGTTGGCGATATAGCCAGAGTGAATGTGCAGGCACCAGTTGCTGGCTCCGGTTATATCTCTTTAGAAAGCAATGGTGGTACCATTTGGAAAAAATCAATAACTATTGATGAAAATGGTTTAGATGTTGATATACCAATCGAAAATTGGGGACGACATGACATTTATATTAGTACTATGATAGTTCGTCCATCGACAGATGCTGCTGTACAAACAGTTAAACGAGCAATTGGGTTATTATATTTACCAATTGACACAACAGACCGTCAGTTAAATGTTGCAATCAATGCACCAGTACAAGTTGAACCAGAAACTACTGTACCAATAAAAATCAAAATGGATAAAGAATTTATTCAAAAGGATAAAAAAGTCACAGTTTTGGTTTCTGCAGTTGATTCCGGTGTGTTAAATATAACTGATTTTGTTACACCCGATCCATATACAGGATTTTTAGGTCGTAAACGCTATGATACCAGTATTTACGATGTTTATGGTAAATTGATTGAAGCTTCAGGTCGTAATGTTAACATGAGCTTTGGTGGTGATGCGATGGGTGCTGGTGGTAAAAAACCATTAAATGACGTCCTAATTGTAGCACAACAACTTGAAACTATTCAGTTAAATGATGAAGGCGAAGGGATAATTAACTTACCATTGCCTGATTTTAATGGTGAACTACGAATTATGGCGCAAGCATGGGATACCAATCGTTTTGGCAGAGCTGAAAAAACGATGAAAGTTGCTGCTCCTGTTATTGCTGAATTAACAACACCTCGATTCTTATCTGGCGGTGATCAGGCGATTTTAGCGTTAGATTTGCATAATTTGACTGGTAGTACGCAAAACATGCAAGTTGAGGTATCAGCTAGTGGTTTGCTTCATCAAAATGAAACAAAATCGGTTACTGTAAAACTAGATAGTAAACAGAAAGATATTATTAAGATTCCTGTTGCTGCCGATTACGGTTATGGTAAAGGAACAATAAAGATAGATGTAAAAGGCATTTTGCTTGAAGATAATTCTGATTTCAATATAAGTCGTTCTTGGACAATTGGTATAAGACCTGCATATGCCGCAACTTCAAGATCTTATGTCTCAGCAGTAGATGCAAATGAAAGCTGGCAATTATCAGACCAAGCTTTAACTGGTTTAATCGAAAATACTGTTGAAGGACAGTTAGTGGTCTCTAATCAACCTCCGTTAAATATTGCACAATATATTAAAAGATTATTTGCTTACCCATATGGCTGTTTAGAGCAAACTACGAGTGGCTTATTCCCATCTTTATATGCTAACAGTGAACAACTGGCGCAGTTAGGCATTAAAACTGATTCTGATGAAAAGCGCCGAGAAAAAGTTCAAACAGGTATTTCACGCATTTTATCAATGCAACGTAGTAATGGCAGCTTTGGTTTATGGAGTAACTATAGTGAAGAAGAACATTGGCTAACAGTCTATGCCACAGACTTTTTATTGCAAGCTAAAGAGCGCGGATATCAGGTTAATGATAAAGCGCTTGATGCTGCAATGACGCGTATTGGTCAATATATTTATGATGCCTCTGCATTTAGTAATCTTAGCTATTACGGTGATTTAGACGTGCTTGAGTTTAATAAATTATCTATTAAAGCCTATGCGTTGATGATACTTTCTAAACAAGAGAAAATCACTGCAGCAATGCGTAATGAAATTAATTATTTAACCGATAAAATAATGAGCAGTGATACATCATTTATCTACTCACCATTACCATTAGCTCATTTAGCGGTAACAGCAAAATTAAATGGTTATCAGGCAACCTATGACAAATTATTGCCGTTAGTTTTTACTACTCCATATACATATAATGATAGGTGGTTAGGTAATTATGGTAGTACAGTTCGTGATCAGTCATTAATTCTTTCTTTATTGATAGAAAATAATATGGCGCAGAATAATCAAGCAAATTATCTATATAATTTGTCAGATTTATTAAATGATCAACGTTATTTCTCAACACAGGAATTAAATGCGTTATTTATTGCTGGTTGGACATTAGAACAACATAAAAGTGGTAATCAATTCAAAGTTTCAATAAATGGCAAAATTGATGATGTTGATTCAGTTGTTTCTCACTCCTATGATTTTGATGGATTAGCACAAGGATTATCTATTAATAATTCTGCTCATGATGAGCCGCTTTATATTAAATTTTCTGTTACAGGCTATGAAAAAACACCTCCAGCACCAACATCGCAAGATGGTTTTTTAACTATTAAGCGTACCTATTATGATTTACAAGGTAAAGAGATAATACCATCGAATATAGAAGTAGGTTCAATGATGGTTGTCGTTTTAGATGTAACAGCTCAAAAAGCTGTGCATGATGCCTTAATTGTTGATTTCTTACCTGCAGGTTTGGAGCTAGAAAATCAAAATCTTGCTAATAGCAGTGTAAATTTATCAACAATTCCATGGGTTGCTGATTTATTAAAAAATGAGGATATTAACGAGATTAAATATCAGGAATTTAGAGATGATAGATATGTTGCTGCGGTGAATATCAATACCTATGTCAATGAAAATAAATATCGTAAACGCGTTGCTTATTTAGTTAGAGCAGTGACTACAGGTGATTACATGATTCCTTATCCTTATGTTGAGTCTATGTATCGACCAGATCGGTTTGCTATAGGACAATCACTTGATTTGATGACAATATCCAGTCCTAGTAAAAAGGATAACAATGAAGAAGGTGATAAGTAATTTCACCATTACATTTTATAAAATGATTATTCCGCCAATATAGTTGGCGGAATTTTTTATTTCTAAATAAATTTAGCTGTATAATATAATAACGATAATGAAAAAGTGCTTTTGTAAACTATTTAAATTCTTATTGATATTACTAGTTTTATTCGTTGGCAGCTTTTTTGTTGCTGATTATCTTTTTCCATTATCTGTTTCACAAAATAAAACTACGCAGACTGTTATCGCTGAAGATGAAACGCCATTATGGCGATTTGCTGATAAAAATGGTATTTGGCGTTATTCAGTTAGTCTTGATGAAGTTCCTAATTATTATCTAGACGTTTTATTAAATTATGAAGATCGTTATTTTTACGATCATATTGGTATTAACCCAATTTCTTTACTACGTGCTGCTTGGCAAAATATAACAAATGATAAAATTATTTCTGGTGGCAGCACTATTTCAATGCAAGTGGCTCGGTTATTATATCCTCATGATCGAACACTGCTTGGTAAGTTAAAACAGATTTTTCGTACTTTTCAATTAGAATTACATTATAGTAAAAAAGAAATTCTAACTTTATATATTAATCATGCACCTTATGGTGGCACGATCGAAGGCATAGGGGCTGCAAGCTGGTCTTATTTTGGTAAACAACCCAAAGCATTAACCCGTAGTGAAGCTGTTTTATTAGCCGTTTTACCTCAAGCTCCTAGTCGATTACGACCTGATCGGTTTCCTGAAAGAGCTAAGCAAGCGCGTAACAAAGTCCTAGATAGATTGGCTGAATATCAAGTATGGTCAAATGATTTGATTGAACAAGTCCGACGAGATGAGGTTTGGGTTTATCCACGAAAGACTCCGCAGTTGGCTCCATTATTAGCTTATCGACTAAAACAGCAATATCCTAATGAGGATATTATACATTCAACCATTGATGTGTCTATCCAGTATAATTTAGAAGATTTAGCGATTAACCGTAAAAAACAGTTACCTCCTAAAACATCACTGGCTATTTTAGTTGTTGACCATACGGATATGACTGTAAAAGGCTATGTAGGTTCTGCTGATTTTAATGATAAAGAACGTTTTGGCCAGATTGATATGATTAGTTCATTACGTTCTCCTGGTTCTACATTAAAACCATTTATTTATGCCTTTGCTATTGATGAGGGTATGATTCATTCTGAATCTTTATTGCAAGATGTTCCTCGTATAACGTCAGATTATCGACCAACTAATTTTGATGAAGGTTTTTATGGCCCTGTTAGCGCATCAGAGGCATTAAGTAAATCACTGAATCTACCAGCAGTTCAGTTAATTGAATTATATGGTCCAAAGCGATTTACCGCCAAACTGGCTGGTATTGGTTTACCCTTATCCTCTATTGCTAATGAACCAAATATTTCTTATATATTAGGTGGCGCTTCGTTAAAAATGGATAATCTTGTTAGTGCTTACAGTGCCTTTGCTCGGCATGGTGAGGTGAGTCCGTTACGATTTACTCAAAAAGAACCTTTAATAAATAAACCACTTATTTCTGATGGTAGCGCTTGGATAACAAGACAAATGCTAATTAATAGTAATTTATTAGCATATAAAACTGGTACCAGTTATGGTTATCGGGATGCTTGGGCAATTGGAATCAATCCAAGGTACTTAATCGGTGTTTGGGTAGGGCGACCAGACGGTACTCCTGTTCCTGGACAATATGGTTCAATGTCAGCAATGCCAATTTTACAGCAAGTGAATTCAATATTATTAAACAGAGAAACTCGTTTGAATCGACCTATTATTGATAATGAAATGCCTAAATCAGTTTCTTCTATGAAAATCTGCTGGCCATTAGGACAACCTCTTCCAGAATCGGATGCGAATTGTCATCGGCAAAAAACAGCATGGGTATTGGATAAAATGGTACCACCAACATTAAGTACTTATAGCGAATTGAAAAACAACATTTACCGTTCTGGTTGGATAAATATTTGGGTAAATGAACGAAGTGAACGTGTCGCAGCTGATTGTTTAGGTGCACAAAAAAAACAGGTAGCATTATGGCCTGTTTCATTAGAAAATTGGTTACTAACTAAAGAACGAAGGAAATCAATATTACCTCCAATAGATAAAACATGTCCTGTAATGGGTAAGGATATCTTTTCTTCTCTCAATATTGTTGGGCTACGTGATAAACAACTGATTAGAGCTTTACCAGGATTTAATCAAGTGACTGTTGATCTAATTCCAGAAGGTGGTTATGGTGAAAAATGGTGGTTTTTAGATGGGGATTTAGTAGCTAATTCCCATAATAATGAAAAAATTGCTTTAACAGTGACCAAAAAGGGGATACATCGTTTATTATTATTAGATGAAAGTGGTCAAATTGTTCGATTAACTTTTATATCAGATTAATAAAGGAATTCTCATATGGCTATACAACGAACATTATCAATCATTAAGCCCAATGCCGTTAACAAACAAGTCATAGGTGAGATTGAAACTCGAATATCAAAAGCAAAACTCAAAATCATTGCTATGAAAATGATTAAGCTGACAAAGTCTCAAGCTGAAGGCTTTTATGCTGAACATCAAAATAAGCCTTTTTTTGATAAATTAGTTAATTTAATGATTTCAGGTCCAATAGTTGTACAAGTGCTTGAAGGTGAAGATGCCATCTACCAATATCGCCAATTAATGGGACCTACCGATTTAAGTAACGCTGAGCAAGGAACATTAAGAGCTGATTTTGCCGATAACACCACAGAAAATGCAGTACATGGTTCAGACTCTATTTCATCCGCCGAAAGAGAAATTGCCTATTTTTTTGTAGATAGTGAAATAGTTGGATAATTGTAGAATAAGGCAAATATCACAGATAAATGAATTTTATTTTTTATTGATTTATCTGTGAAATATATTAACTGGCAATATGTAACTTAAATGGTTGGCTTTGAAGATTTTGTACTGTTTCAGTATCTAAATGGTTATCGGTAATAATATCGGTAAAACGATTGAGTGGTATAGAGGTAAATAAAGAATAAGAATTGTATTTACTGCTATCTGCGACAAGTACTACTTTATCCGCCTTTTGAGCAAATCCTGCTTTAATTAATGCTTTGTCTTCAGTTGGTGCAGTTACACCTTTACTTAAACTCCATGAATTACAACTTACAAATGCAATATCAGGATTAATTTGTAGTAGCAATGAACGTCCATGTTCACCGATGCATGATTGACTACTATCATCAATTTTACCGCCAATGATGGTCACTTCAATCTGTTTAAACTCAGATAAAAAAAGAGCAATATGCAAATCTGATGTAATAACTCTGACAGGCATTTGGGTAATTCTTTTAGCAATTTCCAAAGTTGTTGTCCCGGCATCAAGCGCTATTGAGTCTCCAGCTTTTATTAGTTCGGCTGCAACATCTGCAATAAGCTGTTTTTCATTAAAATTTTTATGAATTTTTTCAGATGTAGTTGGTTGACTAGGAATAAAACGATTTAGAGTAACCCCTCCATGAGTTCGACTAATTACTCCTTGTTGATCTAATTTAATTAAATCACGACGAATTGTGGCAGGAGAGGCTTCAGTAGCTATAACTAACTCTTCGACTGTGACTAAGTTATGAATCTTAAGATAATCCATGATTTGATCAAGTCGATTGTATTTACCCACTGAAAATTCTCCTTTTTGTTTTGCTATGTTTATTAATATTGTTCACTATGATAACAGTTCCGCTAATCGGATTGATTCTATCATACTATCGGCTTTTGCAATACCTTGCCATGCAATATCAAATGCGGTGCCATGATCGGCTGATGTTCTAATAAATGGTAGTCCGGCTGCGATATTTACCCCATCATAAAAGCCTAATAATTTAAGTGGGATATGACCTTGGTCATGGTACATTGCGACAACCATATCAAATTTACCTTGATGGGCTTGTAAAAATACTGTATCAGGTGCACATGGACCAATAGCATCAATGCCACAAAGCCGCATTTTTTCAATAGCAGGTGTAACAAATTTTATTTCTTCATCACCAAATAGGCCATGTTCTCCTGCATGGGGGTTAACACCAGCTACAGCAATTTTGGGATCAGAAATTCCTACTTTTTTAAGAAAGTCATCAGCAATTTTAATTACTTTTTCAATTCTATCACTACTTAATTTATCCAAAAAGTTTCGTAGTGAAACGTGTGTGGTAACATGAATCACTTTTAGTGAATCAGTATAAAGTACCATTGCGACATCTTTACTATTAGTGAGTTTAGCTAATAACTCAGTATGTCCTGGATACATGTGTCCTGCCGAGTGTAGTGCCTCTTTGTTTAGTGGTGCTGTTGCAATTGCCGTAACTTCGCCCGCAAGAGCTAATTCTGTTGCTTTTTTTACACATCGATAAGCTAGATCTCCCGCTTGTGGTTGAATTTTTCCTGGTTGCAATGAATCGATATCTTCCAATTTTATATCAATTATATTAATCACATTTTTTGAGAAATCTGCTTCGCTAACGCTATTGATTATATTAAGATTAATGTTCTTAAATAATCCCATTTTTAATTGTTTTTTTAATAAATCAGCCGAACCAATTACAACCGAATTTATATTTTTTACAATATCTGATTGTAGTGCTTTGACAATAATTTCCGGCCCAATTCCTGCTGGATCTCCCATAGTTATCGCTATGATTTTTGACACAATTTATCTCCTTATATGAAATTTTAAATTCAAATATTAATCTTTCTAAACTATATATTTTTTAATTTGAAAAATCCACTTAATTTGATTAAATTTAATCATAAATAATATTTGTGTGATCTTGGTCATAAAACTAATCATTTTAAATATAATTAAATGCTGTTATTGATAATATATGATTCAAATAAATCAAAATGATTTATTTGAATCATATTTAGTGGGTGATTTGTAAAGAAGTACCAATTATTATTTCAAAGGAATTAATATGAATATTTTAAATACGGTAAAAAAAATACCTGGCGGATTGATGGTTGTTCCGTTGGTTCTTGGAGCTATTACTAATACTTTTGCTCCACAAGTTTTTTCAATTGGAGGATTCACTGAAGCATTATTAAAAACAGGAGCTCCAGCTTTATTAGCTGCGTTTTTATTATGTAATGGCGCACAAATACAGATAAAACAGGCAGGTTTACCTGTCCTAAAAGGAGTTATCTTATTATTAGTTAAAGTTCTAATTGGTGCAATATTAGGTATCATCGTAAATTATTTTTGGGGTATATATGGTGTGTTAGGAATTACACCTTTAGCAATAATTGCTTCATTAACCAATAAAAATGGTGGGTTGTATGCAGCACTTGCTGGAGAGTATGGAGATTCAACTGATGTTGGGGCTGTATCAGTCATCGCGTTATCTGATGGTCCTTTTTTTACTATGTTGGCTTTTGGAGCAACAGGTCTAGCTCAAATTTCATTTACCGTCTTATTAGCAGCCTTAGTTCCTATTCTACTGGGATTAATTCTTGGAAATTTAGATGATAATATTAGGAAATTTTTAGCTCCAGGTACAAGTATTTTGATTCCTCTTTTTGCTTTTCCTTTAGGTGCTGCTCTCAATTTTAATCAACTTATTAATGCTGGTATGTCAGGTATTTTACTAGGTATTAGCTGTGTTTTTATTACAGGTTTTGCAGGATATTTTGCTTTTAAACTATTTCGTTTTAAATTTCCGCAAGTAGGGGCTGCTGTAGGTGCAACCGCAGGAAATGCAGTTGCTACTCCAGCAGCTGTAGCAGCTGTTGATCCTACTTTCGCTGAAATAATGCCTCAGGCAACTGCACAGGTAGCTGCTGCTGTTATTGTTACTGCAGTTTTATGTCCAATCTTAGTTAGCTTTTTAAATAAGTTAGAAAATAAGAAAAAAGCAAAACTAGAAATGAAAGCTAAATAGGAGTAAATATAATGACAACCCAATATTTGATTGTTGCAGATGATTTTACAGGGGCAAATGATACAGGAATACAGATGAAAAAAAGAGGGATAAATGTAGATGTATTATTGTCTCCAGCATTTCATTCAAGTTCAATAGTGCTTGATACTGAATCAAGAAACCTTAATGCTAACGATTCATATTATAAAGTATTTAAAATGGTATCAGAAGTTTGTGCATTAAGTAAATTTGATATTATTTATAAAAAAGTAGATTCAACTTTAAGAGGAAATATAGCTCATGAAATCAGAGCTATTGCAGATGTTTATCACCCTGATTTAATTGTATTTGCTCCCGCATTTCCCAAAATGAATCGTATTACTAAAAATGGAAAACAGCATTTAAATGATGAACCATTAATGAATACTGAATTGACAAAAGATCCTTTAAGTCCTATTAAAACTGATAATTTAGCAGAAATTCTTAATCAAGCATTTAAAGAATCAGTCAGATATCATGAGGTATCTGAGTTAGATAATAATTGTTTCAATATTTCTGATGAGTATTTACATGTTATAGATATAGTATCAGATAAACAGATATCAGATTTATCAAAAATCCTATTGAAGCTTAATAAAAAAATTCTATATGTTGGAAGCGCTGGATTAGCTGAAGGCCTTTTCAACTCATTATATCCCACAGATCCTGTTCTAGGTGTTGTTGCAAGTATTAGTCAAGTATCAATTGAACAAATAAATTATGCTGAGTCAGAAGGAATTAATATTGTAAAAATTGAACCTGCTGATATATTTAACAATGAAACATATAATAAATATGCTGAAGAAATTTGCTTAAAATTGTCTCAAAAAAAGGATGTAATCTTAACAACCTGTAAGAGTAAATCTGATTATGAACAGACTTTAGCATTTTCAGAAGAAAATGGTATTCTTTTTCATGATGCAATAACTAAAGTTAAAGAATGTTTAGGATCTATTGTAGATATTGTATTAAAAAATGTCTCTATTTCTGGATTGTTTTTAACCGGTGGTGATACTGCCGTTAATATTGTTAATAAAATTCAAGCTGCAGGATGTTGTATTAAGCAAGAAATATCCCCCGGAATTGTGATGTCAACATTAATTCATGAACGTTATGGTAATATTAAAATTGTAACAAAAGCGGGAGCATTTGGGACCAAAAAAGATATCGTTACAAGTATAAATAAGTTAAAAGAAAAATGATTTTTTAAAATTCAATATTGAAATAATAAAAACGTCAATTTTGGGCGTTTTTATTATTTTTAATATAATTTAACTTTAAACATATAACCAATAGTTATATAGATGTAAATATTTGTTATTTATCCTAAAGACTATTTATTGTTAGACTTTTTATGTAAATACCTCTCTTATTAAGGATGTTGTCATGAAATTTCTAACTAAATCATTAACAGCTGTAGCTTTGATTAGCACACTATTAGGCGTGAACACTGCTTATGCAGATCGTTTAGACGATATTGAAAAACGAGGTGAGATTAAGATTGCTGTATTTGATAGTAATCCTCCGTTTGGATTTATTGATGAAAAAACCAATAAAATTGCCGGGCTAGATGTTGATTATGCTAATGAAATAGCTAAAGCATTAAATGTAAAAGTGGAACTTGTTCCAACTAATCCAGCTAATCGTATTCCATTACTTACCTCGCAAAAAGCGGATTTGATCGTTGCCAACTTTACGGTTACTGATGAGCGAGCTAAAACAGTTGATTTTAGTTTGCCTTATTTTGCCACTGGTCAGAAGTTTGTGGCTAAAAAAGGATTGTTAAAAACAGCTGATGATCTTAAAAATCTTCGTATAGGGGCTGATAAAGGGACTGTAATGGAAATTACGTTACGTGAAAAGTTCCCAACCGCTAAAGTGATTTCTTATGATGATACGCCTTTTGCTTTTGCAGCATTACGTAATGGAGTGGTACAAGCTATTACTCAAGATGATGCTAAGTTAATTGGTTTACTCGCAAATGTCCCAGAAGAACAACGTGCTGTTTTTGAAATTTCACCATTTAGTATTACTGAAGAATATCAAGCTGTTGGTGTTCCAAAAGGTGAAACTCGTTTAAAAGAAAAAGTTAATCAAATATTGTTAAAACTTGAAAATGATGGTGAAGCATTGACTATTTATAACCGCTGGTTTGGTCCAGATACAAATTCTGCGATGCCTCGTGGTGATTTCAAAATAGGTAAAGGTCAATAAATTATATGTATGAGCAATTACTAGAGCCACGTTATTTGTGGTGGTTGTGGGATGGTTTTTTAGTCACTATGGCTATCTCTTTTTTAACAATTATCTTTTCTACCACATTAGGATTTTTATTAGTTATTGCTCAGCAAAGTCATATTAAAATTATCAAAGGCGTTGTTATTGGATATAACGCCATTTTTCGTTATTCGCCATTACTACCGCAACTTTTTTTCTGGTATTTTGGTATTGGTAATTTGTTACCGATTGAGTTTAAATTATGGTTATTTGATGAACCAGAAATTCAACTGTTTTTGTTCACTCTAAAAATGCCATCTTTTGAATTTATTATTGGTTTAATTGGTTTAACATGTTATTCCAGTGCTTTTATTGCTGAAGAATTCCGGGCTGGTATTATGGGGGTGAGTAATGGACAAGAACAAGCCTCATTAGCGTTAGGTCTCACTCGTTGGCAGAGTATGCGATTTATTATTTTACCGCAAAGCTTTCGTATCGCTTTTCCTCCATTGATCGGTCAATATATGAATATTATCAAAAACTCATCGCTAACCATGGCAATAGGTGTGTTAGAACTATCTTATGTTTCTCGTCAAGTAGAAACCGAATCGTTAAAAACATTTCAGGATTTTGCAGTAGCAACTTTTTTATATATTTTCGCTATTGTTATTGTGGGTACCCTAGGCAATATTTATCAATCAAAATATTTACAAATAGGCAAGGTCTAATACGTTATGGATTTTAAGGGTTTTGAAATTATTTGGCATAATCTCGATTATCTTATTTTTGGTAATTTCCCTGGTGGCGTAGTATTAACATTGTTAATGAGTTTTGCTGCTATTGTTTTTTCGACCATTTTGGGTATTTTCGCGGGAGTCGGTTTAACGGTTTGTGACGGATTTTTACGTAAACTTTTAGTTATTGTATTAGGTTTTTTAAGAGCGATTCCCGTTATTATGCTCATATTTTGGACTTATTTTTTATTGCCAGTTTTATTAAATATTGATGTGCCAGCTATCACTACTGTGATTTTTGCTTTATCATTAATTGGTGGTGCATACATTGGTCATTCTGTTCATGCAGGAATGGTAGCTATTGGCAAAGAACAATGGCAAGCAGCTTTTTCATTAGGTTTCACGAAAACCCAAGTCATTATTTTTATTATCTTGCCACAAGCATTAAAAATGATGTTACCTTCCTTTGTTAATCAGTGGGTATCATTAATTAAAGATACCTCTCTAGCTTATATCGTTGGTGTTGCAGAGTTTACCTTTATTGCTACCCAAATTAATAATCGTAGTATGGTTTATCCTACAGAGATTTTTTTGTTTGTTATTATGGTTTATTTTATTATTTGTGCCACACTTGATTTTACAGTATCAGTATTACCAAAATATCATTTATTTTCTCGCAAAAAATAGCTAGATGGTTTGTTTTAATAGTATTGAGCAAAACATCTCTAAAAAAGTCAAAAAGGTTATTAAGGTTCTTTTAAGCTTTGTTTGCTAAATTATAAGTAAGTATTATCAATATTGGTTTTGATATGTTACTTAATATGAACACTCATCTTTTTTTATTAATTAATGCTCAAGAACACGCTTCGAAGTTGTTTATTCTTTTTGCTGTGTTTTGTGCTAATTACTTAATATTGCTACCTATTGGCTTATTAGCAATATACTGTATATACAAACCAGTATATAGAACATTGGTGATAAAAATTTTAATAAGTTTAGCATTGGTGCTAACTGTTACTTTTATTATGAGGCATCTATTTTATTCGCCACGGCCATTTGTACTTAATGTGGGTACTAATTTTTTAACTCATGATAAAACCAGTTCGTTACCGAGTCAGCATGCTGTTTTTATTTGGACTATCTGTTTTTCTATTTATTTAAATTATAAAAAGCAATTTAAATCGTTTGCTTATTTATCTACTGTAGTTGCTTTGCTTGTTTGTTGGAGTCGTATCTACTTAGGGGTTCATTGGCCACTAGATATTCTAGTTGGTATGTTATTAAGTTTTATATCAGTTTATTTAATTAAAAAATTTTGGTTTCTATATTACAAAATTTATAAATGATTAAAAATTTAAGTTGTTCAAGGTTAGGCATATACTAGTTAACTATGCTAGTTAGGGTATTTTTCAAATCTACTTAAGGTTGAACTATAATGAAAATACTTATAGTCGAAGACGATAGTTTATTACAAAAAGGGTTATACGATGGTATAACGTCTGATGGCTATGTTTGTGAAGTGGCATCTAATGGTAAGCAAGCGGAAGAACATATAGAGTTTTCGCAATTCAGTTTAATTATTCTTGATTTGGGACTGCCAGATTGCGATGGTTTAGATTTACTCACTCGTTGGCGTAAAAAACAAATTGAGGTTCCTGTTCTTATTTTAACTGCCCGCGATACTATTGAAGATAGAGTAGAAGGTTTAGATCTTGGTGCTGATGATTATTTAATTAAGCCTTTTGCTTTAACTGAATTACTAGCAAGAGTCAGGGCATTGATTCGTCGAAATCAAGGAACAGCTGATAATGTTATTAATTATGGCCCGATTAGCATTGATATTAAACGACAAACAGCGACATTAAATGGACAAGAAGTTATATTAACACCTAAAGAGTTTATTTTATTGTCTAGATTAATGTTAAAAGCTGGAGAAAAAGTACATCGTAATTTATTGCAAAATGATTTATATGATTGGCAAAGTGATCCTAGTTCAAATGTGCTTGAGGTTTATATTCATGCGTTACGAAATAAATTAGGTAAACATTTAATCAAAACTGTACGTGGATATGGTTATCAACTCAATATTGATAATTAGCTATTATTCTAAATTTAGTGAATGATAAATTTATGATTGAAAAATCCTTGACCAAGATCCGTCATAGTATTCGTTGGAATCTTTTTTTTACTTTAGGCGCTATTATGTTAATTTGCCAAATTATTACGGTATTTTGGTTATGGCATGAAAGTAAAGAGCAAATTGATGTTCTAGTTAATTTAACATTAAGTAAAAATAAAATCGACGAAGTAGTTGAGCACGAGGAGTTAGAGGCTATTTTTGCTCTGTTTTGTTCAGCTTTTTCTATGATGGCTGTGACATTATTTTTAGCTTATAAAGCTATTAAATGGATTACTAAACCTTTAGAGATTCTGGAAAAGGATCTAAATCAAAGAACCGCGGATAATCTTAAGCCGATAAAGCCAATTAGTAATATGCGTGAAATCAAATCGATTACGTTGGTATTAAATAATTTATTTGAGAGACTCAATAATACTCTTTCGCAAGAACGTCTATTCACTGCCGATGTTGCTCATGAAATGCGAACACCATTGGCTGGTATTCGTCTGCATTTAGAATTACTTGAAGCAAAAAATAAAATTGATTGTCGTGAATTAATTGAACGTATAGATCGTTTAGTCAATACCGTAGAACAACTTTTAATGCTTGCTAGGGCTAGTCAAAAATTTACGTTAGGTCAGTATCAAAAAATTAATTTTTATGATGATATTCAAATGTCACTTTTTGATGAGTTAACTGAATTAACAGAACAGAAACAACAAACGATTGAATGGCAAATTACTAATAAGATTACTTTTAGTGGCGATGCTACTCTGATTCGTTTACTGATTCGCAATCTTGTTGAAAACAGTTATCGATATAGTCCGAATAAAAGTAAAATTACGATATGCTTTTATAAAGACATTCAAGATATTATTATTACTGTTCAAGATGAAGGTTGTGGTATTGATGAATCAAAGACTGAAAATTTAACCCAAGCCTTCTTCCGAATGGATCGTAAACATAATGGAATAGGGCTTGGCTTAAGTATCGTTAATCGAATTACTAAATTACATCATGGGCAATTTACATTAAGAAATCGGCAGGACCGTCAAATAGGTACTATTGCCGAAGTTAGACTTAATGATTCACTTCATCAATTAACTTAGTTATTAAATTGTTATATTGATTTTCTTTAATAAGTGATGACAAAAAACGTTGCCAAGTGCGTTCTATTTTTGCTTTGGCAAAAAATCCGACATAATTAGCAATCGGAATAAAGGTTGAATTACCTATATTATCAATAATGATTAAGCGATTGTTTTCAGATGACAAATGCTGAAATAAAATATTTTTACTCTTGATTGTCATGGTAATAATTCGATCTTTTAATAACGCTGTTTTTAATGCTTTAAGTGATACAACTAACTCACTATAATATTGTTGAGTTAATTGTTCGTGAAAGAGATATTTTTCTAACGGTGTAGCAATTTTCCCATCATAGTCCCTAATTAATTCAAAAACATGTCCTTGTCCAAAATTAGTTGTTACTGGGCCATAATATTTTGCTAAAACATCCCACGATATTTTGCGTTTTATAAGATGTTTATAATAAGCAATTTCACGGTTTGTTTCCTCTTCGGCACCATCATTATAATTCACTTTGATACATTTATTCGGATCATCTGGATGGTGGTAGCACTTTCTATGTAGTCCTTTGCTTATATAATCTTTTTCAGTAAGTTGAATTAATTTTTTCATCAATTGATATCGTGTAATTAAAGGTTAACTAAAAGTGTAGCAGTTACTGTTTTTTATCGCTATGGTTTTTTTATTATAAGTTCTAGCGCTTTTATAATATTTCTGTATAATATTGCCACCCACGTTACAACAGTGTTCTTCCCAACACTGTTTTCGATTGTCAAAATTAGTATAGCAACTCGAAGGGGTTAGTTAGTTAATAGTAGCAATCAAAAAGTGTAAATAAATCAAATGATTTATTAACGTGAGATTAATTAAAATTTGGATAAATACGAATGAGTACTTTTTCAGCTAAACCAGAAACAGTTAAACGCGACTGGTATGTTGTTGATGCAGCAGGTAAAACGTTAGGTCGTTTAGCTACTGAAATCGCAAGCCGTTTGCGTGGTAAACACAAAGCAGAATATACACCACATGTTGATACAGGTGACTATATTATCGTTATCAATGCAGAAAAAGTTGCTGTAACAGGCAAAAAACGCACTGATAAGATCTATTATCGTCATACTGGTTACATCGGTGGACTTAAAGAAGCGACTTTTAAAGAAATGATTGAACGTCATCCTGAACAAGTCATCGAAATTGCTGTAAAAGGCATGTTACCGAAAGGTCCTCTTGGTCGTGCAATGTACCGTAAACTAAAAGTTTATGCAGGTAGTGAGCACAATCATGCGGCACAACAACCGCAAGTATTAGATATTTAAGGGGATAGAAGATGGCTGATAATCAATATTACGGTACAGGTCGCCGCAAAAGTTCCGCTGCTCGAGTGTTTATCAAACCAGGTAGTGGAAATATCGTTATTAATAAACGTTCATTAGAGCAATACTTCGGTCGTGATACAGCTCGTATGGTTGTTATGCAACCGCTTGAGTTAGTTGAAATGACTGACAAACTTGATCTTTATATCACTGTTAAAGGTGGTGGTATTTCAGGTCAAGCTGGTGCAATTCGTCACGGTATTACTCGTGCATTAATGGAATATGATGAAACTTTACGTTCTTCATTACGTCAAGCGGGCTTTGTTACTCGTGATGCGCGTCAAGTTGAACGTAAAAAAGTGGGTCTACGCAAAGCTCGTCGTCGTCCACAATTCAGCAAACGTTAATTGCTACGTTACAAATTTGTTTCAAAAACCCAGCGCAAGCTGGGTTTTTTTTCTGTTTTATTTATTACTATATAAATTTAGATAACAACCACCTAAATAAAAATAATTTATTATTATTCAATATGATATATCATAAATATTTTATTCTCATCTAAAAATATAATCTTTTTCTAAGACGAAAAAAATACAAATCTGAGAAAAAACAAAAAGAAAATTCATTTTTTTTAACAAATTTGTTATCCAATTTGCTAGAATAGCAATCATATAATAACTTATTTTAAATTTGCATATTTGGAGTGAACATGGTTGTTGCTGTTAATAAACGTTCTGTAATGACATTATTTTGTGATACAACAGATATTTATGGCCATCAGATTCGTTTTGTGTTGGCAGAAAAAGGGGTAACAGCTGAGCTCGAGTTTGTTACAGCAGATAATCTACCTCAAGAATTATTGGATTTAAATCCCTACGGTTCAATTCCAACACTAATTGATCGTGACCTTACCTTATATGAACCACATATTGCATTAGAATATTTAGATGAACGTTTTCCTCATCCACCGCTAATGCCTGTTTACCCAATTGTAAGAGCGAATTCTCGATTAACCATGTATCGCATTAAAAAAGAATGGTATAGCGCTTATGAAACAATTTTAGCTAATCCGGACAGTGAAGCTGCTAAACAAGCACGTAAAAATTTACTTGATGATCTAGTATCAATCTCCATAATGTTTAAAGAAAAAGATTACTTTATGAGTGATGATTTTACATTATGTGATTGTTATTTTGCTCCTCTACTTTGGCGTTTACCTATGATTGGTATTGAGTTGCCAAAAATAGCCGAGAAGAATTATCTTGCTTATATGGCTCGCATTTTTGAACGTCCAGCTTTTATAAGCTCTTTAACTGAAGATGAAAAGAAAATTAGAGCGTAATAGTTTATTTTTTATCTAACAACAGATTAGCAATTAAACAAGGTAGCCGTTATGGAAATTGATAACATGACTCCTCGTCGCCCTTATATCTTTCGGGCTTTTTATGACTGGATATTAGATAACGAATTAACTCCGTATATTGTGGTTGATACATCTGTATATGGTGTATTAGTACCGCAAGAGTTTATAAAAGATAATCAAATCGTACTTAATATTGCCCCGCAATCGGTCGGCCAATATTTAGCTAATAATGAACAAATCGAATTTAATGCTAGGTTTTCTGGTATACCTCAACATATTGTTGTACCCATGGCGGCTATTGAAGCTATTTATGCTCGTGAAAATGGTGTTGGTATGGGATTTGAGGATGAACCATATTATAAAGCTCTCAGAGAAGGTGCGAATAAACCAGCAGAAAATGTTAAACCGAAGCCAGTTAATCCTTTCCGAGTTGTCAAATAATTATTCTTAATTACAAGAATAATCAAATTTTTCACTATTTTATTTACAATATTATTATTTAGTCATAAATAGGATAGTCTTTTTTTGTCTGTAATATCTATAATAGTAATAGCTAAGATAAATCAAAGTAGGGGCAAAAGTAATTGTTATTTTAAAATTTATAACTGATAATGATTATTATTACCACAATGGAGTGTTCATTTTATGAAAACGTGTAATAACAATCCTACTTCTCGTCTTTGGCAACTTGCTTTTCGATATAAAATACTTATCATTTTATCTTGTTTATTTTCAATCTTAAGCGTCGCTACTGCTTTTATTCCTTTTATTTCAGTATATTACATTGTTTATGAAATTATTATCAGTCTAACCAACAACACTACATTAAATAATGAACTTATTATCGAATATGGGTGGGTAGCTTTTATTGCTGCGGCATCATCTATATTTTTAAATTTTGTTGCACTTTGTCTCTCGCATATTGCTGCGTTTAAAACGCTTTATCATTTAAAATACAATTTTATTCGATACTTATCATGTTTGCCTCTTGGATTTTACACTAAACATTCAAGTGGTGAATTACGAAAAATTGTTGATGATGATATTGAAAAAATAGAGATTTTTATTGCACACCAGCTGCCTGATATGATTGGCTCATTTGCTACTCCAATTATTATTTTTATTATTTTAGCCATTTTCGACTGGCGTTTAGGCTTGGCAACATTGGTACCAATCATTTTAGCTTATATTGTTTTGAAAAGCGGTTATCGTCGTAAAGAAATTAAAAACAATATGCAAGAGTTCCAAACCCGATTAATTGATATGAGTAATGCATCAGTTGAATATATTCGTGGTATAACAGTGGTTAAAGCTTTTAATCAAACTTTCTTTTCTTTTAAACGCTTTTATGAATCGATCAAAGCTTATCAACAATATTGCCTTAAGTTTATAGATTGTTTTAAATATCATATGGCACTATTTTTGCTCATATTAAATAATATCTATCTTTTTATTATTCCAGTAATGATTTTATTACTAGGTACAACAGAAAATTATGCCAATTTTATTTTGTCATCTATTTTCTATTTAATTTTCTCATTAGCTTTACCTGCGCCTTTTTTCAAACTTTTATATGTATCACAAGGTTTTCAAAGAGCAGTTAAAAGTGTTGAAAATATGGATAATGTCCTCAATATAAAATCATTGGCTGAACCTGAATCAGGTCTTGAAGTTGATAATTATGACATTTGTTTTAATGATGTTACATTCTCTTATAATGAGAATAAAGATAATGATTCTTTAGAAAGTAATGCCCTCAATCACATCTCTTTTACTGCCAAACAGGGAACAACGACCGCATTAGTTGGGCTTTCTGGTAGTGGCAAAAGTACCATTTCATTACTTATTCCGCGCTTTTTTGATCCTGGAGAAGGATCAATAACCATTGGTGGTGTAGATATCAAACAAATGAGTAGTGAATATTTATTGTCATTAGTTAGCTTTGTGTTTCAAGATGTTTTTCTCTTTAAACAAACAATTTTAGATAATATTAAAATCGGCAAACCAGATGCCGATCTAGACGAAGTTATTGCCGCGTCTAAAGCTGCTCAGTGTCATGATTTTATTGAAAAATTACCAGATGGCTATCAGTCTGTAATAGGCTCTAAAGGATTGCATTTGTCTGGTGGAGAAATGCAACGATTAGCAATTGCTCGAGCATTACTAAAAAACTCACCTATATTGATTCTTGATGAGGCTACATCTTTTGCTGATCCTGAAAATGAATACAAAATTCAACTTGCCTTAAAAGTATTAATGGAAGGTAAAACCGTTATTATGATTGCTCATCGTCTATCAACAATAAAAGATGCCGATCAAATTGTGGTATTAGATAAAGGAAGTATTGTTGAAAAAGGAACCCACCAACAACTTATTGATAAACAAAATACCTATTACAAAATGTGGCAATATTACAGACAAACATTAGATTGGCAAATGGATCAGTCAAATTCAGCTAAAAATTGTCATTCAGATCACTCTTGTCATAATGATGGAGTTGCACATGTTTAAAAAAAT
The DNA here is from genome assembly GCF_016100565.1 of Gilliamella sp. M0364. NCBI lineage: Bacteria > Pseudomonadati > Pseudomonadota > Gammaproteobacteria > Orbales > Orbaceae > Gilliamella > Gilliamella sp. M0364. The sequence goes on along the minus strand of NZ_JACFSF010000007.1, from coordinate 24,186 downwards.
ATTGATGTTGTCAGATATAGAAAGTAAAAATCTTAATCAAGCTATCATTGCTTGTACCTTATCCAATTTGACATTAATGTTGCCCTTTGTAATTTTATTACAGGTAATCATGTTGTTAATTGAGCCTTTAACTAATCAAATACCAGTGAATGTTTATTATCTTTGGATAATGGCGGGCTTAGGCGTGTTATCGGCAATTTTGTTCTTAATCTGTTATAAAAGAGAATATAAAAAGACTTACGCTAATGCTTTTGGTCAAGCGGCCAATACTAGAATTGCGGTTGCTGAAAAACTTCGCAAATTACCACTAAGCTTTTTTAATCGAAAAGATCTTTCTGAACTTACTGCAAATATTATGGGTGATTGTGCGGTTATTGAAAATATGCTTAGTCACGTTATACCGCAATTAATAGGATATTCCGTTAGTAGTCTAATAACTTGTTGCTTATTAGCATTCTATGATTGGCGGATGTCTGCAGCTATTTTTTGTACTCTGCCGATTGCTATTATTATTGTTGTTGCCGGTAAAAGACTTGAACAAAAATTGGGTGAAAAACATGTTCAAGCTAAATTAGCTGTTTCCGATGAGGTTCAAGAATATCTCGATGGTATAAAAATCATAAAAGGTTTTGGGTTAAGTGGTAAAAAATTCCAGCGCTTAGATAAAGCTTTGAAAAATATGATGTGGGCATCAATTAAGTTTGAAGGAATAGGTGGAATTATTGTTACTTTGTCTACTATGACATTACAAGTGGGGCTAGGTATTGTTGTTTTACTCGGAGTAACTTTAATGGTTTCTGGAAGTTTGGATCCAATTACTTTTATTGCCTTTGTAATTATTAGCTCGCGAATTTATAGTCCTTTAATTTCAGTTTTAACATTATTACCTGAACTGTTCTATATGCTGGTTTCTATCGATAGAATGAAGAGTCTGCAAAATGAACCTATTATGGAAGGTAAAGATGATGTGACTTTTACTAATTATAATATCAATATTGATCAGATTAATTTTTCCTATAACCAGACAAGTGTTATTAATAATGTAAGTTGCACTATACCTGAAGGAAAAATGACAGCACTAGTTGGACCATCTGGTAGTGGTAAAAGTACTTTATTACAGTTGATTGCACGTTTCTGGGATGTAACTTCAGGAAAAATTACTATAGATAATCAAGATATTAAGCAAATAGATCCGGAAACATTAATGCATTCAATGGCTTTTGTTTTTCAGCAGGTGGTATTGTTTGATGATACTATCATGAATAATATTCGAATTGGTAGGCATAATGCTACTGATGAAGAGGTAAAACTAGCGGCTAAAATTGCTAGATGTGACGAACTAGTAGCTCGATTACCAGATGGTTGGAATACATTAATTGGTGAAAACGGTAGTAAACTTTCTGGTGGTGAACGACAACGTATCTCAATTGCGAGGGCATTATTAAAAAATGCACCTATTATTTTGCTTGATGAAGCTACCGCTTCTTTGGATCCAGAAAATGAAGTTTATATTCAAGAAGCCATTGCTAATCTAGTAAAAGATAGAACTGTCATTGTTATTGCTCATCGCTTAAAAACCATCATTGGCGCTGATAATATTATTGTCTTAGATAAAGGTTCAATTGTAGAACAAGGCAATTATCAGCAATTAATGGCTAAAAATGGCTTATTTACTAAGCTTTATAGCCTACAAAAACAGACATTGTCTATTAATTAGTGATTGGCTATATTTCTGGAAATAATCAGTATATCATATAACAAAATAACTGATAAAAAACAGACAAATGAGTAACGAAATTGAATTAAAGTTTCAAATCAATCAAAGTGATATAGAGCAGTTACAAAATTACTTAAATCAATGGGTTTGTTGTGATGAAGCTGAGTTTTCATCGCAACAACATTTGGTTAGTCAATTAAATCTGATTAACACTTATTACGATACTGAAGATCATTTTTTACGACTTAATGGTTGTGGTCTTCGAATTCGAACTACAGAAACTGAGCAAAGTAAGTGTTTTGAAATTACCTTAAAATCAAAAGGTAATTCTGTAGGTGGGTTACATGAACGCATTGAAATTAATCAACCTTTACCTAATGATAAGCTCGATTTAAGTGTCCTACCGAAAGAGGCATTACCTAATGGATTAACGCAGTTAAGGCCTCTTTTTACCACCAATTTTAAACGGCAAACTTGGCTGATTTCATTTGCCAATAGCGAAATTGAAGTTGCTTTAGATTTGGGGCAAATTACCTCAAATGGTCAATCTATGCCAATACAAGAGGTAGAATTAGAAATCAAACAAGGCAATAAGCAAGATTTGCTCAACTTTGCGATCGAATTAAGTCGCTTTAACTTACATCTATTTTCTCAGAGTAAGGCTTCTCGGGGCTATCGTTTATTAGATAACTTAACCTTAACTCCTACTGTTCTTTGTTCACAAATTGAGCAAAGTTTAGCCGGTCTACTAAACTTTTGGCAACAAAATGAAGAATATGCTTTAGCAAATAATGATTTAATTTTTTATAAACAGCTACTTATTCAAATAAACGAGATACTTATTAACCAAAATCTGCAAATTGAGCCTGAATTTAAACAGTGGCAAATGGCGATACCATTTATTGACTCGATTAAACAGTTTGCTTATTGCGAGGTGAATACCAAGTTCAAGTTGATGTTAATGGCTGAAATAAATAAAAAATAGGTATACGAATTAAAATGAAAACAACCCTCTTCAAATTACCACTATTATTAGTGGTATTTTATTGGTTACTATATAGTGTTTTTACCGTTATTTATCTTACTAGATTTGATAACGATTTTATATCGTTATATGTTGGGACTGATCAAATTGCCTTGAAAATTGTTAAGCAAGTTTTAATCAGTTTTTTTCTTCAAATACCTAATTCAGTAGTTCTTTTTACTATTTCCACAATAGCATTTAATCAGTATTCCATTTCCATAATTAATCGGAAAAACATTATTAATACCTTCTTAGTTGCCATATTTATTGTATTAAGCGATATGGTTTTTCGCTTGAGTTACTACTCTTATAGTTATGATTGGATTGTGTCTAAACTAAGATTTTTAAATATTAATGATGGAGATAATTTTTCGGCATATATATTTCATCTCGCAGAGTATCTCATTTTCTATTTTTTTATAACACTTGGTACTTGTCTTAGTATTAAATTATTCAAAGAAAATTATATCTGTAACGAAATCATATTAACCGAAACAGAAAGTCAGAACTTACATATGGTGTTATTCATCTGTTTTTATAACTGTTTCTTTATAACCATGTCATATTTGTTGCTTTTCGATGGTATGTATTACAGTTTAAGTAACCTGATTTTCTCTATAGTCTTATTGGCGATATTTTTATCAATAGTAAATTTAATTGGTTATTTCTTGCTAAGAAAATGCTTTACAGCAGTAACAGAAATTTTGGCTTTAAAAAAGGTAATTTTTAGTTCGCTTATTACCTTTATATTAAACTGCCTTTTATTAATACTTATTCTATACATTTACAACTATATCTATAATTTCCTACCATTCGATATTATCTCTAATACTTTTAAATTGTTCTACTTATGGATGTTTTTAATTACTTTGTTGATTTCAAGTTGTTTATTGGTAAGAAAGATGACAAAGCTGTTTTTTGATAAACATTAACCCGCTATTCGAATCAAAGAATATAACATTGTTATTGACCGTTACGTTATAACCAATAACAATGATAAGGTAAACAAGCAATATAAGACCTAACGATAGTCAGCAGCTATAGTTTTATCGGTAAACAGATTGCGAAAAAGTATCAATACTGTTTTTAGCGATTTGTTTAATAAAAAGATAGGTGAACTTAAAAAGTCATTTATAATATTTAATTAGGTGATTTTATGTATATATAAATATTTTAAGTGAGTGCTAATTATGTCCCAGCCAAGCTCGTTAGTTTCACCATTAATTGTTGAGCAAAAACAAAAGATTATATCCCAATTGTCACAATGTGATGCAAAAGAGGTGCTCGATAACCTTGATATTTTGCTGCAAAGTGATTTTCTGGTTGATGCTTTTTATCGATTTCCCGAGTGGCTGACAGATATTATTACTTACCCCCCTCAAGCTGATGAAAGATGTTTCTATCAACAATGGTTAAATGAAAGACTAGTATCAGTATTTGATGAATTAGCTCTAATGAAAGTATTAAGATTATTTAGGCGTTATATTCTGATAAGGCTTGAATGGTCACAATTAACCCGCACAAGTAGTGATGAGCAGATTTTATTACAACTCTCGCAGTTAGCTGAAGTGATTATTATCACTGCACGTGATTGGCTTTATGAGCTTAGTTGTAAAGAATGGGGAACGCCATGTAATTTACAAGGACAAGCACAACCTTTACTTATCTTAGGTATGGGAAAATTAGGTGGTGGCGAACTGAATTTTTCCTCCGATATTGATCTTATTTTTACCTACCCTGAACATGGTCAAACCCAAGGTGGCAGGCGAGAATTAGATAATGCGGTGTTTTTTACCCGTTTAGGGCAACTCTTAATTAAAACACTAGACCAAATTACCGAAGATGGTTTTGTTTACCGAGTTGACATGCGTTTACGTCCACTTGGCGATGGCGGTCCGCTGGTTTTAAGTTTTTCTGCTATGGAAGATTATTATCAAGAGCAGGGGAGAGACTGGGAACGTTATGCCATGGTAAAAGCTAAAATACTTGGTGATCAGCAAGATCCTTACACCAAAGAGCTTTACCAAATGTTAAAACCATTTGTTTACCGCCGTTACATTGATTTCAGTGTATTGCAGTCATTACGAAATATGAAAAGTATGATAGAGCGTGAAGTTCGGCGTCGAGGTTTGACTAACAATATCAAACTTGGTGCAGGTGGTATTCGTGAAATTGAATTTATTGTACAAGTTTTTCAACTTATACGAGGTGGACGTGTTGTAGGTCTACAAACTCGCTCATTATTAAATGCCTTACAAGTAATAGAACAAGAATCGTTACTTAGTGTTAATGAAGTAGATACTTTACGAGAAAACTACTTCTTTTTACGCCGTTGTGAAAATTTACTCCAAGCGATACATGACGAGCAAACTCAGACATTGCCTGAAGATGAACTGGATCGAATGCGTATAGCCACTAGTATGAACTTTAATGATTGGCATGAATTTGAAGCAGATCTTACTAAAAGAATGCATTTTAATAGGCAAGTATTTAACCAACTTATCGGTGAAGATACATCTGAATCCGCATCTAATTCTAAACAATACAACTACCAATTTGATGATCTTTGGGTCCCAGATTTACAATTAGGTGATGTTACCTCTGTACTAACTTCTTACTCAGATGATGATGCTGAAAAATTATATCAAATGCTTTGTCAGTTTCGTGATGATATTGGTAAACGGACAATTGGGGTACGAGGTCGTGAAATACTTGACCAATTAATGCCACGATTATTGGAGTTGGTTTGTAATGATAAAAACACATTAGTACTATTATCACGAATTTTACCCTTATTAGTTAATATTGTTAGTCGAACAACGTATTTAGAATTACTGCTTGAATACCCAACCGCATTGAAGCAACTAATTCGATTATGTAGTGCCTCGCCAATGATTAGTGAGCAACTTGCTCATTATCCAATCTTATTAGATGAACTAATAGATATTAATTCTCTTTATCAAACTGTTGCACCTAATGAATACAAAAGTGAACTTTATCAATACTTACTTCGTATTGAGGTTGATGATGAAGAACAACAACTTGAAGCTTTAAGACAATTTAAGCAAATGCAATTACTGCATATAGCTGCTGCTGATGTTGAACAAGTATTAAATACTATGAAAGTAAGCGATCATTTGACCTATGTTGCAGAATCACTAATTGATTTTGTTGTGCAAATGGCATGGAATCAAATGGTTGCTCGTTATGGAAAACCCACACATTTAACTGATAATCAAAAAGGATTGGTTATTATCGCTTATGGCAAATTAGGTGGTTGGGAATTGGGTTATGGTTCAGATTTAGATCTGGTATTTCTTCATGATTGTCCTGTAGATAGCATGACTAATGGAGATAAGCAAATTGATAGTCGTCAATTTTATTTACGATTAGTACAACGGATCATTCATCTATTTAATGTTCGCACAAGCTTTGGAATTCTCTATGAAGTTGATGTTCGTTTACGTCCACAAGGTGATGCTGGTTTATTAGCTTGTAGTTTAAATGCATTTTATGACTATCAAATGCATGAAGCTTGGACATGGGAGCATCAAGCACTGGTTCGAGCAAGAGCTGTTTATGGTGAAATAGATCTTATTAAACGCTTTAACCAAATCAGACATGATGTTCTATGTAAAAAACGTGAGGAAAATATATTAAAAACCGAAGTCCGAGAGATGCGTGAAAAGATGCGAGCCCATTTAGGTACTACTGAATCTCATCGGTTTAATTTGAAAATTGATGAAGGCGGTATTGGTGATATTGAATTCTTATCTCAATATCTGGTACTTAATTATGCTCATCAATATCCTAAAATGACAACATGGAGTGATAACGTACGGATTTTAGAATTAGCGGCAAATTATCAAATTATGGATAGCCAAGAAGCTGAACAATTAACTAAAGCATATATTGATATGCGTAATGAAATTCATCAATTATCATTACAACTTTTACCGAGTACCGTTGATGATTCCTGTTTTAAATCAGAAAAACAGATTGTTAATCAAAGCTGGTTAAAATGGCTTAAATAATAATTAGCCTGAATATAATTATGATTAATTAAGATCGTTAATAAATATAAATTTTAGGTGATTTATCGGCGATATAGATTATCACCGATAAAAAGATAATTTATAGAGAAGAGCTAATTGCTAGTTAGCCTCTTTCCACAGAATTAGATCTTGATCGTCGAGTTCTGACGCATCAAATCCGACCATGGCTGGCAATTCTTCACGGTCAAAGGCTAAATCGCCACCATTGATATCAATATCACCTTTCTTAATCCCTTTGAAATCGTAAAGATTGGTATCACATAAATGCGAAAGGGTGATATTTTGTGTAGCACGAAACATGGTTTCGATACGGCCAGGATATTTCTTATCCCAATCATTTAACATCTCTTTGATCACTTGCCGTTGTAAATTAGGCTGTGAACCACAAAGATTACAAGGAATGATAGGAAACTGTTTTATTTCAGCATATTTTGCAATATCTTTCTCTTTGCAATATGCAAGAGGTCGAATAATAATATGCTCACCTGAATCATTCATCAATTTAGGTGGCATAGCCTTAAGTTTGCCGCCATAAAACATATTTAAAAACAAGGTTTCCAAAATGTCATCACGATGATGTCCAAGCGCTATTTTGGTTGCACCTAGTTCAGTTGCAGTGCGATATAAAATACCACGTCGAAGCCGAGAACAGAGTGAACATGTAGTTTTGCCTTCAGGGATTTTTTCTTTAACAATACCATAAGTATTTTCTTGAACAATTTTATATTCAATACCTAAGGATTCTAGGTATTGAGGTAAAACATGCTCTGGAAATCCTGGCTGTTTCTGATCTAAATTAACGGCAACTAATTCAAATTGCACTGGAGCACTGATTTTTAAATTAATAAGAATGTCTAGCAATGTATAACTATCTTTACCGCCTGATAAACAGACCATTATACGATCGCCTTCTTCAATCATATTAAAATCAGCGATTGCTTCGCCAGTAAGACGGCGTAAGCGTTTATGTAATTTATTTTGATTGTATGTATTCATCACGATTTAATTGATTATTCCGCTCGGCTCATATATCGGCGTTCAGCAATATGAATTTTAACTTTTTCGTGGTTATCAATATATTCAGGTACTTGAATAACAAGACCAGTAGAGAGTGTAGCCGGTTTAGTGCGTGCACTTGCCGACGCACCTTTAATACTTGGCGACGTTTCAATGATTTCAAGTTCAACAGTTTGTGGTAATTCTAAAGCCACAACTTCACTTTCAGCCATTAAAACTTGAATGCCATCCATACCACCTTCAGGGATAAATAGCAGTTCTTCTTCAATTTGATCTTTCTTAAAAATAAACGGCGTATAGTCTTCATTATCCATAAACACATATTCATCACCGTCAATATAAGAAAAGCTAACAGGGCGTCGAAATAATTCGATAGTATCTAAAATATCATCACCTTTAAAACGTTCTTCAACTTTACCACCAGATTTCACATCGGTAAAACGCATTTTATAAAGGGTACTAGCACCACGTGCACTAGGACTTTGAACATCAATCTCTTTCACCAATAATAGTTTGCCATTATAGGTGACTGCATCACCACGTTTTATTTCATTTGCTTTAGCCATAATACTTTCTTCATGTTTAATAGAGTTAAAAATTTAGCTCGCTATTTTACCCTTAACTTGCTATTGTCACCATTAAAATTTATAAAACAACCACAAATTCCTCTAATTCTCATGACTGATTCATGCCAATGTCGTAAAAATTGTGGTGCCTGTTGTATTGCACCGTCGATCTCATCAGCTATGCCAGGTATGCCAAACGGCAAACCGGCGGGAGTCGCCTGTTATAATTTGGATGAAAATTTTCAATGTAAATTATTTGGTAATGCTAGTAGACCTCTAGTCTGTAGTCGTTTAAAACCTTGTTTTGAAATGTGTGGAACAAATCGCGATCAAGCGATGGATTATTTAACTCAATTAGAACAGTTAACTAGCAACTAAGTATTGCGAATATTTAACATATCAGTTGTATTATTAGAATTATTTATCTCGCAAAGAAATTTTTTTGATACACTTCAACGCAATTTATCAGCTAATGATAAATATCGGAATAAATTATTTTAAATCAGTTATTAACCTAGATATAAAGCATAAGGTAGTAACTAAGTATATTTAGAATCTGTTTAACAAGAAGAAAATTGATATGAATAATAAATTAAAGCGTGATTTAAAAGCCCGTCATTTAGCGATGATAGCCATTGGTGGCTCCATCGGTACCGGGTTATTTGTCGCTTCAGGCGCTACTGTTGCACAAGCAGGTCCTGGTGGTGCACTACTTTCTTATGCCATTATCGGCATAATGGTTTATTTTTTAATGACTAGTTTGGGTGAGCTTGCTGCTTATCTTCCGGTTTCTGGGACATTTGCGACCTATGGATCACGCTATGTAGATGAAGCTTTTGGTTTCGCTATTGGTTGGAACTACTGGTATAACTGGGCAATAACAGTTGCTGTTGACCTAGTTGCTGCACAATTGGTGATCTCCTATTGGTTTGATGCCGGTGCTTATAGTTGGTTGTGGAGTCTATTATTCCTAACTATTATCTTTTGCTTAAACTATGTTTCTGTAAAAGGTTTTGGTGAAGCAGAATTTTGGTTTTCATTAATTAAAGTCGTCACTGTGATTTTATTTATTGTAGTTGGTTTATTAATGATTATTGGCATTTTAAAAGGTGCTGAAACTGCTGGTTGGCAAAACTGGCAAGTTGGTGATGCACCATTTGTTGGTGGATTTTCCTCAATGATTGGTGTTGCGATGGTTGTTGGTTTCTCATTCCAAGGTACTGAACTAATTGGTATAGCTGCAGGAGAATCAAAAGATCCAGAAAAAAACATTCCAAAAGCAATGAAACAAGTGTTTTGGCGAATACTATTATTTTATATTTTGGCAATTTTAGTTATTAGTTTAATCATCCCATATACTGATCCTAACTTATTACGTAATGATGAAACTGATATCAGCGTTAGTCCATTTACTTTAGTTTTTCAGCATGCTGGATTATTATCTGCAGCAGCTATTATGAATGCGGTGATTTTAACTTCAGTACTTTCTGCCGGTAACTCCGGTTTATACGCTTCAACCCGTATGCTATATGCTTTAGCTAAAGAAGGTAAAGCACCGAAGATCTTCGGAAGATTATCTTCATCAGGTGTACCTGATATGGCATTATTTGCGACAACATTAGTGGCTATGCTTTGCTTCTTAACCTCGCTATACAAAGATCAGGAAGTTTATTTATGGCTACTTAATATGTCAGGTATGACAGGGTTTATTGCTTGGCTTGGTATTGCTATTAGCCATTATCGTTTTAGAAAAGGCTACATAGCACAAGGACATGATCTAAATAAATTACCATATCGTTCGAGTTGTTTCCCATTTGGCCCTATTTTTGCCTTTATACTTTGTTTGACGATAACATTAGGTCAAAATTATGAAGCATTTTTACAAGAGACCATTGATTGGAACGGTGTCATTGCCACTTACATTGGTATTCCATTATTTCTTTCGATTTATTTTGGTTATAAAATCGTTAAAAAGACTAAATGGATAAAGTATGAGCAAATGGATTTTTCTCAAATGGATTAATTAGATAGTAACCTAAATTATGACTTGCACTTCCGTCGACTTTAGTCGACGGAATTGTATTAAAAAAGAGAAAATAACTAATCAACTTATTAGTTAATAATGTAAAACAACAAGCGTGATAACGATATTAACGACTACGGAATATGATACGTGCTTTTGAAAGATCGTAAGGTGTCATTTCTACCGTTACTTTATCGCCAGTTAGAATTCGAATATAGTTCTTTCTCATCTTTCCAGAAATGTGTGCAGTAACAACATGACCGTTTTCAAGTTCAACACGAAACATCGTGTTCGGAAGAGTATCAAGAATAGTACCTTGCATTTCAATGTTATCTTCTTTTGCCATTGGGGCCTCTTAATATTAAATACAAATTAAATACACTCAAATTAAAAAACATCATTCTCATTTTCTTTACGATTAACTAGAAAAGCGAATTAATCAAACTCAACTAAATTACCAAAATGTTTTTTGATCTAGATAAAGTGATTGATTTGAGTATAAACACAGAACTGCTACATTCAAATTATCTAAATATAGCGGCGAAATAATGCCGAAAAAACTCTCAGATGTAAAGTCATTTCTAACATTTCTTTGCATTATAGAGCCTATTTTCATGTATATATTGCCAAACTTTAGGCGATAATAACTTTTCACAGCTTTGTTGATTATCAATATTTTGTCGGATTTCTGTTGCTGAAATTGCTTCAAGCGGAGTATTAGCAAAGTAAATATAGCCATTAGGACATTGATGTAATGTTTGACTAACTTGGGTTTGGTGTTGATAAATCCATTGTTGTAACTTGGTATCACAAGAGGTTTGAGCATAACCAGGCCGCTTACATATTAGCAAATGACAATAATCAAGTAATTTTTGCCATTCTTTCCATGTTGGTAAACTAAGCAAAGAATCTTGCCCCATTATAAAAGCTAAACTTTGCTGAGTACCATTTTGCTGACGCCATGATTTGAGAGTATCAATGGTAAAAGAGGGCTGATTGATTAGCGTTGGTTCTAATTCTCGAGTATCAATTGAAAATAGAGAATAATCAGCTATAGCCAGCTCCAACATAGCTAAACGTTGCTCAGTATTGGCCTCAGGTTGTGGTTTATGAGGTGGAATACGGTTAGGTAACAGATTAATTTTAGTTAATCCTACCTCTTTGGCTAAGGCTAAAGCTGGGCGTATATGTCCATAATGGATTGGATCAAAGGTTCCACCAAATAACGCAGTTAGCACTTATTTAGCCCCATAAACTGCATAGTTAAACTCAACAGCGCATCCCAGATAGGTAAATCATTATTATGTTTTAGACTAATTTCAATGTCGGTTAAAGTCGCTAGTAGGGCGAATAATGCTTTGATATCAAAACGATTCAAATAATAGCTATACATGGTTCTTCTATTTTGCCAGACTCTGTATTCGTCAAAAACTTGACGAGGTGATTTTTCGGCCAAAGCTAATTTTAAATTAATCAACAAAATCAATTCACGTTGAATAATCCGCATCAATATTAATGGCTCAAAGTCATTCATTTTTAGCTGTTGTAAAACATGCGTTGCACGTTTTGCTTTATGGGAAAGCATTGCATCAATCCAATGAAAAGGCGTAAATATTGCTGAATCATTAATATTTGATTCAACTTGCTCATAAGAAATAGTTTGATTGGGATAGAGTAAATTTAATTGTTCAATAAGCTGTGTCAACGCCAACAAATTACCTTCATAATAATAGCTAAGTAACTCAATCGCAGGAGATTCAATAACTATTTGCATTTGTTGCAAATAGCTTTTGATCCATTGTGGTAATTGTGCTGCTTCAGGTGTTGAACAATTCACTACCACTAATTTGTCAGATAAAGCCTTATACCATGATGCATTTTCTTGGTTCTTAGTGATCTTAACTAGACTAATTATCAAGCCAATATCAGGCGTCAACATTTCACATAATGTATTTAATCTTGCCGCGACCGAAACATTTAACACACCTTCTCCAATATCTATACAGAGTAAAGTCTTGCTTGAAAATAGATTCATTGCTTGGCAACTATCATACATTGCCGACCAATCTGTTTGGCTATTTATGGTAAAAGAAAGTTGCTCGTCATATTGAGCTTGCTTAAAAGCATAACGTAATTGAGTTTGTACATAATGTTGCAGATAAGGATCGCTACCTAAAATTAAATAATAAGGCGATCCTAATTGCTGGTTTATTTTTTCAGCACTAATTTTTATCATAACAAGTCGTTAGTTTGCTGCATCAACTACTTTCAATTTACGGATGATGTCTTTAGCTGCTTGCTTATACATTTCATCTTCAATCAAATTTTGTTCTACAGTCTTAGCCAATGCAGCTGCTGGATTATCGAAGAAGGTACGGAATATACGAACAGTAATTGGATGAATTTGTTCGCCAGCGATGACTACTTGAGCTTGAATAGCCAATACTAACTGATATTCCGCAGCTTTACCATCTTGATAGATTGATATAGTGCTTCTATCCAATGAATCACTGACTATGCGTAATGATGGATATTTAGCTTTATTATTGGCATCAGCTAATGTAACCCCATTATCGCGTAGCAACTCTTTAATATCCCTTGACAATCGGCCGTATGGATCACCACTCTCATAAGACAGAGTCTTAAAGCGAGCAGGAACTTCGGGTTCATATTGCAAATGAAAACCGCATCCAGACAACAATATTGTCAATAATATCAAAGCCAAATATTTTTTCATTGGTATCATCACCTATATCTTAGTTATATCCAACATTATTAACTTACAACCAAATTCAATAATTTGCCTGGCACATAAATAACCTTACGAATAGTTGTATCAGCTAAATATTTTTGAATGTTTGGTTCTTGCTTCGCTTGCTCTACTACAAAATCTTGTTCGGCATCCGCAGGAACGGTAAATTTACCACGCACTTTACCATTGATTTGTACCACAATTAATTTTTCATCTTCGACCATTGCCGATTCATCAGCAGTAGGCCATGACGCATTATCAATGGTTTCACTATTACCTAATGTTTGCCACATAATAAAACAAGCGTGAGGCATCATAGGATAAAGTAATCTAACAACTGCATTTAATGATTCATCCATTAACGCACGGTCTTGATCTGTATCTTGTGGCGCTTTTTGTAGGCGATTCATAAATTCCATTACTGCTGCGATTGCGGTATTGAAGGTTTGGCGGCGACCAATATCATCGCTGACTTTAGCAATCGTTTTATGTAGTTCACGACGTAACGCTTTTTGATCGGCAGTCAAATTAGATAGATCAAGAGTTGTTGTTTTACCTAGTTGAGCATGTTCATATACTAAACGCCATACACGTTTAATAAATCGATTAGCACCTTCTACACCAGATTCTTGCCATTCAAGCGTCATATCGGCTGGAGACGCAAACATCATAAATAATCTAACGGTATCTGCACCATATTTTTCAACCATCTCTTGCGGGTCAATACCATTATTTTTCGATTTAGACATCTTTGTCATACCAGCATGAACAAGTTCATTACCTTTGCTATCTGTGGCTTTAGCAATACGACCTTTGTCATCACGTTCAATAGTGACTTCAGTTGGTGAAACCCAAATTCGTTCATTGGTAGGGCTGGTGTAATAGAACGCATCAGCTAAAACCATACCTTGGCATAACAAGCGTTTAGCTGGTTCGTCTGATTTTACTAAACCAAAATCACGCATTAATTTATGGAAGAATCTAAAATAGAGTAAATGCATAATTGCATGTTCAATACCACCAACATATTGATCAACAGGCAACCAATAATTTGCTGCATTTTCATCTAACATACCTTTATCATAATGAGGGCAGGTATAGCGTGCATAGTACCAAGACGACTCCATAAAGGTATCAAAAGTATCCGTTTCACGTAGTGCAGGTTGACCATTAACTGTAGTTTTTGCCCAATTCGGATCTGCTTTAATTGGACTAGTAATACCATTCATTTCAACATTTTCAGGTAAAATGACTGGCAGTTGATCTTCTGGAGTTGGGATTGTTGTGCCATCTTCAAGTGTCACCATAGGAATAGGTGCACCCCAATAACGTTGACGAGAGACTCCCCAATCACGTAAACGATAATTCACTTTACGATTACCAATACCTAATGCGATAAGTTTATCTGCGATGGCATTAAAGGCTTGTTCAAAATTAAGACCGTCAAACTCACCAGAATTAAATAATTTACCATGTTCAGTATAAGCTTGTTGTGATAGATCGGGCACTTGATCATCTTGTGTTAAAATAACAGGTTTAATTGGTAGATTATATTTTGATGCAAACTCATAATCACGTTCATCGTGACCAGGCACCGCCATTACGGCACCTGTGCCGTATTCAATTAAAACAAAGTTTGCAATCCAAACTGGAACTTTATCACCGGTTAATGGATGGATAGCAAAAAATCCTGTTGCCATACCTTTCTTTTCCATTGTTGCCATGTCGGCTTCAGCGGTTTTAGTCGTCTTGCATTCAGCAATAAATTCAGCAATTTTTGGATTATTTTGTGCAGCTAACTGAGCGAGTGGATGTTCCGCAGCTACCGAAACAAAACTCACACCCATTAGCGTGTCAGGACGAGTAGTATAAACACGCAACTTGTCGCTATAGTTTTCAACGGCAAAATCAAACTCTACCCCTTCAGAACGACCAATCCAATTTCGTTGCATTGTTTTGACTTGTTCTGGCCAGCTTTCAAGAGTATCTAAGTCATTCAATAATTCATCAGCATATTCAGTGATTTTGATAAACCATTGAGGAATTTCTTTACGCTCAACTGGAGTATTACAACGCCAACAACAACCTTCAACTACTTGCTCGTTAGCTAATACAGTCTGGTCGTTTGGACACCAGTTAACAGCTGAAGTTTTTTTATAAACTAAACCTTTTTCAAATAGTTTAGTAAAGAACCATTGTTCCCATTTGTAATACTCAGGACGGCAAGTTGTCACTTCACGATCCCAATCATAACCAAAACCAAGTAGCTGTAATTGCTTCTTCATGTAAGCAATATTTTCATAAGTCCATTTGGCTGGCGCTGTATTATTTTTAACTGCTGCACCTTCGGCGGGTAAACCAAATGCATCCCAACCGATAGGTTGTAATACATTCTTACCATTTAAACGTTGGTAGCGCGAAATAGTGTCACCAATTGTATAATTTCGAACATGACCAAGATGTAAACGACCTGAAGGGTATGGAAGCATTGACAAACAGTAATACTTCTCTTTCGATGGATCTTCAGTAACGTGGAATGTTTTGTCTTCTTGCCAATGTTTTTGTACTTTGGCTTCAATTTCATCTGGGCGATATTGTTCTTGCATGACGAATTAATGTCCTATCTATTATTGCTAATAAAAATAATTTGCTAATTGTATTGGTTATTGAGGTGTTTTACAAACGTTATGTGAATTGTAAGATTGATTTATTAGGAATTAAAAGATGTAATTTGGATATTGTGCATTAATAAAAGCGTAAAAAGCGGGCTATGCCCGCTTAGTAAATAATTAGCCACCATTGAATACACTAGTAAACTTGGAGAAGAATGATTTTTGTTCTTCTTTTGGTATGTTTTCCAAATTGGCCTGAATAAGTTGATCAACTTTTTGGCTTTCATCAACTAAACCTAATTCATTGTAAGCATTACGCATCAATAACAGTGCGCTCTTAGTTGAATCAGTATCAGGAAATAAAGCTAACATTTGGGTAACCCGATTAATCACTGCAACATATGCACCACGTTTAGTGTAATATTGCGATACTTTTAATTCATGACGAGCAATACGGTTTTTCAAAAATACTAAACGCTTTTTGGCATCTGCGGCATAACTACTATTTGGAAAACTAGTTACCAAATAAGTAAAATCTTTAAATGCAGCCATAGCAAACTCAGGATCTCGGTCTGAACGATCGACATTAAACCAACCCTGAATTGTATTGTCGTTTTGCGCCATATTTGAAATTCCGCGCATGTAAATTACCCAATCAATATTAGGGTGTGTTGGGTTTAATTTTAAAAAGCGGTCAATTGATGCAATGGCCAGTGGATAATCCGCTGTTTTATAGTAGGCATAAATCAAATCTAATTGAACTTGTTGTGAATAAGGTCCAAATGGATAATTTTTGTCTATAGCCTCTAAAACACTAATACTGGATTTGATATTTCCACTCTCAAGCTCTGTTTTAGCTTTATTGTGGAGCTCAATCTCTGGCACATTTTCAACATCATGCTTTGTACTTGTACAGCCAATTAGCATGCTACTTAAAGCGATAGCTAACAAAGTTTGTAAACGCAATTTCATTCAGTTTTCAATCCAAAATATAATTAAACATTAAAGGCGATGATTAGTATATAATACTCTAAAACATAACAGCTTAAAATAGATAAATTACACATGCATAAGTTAAAACTGTCATCTGAAATCGAACAAACCCAGCTTGGAATGCGTTTGGATCAGGCTTTGTCCGAGCTTTTCCCTGATTACTCAAGGTCAAGAATTAAAGAATGGATCGTAAATAATAAAGTACTAGTTAACAATAATATTGTAAATAAACCCAAAGATAAAGTACTTGGTGGCGAAAAAATAATTATTGAAGTTGAAATTGAAGAAGAAACTTATCACCAACCAGAAGATATAAAACTTAATATCGTTTATGAAGATGATCATATTTTGGTTATTAATAAACCTCGAGATTTAGTTGTTCATCCTGGTGCAGGGAATCCAAATGGTACCGTATTAAATGCATTACTTTATCACTATCCAGATATCTCACGGGTACCAAGAGCAGGCATCGTCCACCGTCTAGATAAAGATACCACAGGATTAATGGTGGTTGCTAAAACCATTGAAGCACAAACTCATTTAGTAGAATCATTACAATTACGAGAAATAACTCGTGAGTATGAAGCGGTTGCTATGGGGATCATTACCGCTGGAGGTAGCGTAGATCAACCAATTACTCGCCATCCAACTAAACGGACCCATATGGCGGTTTTTCCAACCGGAAAACCAGCAGTAACCCATTATCGTGTTATGGAAAAATATCGGTTACATACCCGATTACGTTTAAGACTTGAAACAGGGCGTACCCATCAAATTCGTGTACATATGGCACATATTGCCCATCCATTAGTCGGTGATCCTCTTTATGGTGGTCGACCAAGACCACCGAAAGGTGCTAGCGAATCATTTATCCAAACTTTACGTGATTTTGATCGTCAAGCTTTACATGCCGCTATGTTACGTTTATATCATCCAATTACTGGCGAGCTAATGGAATGGCATGCACCAATACCTGATGATATGCAAAAATTAATTCAAGAATTACAATTAGATACCGAACTCCACAAAGATGAACTTGATTGGTAATAGTTATGATTAAATCAATTTATCCCTATTGGCCTGCACCGACAAATATTCGTGCTTTTACTACAACTCGCATCGGGGGCGTGAGTTCTGCGCCGTTTGATAGCCTAAATTTAGGTAGCCGTACTGGTGATGATTTAAATGATGTCGTTGAAAATCGTCGTCTTATCATTAGTGCTGAAAAAATCCCTAGCGAACCTTATTGGTTAAATCAAACCCATAGCACAACTGTACTTGATATTTCAGAAATTCAACTACAACCAGCACATGGATTGATTGGTAATAGTGAACGTTTTGAAGCTGATGGCTCATATACCCGGCAAGCAAAACAAGTTAGTGTCGTGTTAACGGCTGATTGTATGCCAGTACTATTTTGTTCAGTCGACGGTAATCAAGTTGCCGCTGCCCATGCAGGTTGGCGTGGACTTTGTCATGGTATTTTAGAAGAAACGGCTAAGAAATTTTACTGTAAGGCCTCTGATATCATAGTTTGGCTTGGTCCAGCAATTGGCGCTACAAAATTTGAAGTAGGTGGCGAAGTGAAAAAACAGTTTGAAGCTTACGATGCAAACGCGCATCATGCATTTAAACTAATAGATGCTAAACAACAAAAATATTTAGCGGATCTTTATATGATTGCCAAACAGCGATTAAATTCAATCGGTATAAGCCAGATTTATGGTGGTAACTATTGCACCTATACCGAGCGAGACTTGTTTTACTCCTACCGTCGAGAAAATAAGACAGGAAGGATGGCGACAATGATTTGGTTTGAATAAAACCACTGAACAAGGCTTCGAATATTCTATTAATCATGATAAAAACAGATCTAGATGATCTGTTTTTATCATATCTGTCATACTGATAACTAGATAGAAATTCTTATTCCCTTAATAATGATTCATCATAACTGAAGGTATTTTATCGTATAGGATAATAGTCTATTTTATTTTTATAACCTATAGTGAAAGTTTGCCAATCTAACTATTCTATATTGGCAAACTTATGTGTTTGTAGACTTAGCATCCATTTATTATCAATACGATTGTGATTAATCTTACCCAACAACTCAATGGTATCAAACATATTCATCTCACCATTGACTTCGCAAGGTGACAAATAATAACGCTTAGCTTGAATATGCTGCTCAATATAGTAACAAAAATCGATAAATCCCGTTTGTTTCTCTGCGACAATTCTTACTTCACTGGCTGTTGATTGCAAAATTTTTTGATAACGATGGTGATAACAAAATTTAGGACTCAGTGCAATATAATCAATCAGCGGATCGACTTTACCTAGTCCATTACTCTCAATTGCAATATAGTAACCAGCTTGTTTTAGATGTGTTAATAATAAAGATAACTCTTTAACCATTGTGGGCTCACCACCGGTAATTATAATATTGTTACTTTTATATTGTTTAACTTTTGTCAGTATTTGTTCTAATGTAAAACGTTGAAATTTACGGAAATCAGTATCACACCAACTACAATTTAAATTACAACCAGCAAAACGAATAAAAATAGCTGGCATACCAGTGTTATAACCTTCGCCTTGTAAAGATTCGAAGATTTCAACAATACGATATTCAATCATTTTTCGCTCCGATGATACTCACAATAAGAAGTAGGGGTTTCCCAAAGCTTAATCATCGACACAGGTAGAAATTGTGATAAGCGGTCAAAAATAAATTTGCTCATTCCTTCTGCAGTAGTGCGACAAGGAAAAGCAAAAATTTTACGTTGCATTTGCTGTAAAAGCTCTGCTATTTGGCTTTCATTAGCATTATTTTGATTATAAAGATAAGCATGATCGAGTTGGTCGATAATTTGCTGTTTTACAACTGATTTTATGTCAGCATAATCCATTACCATATCAGCACTTGAACCGCTGGTAATAAGTTCATTGCTGATCTCGACTAACAAACGGTAGGTATGACCATGTAGGTTATGACATTTTCCATTGTGCCCATCTAACATATGACAAGCATCAAACTGGAACTCTTTAGCAATTTTAAACATATTTCTTTCCTAGTTTTTTTTCGTGGGATGGATTACGAACCACGGTTAGCTAACCTAACAAAATAAAGCGGCTAATATAAAGGATAACAGCTTGAGTGTCATCCAAATTTACTAAACATTTTTGCTTAAGTGCTGGTTTTTCAAACTACTTTATCTTTTATAAATACGCGAGTAAAATATAAACGATTTTATTGCAAAAATTCGTCAAAAATATTGTTAATCAGCTCTTGAAATTTATTCTTCCACACTCATTTAGTGATTATGCAAATGGATTGAATGTGTTACACATTTAAACCAAATTTATTGCTTAGGAGATAAATAATATGAGGTTAGATAAACTCACTAACAAATTTCAACAAGCTTTAGCTGATGCGCAATCAATCGCATTAGGTAAAGACAATCAATATATAGAGCCCATCCATGTATTATCTGCCATGCTCAATCAAGAAGGCAGTGGGATTAATCCATTACTGGTGGCGTCAGGCGCAAATATTGCAACATTACAACAAGAATTAAATCAAGCAATTGAACGTTTACCCCAAGTTCAAGGCATTGGTGGTGAAGTTATTCCATCACAAGAATTAGTAAGAATTTTGAATCTATGTGACAAACTAGCGCAAAAAAATGGCGATAGCTATATTTCATCTGAACTATTCATACTAGCTGCGTTAGATGAAAAAGGTAATTTAACTGATATTTTAAAAAGAGCTGGTGTCAGCAAAGACAAATTTAGCCAAGCAGTTAACCAAGTAAGAGGGAGTGATAACGTGAACGATCCTAATGCTGAAGATCAACGTGGTGCATTGAAAAAATACACCATTGATTTAACCGAAAGAGCCGAACAAGGCAAGCTTGACCCAGTCATTGGTCGTGATGAAGAGATTCGTCGTACAATACAAGTATTACAACGTCGAACCAAAAACAACCCCGTGCTTATTGGTGAACCAGGCGTAGGTAAAACAGCTATCGTTGAAGGATTAGCACAACGTATTGTTAATCGTGAAGTGCCAGAGGGTTTACGTAACAAACGAGTTTTATCATTAGATATGGGGGCATTAATTGCCGGTGCTAAATATCGTGGTGAATTTGAAGAACGCTTAAAAGCGGTACTTAAAGACATCGCCAAAGCCGAAGGTAGTATTATTCTCTTTATTGATGAAATACATACTATGGTCGGTGCCGGTAAAAGTGATGGTGCAATGGATGCTGGTAATATGTTAAAACCAGCATTAGCTCGAGGTGAGTTACACTGTGTTGGTGCCACCACACTTGATGAATATCGTCAATATATCGAAAAAGATCCGGCATTAGAACGTCGTTTCCAAAAAGTTTATGTAGCAGAACCGTCAGTTGAAGATACCATCGCAATATTGCGCGGTTTAAAAGAACGTTATGAACTGCATCATCATGTGCAAATTACCGATCCAGCAATTGTTGCAGCAGCAACTTTATCGCATCGTTATATCTCTGATCGTATGTTACCAGACAAAGCGATCGACTTAATTGATGAAGCAGCATCAAGTATCCGTATGCAAATGGACTCAAAACCAGAGTCATTGGATCGGCTTGAACGACGTATTATTCAACTCAAACTTGAACAACAAGCACTCAAGAAAGAGTCTGATGATGCAAGTAAAAAACGACTTGAGATGTTAAATGATGAACTTGCTGAAAAAGAAAAGGCTTATGCATCACTTGAAGAAGAGTGGAAATCAGAGAAGGCTGCACTTTCGGGTACTCAAAATATCAAGGCCGAGTTGGAAAAAGCACGTACTGAAATAGAACAGGCACGCCGAATGGGTGACTTAAACAAGATGTCCGAACTACAGTATGGCAAAATCCCCGAATTAGAGAAGAAACTAGCTACAGCCACACAGCTAGAAGGTAAAACCATGAAGTTATTGCGTAACAAAGTCACCGATAACGAAATTGCTGAAGTTTTATCGAAAGCAACAGGTATTCCTGTATCGAGAATGCTAGAGAGTGAAAAAGAAAAACTTTTACATATGGAAGATGCCTTACATAAACGCGTTATTGGTCAAAATGAAGCGGTGGTTGCTGTGGCCAATGCTATTCGTCGTAGTCGAGCAGGGCTTTCTGATCCGAATAAACCGATTGGTTCATTCTTATTCTTAGGACCAACAGGTGTTGGTAAAACTGAACTTTGCAAAACATTGGCTAACTTTATGTTTGACAGTGAAGATGCTATGGTGCGTATCGACATGTCTGAGTTTATGGAAAAACATTCTGTGGCTCGATTAATCGGTGCACCTCCTGGTTATGTTGGTTATGAAGAAGGTGGTTATTTAACTGAAGCTGTGAGACGACGACCATACTCTGTCATCTTACTCGATGAAGTCGAAAAAGCTCATCCAGATGTCTTTAATATCTTATTACAAGTATTGGATGATGGACGATTAACTGATGGACAAGGTCGAACTGTCGATTTTCGCAATACAGTAATCATCATGACATCTAACTTAGGTTCTGATCTGATTCAAGGTCAAGTCGAACTAAGTTACGACGAGATGAAAGCGTTAGTCATGACAGTAGTAACTAAACACTTTAGACCGGAGTTTATTAATCGTATTGATGAAACAGTGGTATTCCATCCATTAGGACAAGAAAACATCAAAGCAATTGCGAAAATTCAATTAGCTCATGTTGAAAAACGTCTTGATGAGCGTGGATATGAAATGGATATCTCTGATGCTGCACTAGAACAACTAGCTAAAGTTGGCTTTGACCCAATTTATGGTGCAAGACCATTAAAACGTGCAATACAACAAGAGATTGAAAACCCATTAGCACAACAGATTCTATCTGGAAAATTAGTTCCTGGTAAAACGATTCATCTAGATTTGGATGAAGGTAATATTGTTGCCAAACAGTAAAACTACTTATTGATTGGTTGTCGAAAATACAACAATATTAAAAAAGCCAAAAAGCCTGAAAATTAATTTTCAGGCTTTTTTTTATCTATAGCATTAGTATTCTTGATTATAAAAAAATCAAATTTATCTAGTTTGACAAAAAAATTGAGGAAAGGGGTTTTTGACGGTTTATTAAAATTAAGTTGATAGATTTGGAAAGGTTAACTCATTTGACAATCAGAATATGAAAAGCCTGAAAATTGCTTTTCAGGCTTATTTTTATTTATCTAAAAAAGGCTTTACTTTACAATGGATTTACATCGGAAAATCTAAAAATATACTCAGGTTCTGTTAACTTACCATCCAAACTTAAACTTGACTCATAGATGCAGGTCTCGTTATCTTTAAAAAAGTTACCTGAAAACTTCACTTTTTGACCTTTTTTCATATTAGCAATTTTATCGAATAAAGGAGTATCAGGTTTAAGTAATGTTTTATGGAACGTGTCTGATATTGCATTATTCCAAGTTTTAACATATATTTTTCTGGCAATTTCAATTTCTAATACGCCGTAACCATCAGAATTTGAATCAATCTTCTTAATAGTTCCTACCCAATCTTTAACTGACAAATTAGTGATACCGTTACAAATTGCCTTGCTTCTCTCTCTAAGAGCACTGCCTTTTTGCATATCGTTATCAGCTTTTATAGCTTTATCCATAGCAGTTTTACTTGCTTCAATTAATGTAGTTTGATCTTGAGGGTATTGGATTTCAGGCGTTGCTTCTTTCTTAGTTTCATCATTCTTACTATTCCCAAAAATAGCTACAATGACTACTAAAATAATAACGGCAATCAAAATTTTCTTAATTATAGAACTTTTCTTTTTTGGGGTGGTTTCATTAGTCATAAGTCATCCTTTTAATAATGCAAAAAAACCATTCTAATTAAAAATGATTAAATTTCAAATAAATATTTATATTAATCTCGACCTGATATTTCAAATACACTATATTGTGTGTCTAAAAATAATTAAGCACAATAAACATCAAGATGATCAAATCCCCCCAAAGGAAGCAAACTTGATAAAGTTAATTATCACTGATTTAGATGGAACATTTTTAAATGATCAAGGCGATTAAGATCGGGATTCAACTATAGCTTTGCTATGCGAAACGCCTTTGATGAAACCAAAGCAGTAGCTAAATTTATTACTGGATCAAATAACGAAAGTGCTGTGATGAAAACTATCCAATTGATGTTAGCACTTTAGATGTATGTTTAATAATTATGTAAAAAATTACTGTCAGTAAAAGGTAATAGGCTAGGTATCAAATTTTTGTATAAAAGATAAGTAATTTATTATCCTATAGTTGCTTTGGTAGTTTAGAAACATAAATCTTATTTTGGCAAATAAGTTTGGTGTATTTAATTTAGCGACATTCGCAATGTGCTGACAACTGAGTGAGGTTAGCATGGCAAACAG
>NZ_JACFSF010000047.1:0-203 GCF_016100565.1 Gilliamella sp. M0364 | reverse complement strand
AAACACCAAACACCAAACCTGCCCAACGTTTAATTTAAATTCGTCTCGTTTTAGCCAACGAAGTTTAGTTTTTTCGTGTAGTTTATTTTTTCAGCAAAGCCTTAAATTGCTATCAAGATTGTTTTTATCTTGGTCGATTTTTTTAACTTTACTGCCTATTATCTCTTTGTCATTTTCATTTAATAGTCAAGCGCTGACCGCTT
>NZ_JACFSF010000006.1:0-96271 GCF_016100565.1 Gilliamella sp. M0364 | reverse complement strand
CTCTGACATAATTCAAATGAATCTTCAGTGTCACTTATCAAGACTTAATTTTTTTCAGTCCGTAGACTTTTAATTTTTCGTCTCGCAAGTGCCCACACAGATTGTTTGTTTCTTCTTTTTAAAGAGCTGACAGCCTTTTAATTTACTTCACAATTTCTTGTTTCAGTTTGCTGTCTCAAGGGTTGCGTATGTTACTCATTTCACCTGTCTACGTCAACCCCTATTTTACAAAATTTGCTTTTTTTTCTTCAAGTGATTGCTTTTTACTCAACAAAGCCATTTAAAAGGTTATTTTTAGCTGTTTAATAGCATTAACAGCCTTTTCAACCGCTTTTTCTACAGTTGGCGCTTTAGCTAATGCAACTCCCATTCTTCTTATACCTTTTACTTCAGGTTTACCAAATAAACGTAGATCAGTGTCTGCTTCACTTAGTACTTTATCTAAATTAGAGAATGCAACTTTGTCAGAATCACCATTTGCGATTAATACTGCTGATGCACTAGCACCATATTGTTCTATTAAAGGTATTGGTAATCCTAAAATCGCTCTAGCATGTAATGCAAACTCAGAAAGATTTTGCGATATTAATGTTACCATGCCGGTATCATGTGGTCGTGGAGATACTTCACTAAACCAGACTTGATCACCTTTCACAAACAATTCAACGCCAAATAATCCGTAACCACCTAAAGCTTCGGTTATTTTGGTAGCAATATCTTTCGCTAAAGACAATGCATTAGCCGACATCGGCTGAGGTTGCCATGATTCTCGATAATCACCATTTTCTTGCCGATGACCAATAGGCTGGCAATATGAAACACCATTAATATGTCTAACGGTTAATAACGTTATTTCATAATCGAAGTCAACAAAGCCTTCAATAATAACTTTACCACTTCCGGCACGACCACCTTCTTGAGCATATTTCCATGAAGATTCAATATCAGCTTCACTTCTTAATAAAGATTGCCCTTTACCAGAAGAACTCATAACCGGTTTAACTAAGCAAGGAAAACCGATTTCCTTAACCGCAAGTTTATACTCGCTTTCAGTTGCAGCAAACCGATATGGAGAGGTTGGTAATTTAAGTTCTTCAGCAGCAAGACGACGAATACCTTCACGATTCATGGTTAATTGCGTCGCTTTAGCGGTAGGGATAACAGTAAACCCTTCTTTTTCTAATTCTACTAAGGTGTCAGTAGCAATTGCTTCTATTTCAGGAACAATATAGTCAGGTTTTTCAGCCTCGATAACTTTTCTAAGTTCATTACCATCTAGCATATTGATAATATGGTAACGATGAGCAACTTGCATCGCAGGGGCATTGGCATAACGATCAATAGCAATAACTTCACAGCCAAAACGTTGTAATTCAATAACAACTTCTTTGGCTAATTCACCGGCTCCACAAAGTAATACTTTGGTAGCATTTGATGAAAGTGGTGTCCCTATTTTTGCCATAGTATCCTCTTAGAGATTTAATGATTATACTTTATTAACAAGCAAAAAATAAAAAATCGGGATAGTTACCCCGATTTTCTGTATGCTAAATTACACCGAATATGGATCACGTAAAATCATAGTTTCACTTCGATCTGGTCCAGTCGAGATAATATCAATTGGTGTTTCAGTTAATTCTTCAATTCGCTTGATATAAGCTTTAGCCGCTTGTGGTAAAGCGTCATAACTTTTTATACCAAAAGTTGATTCGCTCCAACCTGGCATAGACTCATATACTGGTTTAACTAAACTCCAATCTTCAGCGGCAGCCGGTGCATTTTTAATCACATCACCATTAGGTAATTGATAACCAACACAGATTTTGACTTCTTTAAGTCCATCTAAAACATCAAGCTTAGTTAAACAAAAGCCAGAAACTGAATTAAGTTGTACCGCTTTGCGTACCGCAACAGCATCAAGCCATCCAGTACGGCGGCGACGACCGGTGGTTGCGCCAAATTCATTACCTTGCTTACAGAGATATTCACCAACCTCATCAAATAATTCCGTTGGGAAAGGACCAGCACCAACACGAGTTGAATAAGCTTTAACAATACCTAATACATAACCAACATAACGAGGACCAAAACCAGATCCTGTTGCCACGCCACCAGCAGTAGTATTTGAAGAAGTCACATAAGGATAGGTACCATGATCGATATCAAGTAAAGTGCCTTGTGCACCTTCAAACATGATTCTTTCGCCATTTTTACGCGCATTTTCAAGTAATGTAGGAATATCAGCAATCATTGCCACCAAAATATCAGCAATCGCTAATGTTTCATCAAGTACTTTCTGATAATCAACAGCTTCTGATTGATAGTAATTGACTAAATGGAAATTATGATATTCCATAACTTCTTTTAATTTTTCAGCAAATGCCTGACGATCACGCAAATCACCAACACGTAGTCCACGACGGGCTACTTTGTCTTCATATGCTGGACCAATACCACGACCGGTGGTACCAATTGCTTTATTACCACGAGCTTTTTCTCGGGCTTGGTCTAATGCTATATGGTAAGGCAAAATTAAAGGACATGATTCTGAAATAAGTAGCCTTTCTTTCACTGGAATACCGTTATCTTCAAGCTCTTTCATCTCTTTCATAAGTGCTTCAGGACAAAGTACAACACCATTAGCAATAATACTTATGACATCATTATGCAAAATACCAGATGGTATTAAATGCAATACTGTTTTTTCACCATTAATAACTAAAGTATGACCAGCATTATGTCCGCCTTGATAACGTACTACATATTTGGCTTTTTCTGTGAGTAAATCAACAACTTTACCTTTGCCTTCATCACCCCATTGTGTACCTAGCACAACAACATTATTACTCATAGTTTATTTACTCATTGTATTATTTGTTAGACTTTAATTTCATGTATTGGAAAAATTCACTATCAGGGCTAATGACCATAACATCATTACCTGTAAAGCTTTGTTCATAAGCTTTTAAACTACGAATAAAGCTAAAAAACTCAATATCTTTACCAAAAGCGTCAGCATAAAGTTTAGCTGCATTTGCATCACCTTCACCACGAATTGAACGAGATTGACGTTCAGCTTCTGATATAATTTTGGTTTTTTCAAATGTAGCTTCAGCTCTTATTTCCTCAGCTTGTTTGATACCATCATAACGTTTGTCACGAGCAATAACTTCACGTTCGGCTCTCATGTTAGCATAAATCGATTCAGAGACTTCAGCAGGGAAATTAATTTGTTTAATTCGAACGTCAATTACATCAACACCGAAAGCCCTCAAACTAGTTTTACTGTTTTCAGGATCTTTTTTCGCATCAGTAACTAATTTATCAATCGGTAAATTTTCTTCACCATCTTGTGATGAACCATTTAACGAATCTTTAACTCGCGCCATTAATGAATTTCTTGATTTGGTATCGGCATTAGAATCATTAATGATATCTCGATTATTTAGTTTACCAATCTCAGAACGTAAACGACCATTTAAGCGAGCTAAAATTAAGTCATTAACATCATTACCACCAGCAATAGTTTCGTAATAACGGTTAAAATCAACAATTTTCCATTGCACAAAATAGTCCACAATCAGTTCTTTCTTTTGTACATTAAAAAAACGTTGTTCATTATTATTATTTGAACTATTGGTAGTTTGGATTTTGGCATCAATAGTTTTAACGCTATCGATTAATGGCATTTTAAAATGTAACCCAGGTTCAGATAAACCAATAATTTTATTAAAACGTAAAACGACACCACGAGTACCCTCTTCTATCACATAGATACTTGAAAAAAGTACGCCAATTAAAATTAAAACTATAGGAATCAATAATTTTCGCATATTCTTTTTTCTCCTTATCGACCCATAGTTCGTCTAGTGCGATTATTAGAATTATTATTAGTAGTAGTTGAGCTATGATTTTCTGCTTCAACACCATTTTGTTGAGCATTTTCTGCATCTAAAGGATTTGGCAGATTAATATTATAATCACTATCAGAATTTGCTGTAGTTGATTCAGATGATTGCTCATTTTTATTTTTTAATAATTGTTCTAACGGTAGTACTAATAAATTACCACTCTTATCATTAACAATAACTTTTTGCGTTTTAGCTAATATTTTTTCCATCGTTTCGATATATAAACGATCTTTAGTAATTTCGGGCGCAGCTTTATATTGCGGTAACAATTTTTCAAACCGAGCAACATCACCAATTGCTTCTAATTCTACTTTTACTTTATAAGCATTTGCATCCGCTAGAATGGTCGCCGAACGACCTTCAGCTTGCTGAACTAATTGGACTTTATCTGCTTTAGCTTGTTTTATTTCACGTTCACTATCATTTTGAGCTCTAATTGCATCAGCATAAGCATCTTGTACCTCTACAGGAGGACGAGCAACTTGGAAGTTAAGATCGACAATAGTAATCCCCATATCATAATTAGAAATAACATTATTTAATTCATCTTTAGTACTATCTTCTAAATCTGAACGACCATCTGAAATGATAGCATCAATGTTAGAACTACCTACTGAAGTCCTAAGTGCACTATCCGCAGCTTGACGTAAACTATCTTCAACATTAGTCACATTAAATAAGTATTTAACTGGATCACTAATACGATATTGTACGTTCATTTCAACAAAGACTAAGTTTTCACCTTTTTCACTTGTTGTAATGATATCGCCATGCACATTGAAGTTATAAGTACCTTGCGTATCGACTTTATAAACTTTATCAATGAATGATGGATTCCAATTCAAACCAGGTTGAATAATTTCAGGTTGAACTTGCCCAAAACGAGTTATCACACCTCGTTGATTTTGTTTGATAGTATAAAAACCACTTACCGCCCAAATTAGGATAAGAACAACTATCACTGACAAAATAATTTTTGAACTATTCATTGATAGCTTAATATCAGAAGGTCCTCGATTATTACCTGAACTCCCTTTTTTGAAGAGATCTTTAATTTGGTCGAATATCCCTCCCGTCGAATTGGAAGGTTTCTTATTATTTCCCCATGGGTCGTTATCTTGTCCGTTATTACCGGGCTGATTCCACGCCATATTTTATATGCTCCATTTAACAATTAGTTGTTATTTTGCGTATTGATTAAGTATAACAGATCTGGCTCTTGTTTACAGAGGCGATTCCATTCAATTAAAGGCATTCTTATATTTAGCTGAAAACTGCCGTCATCTTTAATGACTTCATGTTCCACCGCATTTAATTTATATAAACGGCTTCTAAGTTTTGCTAGATGGATAGGCAAGTTTAATTGACAAACTTGAATCTTACCGGCAAGCCGTTCTTTTAATGCAGTAAATAAGAGATCTAATCCTAAACTATTTTGTGCTGAAATCCAAACTCGAATTGGCACACCATTTTCATCACGATCAATACTTGGTTGCTTACCTTCCATTAAATCAATTTTATTCATTACCAACAAAGTAGGAATATCATGGGCATCAATTTCAAGTAAAACTTCATCAACAGCTTGAATGTTATCTAATAAATTAGGATCAGCAGCATCTACAACATGTAATAGCAGTGATGCTTCTTGTGTTTCAAGTAAAGTCGCTTTAAAAGCTGCAACCAGATCATGAGGTAAATGACGAATAAATCCAACCGTATCAGCTAAAACAACTTCGCCAACATCATCAACCATAATGCGTCTTAAGGTTGGATCCAGCGTAGCAAATAATTGATCGGCAGCATAAACATCAGCATTAGTTAGTGCATTAAATAGTGTCGATTTGCCAGCATTGGTATAACCAACTAGTGATACCGTTGATAAATCTGCTTTTTGTCTAGATTGACGATTTTGATTGCGTTGTTTTTCAACTTTCGCAAGTCTTGATAAAATTAATTGAATACGTTGACGGATTAATCGTCTATCGGTTTCTAACTGAGTTTCACCCGGCCCACGAAGACCAATCCCACCTTTTTGACGTTCTAAGTGAGTCCAACCTCGAACTAAACGTGTTGACAGATATTGTAATTGCGCTAATTCAACTTGCAACTTACCTTCATGGGTTCGAGCACGTTGAGCAAAAATATCCAGAATCAATCCTGTTCTATCCACTACACGACATTCACATAGTTGTTCTAAATTTCGTTCTTGAGTTGGGGTTAAGGTATGATTGATTAGAATAACTGAAGCATTCAGTTCTTTTACTTTATCGGCGATTTCTAATGCTTTTCCTTCACCAATAAAATATTTAGCTTGCGGGGACTTTCTTGAGGTTGTCACAATATCGAGAATTTCAATTTGAGCAGAAGAAACTAACACTTCAAACTCTTTTAAATCCTCGATATCGCTTTCTTGAGGGAAGAATACATGGACTAATAAAGCAGACTCGCCGCCTTTATATCGCTCAAACAATCACATTCTCCACTCAAATAATTAGCTTTCGCTTTCCTCTTCAGGCTGAGATACTAAACCAGAAATTGGTCTTGAAGGAACAACAGTAGAGATTGCGTGTTTATATACCATTTGACTAACAGTATTTTTTAATAAAATAACAAACTGATCAAATGATTCAATTTGTCCTTGTAATTTAATACCGTTAACTAGATAAATTGATACTGGAATATGCTCGCGACGAAGCAAATTCAAATAAGGATCTTGTAATGACTGCCCTTTTGACATGAGTTTATCCTTTAAGATGAAATAAAAATATAAAGATAAATAAATATACAATCGAAATGATGATCTATCCGATTGCAACATAACATACTTATGTAGTATTTATCAAAATAACATAAAAAACCCAGCTCTTAAACTAATCAACTACAATTTATGCACAAATAACTAAAAATTTAAAAAATTAACGAAATTCATACAAAAAAACATACATGATAGATATTCTAAATTTAGAAAGGTTATCTAAATGAAAAATTTTTGTTTATTATTATAATCAAATAGAAAAAACACTAATACCTATTGCTGTAATTTATAATTTAAAAAATATGCTTAAAAACAGTATCTTTATTATCTTGATTTAACCATGTTATCGGTTGTTTCCAGCCTCTAAGCCAAGTAATTTGCCGTTTCGCTAATTGACGAGTAGCACAAATACCTTTGAACACCATCTCATCATAACTAGTATCGCCATTGAGATATTCCCACATTTGACGATAGCCTACACAACGGATAGAAGGTAGATTGGTATGCAGATCAGAACGCTGCATAAGTGTTTTTACTTCTTCTTCAAAACCTTGATCTAACATCTGTAAAAAACGTTGCTCAATACGTTGATGTAACTCAGCTCGATCTTCCGGCATAATAGCTAGCTGCATAATGTCATAAGGTAATGCTTCACCACTTTCTTGGGTAAGCTCAGTTAAACTTTTACCAGAAATGAGATAAACCTCTAATGCACGATTAAGCCGTTGCGGATCATTTGGATGAATTCGCTGAGCTGACACTGGATCAACCTTTTTTAACTCCTCATGAATCGCTTGCCAACCTAATTTATTGGCTTTTTCTTCAATTTGCTGCCGTATCTCACTATCCGCAGCAGGAAGAGGTGAAAGCCCGTCAATTAAAGCTTTAAAATACAGCATTGTTCCACCAACCAGTAATGGCGTTCGACCATTACTTAACGATTTTTCAATTTCTTCAATCGCATCATGCCGAAAATTAGCTGCCGAGTAACTTTCAGCTGGATCGCAGATATCAATCAATTTGTGAGGATATTTTTGCTGTTCTTGTTTAGTTGGTTTGGCACTACCAATATCCATACCACGATAAATAAGCGCCGAATCAACACTAATAATATCAATCGGATATTTGTCATAAAGTTCCATGGCAAAAGCCGTCTTACCGGATGCAGTGGGCCCCATTAATGAAATAATTTTTGCTTTATTCATGATAAAATTGATTGTGATAAAGATTGAAGATCAATCGGATACAAAAACGTATCTTTTTTTAATAAATTAATATCTATCTGTTCTAGTTGTGCTAATAGCTGGATAGCTTTGGTTACACTCCAACTCTCCACATAATTATCACTACTATTTTCTGCCAACCACATTGCAATTTGCGTAGGATCGATAACAGACGATTGATCAGATAAAAGAAAATCAATTAAACTTGGTAATAATTGTTGCCAATTAGTAGTTCGCAACATTTTCGGCACATTATGCAAATGAAATTTGGCTTTATCAATATAAAAATCAAATCCTAAAAAATTTAATTGCGGTCGATAATCACTTAATACTTGTTGTTCTTTTTGATTGACTAAAATTGTTAGTGGAATCAGTAGTTTTTCTGACTCTTGAGATAATAATTTTATTGCTTTTACTTTTTGCTCAGCAATATTTAACTTCATAAGCATAAATGTTTGCTGACTATCTTGCAATTTTTCAAGTAAAGCTATATCAGGTTGAATAACGGTTAATACTCGACCAAACTGTACTAATGAAGAGCTATCAAGTTGCTGTTGCAGTGATTGTAATGGTACATTTCGTTTAGGAAATAACCCCTCAATAACCGCTTGTTGTGGTGCAGTTATTGAATCATTATCATCGGCTAACGGCAACTGATTAGATTGCGTTTTCTCAATTTCAAAGCTTGGTTTAGTATCAATTAATTGACCATAAATTGCATTTTCTTTAACATGATTAATCGGTTTTTTGGGTAATACGTTAGTCGTAGAATAGCTTTTAGGCTCCGTGGTTATTTTTTGATTAAAAATATTTTCACCAGCAGCTTGTCGATTTGGTGTTATTATCAATTTTTCATCATCGGTAAGCTGTTGGCTTGATTCAAGAGCCATAACAATAGCTTGATAAACAAAATCATGCACTAATCTTGCTTCATGAAAACGTACTTCGTGTTTAGCTGGATGAACATTAACATCAACCTGTTTAGGATCAATTTGTAGAAAAACCACATAACTTTGTTGTTCATTAGTTCGACTAATATAAGCTTGGCGTAGCGCATGATTAATTAATTTATCTTTTATTACTCGACCATTAACATAAAAATATTGCAGATCGCTGATTTCATTACTTGCTACCCATCCTTGAATTAACAAATCATCATGTTGCCAATCTAATTTTACTGCTTTTTGCACAAATGTACGTCCACAAACCAATTCAACGCGTTTTTCAAGTGCAGATGCTCGATACTGTTTAATGAGTTTTCCATTATGTTGCAGATTGAAAGTGACATCAGGCCGAGCCAGAGCTATACGCCTAACAAATTCTTCAATATGCATAAATTCAGTTTTTTCGGTTTTGAGAAAACGACGCCGAGCAGGGGTGTTATAAAATAAGTCCAGAACTTCAACCGAAGTGCCAACAGGATGTGCCGCAGGTTTAATGGTTGGTTTCATATCTCGACCTTCAGCATAAACTTGCCATGCCTCAGATTGATCGGCGGTACGTGACGTTAAAGTTAATCGAGCAACAGAACTAATACTAGCCAATGCTTCACCACGAAAGCCTAAGCTCATTATGCTATCTAAATCATCCAACGAGCTAATTTTACTAGTCGCATGGCGAGCTAAAGCTAATGCTAATTCGCTTTTAGCAATACCACCACCATTATCACGGATGCGAATTAATTTACTACCGCCTTGTTCAATATCGATATCAATTTGCGTACTACCTGCATCAAGGCTGTTTTCAACTAACTCTTTAATTACTGATACTGGTCGTTCTACCACTTCACCAGCAGCAATTTGATTAGCTAGTTGCGGTGATAGAATTTGAATTGCCATTAATGCTGTTCTCCAAAATTAGGATTTTTTTTGACATAATTTTTTATGCCTTGATAAATCAGTTTAGCGATCTTGTCTTGATGAGCATTACTAGCCAGCAAACTTTCTTCAGCTTGATTAGTAATAAATCCAACCTCAATCAATATTGAAGGGATATCAGGTGAACGTAATACGCCTAAACTAGCATGTTCAGGTACACCTTTATGCAATTTAATAACCCCTTTCATCTCTTTTAAAACCTGACTAGCAAGTTCATAACCAACACGCTGCGAATAAGAGAATTGTAAATCGAGTACTGCTTGGCTTAAATTTTGGTCGTGATCATCACTTAATGCATCACCAGCGCCACCTAATAACTGTGACTGTTTTTCATCCTGTTCCAGCCAACGCCCCAATTCAGTATCAGCGCGTTTAGTAGATAATACCCAAATTGATGCACCAGAAGCATTACGATTCGGTGCGGCATCAGCATGGATAGAAATTAGTAAGTTTGCCTTATTTTTACGCGCAATATCAGAACGCTGAGGGACTGAAATAAAATTGTCGGTATTACGGGTTAAAACCCCTTTAAAATTAGGATCTTTATTTAATAAATTAGTTAATTTTTTAGCTATCGATAACGTTACATTTTTTTCATATAAATCATTTTTACCAACAGCACCAGAATCCTTACCACCATGTCCAGCATCGACGGCAATAACAACCTTTGCCGCATAAGCTGAACTACATAGTAGTAATAATATAAAAAAAGTTAATATTTTCTTCATTGTTTTTTCGCTAATTTTTATTGTAATGGATTGATAATAGCTTGACCTTTTTCACTATTAGCTTGCACACTAACCGTACGTTCAAGTGCTGAATAGGCCAAATGAATTTCAATATCAGCAGCAGGTAACATACCTCTTGCCTGCATAGGCCATTCAATCAAACAAATAGATCTTGAGGAAAAATATTCACGAATTCCCATAAATTCTAACTCTTCTGGATCACCAAGGCGATATAAATCAAAATGATAAACGGAAAATGTATCAAATTGATAAGGTTCAACTAATGTATAAGTTGGACTTTTAACATTACCTTGATGACCTAATTGTTGCAAAAAACCACGGCTAAAAGTGGTTTTACCTGCACCGAGATCACCAATCAGATAAATAACAATTGCACTATCATGATTAGATAAATAATTTAAACACTGTTTTGCCAACTGTTTACCAAACAATATTGTCTCTTGCTCGTTAGCTAATTGTTCATTGGCTAAAATAATGGGTTTCATAACGAATTCTTTGCTCAATAAATAGCCCTTATTATATACTAATAACCATTAAAGATGTACCAACTAAGATTAAGTTGAATTTTTACCGAAAAAATTTTGAGGAACGGGGTTTTTTAAGGGTAAATTTGACGCTAAAAGAGGAAAAATGTTACATACCATTGCAACAGCGAACCAATCAACAATCGATCCAACGTTAATTTCAGCGCAAGATGCCGTACTATTTTGGCAAAATGGTGTAATTATGTGTTGTCAAGATAACCCTACATTAAATACTATTTTGCAAAACACCCATCATTGTTATGTACTTGATAACGACATTAATGCTCGAGGCTTAGGCGACCTAATTGATTCAAGAGTTAAAATTATCAACCTGAAACAGGTTATTGATTTAACAGTTAACTATTTTCCGCAAATGAATTGGGAATAATTTTGCTATTTTCGATAAAAGCTAATTTATCTATCACAGCAAATAAGCGATATTCATTGTAATAACATTATTAATTCTATTGTTGCCAATTTGCAAATAGTCTTACCTGAGTTTAATATAAATTTTAATGATATTGGGTAAACATACAAATTTGATGGCAAACTTATTAACTCTACTAGAAATTAATCGACTATTACAAAAAGGTGAAGTTGTTGCTTATCCAACTGAAGCCGTTTTTGGTTTAGGTTGTGATCCTGACAGTGAATCAGCTGTATATAAACTGTTAAATCTAAAACAACGTTCGGTTGATAAAGGATTGATTTTAATTGCCAGTCATTATCAACAACTGATCCCTTATATTGATCAATCGGCAGTAACGAAAGACCAAATACAAATGGCGTTTAACAGTTGGCCGGGACCAAATACTTGGATTTTTCCCAAGAATGCTAATACCCCTGATTTTTTAAGTGGAAAATATCAGTCGATTGCTGTTCGTGTTACCGATCATCCTTTAGTTTGTAAATTATGTGATTTATTTACTAAGCCATTAGTTTCAACCAGTGCCAATCTTTCTGGCCATCCAGCTTGTAAAACAGCGTTAGAAGTGGCGAACCAATTCGGTAATAATTTTCCCATTTTAGCTGGTCAAACAGGCAATCGTTCACAACCGTCAATCATTCGCGATGTGCTAACTGGCACTATCATTCGGCAGGGGTAATATTATGCAAAATTTATATATTGGTGTAATGTCGGGTACCAGTATGGATGGAGTAGATATCGCATTAGTTGATATCAGCAATGGAAAAATTACCGCTATTGCTAGTGATTGCTATCCAATGCCAAACGAAATTAAAACTCGATTATTAACGCTTTGTAATAGTAAACAAACATCATTACAAGATTTAGGCGAACTCGATCATCAACTCGGCATACTTTACGCTAAAAGTATTAATCAATTTATAAAACAAAATAATATTGATAACAAACAAGTTAAAGCGATTGGCTGTCATGGACAGACTATTTATCATTCGCCGAATGGTGCTAATCCATTTACCATGCAAATAGGTGATGCCAATATCATCGCCGCCCAAACAGGCATTACCACTATTGCCGATTTTCGTCGTAAAGATATGGCTTATGGTGGTCAAGGTGCGCCATTAGTTCCTGCTTTTCATAAAGCAATATTTTTAAACTCGGCAATTAACTGTGTAGTGTTAAATATTGGCGGTATCAGTAATATTTCTGTGTTAATACCAGACCAACCAGTAATTGGCTACGATACCGGCCCAGGTAATGTATTGCTTGATGGTTGGATAAATAAAAGCCTCGGAACAAGCTATGACAAAGATGGTTTATGGGCAAAATCAGGTAAAGTAAATCAAAACTTATTAAGTGCATTATGTAATGAAGATTATTTCCAATTACCCGCTCCAAAAAGTACTGGCAGAGAATTATTTAATTTAGCTTGGTTGATGCAAAAATTAACTGACTTTGCTTTAAATAGCCAAGATATTCAAGCGACATTGGTAGAATTTACTGCTACCACAATTGCCCAAGAGATTAATAAATTATCAATAAAAATGCATTTACCATGTCAATTGTTAGTCTGTGGAGGTGGCGCAAAAAACCCACTCATTATGGAACGCTTATCAATATTATTACCCAAATGGCAAGTTTTAACGACTGATGTTAAAGGGGTGAACAGTGATGATATGGAAGCAATCGCTTTTGCTTGGCTTGCTTATTGTAGAATAAATAATCTTCCTTCCAATATTCCAGAGGTCACTGGAGCAAGCCAATCTATATGTTTAGGGGTTATTTATCAATGACCTTTTTTTATCTACTTATTTTTATATATAAATCTAAATTAAACCAATTTTTTGCAGTGCTTTAGCAATACCATCGTTATCATTATTATCGGTTATATACTCTGCTTTATCTTTCAAATCATCAACTGCATTAGCCATAGCGATTGGATGATCAACGGTTAAGAACATTTCTAAATCATTCATGCCATCACCAAATGCATAGGTAGGCACATTATCAAAACCTTTAGTTTTTATTAATTCATTAATGCCATTACCTTTCGATCCGCCATGGTTAAAAACATCAACACAATAATGAGTATTACGAATAAAAGTTAATTCAGGAAAGACTTCTCGATAAGCTGATTCACCTTGTTCACAAAGTAATAACAACATCTGAAGAGGTTCTTTTAAATAAATTTGATCATCAACTGGGGGAATTTCTAGTTTTAAAGAACGATAAAACTGTTCAGTAGCTTGATTAATTTCACTGACGCGCATTTTATTATAATTATAAAAAGACAAAGGAATATTCATCTTTTCTCTTGAAAATTCATACAATCTAGTAATAACATTTTTATCAATATTATTAGTAAATATGACTTCTTTTTCATAAATAACAACTTGGCCATTCATTGCTATAATCGAATTTATACCTGTATCTTTCATCAATTTAGCAGCTTCCATAGGTGTTCGGCCTGTTGCTATCATTGGTATAATATTATTTTGTTTTAATTTTTCAATTGCTGTATAAGAACTTGGCAACACTTCTATATTACTATCAAATAAAGTACCATCTAAATCAAAAAAAACGATAGCTTCAGGTTTTTTAGTCATTTTTATAAATCCAAAATATTTTTAATAAAAGGAATGGTTAATTTGCGTTGTTGAGCTAATGTTGCAACTTCAAATTTTTCCATTAAGGAAAACAATGTTCGCATATCGCGATTAACCCGTTTTAATAAAAACAAGCCAACTTCAGTTGATAACTCAAAACCACTCAATTGTGCTCTAAGTTGCAAAGCTTTTAGTTTATCTTCATCATTTAACTCTTTTAGCTGATAGACTTGTCCCCAAGTTAATCTTGAAGCTAAATCAGGTAAGATAAAAGGAATTTGTTTAGGCGGTGCGCAAGCAGTAATCAAAAGTTTACTAACATTTTTTTCAGTTAGACGGTTAAATAAATCAAATATTGCCTCTTCCCAATCTCGATGACCTGCTATAGCATCAATATCATCTAAACAAACCAAATCATAATTATCTAAACCTTGTAAAATTTCTGGAACCAATAACACATGTTGTTTTAATGGAATATAACTAGCTAATTTATTTTGGCTTGAAGCATGTAATAGATGCGTACGACCAGCTGCGCTTGCTGACCATATATAAAAGACATTAAAACCTTCCCTATCAAGTAAGGTTTGCAAAGAATCAAACAATAGCTGATTATCACCTACGTAGAAACTATCAAATGTTTCGTTATTAGGTAATATAAAAGGTAAAGGCAACTGTGAAAGAGTAATAAAATAACCTCACAATAAAAATACAATCGTACTAAGTATAAATTTGCTTTCACAAAAATCAATCACTTTTATAGAGAACAAAACAAGTTAGCAAAAGCAGCTATTAAAAGTCGATATATAAAAACTAGTTAATTTACAAAAAAACCAAATAATAACATAGCTAAAATGCTATATAGCTATAAACTTTAACTTATTATTATTAATTAATAATAAAATAAATTATTTTCATCTTTTCTAGGAAAGAACCTTTTAGAAGGTTTCACACTATTATGCTGCTTTTTTTGTTTTAATTTAGCTACTTTTTTATTAGTAAAACGTCTTAAATCCATTCTAGCTATTTTCGGCAGATTTAAAGTTTTAAAAATTTTCTCGGCTATTTTTGCTTTTTTATTAACATTAGGTATAGATTCAATAATCATACCAATACTACAAAAAATACTACTACCAAAGAATATAGGTTTCATAAAAGAGATATATTCAGCTGTTAAATGAAGTAATTGATAGAGACTACCCCAAACTAAAATATAAAAAACATTAAAAAGAATCATAAAAGAAAGGATCAGAAATAATGTCGCTTTAGCTTGATGTATTAAATAAGCTATTCGTCCTTTACTGCAATTAGGACATATACTAATAATCCTTTCGTCAGGTTTAGCTAAAGCATAAAGTTCATAATGATCTTCTTGCCACTGCGCTATAACAGCAACTTCTTCACCCGCTTGAAAAGGGCAATCACCTATCCAACCTCGATAAATAACACCATTAATTTGAACATTAATAAAATTAGCCCTAATTAAAAAAGGATTAACTTGTTTTGCTAAAACACGCTTCCTAAATTTCTCAAAATTGGACTCAAGAGATCTAACAACATGAATACGAGCATTAATTATCCTATTTTCAACTGCACTTTTAGATACAAATTCAAAATAATTATACTCTTCTTCTAAATCTATACGTTCTATTATTCCTTTAATGCAGACAAATTCAGTCCCCCAACTCGGTAGAACAGGATAAGTTGGTTTATGGCGCCAAGTACGACTGACTATCTTATTTTGAATTTTGTAGAACTGTTTAATACTCATAACAACATATTTATCTATACAACTTCTGCTATTATAAATTGTTTTTAACTAGAATCCTCTAATTAACTTAAATTGGAAAGGCTAATTTATAAACAATAAAAGATAAAAATTTAAGCAATCAAACTTATTTTTTGTGGATAACTCTGTGATAAACAACGATCATAAGCTGTTATAATCGTATTAATAACCTTAATTTAAATCAAGATTGTGGATAAATAAGATAGTTATAAACAAGTTTAATTAAAAAAAGATCCGATCAATTAACAGAATTAACTGATCAATAAGATCATATAAAATAAGCACAAAAATTAGTTATCAACAAAAACGATCTAACTTAATAATAGTAAAAATAAAAAGATCATATAAAAGATCTTATTTAATTTAGATCGCGATCAAAATAGATCATTTGACGTAATAAAAAAGATGAGTAAAATTCGTAACGCTAAATAAAACCAAATTACCTGATCAAAAATAGTGATCATCTATCAGTAATATAAAAAACGAGGCTTTATATGTTTTATCCAGATCTTTTTGATGTCATCGTCGTTGGTGGAGGCCATGCTGGAACTGAAGCTGCAATGGCATCAGCAAGAATGGGCCGAAAAACATTACTTTTAACGCATAATATCAATACATTAGGACAAATGTCCTGCAATCCAGCAATCGGTGGTATTGGTAAAGGGCACTTAGTAAAAGAAATTGATGCTATGGGCGGATTAATGGCGCAAGCTATAGATCGTGCAGGGATCCAGTTTCGGATCTTAAATAGCAGTAAGGGACCAGCGGTAAGAGCAACACGTGCTCAAGCGGATCGATCTTTATATCGTAAAGTAATAAGAACTACACTGGAAAACCAAGAAAATCTAATGTTATTTCAACAATCCGTTGAAGATGTGATCATCGAAAACGATCAGATCACTGGTGTAGTTACCCAAATGGGCGTCTCTTTTAAAGCAAAAGCTGTAGTACTTACAACAGGTACCTTTTTAGATGGTAAGATCCATATAGGTTTAGATAATTATAGTGGTGGTAGAACTGGCGATCCTGCTTCGATCGGTTTGTCTAAATCTTTACATCAATATCCATTTAGAATGGGACGATTAAAGACAGGAACACCGCCACGTATTGATGCCAGAACAATAGACTTTTCTAAATTAGGTACTCAATATGGTGATGATCCAGTACCTGTATTTTCATTTTTAGGCGATGCTAAACAGCATCCTAGACAGATCCCTTGTTATATAACCAGTACTAATGAAACAACCCATGAGATCATTCGTAATAGCTTAGATCGTAGTCCTATGTACACAGGTGTGATTGAAGGTGTTGGCCCTCGATATTGTCCATCTATTGAAGATAAAATAATGCGTTTTGCTGATCGTAATTCTCATCAGATCTATTTAGAACCAGAAGGGTTAGATAGTAATGAGATTTATCCAAATGGGATCTCTACCAGTTTACCGTTTGATACGCAATTAGCCTTTGTCCGTAGCATGAAAGGACTCGAAAATGCGAATATAGTAAGACCTGGTTATGCTATTGAGTATGATTATTTTGATCCGCGTGATCTTAAACCAACTTTAGAAAGCAAAGTGATCAAAGGTTTATTTTTAGCTGGTCAAATAAATGGCACTACCGGTTATGAAGAGGCTGCTGCTCAAGGTATGTTGGCAGGTTTAAATGCGGCAAGATTTGTATATGATCAAGATCAATGGTTCCCTACTCGTGATCAAGCTTATTTAGGGGTGCTAGTTGATGATCTTTGTACTTTAGGCACCAATGAACCTTACCGTATGTTTACTTCGCGTGCTGAATATCGCTTAATGTTACGTGAAGATAATGCCGATATTCGTTTAACCGAAATAGGCCGACAACTTGGTATGGTTGATGATTATCGTTGGCAACGATTTAATGAAAAATTTGAAGCTATTGAACAAGAAAGAGCCCGCCTTCGTGATATTTGGGTTCACCCTCATATTGAAACCATTGACGAAGTCAATGCTGTTTTAAGTGCTAATCTCACCAAAGAAGCCAATGGTGAAGAATTACTGAAACGCCCTGAAATGAGCTACAAAACACTACAATCATTATCGCTTTTTGCACCAGGTTTAACTGATACTCAAGCCGCTGAACAAGTTGAGATACAAGTAAAATATGATGGTTATATAAAATTACAGATTGAAGAAATTGAAAGACAAAAACGAAATGAAGAAACCCTTATACCTGAGCACATTGATTATGCTGAAATATCAGGGTTATCTAATGAAGTCGTTGCTAAATTAAAACAGCATAAACCTGTTTCAATTGGCCAAGCTTCACGTATTTCTGGCATTACGCCAGCGGCAATTTCAATGTTATTAGTTTATTTAAAAAAGAAAAACTATGTTAAAAAAGAAACTCATTAATCTTATTGATCAAACGGATCTTTCGATCACTTCACAGCAAATTGATCTGTTGATTGATTATGTTGAAATGCTTAATAAATGGAATAAAGCTTACAATTTAACCGCAGTGCGCGATCCTAGTGAAATGTTAGTTAAACATATTATGGATAGTTTAGTTGTTTCACCTTATTTGGTTGGCAATACTTTTATTGATGTGGGAACCGGCCCAGGATTGCCTGGGATCCCTTTAGCGATAATTAATCCAGATAAACAATTTGATCTGGTGGATAGTTTAGGTAAAAGAATTCGTTTTTTAAAACAAGTTCAATTTGAATTAAAATTAACTAATATTCAACCTATTCAAAGTCGTATAGAAGAATATAATGAGAAGAAATTTGATGGGGTCATTAGCCGAGCATTTGCTTCTTTGCAAGATATGCTAACTTGGTGTAAACATCTTCCTAACCAGCAAGGATTATTTTACGCATTAAAAGGTAGCGATCTTGATGCGATCCCTGAAGGGTTTACTCTTAAACAAAATATTAAACTGACTATTCCGGAATTAAATGCTGAACGACGATTAATGATCATTCAGTAAAGGTAAAATTGATCTAAAAATTATTAGATCAATTTTTACGACGTTTTAAATAATCTTTAATACCATCAACTATTGCTTTAGATACTTGATTTTGGAAGGAAGCTGTCTTAAGTTTTTGCTCTTCATTGATATTACTAATAAAGGCTGTTTCAACTAAAACTGATGGGATATCT
Organism: Gilliamella sp. M0364; assembly: GCF_016100565.1. Classification (NCBI taxonomy): domain Bacteria; kingdom Pseudomonadati; phylum Pseudomonadota; class Gammaproteobacteria; order Orbales; family Orbaceae; genus Gilliamella; species Gilliamella sp. M0364. The sequence goes on along the minus strand of NZ_JACFSF010000006.1, from coordinate 77,279 downwards.
GGCGCTTTTAATACCGCAAAACCTGCTTTTTCAATCGATGGTTTGTGTAGTTTATTAACGTTTTTCATTCGATTTAAAATAGCTGAACCTAATAATACCCCATTAGACAAGGTTGTTTTTTGTACTAAATCTAAAATCGTATTATCTAAATATTTATCACCACTTCTACTCACGCCACCTATTTGGTCGGCATCATTTTGGGTTTGTGCTAAATAACTGGCTGCTGAACTACTGGCACCACGGGTTGATAAAGCAAATACAGATGAGCCTTTAACAGAGCGATTAGCAAAAGCATCTGCATGAATCGAAATAAATAGATCTGCATGTAAAGATCGTGCTTTTGCTACGCGAACTTTTAAAGGTATAAATACATCTTCATTACGAGTCATATATACTTTGATATTGGGTTCTTTTTTTAGCAAATTGTAAGTGCGTCGAGCAATTTGCAACACAATATCTTTTTCTCTAGTCTTTTTATAACCAATAGCGCCAGGATCTTCACCACCATGACCCGGATCAAGCATAACGATAATAGGTGAATTTTTCTTCTTATTGGATGGTGATTTTATTTGAGATTGTTTTTTATTGAGATCGCCTTTTTGATACTCTTCTAATAGTGCTAACAGTGGATCATCATCAGTTATAGCTGGTTTAGATGGATAAAGATCAACAACTAATCGATGTTTGAATTCAGCAATTGGTGGTAATGTAAATGTATTTGGATCAATACCTTGTTTTAATTCAATCATCAAACGAACAGTTTTGGGATCTAACTGTAATGCCCGAATCGATTTAATAAAAGGATCTCGGCTTAGTACTTTTGTTGAAATCGTTTTTAGAGTTGGATTTAAATTGAGATTATCAATATCAATAACAATACGATCGGGGTTGTACAAATTTGCATGTTTATAATTAAGTTTAGCGTTTGATTCTAACGTTATTCGTGTATAAGTTGATGATGGCCAAACACGTACAGCAATAACCTGAGCCATTGCCGCAGCAAAGCCAACTCGCGTGACAGACAATAAACAAGTCGCAATAATGCCTTTAATTAAAAAGCGCTTTGTTGGACTAAATGTTTTTGACATACCTAAATACTTATATTGTTAAAAATATTAATAGGGCGAGAATAATAACATAAAATAAAAAGAATGATTATCATAATCAGTTGTTTTTTCGATAAATAAATAACTAATTGTTTATTTTTTATATATAAAGTAATAAATATAGTTTTTTATATTTATTATAGACCCTACAATCACAAAGGATTACAATATGGCTCGCTAAAATCGCGGATTTAAACCCGTTTTCATTTTAACAATTAAATATAGCTGAGTTATTGATGAGCAAAAAATTACATATCAAAACTTGGGGCTGTCAAATGAACGAATATGATTCAACTAAAATGGCAGATCTCCTTGAATCCACCCATGGTTTAACCTTAACAGAAAATGCCGAAGAAGCAGATATTTTATTATTAAATACCTGTTCTATTCGAGAAAAAGCCCAAGAAAAAGTTTTTCACCAACTAGGTCGTTGGAAAAATTTAAAACAACATAACCCTAATATTATTATTGGTGTTGGTGGCTGTGTAGCATCACAAGAAGGTGCCCATATTCGTAAACGAGCACCTTTTGTTGATATTATTTTTGGACCACAAACCTTTCACCGTTTGCCAGATATGATTGAACAGATCCGCAGTGGTAATGGCCAGCATGTTGTTGATGTTAGTTTTCCTGAAATTGAAAAATTTGACCGTTTACCTGAACCACGCAGTGAAGGCCCAACGGCATTTGTATCCATAATGGAAGGATGTAACAAATACTGTACTTATTGTGTGGTACCTTACACCCGTGGTGAAGAGGTAAGTCGACCTTGTGATGATGTAATTTATGAAATTGCTCAGTTAGCAGAACAAGGTGTTCGTGAAGTGAATTTATTAGGGCAGAATGTAAATGCCTATCGCGGACCAACCTTTGATGGTGATATCTGTTCTTTTGCTGAATTATTACGTTTAGTTGCTGCTATTGATGGTATTGATCGTATTCGTTTTACCACTAGCCATCCAATTGAATTTACCGATGACATTATTGATGTTTATCGTGATACGCCTGAACTGGTTAACTTTTTACATTTACCAGTACAAAGTGGTTCTGATCGCGTATTGAACTTGATGAAACGAACGCATACTGCAATTGAATATAAATCAATTATTCGTAAATTACGTAAAGTTCGCCCAGATATTCAAATCAGTTCTGATTTTATTGTTGGTTTCCCGGGTGAAACACAAGAAGATTTTGAACAAACTATGAAATTGATCGCTGATGTTAATTTTGACTTAAGTTATAGCTTTGTTTATTCAGCTCGTCCGGGTACGCCTGCTGCGGAAATGGAAGATAATGTTTCTGAAGAAGAGAAAAAACAACGGCTCTATATTCTTCAAGAACGTATTAATCAACAAGCTATGCAATTTAGTCGTCGCATGTTAAATACCGTACAACGTATTTTAGTTGAAGGTCCATCTAAAAAGGATCTTATGGAATTAACCGGCCGAACTGAAAACAATCGAATTGTTAATTTTGCTGGCAATCCAAATATGATTGGTAAATTTGTTGATGTTGAAATTACCGATGTTTATCCTAACTCATTGCGTGGTAAAGTAGTGAGAACTGAAGATCAGATGGATCTACGGGTTAGTGAATCACCAATTTCAGTTATTTCGCGAACTCGTAAAGAAAATAATTTAGGCGTTGGTATTTATCAACCATAATTATACAAATAGAAGTGTAATTTAATTAATAATTAAAGATGATAATTTATAAATAAGGAATATTAAATGTTTATTGTATTTGGTACCAAAGGACGTGAAGTTAATGAAAATACAGGGCAATTTAATTGCCCAAACTGTTGTGCTCAGCAAAATATTGCTGGTGATCAAAAACAACATCAGTATACGCAAATAAAGGTAGCTAAATATTTTACACTATTTTTTATTCCTATTTTTAGTTTTCAAACTTTAGGTCGATATATTAAATGTCAACACTGTAATTCTGATTTTAATGAAAGTGTTTTAACTTATATACCACCTACATTTGAACAGCAAGTGGCATCTTATGTTGAGCAAGAGTTAAAAAGTGGTACACCTATCACGATGGTTATCAATAAGTTGAAAAGCCAAGGATTAGATAATAATCAGGCAACTAGTGCTGTGAATAATATAGTTGGTGACGATATAGTGACTTGTCATCATTGCCATATGGATTTTTTAAAAGGTGTTGAAAAATGTTCTTTATGTGAAGAGCGTATTTAGTCATTAACCTGAATAATTAGAGGACTTATCATTGAATATTACGACCCATGAAACTATGCTAGAACCAGCAGATAATCAGCGACTTAATAGTCTTTGTGGTCCTTATGATGACAATATTAAACAACTTGAACGTCGTTTAGGGATTGAAATAAATCACCGTGGTAATCTCTTTGCCATCACTGGTGATACCATCTGTGTAAAAGCTGCATCTGAAATATTACAATCGCTATATAAGCAAACTAAACAAAAAGATAATATTATCGATATTGAACCTGAGCAGATACATTTAGCCATTAAAGAATCTGGTGCATTAGAAAAAGCCAAAGAGCATCTTCCTGCCTATGTTGATCTGCATGGTAGTAAGCAAGTCATGATAAAAACCAAACGTGGAGTAATAAAACCACGTACACCTAATCAGGCTCAATATATTGCTCATGTATTAGATTATGATATTTCTTTTGGTATTGGTCCGGCTGGCACCGGAAAAACCTATTTAGCGGTAGCCGCAGCGGTTGATGCACTAGAAAAACAGCAAATTAGACGTATCGTTTTAACTCGTCCTGCGGTTGAAGCCGGCGAAAAACTAGGTTTTTTACCTGGTGATTTAAGTCAAAAAGTCGATCCTTATTTACGTCCACTTTATGATGCATTGTTTGAAATGCTTGGTTTTGAAAAAGTTGAAAAACTAATTGAAAAAAGTGTTATTGAAGTTGCTCCATTAGCCTATATGCGTGGGCGTACACTTAATGATGCTTTTATTATTCTTGATGAAAGCCAAAATACCACAATTGAGCAAATGAAGATGTTTTTAACGCGTATTGGTTTTAATTCTAAAGCGGTAATTACTGGTGATATTACGCAAATTGATTTACCGCGTCACCAAAAATCAGGATTACGCCACGCTATCGAAGTATTAAGTGAAGTTGATGATATTAGTTTTAATTTTTTCAAGAGTGAAGATGTCGTTCGCCATCCTGTCGTAGCTAGAATTGTTAATGCTTATGAAAAATGGGAACAACAAGAACACAAGCAACAACAGTCATAAACAGAATTTAGAGGAGTTATATTATCTCTATTTCAGGTAAAACAAAAAAGGGCAATATTCGCGATCACTCAGCAGAAACAAACTTATTTTTGCGTAGAGCGTTGTTTGCATTTGTGGTAATTATTCTTTTAATTTTTGTGTTATTAGCCAATTTAGCTGATCTACAAATTTCAAACTTTAGTTATTACAGTACCAAATCAAACAACAATCGTATTGAAATTATCCCTATTCCTCCTAGTCGCGGTATGATTTATGATCGTAATGGTACGCCATTGGCGATAAATAATATTACCTATCAACTTAATATTGTTCCTGATAAAACCAAAAACCTTAACGAACAGTTTGAACAGTTAAAAACGATTGTTGATTTAACTGATGAAGATATTGAGAATTTCCAAAAGGAACGCCGTAATTATCGGGCTCATCGACCTGTGCCACTAAAAGAAAATCTAACCGAAAAACAAATAGCACGTTTTATTGTTGATCAGCATCGCTTTCCGTTTGTGTCGATTGTTAAAATTCAACATAGATATTATCCGTATGGCGCTTCACTTACCCATATTCTTGGCTATATATCTAAAATAAATACTCAAGATAAACAACGTTTAGAAGAAGAAAATAAAGCCAGCGATTATGTGGCTACTTTTAACATTGGTAAAATGGGGATTGAACGGTATTACGAAGATGTTTTACATGGTACGGCTGGTAATGAAAAGGTTGAAGTAAACAGCCGAGGTCGTATTGTTCGCTTACTTGAACAACATCCACCACAAGCCGGTGAAGATATCTATTTATCCATCAACCTAAAATTACAACTCTATATTGAATCACTGCTTGCTGGCCGAAAAGCATCAGTTGTTGCTATTGATCCCAATAATGGTGAAGTATTAGCAATGGTGTCTAGCCCTAGTTATGACTCAAATGATTTTGTTGGTGGTATTTCCAGTAAAAAATATAGTGAGTTACTTAATGATCCAAGTAAACCACTATTTAACCGAGCTTTACTTGGTGCTTATCCTCCTGCTTCAACGGTAAAACCATTTATTTCGATAGCCGCTTTAAGTGAAGGTGTCGTTTCACCGAAAAGTGTGGTTAATGATCCTGGCTGGTGGCAATTACCTGGTACAGAAAGACGTTATCGAGATTGGCTAAAATGGGGGCACGGCCATGTTGATGTATTACGAGCAATTGAAGAATCGGTGGATACCTATTTTTACCAAGTTGCTTATGATATGGGTATTGATCGCCTAAATTTATGGATGACTAAGTTTGGTTATGGTGAGCGTACCGGTATCGATATTTCGGCTAATGAAGAGACTCGTGCGGTTATGCCAAGTCGCGAATGGAAACTGAAGCGCCATAAAAAATCTTGGTTACAAGGTGACACTATTCCTGTTGGTATAGGTCAAGGTTATTGGACTGCCACACCTATGCAAATGGCTAAAGCCTTAACCACATTAATTAATAACGGTAAAACTTTTACACCACACTTTTTACTCTATAAAAAAAGTGACATTATTAATACTAATCAGAATCAACCAACTATTGATCCCGAAAAATATGTTGAATCTAATAGCCTAGTTGATGTTAATCCAGCCTATTGGGCATTAGCTAAAGAAGGTATGCATCGAGTTATGTTTGGTGCTCGAGGTACTGCACGTAAAGTTTATGCTGGTGCTAAATATCAAGCTGCAGGTAAGTCAGGTACTGCTCAAGTTTATGGTTTAAAAGAAAACGAAACTTATAATGCCCATAAAATACCGGAACATTTACGAGACCATGCCTTATTTATCGCTTATGCACCTTATGATAAACCGAAAATAGCGCTAGCTATAGTCCTTGAAAATGGTGGCGGTGGTAGCTCCAATGGTGGTGCAGTAGCCCGTAAAATATTGGATTATTATCTTGAAGGTGATAACTCAACAGAATTAGATGATGCATCATCATCGACGACAGGACATGAAGATTAATTATGAACAATATTAAGAAATCTTTTTGGCAAAAGATACATATCGATCCACTTTTTTGCTTATTTATAACCTTACTACTTGGTTATAGCCTTTATATTTTATGGAGTGCTAGTGGCCAAAATGTAGATATGATGCAAAAACGAGTTATCCAAATAATTCTTGGTTTTTTTGTGATGATTGTTTTTGCCCAAATTTCACCGCGAAGCTATGAACAGTGGGCACCTTATCTCTATATTGCCTGTATTATTATATTACTATTAGTTGATATTTTCGGTTATACCAGTAAAGGTGCTCAACGTTGGTTAGATTTAGGCGTCATTCGTTTTCAACCGTCAGAAATTGCTAAAATTACTGTACCATTAATGGTAGCTAAGTTTATTCATCGTGACGGCTGCCCACCACCGCTTAAAACAACTTTGCAAACTTTAGCTATTATTGGTGTACCTACCTTATTAGTAGCAATGCAACCCGATTTAGGAACGGCTATTTTAATTATTATGTCGGGTATTTTTATTATCTTTTTGGCTGGGATTAACTGGCGATTTATTCTTGTTGCTTTGATATTGATAGCCATATTTTTACCGATTATGTGGTTTTATTTGATGCATGATTATCAGCGTGAACGAGTATTAACATTATTTAATCCTGAGCGTGATCCTAATGGTGCTGGTTATCATATTTTGCAATCGAAAACCGCGATAGGATCGGGAGGAATATGGGGTAAAGGTTGGCTTGAAGGTACGCAATCTCAGCTAGAATTTTTACCGGAAAGACATACAGACTTTATTTTTTCAGTTATCGCTGAAGAGTTTGGTTTTATTGGCTCTATTGTTTTGTTAGTCTTGTTCTTATGTTTAATTATACGTGGATTAATTATTGCCGCACAGGCACAAACGACGTTTGGACGAATACTGTCTGGTGGTTTGATTTTAGTATTTTTTGTCTATGTATTTATTAATATCGGTATGGTCAGTGGAATCTTACCAGTAGTTGGTGTACCATTACCACTAATAAGTTATGGTGGCTCTTCTCTGGTCGTTTTAATGGCAAGTTTTGGCATTATGATGTCTATTCACACTCATCGATACATGTTATCTAAAAACATTTAACGGAATTTTTATAAATGAAAAAGAAATTAAAATTATCTTTTGGTTTGTTGGCGCTTGCAATATGTTCTTCTGCCTCTGCAGAGATGGCTTTTCCTATTCCAGCTATCCCTCAATTAGATGCAGAAGCCTATATTTTAATCGATGCCAAATCTGGCGAAATCCTAGCGCAATATAATGCTGAACAACAACGCGATCCAGCAAGCTTAACTAAAATGATGACCAGTTATGTTGTTGGCCAAGCATTAGAATCAGGCCGTATTAAAAATGATGATATGGTGCTGATCAGTAAAGATGCATGGGCAACCGGTAACCCGGTTTTAAAAGGCTCATCATTGATGTTTTTAGAGGTTGGTAAAACGGTTTCGGTTGCCGATTTAAATAAAGGTATCATTATTCAATCGGGTAATGATGCATGTATCGCTATGGCTGAACATGTTGCTGGTAGTCAAGGTGCTTTCGTTAATTTAATGAATGAATATGCCAAAAAAATAGGTTTGCAACATACCCATTTTGAAACGGTACATGGCCTTGATGCACCAGGTCAGTATACAACAGCTAAAGATATGGCACTATTAGGTCAAGCTTTGATTCGGGACTTACCAACTGAATATGCTATCTATAAAGAAAAAGAGTTCACCTATAACCTGTCTAAACCACAATTGAATCGCAATGGTTTACTTTGGGATACAACTTTAAATGTAGATGGTATTAAAACCGGTCATACGAATGCTGCTGGTTATAACCTTGTTGCATCAGCGGTTGATGGTAATACCCGTTTAATTTCAGCCGTGCTTGGTGGCCGAACCTTTAAAGGTCGTGAAGAAGAGAGTAAAAAATTACTCACTTGGGGATTCCGATTCTTTGAAACAGCTAATCCAGTTAAGCCTAATGCACCATTAGTGACAGAGTCAGTTTGGTATGGCGATGAAAACAAAGTAAATTTAGGGACTATTAATGGTGCTTATATTACTGTGCCAAAAGGCCGTTCAGCTGACGTTAAAGTACAATACACCATTGATGATTACATCTATGCGCCAATTACCAAAGGTGCTGCGGTTGGTAAAATCCAATTTTTATTAGATGATAAAGTGATCAACGAACAACCTTTAGTTGCCCTTGAAAATGTTGAAGAAGCGGGCTTCTTTGGTAATATTTGGGATTGGATAAGCTTACAATTCCATAAATTATTTAATTAATTTTTAATTTATAATTAACTTGAACCGTTGTGTAACGCAAAGCTACACAGCGGTTTTTTATTATCTCGTATAAGCAACTATTAGTTATATACATGGTTAATAGCCTTTAATGTTAAGGCTAAAAAACCCCGTTCCTCAAAATTTTTTGTTAAAAAATACCCCTGAATTTTATTAAGCTTAATTGGCTTAATTATTGGTGGCTGTAAGATAGATTAAAATTTGCGAAGTAGTTGAAAATATCTGTTCTAAAATAAATTCAACAAATGAAGGTAAGGAGGAAAATAAATAACTTAACATCATTAAGCCACATAATAAGGTAAGTGGATAGCCAACTACAAAAATTGATAACTGTGGGGTAATTCTATTTAATAGCCCTAACGACAAATTAATAATCAACAATAACGTCATTAATGGTAATGCCAACATAACGCCATTACTAAATAACAAACCGGTTGTTTCGATTAAGGCTAAGTGACCGTTGGCCTTTAAAGGTGAAACGCTAATAGGAATAATCTCAAAGCTGTTAGCTAATCCATACAGTAACCATAGATGGCCATCTAAGCTGAGAAATATCAACAAGGCAATAATGTTAATTAAACGTGACAGTACGGAAGTAGATGGTCCACCAATAGGATCATAAAAGGTTGCCATGCCTAATCCCATTTGCATACCAATTAATTCACCGGCAAATCTTACTGTTAAAAAAGTAAGTTGTACGGTAAAACCGATTATGATGCCAATCATGATTTGCTGGGCAATAACCCAGATACCGAGTAATGAATAAAGGGTAAGGTTGTCGTCTAACTTTGGTAACGGTAATAAAATGACGATCAGCACTGCTAAACCGATTTTTAACCGATTTGGCACCTCTTTTTCACCGACAATAGGTGCGACCATAATTAGCGCTAAAATACGGGTAAAAGGCAGAAAACTTGATCGAACCCAAGCAAAAAAATCAATATTAAACAGATCGTGAATCGCGGTGTCCATTAAGGTTAACTAGTTAAGTTAGGAATATCAGTAATAACCAGACGGATATAATCGATCATAGTTGTCAGCATTGAGGGGCCTAAAATGATTAATACTAACACCACCGCTAAAATCTTAGGAATAAAAGATAAGGTCATTTCATTAATTTGGGTTGCCGCTTGTAACAAACTGATAATTAGCCCAGTGACTAAGGCTGCAAGTAATAAAGGGCCTGCAAGTGATGCGGCAACTTTGATTGCTTGAATGGCAAAATGGCTAATATATTCAGAAGGCATATAATCCCTTTATTGTTGGCGTTAATTAAAAAAGCTTTGTGCTAATGAACCTAACAATAAATGCCAGCCATCAGCTAATACAAACAACATAATTTTAAAAGGTAGTGATACTGTTGCTGGTGGTACCATCATCATCCCTAATGCCATTAATGTACTGGCAACAACTAAATCAATGACTAAAAAAGGAATAAACAGCGTAAAGCCAATTTGAAAAGCGGTTTTAAGTTCACTAACCACAAAAGCTGGGACTAAAACTCGTAGCGGGATATCTTCACGCGTTTGAATATCACCAGAATGGGACATATTAACAAATAGTGTTAAATCACTTTCACGAGTTTGACTCAACATAAATTCACGCAGTGGTTTGCTTGCCTCCGTCAAACTTTGTTGCATAGTGATTTGTTGTTGAGAATAGGGAAGATAAGCATCTTGATATATTTTATCCAATGTCGGTGACATAATAAAAAATGTCATAAATAGGGCAATACCCAAAATTAATTGATTAGGCGGTGCTGATTGGGTACCAAGTGCACTACGTAATAGCCCTAACACAATAATGATACGAGTAAAACTCGTCATTAATAGTAATATAATTGGGATAAACGTCAGTAGGGTTAAAAAAACTAAAGTTTCAACTGGTAATGACCAAGTTTGCCCTTCTGGTAGTGAGGTTTGAGTAACAATTGTTAACGGTGATAATTCAGCATAACTATATTGGCTGGCCAGCAATAAGCTAAATAAAATAATAAGTTTTAACCGCACAATTAATTACACCTTTTTACTGTTTAGCACAGATTTTAATATCTGATTGAACAGATTATTTTTTGACTGTTGTTCAACGTCAGCAGGATCTGCGAATAACATTTCAGTACGTTGTTCATTGATAGTATGGAGTAAAGTCATTTGTTGGGCTGTAACCCCGACCACCAGTAATTGATGGTCAACATAAACCAGCATAATGCGATCTTTGGCATTTATATTGTAAGTTGCTTTAACATCAATGAATTGCTTAGTAGATCTTTTCCAACCTAACCGTTTTATTAGCCAGGTTAAAACGAAAATAATGGTAATAACACTAAAAAAGGCTATTCCTATTTGGCTATATAAACTTGATTCAGTAGGAATAGACGAAAAGTTTTGTATACCGGCGTTGATTGTTGATTCACTCATGGTTATCTCATTAATGGTTATTAACGACTTAATCTACGTACCCGTTCTGATGGGGTAATAATATCGGTAATTCGTACACCATAATTGTCACCCACCACCACGATCTCGCCTTGCGCAATTAAGTAACCGTTAATTAAAATATCTAATGGCTCACCAGCTAAACCATCTAAGGCGATAACAGATCCTTGAGTTAAATTTAATAGATCTTTAATGGCCATTTTGGTACGGCCAAGTTCAACACTTAAATTAACCGGAATATCTAAAATAAGATTAATATCTTGTTCTTTTACATTTGATGGTTGGGGTGAAAGGGTTTCAAAAATAGCTTCTGTCGTTACCGATTCTTCATCAGTTAAGTTAGTTGGTTGGCTATCATCACTGTTATTTGGCATATCACTCATTGAACACTCCTTCATTCAATTGTTCTAATACAGGGTTGCTTATTTGCTCTACTTGAATTGCATATTGTTTATTTACACTACCATATTGACCTTTTAAAACCGGTACGCCACCAATTGTGACATCTAGGCTGGTTGGTTTTTCAATATCCAAAATGTCGTTTACTTTTAATGCTAATAATTTGGCAACAGTTGTTTGAATATTTGTAAAATTAGCGACTAACTCAACCGTTGATTGTTTAATACCGCTAGTGAGTGAACTCATCCAGACATTATCATCTTGATGGGTTTGGCTTTCGATCGGTGGTTTAATTAATAACTCTTTAATAGATTCAACCATTGCATATGGAATGCAAATGCAGAAAGTTGCTTTAAAGTTACCAATTTCAATTAAAAATGTCGAAGTTAACACTACATCATCGGGAGAGCTGGTGATATTGGTAAATTTACTCTCTACTTCAGAACGAATATATTCAGTTTCAATGCTGTATACGTCAATCCATGAATTTTGATATGTAGTTAAAGCAAGATCTAATACTCGTCTAATAATTTCTTGTTCGGTATGGGTAAATTCACGTCCTTCAGTATTCATATTGGTGGTATGTCCATCACCGCCGAAAAGTGTATCAACAACAATAAATACCAGTTCTGGTGAAAAAGAAAATAAGCAGCTACCCCGTAAAGGATTAAGATGAACTAAATTTAAATGGTAAGTTGCCGAGATATGCGAAAACTCTTTAAATGTTTTTGGCTCAATTGGCGAGGTAATAACATCCGTATTACGACGTAATAAATTGAATAAACCAATTCGAAATTGACGAGCAAAGCGTTCATTAATGATTTCTAATGCTGTTAGTCGTTCAGGGATAAAACTATGTTTAACTGATATATCATAAGGTTTTACTTCAGTCCGTTTGCTTTGCTGTGATTGATAATTTTGCACAATATCTTTTTCAATACTGGCAGCATTATCCGGTGAATGTTTAGCTAAAGATTCACTTTTATCGCTAGTAGATTGAAGCTTATCCGACATGATAATTACCTTATAATGAAATCAGTGAATAACACTTCATCAATTTTTACTGAATGTTTGGCATCGTATTGACGTGATAATGCTGTTTTTATTTGCTCTTGTAATTCGAGTTTGCCAGATTCTTTTTTCAAATTATTGACATATTGTTTTGAGGTTAACAGCAATACATCACTTCTTACTTCAGGCAAATATTCTAATAATACTGTTTTTTGATCTTCATCTTCGACGCGTAACACCATACCAACATATAGAATTTTATTGATATCTAAATTATCTTCAGAAGGAGGTAATGTAATGGTAAATGGTTTTAGAGTTAAAAAAACCGGTGATGAAACTTGAGGTTCTTGATGAGTATGTGTCGTATTTTTAGCTTGATTTTCGAACCATAAATAAGCTGCTGAACCTATTGCGAGTAAGGTAATTAGAATAAGTATTAGGTTTAAAATTCTTACTTTTTTATTGGTGGTTTGCATATTTATTATTGTCTCAATGAAAATTAACGAAAGATTTGTAGCTATTTAAATAACCAAAAATTACCAAAATAATAAATCATGCCGTAAGAATTAATCGGAAGAATAGGCAATAAAAATATTATCTATTCAACCTTTTTAATATTAAGTTATCAACGTTAAACACTGTTAAAAACGTAGATATCAATTATTTTATAAATATTGCCATAACCATTATTTAGGCAAAAATACTTAATCCTGATTGAACAACCTTAGTATGATGATTAATTTTTTGTTGAATTGGATTGATATCATCTAATAGTTGCTCTGTTTCAGATTGTTGTGGTTGTTGATAAGAAGATGACTGTTTAGAATCATTCATCATTGAAAAATCACTAATGTTAGTGTGTTGTAAAGTGATACCTTGTTGTTCCAATGAGCTTCTTAACATGGGGAGTGCTGATTCTAACACACCCTTAACCATATTATGCGCAACCGCCATGTGCAGATCGATTTTGTCATCAACCATGGCTAATTTAATATGTAATGATCCTAGTTCTTGTGGATTTAATTTTATTTCGGCATTTTGAATACCTTGTCGACTGATCAAACAAATTTGTTCATTTAAAGATGCTTGCCACTTACTAATATCCATGGGCATCGGTAAATTTAAGTTTAAGATGGTTGGATTTGTTGTAAAGGTTGGCGGATTAAATAGCGATGATTGGCCATTTAGATCTATTGATAAAGCCATTTCTGATGGTGTATTAGCCAAATTAGTAGTAAACAATTTATCTGTCAGCGTTGACGCTAAATCAGTATGATGATCATTGCTATGATTATTTACCAGCGTATCAGTTGACTGTGTTTGATTAATGATCAAATGTGCATTTTTGGTCGTTTGTGGCTGATTATTTTCCCAAGCCAATAAATGACTATGGTTTGGCTTAGTGGTTTTGTTGATTAATTGCTCACTGTGATTAATTGAGGCAATAATTTCGGCAGCTTTTTCATCAATATTGGTGTGCTGTTTGATATCATCAGTACATTGTGTATCCAACTTTGGATCAATCATGGTTGGATTAGCTTCTAATAATAGTTTAGTTTCATATATTGCTTCATTTTTCGGTTGGGTATCCGATTGTATATTTTGCTGTATATCATCTTGCGGATTGAATGGCATAGAAAATAATATAAATAACTCTTCACTTTCCATTCGTTCTTTCTGCTCTAACTCATTGTCTTTTATGTTTGCAGCATTAACGTGATTATTATTATCACTTAGCCATTGTTGTTTTTCGGTAAGTTGTAATAATTTTTGGAAAAAATCATCATCAAGAATAGATAACTTGTTGTCGTTTAATTCAAATTGTTGAGATGAGATTAATGGAATATCGTTAAACTGATTAATATTCATTCAATGTTCTCCTTGCTATCTGCTGCTGAGCAAATTCATCGGTTAATTTTTGTTGTAAACGACTCTGTTGTAGTAACAGTTTTTTATGTTGTTTATCTAATAATGTAGTATAAGTATTTAGGCTTTTTTGTGATTGATTAAGCTCATTGGTGATCTGCTTTTGTTTTATATCTAAAGCTAATAGTAGTTTTTTTTGTTGCGCTATACCTTGTTCAATAGCTGTAATAAAAGCATTAAAATTATTTAGTTCCGATCCTTTAATGCCGCTGGATAAAGCATTATTTAGCCGTTGTTGGTACTCGTGATAATAATCATTTAATACATTTAGTTGTGATTGTGCATTACGTTTATTCTCGTGGGCATGTTTTAATTTAATCAATTTATCATCAACTGCTTTTTCAGCGAGCTTTTTTAACGTTATAAATGCAAATTTACCATGATGTTGATTGGCCATAATTCTTTCCTAATTTATCAGCGAGCTGCAACAATATTGGTTAATTGTTGATAAGCGTCTTGATAACTACAATGCTCATTGATTCCTTGTTGTAAAAATTGCTGCATAGCTGGAAAAAGTGAGATAGCTTTATCTAATAATGGATCGGTTCCAGCTACGTAAGCACCAACATTAATCAAGTCCCGATTGCGCTGGAAACTTGAAAATAATTGTTTAAATAACCGTGATTTTTTTTCATCTTCTGGCGGGGTAAGATCGGTCATTACACGACTGATTGACGCTTCGATATCAATGGCTGGATAATGCCCCGATTCAGCTAGTGAACGTGATAATACTATATGACCATCAAGAATTGCCCTTGCTGAATCAGCAATAGGATCTTGTTGGTCGTCACCTTCGGTTAACACAGTATAAAAAGCAGTAATTGCACCTTTTCCTTTGGCATCATTACCTGCTCTTTCAACTAATGCTGGCAATTTTGCAAATACTGATGGTGGATAACCTTTGGTTGCCGGTGGTTCACCGATGGCTAAGGCTATTTCCCGTTGTGCCATGGCATAACGGGTTAGTGAATCCATGATTAGTAATACATTAAACCCTTGATCACGAAAATTTTCGGCAATTTTTGTGGCATAAGCTGCACCTTGTAGACGTAATAATGGCGATACATCGGCTGGTGCCGCGACGATGACTGAACGCGCTAAGCCTTCTTCACCAAGGATGTTTTCGATAAAATCTTTTACTTCCCTGCCTCGTTCGCCAATCAGACCAACCACAATAATATCGGCTTTGGTATACCTAGCCATCATGCCAAGTAGGACACTTTTACCAACACCAGAACCAGCAAAAAGCCCCATTCGTTGACCTTGGCCAACGGTTAATAATGCATTGATAGCACGAATGCCGACATCTAATACTTGATGAATAGGCGTGCGAGTCAGAGGGTTTAGTGATTTATTGATTAATCCTTCATATTCAATATTTTCTGGTAAAGGTTTACCATCCAATGGTTTGCCCATTGCATCAACTATTCGTCCTAATAACCCCGTACCAATAGGTAAAACTTTATGGCTAAAATGGGTTAAATCATATTGTGAGGTATATACTCTGGCATCAAGTAATATGCCATCAGTTGATTCAAATGGCATCAGATATAAGGTTTTACCATTAAAACCAATGACTTCACACTCAACGGCTTGCACTTTTCCATCTAATTGCCGTTCGACAAAGCAGTTAGAACCTAAAGGTAATTTTAAGCCTACGGCCTCTAAAACTAAGCCCGAAGCTTTAACTAAGCGACCATATTGACGGATTAACGATATTGACTGTAATTTTTGTTGCGCACCATCAATTTTAGTCATCCATTGCGTACAAAAGTCCACCTTAATGTTCAACTCCATGTACATTATCTGAGATGATTTGCCAATGATGGGTTACACTGGCGTCGATCTCATTGGTTTGGGTAAATATTTTGCAACCACCTAATTCGATATTGGCATCGGCTATAAACTGCCATTGCTGTGGTTGCAACTCATTATTTAGTTGTGGTTCAAGCCATAACAAGTCTGTTGGATTAATTCGTACTACAATTGGTGGATTAACAATTGTATTTTGTTCAATTAATGATTTTATAATATGTAATAATTGTTTTTGTTTGACTTTTGATAAGGAACCAACTGTTTTTTCGGCAGCAAGTAAAGCTAAGTCAAATAGCTTTGGTACAATTTTTTCATCAATTTGGCTAATCGATTGCTGAAAGCTGATTGCTAAATTTTTGATGGCATTTATGCTAGTTAATTTTTCTGCTGTTAACTGTTGTTCTATTGTGTCCAGCCCTTCTTGGTGTCCGAGTGTGAATCCTTGTTCATAGCCAGTCTGTTTGCCAATATTAAAACCTTCTTCTTTACCTAAATTAAAGCCTTCTTGGTATGCTTCATCTCTTGCTTGTTGTTTAATATTTTCGAGTTCTAGCAATATTGCTGGGCTATTAATATCAAAAGAGTCTTCATCTTGATCATCGTGGCTATCTGGCTCTAATGGTGGCGCAAATTCTTCCAACTCTTCTGGCTGTTGTTGGCTGGTTAATGGTGACAATTCGCTAAGTGCCAAATCTTGGAAATGCAATGGTTTCCAACTTACACTATTAGTATGATTATACATATTCATCATCACCACTCGTTAAGATCATCTCACCAGTTTCTGCTAAGCGCCGTGCAATAACCAAAATTTTCTTCTGTTCGGTTTCGACTTGCGACAAGCGAACTGGTGGTCTGTTTTCTAAATCTTCTCGTAATATTGAAGCAGCGCGTTGTGACATATTTGCTAAGAGTTTTTCGCGTAAGGTTTCTGTTGCCCCTTTCATGGCGATAATTAAGGTTTCATTATCCACCTCTTTGAGTAGACGTTGGATACTTCTATCATCGACATCCACCAGATTTTCAAATAAGAACATTTCATCAATGATTTTTTGAGCAAGCTCATTGTCATAATCACGTAATGCATTGATAACCAGTTCTTCTTGTTGTGATTTCATCAGATTGATAATTTCTGCTGCGGTGCGGATGCCACCCATGTTATTAAGTTTGATATTTTGTCCATGTAGTAAGGTTGATAATGATGTCGATAACACTTCTAATGCTGATGGCTCTACACCACCGAAAGTTGCAATACGTAGCATGACGTCATTACGTAATTGGTCATCAAATAAATTTAAAATCTCAGCAGCCAAATCGCGATTTAAGTGAACTAAAATGGTGGCGATAATTTGTGGGTGTTCTTTTTTAACTAAATCAACCGCGCGTGCAGCATCGACAAAGTTAAGCATTTTTAAACCATCAGTGGTATCTTCGATATCGGTATCTAATAGTTCATCAAGTAAGCGGTTAGCTTTATCGCTACCAATTGATTTTTCTAGAACTTTTCTTAAATAGCCATTGGTATCCGTATTTAATACTGCACAATCATCAAGAGTAGTTTGACACTCATTAAGAATATTTTTCAGTTGTTCTTGAGTTAATTGTGGCAATCCCATCATGGCACTACTAATTTTTTGTACCTCTTTATGGTTTAAAAATTGCATTACTTTGGCTGCTAATTCTTCACCTAAAATCATTAAAATTGTCGCCGATTTTTGCGCTTCAGTTAAATTCATTACTCGGTGTCCTTCTTGTTCATCCAACCACGTATAATCAGAGCCATTACACGAGGATCTTTCTCGACAATTTTGCGGATGTATTGCTGTTGTTGCATATTATCTTCAAAAATTTTCTGTTGCAGTTTACTGTGTGCTTTGTAATCAAGCTTATCTTCATTAGCCATTGTGCCATCAGATGATCTGTTATCAGTATTAAGATATTGTCTTTGAATTTTAATCCATATCGAACGTAATACTTTGCGCCATGCAAACCAGATTATTAAAATGTAAATCAGATATTTAATCGCGACTTTCAGCATGTCGAAAACTTCATGTTTTTGTAAAAAGACCATGGCGGCATTTTCATCTTCAATTTGATCGGTAAATTTCAAATTAGCTACTGTTAATGAATCACCACGCAAGTCAGAAAATCCCATTGCTTGACGGGCAAGCGCTTCAATATGGGTGAGTTCCTCTTGATCTAGTTTTACCCATTTTTCAACGGCTTCTTTTTCTGAATTTTCCTCATTTGCCGCTGTGACTTCATCGGCGGAAATAAATTTATAATTAACTAAAACAGCGACAGATAAACGCCTGATACGACCTTCAGGGATTTTGCTATGAATAACTTGACGATTAACTTCAAAGTTCAATGTCTTATTTGACTGTAAATGATACATTTTTTGTTTATCGTCTTTATCTTTGCTATCGCCCTCACCATCAATTGGTGCACTAGGCGTTGGTACCGGTTGATTAGATAAAGCGCCCGGCACACCACCGATAGTGTTGCTTGATGCTAATTGGCTATTTTCAGTTTGTTGCTTACTGCGAATAGTTTGGTTGCTGGCATCGCTATTGGGATCATAAATTTCCGATGTTGACTCTTGCCGACTAAAATCGATATCCGCATTCACTTGTACCTTAACATTTTGTTGTCCCAAAATAGGGATAATAATTTTTTCTACTCTTTCTCGTACTAGATTTTCGATGCGTTCACTATATTCTAATTGGGCAATATTAACGTTATTGTCACGGTATCTTTCACCGGTTAATAAATTGCCTTTTTGATCAATAATCGTCACCTTATCTGCTTGTAATTCTGGAACACTACTCGAAATTAAGTGAATGATGGCATCAATTTGACCTTGCGATAAAGCTCGACCTGGTAATAAAGTTAGTGCAACAGATGCCGAAGGGAATTTTCTTTCTCGAACAAATAAAGAGGGTTTAGGCATCGCTAAATGCACTCTGGCATCATCTACACTACTAATAATGGCAATGGTTCTCGATAGTTCGCCTTCTAATGCTCGTTGATAGTTGATTTGTTCATTAAACTGACTCATGCCAAAACTTTCTTTGTCGAGTAGTTCAAAACCAATTGCGCCACCTTTAGGCAAACCCTGCTGGGCTATTCGTAAACGAGTATGATAAATTTGATTTTGGGGAATTAAGATAGTTGTGCCAGAGGATGAAAATTTGTAGGGAATATTTAACTTATCAAGTTGGCTAATGATTTCACCGCCATCTTTATCATTCAAATTACTAAATAATACGCCATAATTATCGTCTTTAAGCCATAAGTAAGTAATACTACTAATTGCTATTACAATTACTCCTACAATAAGGAGTAGCATTTTACGATTTATTTTTAATTGATTAATAAAAGGTAACTTACTCAATATTGATTCGCCTTTGTTACCAACTGCCTGGCTATCCATATGTATCCTAACACTAAACTGACTAGATTAATTCTAGGGTTTATTATCTGTGTATTTAAAAAAATCAATAGCTAAAAAAGCATATGCTTTACCCTTTAGTTATCGCTTTTAGATTGTTATCTTTATGATAATTTACGCTATAACTTGATTAAGACGAATAACCGTGACCTTTATTATGAATAGTATTGATGCCTTTAATAGCACAACATTAACCCAACTTGATTTTTCACATAAGCAATCTATTAATCACAGTGAACAAAATTTTATGGCTGAATTAAAAATGGCATTAGATAAAATCAGTCAAACACAAATAGACGCTAGCCAGCAAGCTAAAGCATTTGAGATGGGTGAAGCCAATATCGCATTAAATGAGGTGATGGTTAGCATGCAAAAGTCTTCAGTTTCTTTACAATTTGGTATTCAAGTTCGCAATAAATTAGTCGCAGCATATCAAGAAATCATGAATATGAATGTTTAAACCATTATCGGATGGTTACTTATCGACTAGATGATATATTTTGGTTTAAAAAATAGTATTAATTAATCGCCAATTTTTATCCTAAATTGGCTTAAACTCACCACTATTGTTGTTACAACGACTATCGAGATACTCGCTATAAGATTATTTTTCAAGTTAAAAATGCATTAGTTATTGTGAAGTAAGCTAGTCACCAGTACAAGCAAAGTATATACATTGACGATGTAAAATTAATCAAAAAAAGTTTGCGGAGTGGGGTTTTTGGCAGATAAAACTAGCTAAAAAAACCCCGTTCCTCAATTATTTTTGTACTATTTTTTTGACTACTCTGTGAATAATTTAAACTAAATTGGCGATTGTTTGGTAGCTATCTATTTTTGCTTGATAATCAACCTGTTCACCAATTAATTGGCTTAATTCATTATGTCGCAGATGGATTAATTGCTTTAATTGCTCATGATAACTAAGAATATTATTGATATACATTTGAATCATATCTTGTTGTGATAATGGTATATTATCAATAGTAGTTAACCCATTTTTGAGTTGAATATCACGTGCTAACTGCTGATATTTAGTTTGCCAACTAATTAATAATTCCCAATTTTCTTGTTGTGCATTAATTAGCATTTGCTCAACAACATAATTAAGTTGCTCGTATTGTTCTAATACTAGATTCGTATTCAATTCTGCTACATCCATAACTATGCTATCTCACGCCAAGCTTGGGCAATATTATTAAGCAGATCAAAACAAGTTTGCAGTATTTGCGTATCATTATGTAGATTAGCGAAAACCAGTTGTTGACTGATATATTGATATAACTGATCTAAATTTTCAGCAATTTCACCGCCTTGATCTAAATCAAGGCAACTTTTAAGCCCATTATCAATGATATTGATAGCTTTAGAAATGGCTTTTCCTTTACCAGCAATATTACCCTTTTGTATATATAACTCAGCTAAGCGAATAGCATTTAATGCGCCATCAAATAACAAAACAATAAGCTGATGAGGTGAAGCCTGACTAACGCTAGTTTCTAAATTAACTTGTTTATAAGCTTGAGATCCCATTTTATACATTGTTATGCCTTATTTTTTTAAATTCGCCATCATTTCAAATTGGGTGGTAAGGTAATTGCTCATACCATTTAATTCATTGATTAAGATATCTAGTTTTGTGAATTGTACCCGATAACGCTCGATAGTTTGGTCAATAGAGTTATTGACTTGGTCATAGCGTTTATCTAATGATTTTAAGGTAGAATTTAAACCGTTAGTTGCCGTATCAATCATGCCGTCGCTATCAATAAAGCTACTTACTTTGGCAAAGACTTCGTTGGCAATGCCAGTTGTTTCACCATCACCAGTAAATAAAATGGCGACTGCTTCACTGTTTTCTTTAAGGGCTTTTTCTAATTCGTTTTCTTTAATTACCAGCTTGCCATTACTATCCATATTGATACCAATTTGTGCTAATACCGATAATTCTCCTGTTTGACCTTTAGAAAATATAGAGCGAATACTTTGATCAATATTACGGAGTGTTGAATCACCAATCAGTGGGCCATTACTATTATTTAATTCATCTGAATTGGCATCACCAGCGGTAAATTGCGTTAAGCTTGATATAGTTGATTGTAATTGATTAAAGGCATCAACCCACTCTTTAAGGGCTTCTTGAGCTTTGTCATTGTCAGCGCTGATGGTTAAATTTTGCGCTGTTGTAGTGACTGCTTTTAATGTGATATCGACACCAGGAATAACCTCTTTAACGGTATTTGATGAGCTATTAATCGTTATACCATTAAAGCTAAATTTAGCATCTTGCGCTTTAGCCACTTCACTCATAGCTGATGAATTAGCTTGATTAGCATTAAAACCAATTAGTGAATTAAGCTTATCATCATCGGATGAAATTGAGGTAATGGCTTGTTGTTCACCGGTTTCTTTTGATGTGATAATCAGTTGATAGCTATCAGTTCCAGAACGGACAATAGTGGCGTTTACCGTTGTTTCACTGGTTGAACCATCTTCATTAATCACCTTAGCTTGATTGATTGCATTGGCTATCGATTCGAGCGATGTGTCATCTTTGCCTAACGTGATATTTAATTTTTGGCCATTAGCTTGTTCTATTGTGAGGGTACGGGTTTCATTATTATTACCTAACGCTGATGTTTTATCGTTAATAGCATTAGTAGCAACACTATGGGCAGTGGCAAGTTGTTCGACGCTAACCGCATAATTACCTAATTGGGCCTTGCTATTTACATTAGTGGTAAAATAGTTGTCATTACCAGATGCAAAACGCGCTTGAAACAGCTCTTTTTTTTGCAGTTTTGCTGTTGCGCTGTTGAATGTTGATAATGCACTTTTTAATTTACCAAAACCGCTTATTTTGTTATTAACTGCTTTTTGTTGGGCCTTTATCGGTGTAAGACGATTTTTTTCAACGGCTTCTAATTGATCTAATACTTCATTTAAATCAATACCAGAACCAATTCCTAATATACTCATTGCCATGATTGATTATCCTAATATAAATTCTTTCATCCCTTGTTTTATCGACCAATGCCGTAAAAAGTTTAGCTGTTTTTAGTTTTTTATCTTTACTAATAAATAAGTCGGTTTTGGCAATGAGAATATTGATAATCAGTTTTATCTATTAAAAAACGAGTTAGTTATCTTAATCAATAGTAATGTTAGCTGTCCTTTATGTTGCCTAACATTAAAATTGTGTAGTGAAACTTCCAATATCATTACTATTGATTGATTAGAAAATATATTGCAATGAATTAAATTGGGACAAGCTTAAGTTTTGTTGCCACAAATTAAGGCTATATTAACCAGTCGATTCAACGATACATAACTTCGATTACTACACATATAAACATGTATGATGCCCTTTAATCATGTTCATCAAACTACTTAGTTATTCAGCTTTATTTAATACCAACAAATAAAAATTCAAAAAAATATTAAAGTTTCTTTTTTTAATACCGATAACTAAACCATCAGCATATATATTGAATTATTTTTCAATATCTCGTTGATCTAACTAATCATATTAAAGGAGATAAAAATGGCACAAGTAATTAATACTAATACTATGTCTTTAATGGCAAGAAACAACCTTAATCATTCTCAAAGCGTGCTTGGAACTGCAATTGAGCGTCTATCATCTGGTATGCGTATCAACAGTGCTAAAGACGATGCGGCTGGTCAAGCAATCGCTAACCGTTTTTCTTCTAGTATTCGTGGTCTAACTCAAGCTGCACGTAATGCCAATGACGGTATTTCAATTGCACAAACTACAGAAGGTGCGTTAAACGAAATCAATAATAACGTACAACGTATTCGTGAATTAACTGTTCAAGCAGCAAACGGTACTAACTCTGAAAGCGATCTTGTATCAATCCAAAATGAAATCGACCAACGTTTACAAGAGATCGACCGTGTATCAGCACAAACTGACTTCAATGGTACTAAAGTATTATCAGAAGACAAAACCCTTAACATTCAAGTTGGTGCAAATGATGGTGAAATCATTGCTATCAATTTAAAACAAATTGACAGCGACAAATTAGGTTTAGCTAGTTTTAATGTATCAGATGCACCAACCGCAGATCCATTAAAAACAATTGATGCGGCATTATCAAAAATTGATGAATTACGTGGTGAGCTTGGTGCGGTACAAAATCGTTTTGAGTCAACTGTAACTAACATCAACAATACTGTAAATAACTTAAGTTCAGCACGTAGCCGTATTGAAGATGCAGATTATGCTGAAGAAGTATCTAATATGACACGTGGTCAAATCTTACAACAAGCTGGTACTTCAGTATTAGCACAAGCTAACCAAGTACCACAATCAGTATTGTCTTTATTACAATAAAACCATACAAGTACATAGATAGAATTTCGGTCACTCTAATTTTGTACGATAACAATAGTGGTATTTTTTAATACCACTATTGTTAATAATGTTAATTACCTATTTTTTAATATCTTATTCTTGCCATTAACTCAATCAATTATCGTCATAATAATCATTAGCATTTTTTTACATTGGTTCAGAAAAATGAGTGATAGCCTGTATAACTCTCAAGGTGTAGTGAATCAAATCGATTGGCAACAATATCTGTATTTAGTTCGTAATGAAGCGTTGAAATTAGCAGTTCGATTGCCAACCACGATTGAACTTGATGACTTACTGCAAGTTGGTTATATAGGTTTATTAGAGTCTATAAAACGCTATGATGCATCTCAAGGATATACTTTTACTACCTTTGCTATTCCAAGAATAAAAGGGGCTATGCTAGATGAATTGCGTAGTCGAGATTGGTTACCACGGCAAACACGGAAAAAAATTAAAGATGTCACTAAAGCTATTAATGAATTAGAACAAAAATTAGGCATACCTCCCAATGATCAGCAGATAGCTGCTCATCTGCAATTATCTCTGACTGAATATCACAAAGTATTATTAGATTCAAATTATAGCCAAATCTGTTCTTATGATGAGATTCACAAAAAACTCGGCGATAATTTGGATGCGTTAATTGAGCCTGACGCCGATAACAATCCTTTCGCTTCCATTATTAATGATGAAATTCGCAATATTATTGTTCAACAAATTGGTAACTTACCAGAAAAAGAAAAAATGGTTTTAGCTCTCTATTATCAAGAGGAATTAAATTTAAAAGAGATTGGAAAAGTGTTGGATATTAGCGAATCTCGAGTAAGTCAATTACATAGCCAAGCAATTAAACGAATACAAAGTAAAATTGTTTTATAAAAAAAAGAATTAAAACAGTAAAACATGGAAAAATAAATCGAAAATAAATTGAAATGATTTTTTTATTGACCTTTCGAATTTAAAAATGTAACTTTAAGTTTAAAAAAGTGGTGTTAGTTGTATTTTATTAATTTTGCGTTTTTTTATACGAACGCAAGCAGATATGGATTGTGGTGGTTAAATTGGGAAATATACAAGATGACGATATTTTGAAATGTATTCATCATTTAAATCTTTCAACGCTTTTATTAAGTCAAAAGATGCTTGAAAAAGATAAAGTGATGGCGATGTATCGATTAGGAATTGATGAAAAAACAGCTGATATCTTGAGTAATTTAAGTGCTTCTCAAATGTTGGTTCTATCTGAAACCAATCAATTAACATTTCAATTTAGATTTAAAAATTCAGCAATGATGGAAAAATTAACTGAGGAATCTCGCATTAGTGATATAAAGCAGATGCATACAGGGATCCTTCTATCAAGCTTACTTTTAGATTCAATTAATAAGTAGGTAGATAATAAAGATGAGTAGCACAAGCATTATTCAAAAGTATAAAGAAGTTCAATTAGCTATTCGATTAATTTCACTCGGCGCTAGAATCCAAATGTTGGAAAGTGAAACCAATTTAAGCCGTGGTAAATTAATTAAATTATATAAAGAAATTCAAGGATGTCCTCCTCCTAAAGGTTTGCTTCCCTTTTCAACTACGTGGTTTATGACTTGGGAGCCCAATATTCACTCAAGTATGTTTTATAATGCTTACCATTTTTTAGTTAAACATGGCATTAAACCTGGTGTTCAGGCCATTTTAAAAGCCTATCAACTCTATTTAGAGCAGTGTTCCTTTCCTCAAGATGAAGAGCCTATTTTAGGATTAACCCGAGCATGGATTTTAGTTAAATTTGTTGAAAGTAATGTTATGCAGCAGTCAAGTTGCAAGGAGTGCAAAGGGCGATTTATTACCCATGCTTATCAACCGCATAATAGCTTTGTGTGCAGTTTATGCCAGCCACCATCAAGAGCAGAAAAAAATAATAAAACACATAAAGAGAGTCATGCCAAATGTTTACAAGTTTTATCAATACCAAATGCATTTAATTTAGTCACAGCAAATCAGGTAACAATTTAAGTAAATATTAAGCAGTACAACAGAGTTAGTTATATTTTATGGAGATAAAGGAAAGCCAATGCTAATAATTATAGGATATATTGTGGTTATCGCTTCAGCCTTAGTCGGCTATGTGCTAAGTGGCGGGTATTTGGCGGTACTTTTTCAACCATTAGAGTTTCTCATTATTGGTGGGACAGCTATTGGGGCCTTCATTGTAAGTAACGAAAAGAAAGTTATCAAAGCGACACTTAAATCACTAGGTAATTTATTTAAAACCTCAAAATATAATAAAACACTTTATTTAACATTAATCAATTTAATGTACACCATATTAACTAAAGTGCGTCAAAGTGGTGGCTTATCGATTGAAGAAGATATCGATAATCCCAAGGAGAGTGAGTTATTTAAAAAATACCCACTTATTTTAGCCAATCCGCAAGTTTGTGATTTTATCACTGATTATTTACGTTTGATGATCAGTGGCAATATGGAAGTATATGAAATCGAAGCACTAATGAATGAGGAAATAGAAACCTATACTCATGAACTTGAAAAACCAGCCGATGCCATTGCTAGCGTTGGTGATGGTTTACCTGCTTTTGGTATTGTAGCGGCAGTTATGGGGGTAATTAACACCTTAGCACAAGCAGACCGGCCAGCTAGCGAATTGGGTGAGCTTATTGCCCATGCTATGGTTGGTACCTTTTTAGGTATTTTACTGGCTTATGGTTTTGTGTCGCCTTTAGCAGCCTTATTAAGGCAAAAAAATGCCGATACAGTAAAAATTTTAGAATGTACTAAAGTGATTCTTATTGCCAGTATGCATGATTATGCGCCGCAAATTTGTATTGAGTTTGGTCGCAAAACAATTTTTTCCCACGAACGGCCATCTTTTTTTGAATTAGAAAAATATATTCAAGAAGTGAAAGATAAAAACGCTAACCCAACAGAAAATAATGAATAATGAAAAAGAAGTCAGTAAGAATAGTTATTTCTAAAAAGAAATCCGGTCATGGCGGTGGCCATCATGGTGGATCATGGAAGATTGCTTATGCTGACTTTATGACGGCGATGATGGCGCTATTTCTCGTCATGTGGTTAATTGCTAAGTCCAGTCCACAAGAGTTACAAGGCATTGCTGAATACTTTAGAACACCATTGATTTTAGGTCAAAATGGTGGCAAAAATATCAGTGATAGTGAAAGTCCGATACCGGGTGGTGGCGATGATGTATCTAAAAATGTAGGTGAAGATAAAAATACCATATTGAATGATCATCCTGTCGAATCTGATTTGAATCAAGATGAGAAACATCAATTAATTGATACAGCGAATAAAATATATGAAGTATTTGAACTTGATCCTCGACTACAAAAATTAGCCGCTAATCTTATCGTTGAACTAACAGAAATGGGGTTAAGAATTCAGATTTTAGCCACCGATGATAAACCGATGTTTGATGTTGGTAGTGCGGTTATTCATCCTAATATGCAAGAAATTTTGTATGCTTTAGCGCCAATCATAAATTCGTTACCTAATAAAATGACGTTATCTGGTCATACTGATGAGCGTCAGTATATAACCGGTGATCGTGGTTATAGTAACTGGGAGTTATCCGCAGATAGAGCAAACTCATCAAGAAGAGAGCTGATCGCTGGTGGATTAGATTCCAATAAAATCATTCGTATTATTGGTTTAGCCGATACGGTGGGATTAAATAACCCAAATTACAGCAAAGATGCCAATCGTCGTATTAGTATATTAATTTTGAACAAATCAGCACAGCAATATATTGAAGATGAAAATACCATGACTGGCATCGATTTTTTAAAACAGGCTAAACAAATTAAATCAGAATAATATCAACATAAATACTCAGATTAAGCTGGTTAAAAAATTAAAATCAAAAAAAATCCATTTTTATCTAAAAATAATTAAAGTTTTTAAATTGAAGGCCGATATAAATAATAACACTTTAGTTTAATAATTTTATTATTAACTGAGATTATATTTAGGAGCCTTTATGTCAAATTCATTGATGAATACCGGTATTAGTGGATTAAATACAGCACAAAATATGCTTAATGTGATTAGTAATAATATTAGTAATGCACATACAGTTGGTTATAACCGCCAGCAGCAAATTTTGCGTCAAGCAAACGGTACTAAGTATAATTTTGGCTTTGTAGGTAATGGTGTTGCGGTATCATCAGTTAACCGTGCATATAACAGTTTTGTGGTTGGTCAATTACGCCAATCACAATCGCAAAATGGTTCGATAAAAGCCTATTACAATGAATTATCAAAAGTCGATAATTTACTAGCTGAAAACGAAAACAGCATTTCTTCACAATTAAATAATCTGTTTGCTAGCTTAAATAAGCTCTCTTCCAATGCGGGTGATGCTGCAACAAAACAGACAGTGATTAGCGATCTTACCTCTTTAGTCAGCCAGTTCAATAAAACGGAATTGAATTTAAAAAATCAAATTGCCAATATCAATACTGAACTGACGAATAACATAGATAAAGTTAATACTTATACCCAACAAATTGCCGATCTCAATCAAAAAATTGCCAAATTACAGGCTGTCAGTGGTGGTCATGAACCTAATTCTTTACTAGATGAACGAGATCAACTGGTAACTGAATTAAGTGAACTGATTGGTATAACTGTTACCGAGCAAAATGGCCAATATAATATTTCGCTTAGCAATGGTTTAAGCTTAGTACAAGGCGCATCGACAAATCAGTTATCGGTGCAGCCTTCGGCCTCTGATCCAGCCTTAAATACGATTATTTACACCCATAATTCTGGTGCGACACAAGAACTGACAAGTCAAAATATCGCATCAGGCCGATTAAATGGACTATTAGCTTTTCGTGATGGACCACTCCTTGAAGCTCGTAATCAATTAGGGTTGCTGGCGTTAAATTTAGCTGAGCGCTTTAATGAAGTACATACGTCTGGCGTTGATGTTAATGGCGATCCTGGCGAAAAACTATTTGATTATCACAAACCGACTAGTATTGCTAATAGCAAAAACCAAGGTAATGCTACCGTTAAAATGGATTATAACTCAGTAACTGAAGTCAAAGCTTCTGATTATAAAATAGAGTTCAATGGCAACGATTGGGTAGTAACCAGATTATCTGATAATCAACAAATTACCCCACAAGTTAGCGATGGTAAGTTAGTGTTTGACGGCTTATCGATTGAAATTACTGGCAATGCTGTTGCTGGTGATAGCTTTTTACTTAAACCTGTTGCCGATGTAGCCTCATCATTACAGTTACTGGTTAAAGATGTAAATAAACTCGCGACCGGTATTAACGATGATGAAAATGGTAGTGGTGATAATCGAAATGTGGCTAAACTACTTGATATACAAAATGAAAAACTAGTTAATGGTACTAAAACCTTAAATAGTGCGTATACATCATTAGTTAGTTATGTAGGTAGTGAGACGCAGACCGCTAAAATTTCAGCACAATCGAGTCAAAATATCACTCAAGAAATTTATGAGCAGAATCAATCTATCTCTGGTGTGAATATCGAAGAAGAATATATTTCTATGCAAGTTTATATGCAATATTACCAAGCAAATGCCAAGGTTATTGATGCGGCAACGACAATATTTGATACCATTTTAGGTTTGGCCAAATAATAAAAGGATTTAGACATGCGACTTAGTACTCATTCAATGTATCAAAAAAATCTAAATAGTATTTTAAATACCAATACCAAATGGCAAAAGTCAGGATTACATTTGGCAACCGGCAAGAAAATATTATCACCTTCAGATGATCCGATGGGTGCTTCACAAACATTAATTTTAAAGCAAGCTCAATCAAGAAATAACCAATTTCAAGCAGCGCGAGATAGTGTTGATAAATCATTAAGTCGGCAAGATACAGTATTAAAAGAAGCGAATACTGTGATTCAATCAATCCAAGAAACTTTAGTTTATGCCGGTAATGAGACGTTAAATGATGAAAACAGACAAGATTTAGCTAATAAGCTACAAGGATTAAAAGATCAGTTAATTTCGTTAGCCAATGCTAAAGATACCAATGGTAATTATCTGTTTGCTGGTAATAAAAATGATACCCCTCCTTTTGTGGTCGATGAAAGCGGTAAAGTGAATTATGTCGGTGGTGCAACCACGATTAATGTTTTCATCGATGATACCCGTGAAGTATCGCTAAGTTTTACTGGCCAACAGATTTTTATGACAGGCGCCAATACAGAAGTAGAAAGTGATGTCTTTGCGAGTATCGATTATGCCATAGCGGCATTGCAAATTGGTTTAGATGATAATGACCCTGAAGCTATTGAACAGTTTCGATTAGGTTTATCTAAAGCCAGTCAAGGTGTTGATAACTCATTTGAAAACATCTCGACTGTTAGAGCTGCAGGCGGAAATGTATTGGCTGAAGTCGAAAGATTAACCGCACTAGGTAAAACCTTAGATATTGATTTTGAAACGCAAATTAGTCAAATTGAAGATGTTGATTGGTATGAAGCGATTTCAGATTATGTGATGCTACAAGCAAATTTACAAGCAGCACAATATACATTTATGAACATGCAAAACATGTCATTATTTCAAATGAAATAATCTATTATTAATTTTCTTACGTCCTAAACATTACTATTCATCTAACAAACAGGGGGTGCAACCTCCTGATTATCGATTTGCTTACGGTTATCATTTTATAGTCATACTGTTTTTTATATTGCTATGCTGATGACCAGCTATTTGCCAAAGGGTGAGAAATACGATTATAGGTGATCTCGATATATGTAACTAACGCATTATTGGTTATTTATTGACTATAGAGCAGAGTTTGGTCTACTTTTTGGCTGTGATAATAATGCAATTTATTTAACAGTTATATTTATTTAAGCACTATTTAAAGGCAATTTGTCTAAATCCAGATATTGATTTTTGCGGTGTATTTTTGGCAATTTGCTCGATTCGTCCAATAATTTGGATCAGTTTCTCGCTATAGTTAGGATCAGTTGCATAGTGTGCGTCTTGTAGTGCTTTGGCTGCTGTTCTAGCATCTGGAGCATTAACCACTGCACGATAACGTGGGCTTTTGGTTAATAAATTAAGGTAATCAGTTAATGCATGTTGTTTACTGTTGTATACCCTAAATTCATCTTTAATTTTAACCATATTGTTATTTAAGAATTCTTGGGTAGTTAACCGAGTTGAATCACCTTGCCATGATGAGGTTGCTTTTATACCGAAATAGTTATAACTCGGCTTATTATCAGCCGTTTTTATCTGTTTTTTACCCCAACCGGTTTCTAAAGCTGCTTGAGCAATAATGACTTCATAAGGAATGCCAGATATTTTCGATGCCTGCTTTGCTGGCTCAAACCATTCGACGACAAATTGGCTAATATGGTCTTTATCAACTTTGTTGAGCGATGTTGGCAAGCTTGATTCATTAACATTTGCTTTGGTTAAATTGTTGGCTTTATGCTGTTGATAAAGCATTTGCCCTAATGCTGCTGGCGATAAATTGGATGAATTATCACTAAATAAAGATTGTGCCAATTGCATATTGGTTTGATTATTATTCGCTTGAGCTTGTGAATGAATATTAAGCGTAGAATGTGGCTGATTAGTTAATTGTTTAACAATAACATTAGATAACCCTAAACCTTTACCTGCCGTTTGTTGAGCAATTTGTTGATCAAACATAGAGGTAAATAGTTGCATTGCTGATTGATTAAATAAACCGCCATTGGGTACCGCTTTGCGCATAGATTGCATCATCATATTTACAAATAGTGTCTCAAACTGATCGGCAACTTGTTTGATGCTGTCAGTTGATCCACTAACGGCATTACGTTTTAATTGATTAATGCTAGAAAAATCATAAGCAAAACGATTCATGGACTGATTTATTAGGTTTTTCATTTCAATAGTTCTGCTTTATATAGTTTCCAATGCGGCATGCAAACAACCTGCGGTTTTTAATGCTTCTAGTATCGACATTAATTCTGTAGGATTGGCACCTAATAAGTTAAGTGAATGAATAACTCGATTTAGATCGACGCCAGACGCTAAATTCTGCAGTGCACCACCATCTTGTTCGACAGTGACCTCATCATCTGGAACTACTGCTGTGTTGCCACCGGCGAGTGGCGTATTGGGTTGGCTAACTTTCAATTTGTTATTTACCACCACGGATAAATTACCATGCGCAACGGCACAATTGTCTAATTGTACTTTTTGATTCATGACCACGACACCAGTACGTGTATTAATCACCACTTTAGCGGAAATAGGGCTAGCACTAATTTGGATATTTTGAATTTTAGATAATAATTTAACTCTTGCTTGACTGTCTTGTGGCATGGTCAATTTTACGGTCATGCCATCTAGAGCAATGGCGATATTTTTTTGCACTTTGTTAATGGCATCAGCAATTTTTGTAGCCACAGTGAAGTCAAAATGGTTAAGATGTAAATGAATAGTGCTGTTTTCATCTAAGCGTGTAACTAATTCTCTTTCGATGGTTGCTCCGCTAGGAATGGTGGCACCAGCCATTTGGTTAACCGTTACACTACTGCTTCTACTGCTTGCCCCCATACCACCAACAAAAAGATTACCTTGCGCAATCGCATAAACTTGGTTATCGGCGCCTTTTAATGGTGTCATAATCAATGTACCACCACGCAAGCTTTTGGCGTTGCCTAATGACGAAACAACCACATCAATTTGTTGGCCAACACGGGCATAAGACGGTAATTTAGCCGTTACCATTACCGCAGCCACATTTTTTAACTGCATGTTGCTTCCTGATGGCACGGTAATACCTAATTGTGAGAGCATATTGGTGATACTTTGTATCGTAAATGGTGTCTGTGAAGTTTGGTCACCGGTACCGTCAAGCCCTACCACGATACCATAGCCGACTAAGGCATTTTCGCGAACGCCTTGTATTGTCACCAAATCTCTTATTCGCTCGGCATAACTAGAAGGGACAATCACTATTAGCAAAACAAAACAGATAAAAGTACGTAATTTATTTAGCATAATGATACTCATTAAAATGGCGAAAGATTAAAAAATAGGCGCTGTAACCAACCCATTGTTTGTGCTTCATCGATGTAGCCATTACCTACATATTCAATACGAGCATCAGCGACCTGAGTTGATATAACGGTATTACTACCACTTATTGTCCGAGGGTTAACAACACCTGAAAATCGAATAAATTCTGTGCCCTGATTTATTGCAATTTGTTTTTCACCAATCACTTTTAAATTACCATTAATCATGACATCTTGAACGGTGACGGTAATGGTACCGCTAAAGGTATTTTTAGCATTAGCACCACCAGAACCTTTAAAATCATTGCTGCCTGAGATATCTGTATCGACTTTGCCACGACCTACCAGCCCATCTAAAAAGTGCGGTATGGTTTTTACCCCTAAATTGACCCCACCATTACGGCCGGCATTAATGGATGAACTTTTACTTGCGCTAACGTTTTCTTGTAAAACAATCGTTAATACATCACCAATATTGCGTGGTCGACGATCTTCAAACATCGGTTGATAACCAAAACTACTTGGTTGTGAGGCTTGATAAATAGAGCCACTGCTGTTCACAATTTCTGGCATTTTTGGAACAATACTGGTGTCGCCTTCAACTAATGCCTTTTTAGGTAATTGACTACAACCAACTAACGACAAAGTTATTAAAATATAAAGATATCTCATTACCGCTATCATTTTGTTAGATTTATAATTGATTTAAACGTTGCAACATTTGGTCAGATGCCGATATTGCTTTACTATTAATTTCGTAAGCACGTTGTACTTGAATCATATTAACCAGCTCTTCGGCCACATTCACATTTGACGTTTCAATATAACCTTGGTATAGCAGTCCAGCACCATTGAGCCCCGGTGTATTTTCAGTTGGTGCACCAGAACTTTCGGTTTCTAGATATAGATTTTCACCAACGCTTTCTAATCCGGTGTCATTGATAAAAGTGTGTAATGTTAATTGACCAACTTGTACTTGAGTTGATTGATTAGCTAAGGTGACATTGACAACGCCATCACGTGCTACGGTCATTTTTATAGCATTGGATGGAATGTTGATTGTTGGTTGAATTTCATAACCGGCAGCTGTTACTAACTGACCATTTTGATTAACTTGAAAAGCGCCACTGCGGGTATAGGCTTGTGTTCCATCTGGCATAAGAACTTGGAAAAATCCTTGTCCATTAATGGCAATATCACTACTGTTATCGGTTAATTCTAAATTACCTTGGCTATGAATTCGTTCGGTTGCAACTGGTCTTACCCCGGTACCAATTTGTAATCCTGAAGGTAATGTTGTTTGTTCTGAAGATTGTGCTCCAGGTTGGCGAACTGTTTGGTATAACAGATCTTCAAAAACGGCGCGTTGGCGTTTAAAACCACCAGTGCTAACGTTGGCTAAATTATTGGAAATAATATCCATATTCATTTGTTGCGCAGTTAAACCGGTTTTTGCAATCCATAATGATTTAATCATTGCTGTTTCCTATTTTAGTTAAGTTAACGATAATATTTGGTTGGCTTTTTGGGCATTTTCGTCGGCAGTAGTAATTTGTTTCATCTGCATTTCAAATTGACGAGAATGGCTAATTAGATTCACCATTGCTGTAACCGGATTAACATTACTTCCTTCGAGTACTCCAGACATCAATTTTGCATTTGGGTTATCTTGTAACACGGCACCACGATTATTTATGGTTGCCTCAGTTGCATGGAAAAATCCATCATCACCACGTACCAATTCATTGCGTTCAAGGTGAACTTTTTTTATTTTTCCTACTTGGGCAATGGTGGTGCGTTTATCGCCAGCACCTAAAGCTGATAAAGTCCCATCAGTACTGACACTAACTTGTGAACGCTGAGGTACTGTTAATACGCCATTATCACCAAGTAACGGAAAGCCTTGAATGTTAAGTGTGCCGTTTTCATCGATTTGAATCGCACCATTACGGGTATATCCTTCACTGCCATCAGCTAATTGTACTGCTAACCAATCGTTTTGGGATAAAGCAACATCTAAATTGCGGCCAGTGTAATTAAAGGCACCGATTGTTGAATCATAGGTTGGCGTAGTTGCCGTCACCATGGTTCTTGTCGGCATACTACTACCGACAATGGGAACGGCTTTCATTGCTGTTAATTGCGCCCGAAAGCCAACTGTCGATACATTAGCTAAATTATGACTAGTTATGGACTGTTGATTTAATGTTTGGCTTGCGCCAGACATAGCCGTATAAATAACGCGATCCATAAATACTCCTTAAATTATCTTAAATTAACCAATGTATTAAGGATTTGATCCTGAGTTT
This sequence comes from Gilliamella sp. M0364, assembly GCF_016100565.1. Taxonomy (NCBI): domain Bacteria; kingdom Pseudomonadati; phylum Pseudomonadota; class Gammaproteobacteria; order Orbales; family Orbaceae; genus Gilliamella; species Gilliamella sp. M0364. The sequence continues at coordinate 41,835 of NZ_JACFSF010000006.1, read as the reverse complement.
TAATGGTTTGTGAATTAGATTGATAATTACGTTGGGCAACAATCATATTAACTAATTCTTGGCTCATATCGACATTGGATGATTCAACTGCACCACTGGTTAGTAAACCAAAAGTACCGGTATTAGCTGAGCCTAATACTTCACCACCTGATTTAAGGGTCGCCCGCCAGTTATTGTTACCGGCTGATTCTAAGCCATTAACATTGGCAAAATCAGCCATGGCAATTTGACCTAATAACATCGTTTGTTGGTTAGAATAGACTCCATAAATTGAGCCATCATCACTGATACTATAGCCAACTAGATCACCAGCAGCATAACCATCAACGACAGGGGTTTTAATGCTACCGACTTCTTTACCCATATTTTGTTGAGTACTGTTTGCTAATGACAGCGTGAAGCTATTGGCGGCTGAACCATTAAGCCCATTAATATTAATCGTCATTTCTGGATCACTAATTAATTTGCCTGATGAATCAAACTCCATTTGCCCTAATGCTTGTAGGCTTGCGTTAGGATCACTACTATCAAGATAATGAACATCCCATTGATTATCAGACGTTTTAACATAAAAAAGTTGAACATTACGTTGATTACCTAAAGAATCATAAGTGGTGATCGTGGTTGAATAATTAAAGGTATCAGCATCGGTGGCATTAATTGGTTGTTTTTCAGGTACTTTGCTATTTGAATTTAAATTTGTTTGCAAAGAGGCTTTATTGGTTGCTGATGCATTTAACATCTCTTGTGAAATCTTTAATGGGCCTGGTGCTGAACCTTGTTGGATCTGTGGTGGTGTGCCTGTGGCAAGATAACCGGTTAATTGAAAACCATCCGCTGAGATAATATTGCGATCAGCGTCTAATTGAAACTGGCCATTACGGGTATAATAGATTTGACCGCTACTATCAACTAAGCGGAAGAAGCCATTACCAGAGATAGCAACATCTAGACTATTATTGGTTGAGGTTGTGGTGCCATCATTAAAATTTTGCATAACCGCAGCCACTTTGACGCCCATTCCTACTTTTGAACCCGCATAGATATCAGCAAATGAAATGCTAGCACTTTTAAAGCCAACTGTTGCAGAATTGGCAATATTATTACCAATAACATCTAATTGTTTTGATGCGGCATTCATACCACTAATTGCTTGAGAAAATCCCATATTAACTTATTCCCCTTTAAAGAATTTGACGTACTTCGTCAATACTAATTGAACCAAGTATCCCTAAATCAAGTAATACTTTATTATTAACTTTGCTATTAATTACGCCGTACACAACCGAGTAAGATAGTGGTGTGGATGATACTTTTTGCCCGTCATAAGTGGCATTAACCGAAAACGTATAACTACCATCTGGCGCTAGTGTTCCATCATTCAGTTCACCATCCCAAGTAAAAGAGCTAACCCCAGCAGGAATCGAACCTAAATCGACCTCACGTACAACATTGCCATTTTCATCTTTGATGGTAATGACCACTGACTCAGCATCACGCATAAGTTCAAAGCCAAATGGTGTGGTAATAGTTTCCTTTTCGCTTTCCGAACCTTCCACTTCTGATGTAGCAACCAAAATTTTATTACCTGGAACCATGACACCTTTACCAATCATGTTGCTGGCATTGACCGATAAGCTATCGTCAATTTGGCCTGAAACCATACCTAATGTGGTATTCAGTCGTTCGATACCTGCTAACGTATTGATTTGAGCTAATTGCGAGGTTAACTGACTGTTATCCATTGGATTGGTAGGATCTTGATTTTTCATTTGGGCAATAAGTAATGTTAAGAAATTATCTTGTAGTTCCTGACTTGAGTTACCATCAGACGAACCTTTCTTTAGCGCTTGCGGACTGGCCATATTAGTTGATTCTGAAACTGCTACATTCGAAATACCCATCAATTACGCCCTTTTATTGTCCTAGAGTCAGTGTTTTTAGCATTAAACTTTTTGCGGTGTTAATCACTTCTACATTTGCTTGGTAGCTACGAGATGCAGAAATGGTATTAACCATCTCTGCTACTACATCAACGTTAGGTTTTTGAATGTAGCCTTGTTCATCAGCCAAAGGATGATTAGGTTCATAAACTAAATTCATTGGTGCAGGATCTTCAATAACTTGTGCTACTTTTACTCCAGCAACACTATTGGAATAACCATTGTCATCGACTTGAAAGATAACTTGTTTGGCTCGATAAGCTTGACCAGAAGTACTGGTAACACTATCAGCATTAGCTAAATTACTGGCACTGACATTCATTCGTTGTGTTTGTGCCATTAAGGCTGAACCAGAAACCGAAAAAATAGAGAAGCTCATGATGATTATCCTTGCTGTAATACCGAAATGACATTTTTAAACTGTTCACCTAAAAAGGTTAAATTACTTTGATAGTGGATACTGTTATCCATAAAAGCAGTTCGTTCTTGATCCATCTCAACAGTGTTGCCATCAGCAGATGATTGATAAGGAATACGATAAAGAAGATTATAATTAGTGAAATCAGCGCTAGTTATTTGAATATGTTTTGTAGAAGTAATAGTTAGTTTTATATTATTGTGGGTCGATTGATTATTGATGGCTCTGTTTAATTCAGTATTAAAATCAATGTCCCTCGCTTGGTAATTAGGCGTATCACTATTAGCAATATTGGTTGCAAGTATATTTTGACGTTTTTCACGAACATTGAGTGCTTGTTGGTGAAAATTAACGAAAGTATCTAATTTATTTAGCATAAAATCATCTCATCCTGATAGATAAAAAGAATTTTAAGCAAATCAAAAAAAAATCATCGTATAAATAACGATAAAAATTGCCCTTATTTCAACATTCGATAGATGGGTTTATAAAGTACAATTTAGTTATCAATAATTACATGAACCCCAACAAATATGCCTCAGATTATTAGATTGTTGTTTCTTTTTTGTATGTTAGGTAGCTCAAAAATAGTTTGTGCCACTGCTCTTGAAAAACAAATTAGTGATCTGATCCATCAACAACTTATTGATGTGAAGGTTGATAAAGTTGTCATTAATTATCCAACTGTAAAACCACAATTAAGTTGTGACTCACCAACATTGGCAATATTGAACAAAAATAAACAATGGGGCAATTTAACCATTACCGCCAGATGCGAAAATACCACTAAATATATCCAGATATACGTCGCTGTGAGTGGCCATTATGTTATTGCTAAACAAGCCATTAGTGCAGGAACATTAATTACTGAACAACTGGTAAAAATGCAGTCTGGTCAGCTAGATAAATTACCAGCAACAGTAATTTTAAATCAATCTGAAGTTATCAATCATCTTGCTTTACGTAATATTAATGATGGTGAAGTAATAAAAAATTCAATGCTGCAGAACAACTGGCATGTTAAGGTCGGTCAAACCGTAAAGGTCATTATTAATGGCGAAGGTTACTCAATTGCAACGCATGGCAAGACATTAAGTAATGGGGCATTGGGAGAATCGATTAATATTAAACTTAATACGGGTAATGTTGTTGAAGGTGTTGTTAGTGAAAAAGCTATCATTATTATTAATAAATAAAATTAATGATTTTTTGATTTTTGCCGATAATTAGACTAAACCAACCCTATAAACCTTGACTTGAATTAAAGGAATTTTATGAGTATAGATGCAACAAAATTGGTTACAGCAGTATCGGGATTGCTGAATCGTGATTTAATAAATGGACAAAATAAAGAAACTAAAGCATCTGTGCAAACGTCAAATAGCTTAAATTTGAGTAGCAATGTCAAATTGAGCCAAAACACTATCGCATTATTACATTCGACAGAAAATGATATTGATATTAGTAAAATTGAGAAAATAAAACAGGCCATTACTAATGGTAACTTAGTCATCAATCCAAATAAAATTGCAGACGAAATTATTAAGCAAACTCTTGAAGAGATTGAAAGCTAATTAATTTTTGAAGGAATATCATAATGTTAGAGTTAGATAACATTTTTAATAATGTAACAGTCATGTTGCAATCACTTTCAGATATTCTAGAGTCTGAACAGCAAATCCTAATTGGGACTAATACAATTTGCCAATTAAATGACGTTATAAATCAAAAAAGCCAATTACTTATCGAGTTAAAGTTACTTGATGAAAAACGGCTAAAAGTAAGTGCACGCTATAATATTCAATCACCTTATAGTGAAAACCCAGAGCTAGCGTTGAAATGGCAAGCCATCACTAATACCACTCAACGATTAGCTCAAATCAATCGGGATAACGGTATACTTATTCAAAATCGTATGAATATGACACAACAATCGATTGATTATTTGAAAAGTATTAATAACCCCGCGGTTTACACTTATCACGGTTATCAACAGCCTGAAACTATTTCATCTAAACGTGCTAAAGTTTAATCATTTTAATACTATTTAAAGCTAAACGAGCTAAATAACCAGTAATTTAGGGTCTTATTAAGCCAATAACTTTAATAAGTTACGTTCATACTGTGCTATCAAAGTAAAGTGTAATTAGACAGTAAAATTGGTTTAACTGATATATGGCTGATGATAGTGATCTAGATAAAAGTGAACAACCCACCGATAGTAAATTAAAAAAAGCTAAGGAAAAGGGGCAAATTCCTCGATCTCGTGAGTTAACATCGCTAATTATATTATTAGTTGGCATTATGTTGTTTTGGATAATGGGAACACATTTTGTTAGCAAATTAAAAGCAATTATTCAACAAGCCATGTTAGTTGCCCACCGAACCGATGATGATAAACAGATTATTTTCAATTTAATTAATTTATTAACCACTGGATTTTGGGCGATTTTACCTATTTTTGTGGGATTAGTTATTGTCGCTATCATTGCTCCGCTTAGTGTTGGTGGTTTGCTGTTTAGCCTACAATCGATTAAACCTAATTTAGGCAAATTGAATCCTATTAGTGGATTTAAACGGTTATTTAGTCTGCGAATTTTTTCAGAACTGTTTAAAAGTATTCTTAAAGTGGTTTTAATCGCTTTTGCTGCTGCCCTATTTTTGATACATCAATTTCCTAATATGCTGGCACTACCCAGTATGTATTTAAATAATGCGTTATCTCAGGTAATGCAATTGCTGATTTATGCTAGTTTATTGATTGTATTAGCCTTAATACCAATGGTAGGTTTTGATATTTTTTACCAAATATGGAGCAATTTGAAAAAGTTAAAAATGTCGAAGCAAGAAGTGAAAGATGAGTTTAAAGAGCAAGAAGGTAATCCGCAAATTAAAGGGCGTATTCGACAAATGCAGCAGGCAATAGCAAGGCGTAGGATGATGAAAGATGTCCCAAAAGCTAATGTTATTGTTACTAACCCAACCCATTATGCGGTTGCTCTGCAATATGATGAAAAAACCATGAGCGCTCCCAAGATATTGGCTAAAGGTACCGATAATATAGCGAGCAAAATCAAACAAATTGCTCAAGAGCATCAGATCCCACAATTAGAAGCGCCACCTTTAGCTCGAGCATTATATCGCCATGGTGAGATAGGTAAATCAATACCAGCAGAGCTCTATGCTGCGGTAGCACAAATTCTCGCTTGGGTTTATCAATTAAAAAGATGGCATAGATATGGTGGTGAAAAACCACTCAAACCAACCAATTTATCAATCCCAGAATCTTTATCTGTGAATAAATAAAGGTAATTGCAATTGTTATGATGAAATCAAAATTAACTAATCTATTATCAATAAATAGCTTAAAAAACGGTCATTATCGAATTTTAACTGGACCAATGCTGATTTTATTGATTCTTTCGATGATGGTATTACCTTTACCAGCATTTATTTTAGATCTCTTTTTTACTTTTAATATTGCCTTATCCATTATCATTTTGATTGTGGCACTGTTTACTAAGCGAGTTCTTGATTTTGCCGCTTTTCCCACCGTTTTATTGTTTGCAACTTTATTACGCTTATCCCTTAATGTTGCCTCAACTAGAGTGGTGTTACTAAAAGGCCATACTGGTAGTGATGCGGCTGGTCGAGTAATTGAAGCTTTTGGCCACTTTTTAGTTGGTGGTAATTTTGCCATTGGTATTGTTGTGTTTATCATTTTAGTTATTATTAACTTTATGGTAATCACTAAAGGCGCGGGTCGGATAGCTGAAGTAGGTGCTCGCTTTGCATTAGATGGTATGCCGGGTAAGCAAATGGCTATTGATGCCGACCTTAATGCAGGATTAATCGGTGAGGATGAAGCTAAAGCTCGGCGTGCAGAAGTTACTCAAGAAGCCGATTTTTATGGTTCTATGGACGGGGCAAGTAAATTTGTGCGTGGTGACGCTATCGCTGGTTTATTGATTATGGCGATTACCATTGTCGGTGGCTTATTAGTTGGGGTGATGCAGCATGGTATGACATTATCCGATGCCAGTACAACCTATGTGCTATTAACTATTGGTGATGGATTAGTTGCGCAAATTCCTTCCCTAATTATTTCCACTGCTGCTGGTGTTATTGTGACGCGGGTCACTTCACAAGAAAACATCAGTGACCAAATGTTAAAGCAGTTATTTAATAATCCACAAGTATTAATCTTAACTGCGGTTGTAATTGGGTTACTTGGTCTTATTCCGGGTATGCCAAATTTAGTATTTTTAATGTTTACGGCTATTTTATCGCTCATTTCGTGGTGGTTAAGCAAACAAAAGAAACTTGAAAAGTCAGTCTCTACTCCGCAAAAAAATGTAGCAGCAACTAAACCGTCAAATGTTGACGCTTCATGGTCTGATGTCAATATTGAAGATATTTTAGCGATGGAAGTCGGATATGGCTTAATCCCTATGGTCGATCAAAACCAAAATGGTGAATTATTAGGCCGAATTCGCAGTTTACGCAAAAAGTTTGCCCAAACATTAGGTTTTTTACCACCGCAAGTACATATTCGCGATAACCTCTCATTATCACCTTATCAATATAAAATTTTTATAAAGGGTGGTGAAATAGGTCAAGGTGAAATTATGAATAACAAGTGGTTAGCGATTAATCCTGGCACAGTGACCGAACAAATTGATGGAATTGCTACAACTGAACCCGCATTTGGTTTACCTGCGGTTTGGATAGATGCCAATAATAAAGAAGCTGCCCAAATATTAGGTTATACCGTGGTTGATACCAGTACTATGATTGCAACTCACTTTAATCATTTATTGCATCAATTTGCCAGTGATCTATTAGGGCGTTTAGAAACGCAAGAATTACTGGAGCGCATCAAACAAGATATTCCTAAATTAGTCGAGGATTTTATTCCTGGTGTCGTACCATTAACCACGTTTCATAAAATTTTACAAAACTTGTTGGCCGAAAAAGTCTCTATTCGAGATATGCGCACGATTATTGAGACAATTTGTGAACAAGCACCTAACCAAAATGATGCTTACCAGTTACTTAGTATTGTTAGAATAGCATTGGGTAGAGTGATTACTCAGCAGTGGTTTCCGGGAACAGAGCCGGTAAAAGTGATTGGATTAAGTATCAGTTTAGAGCGAATATTACTGCAAGCGTTACAAAATACCAGTAATGTTGAGCCAGGTTTGGCGGAACATATACTCCAACAGCTTCAGCAAGCCCTTAATCAACAAGATGCAATTGGTGCACCGCCAGTTTTATTAGTTAATCATACCTTGCGGGCTATGTTGGCGCAGTTTTTAAGACCTAACTTTCCACAATTAGCGGTATTATCAAATTTAGAAATTAGTGATAATCGTGAAATCAAAGTGACCTGTCAAATTGGTAGTGAATAGATAAGAGATAAACCAAAAAGTCTTACCTATTAAATTGGCAAGACTTTTGGATAATTTGATTATTCAGCGACAACAGTGAAACGTTGTTTGATATGTTGGGCTTTTTCTGCTTCATCAATCATAGCGATCGCATAGTCAGCGTAGCTGATTTGACTTTTACCTTGGCTGTTAACTAAGAATTGCTCGCCACCAATAGTATAATGACCAGTTCTTGCTCCATCAGCAATAAACTCAATTGCTGGGCTTAAATAGGTCCATTGCACATCATCACAGGTTCTTAGTTGATCTAAAGCTTTCGCCATATTGTTGGCTAATGGTTTAAATTCATCAGGGAAATCTGGTGAATCGGCTAAACGAACGGTATGCTTTGGGTTGACGTATAAACTGCCGGCACCACCAACAACTAATAAACGGTTAGGTTTACCGCTTAAAATATCGGTTAAATGTTTAAGGCTAGTTTGATGTAATGGTAGTGATTCAGGTGTCCAAGTACCAAATGCATCAATAATCACATCAAATGGTTTTAAATCGTCATAAGTTAATTGAAATAGATCTTTAACTAATACTTTCGCTTTTGCGTCGCTATTTGAACTTGGTTTACGTACGATAGCTGTGACATCATGTCCTCGTGATAATGCTTCTTTAACCAATAGTTGTCCTGATTTACCATTTGCACCAATTACTGCAATTTTCATCTTGTTCTCCTTATTACAACTTAGATAAATTAATTTTTTTAGCTTAATAGCCAAAGTTTCTATTGTAAAGTAGGTACCAAATGGTAATATAGTTACCGTTTAGATACTATTGTTGAAATTAAAGGAATTTTATTATGCAGGCAATTGAAAATTTACCTCCATGTCCTGTTGAAACCACCCTATTATTAATGGGTGACAAATGGAAAGTGCTAATTGTTCGAGACTTACTTTCTGGCACCAAACGTTTTGGTGAACTGAAAAAATCACTCAACGGCATCTCACAAAAAGTGCTTACTTCTCATCTACGTACTATGGAAAAAAATGGTTTAATTACCCGCAAAGTGTATGCCCAAGTGCCCCCTAAAGTGGAATATACCTTAACTGAAGTCGGAGAAAGTTTAAAGCAAGTACACGATGCTATGTTAGATTGGGGTAGCATCTACAAATTAAAATACAGCAAATAAGATCAGAATTAGCGATAATCTTATCATTGATATGATTATCGCTATTTTCTTTAATCTGTATTACTATGATTTAATTGATATTCATTCAACAAATTGATTATGAGTAAATCATCAACTAATTTAACCATTAAAGATATAGCTAAATTAAGTGGCGTCAGTAAATCGACGGTTTCACGAGTGATTAATCACGATCCTATGGTGAAGGAATCAACTCGTAATAAAGTGATGGCAATTGTTGAACAATATCAATTCACTCCTTCAAAATCAGCAAGAGCAATGCGCGGTTATGGTAATAAGGTTATCGGTATTATTGTCACACGCCTTGATTCAATATCTGAAAATCATGCAGTGCAAAGTATGTTGCCGATTTTTTATGCTAATGGCTATGATCCCATAATTATCGAGAGTCAATTTAGTGCCGCAAAAGTCGCCGAACATCTGATGATGTTAAGAGAAAAACAAGCTGATGGTATTATTGTGTTTGCTTTTACGGGATTAGACAGTTCATTGTTAACGGTTTGGCAACATAAATGTGTGGTAATTGCTAGGCCATTTCCGGCTTATTCTTGTATTTGTTATGATGATATTGGTGCAGTAAATAAAGCACTAACTTACTTATATCAATCAGAAAAACATAAAAAAATAGGTTTTATTGGTGTTGATAAACAAGATCAAACTACCGGTGGTTTACGTTATCAGGCCTATATTGATTTTTGTACTACCTATAAAATTCAAGCCAATGCCGTACTTGGTAATTTAAGTTATTATTCTGGTTATGAGCTTGCCGAATCGGTGTTAGTTCATTCACCAACAGCAATAGTTTGTGCTACTGATTCGATTGCTTTAGGCTTAAATAAATTTTTATCGGAAAAAAATATAAATAATATTGTTGTTATTAGTATCGGTAGTAGTGAGTTGCTAAATTTCTTATTTTCTCAAACGATAACGGTTGATCTTGGTTTTGATAAAGCTGGCATCTATGCAGCAAACGAGCTATTACTGATGTTAGAAAAACAAGTAAACGCTAAAATTATTACTGTTCCATCCCAATTACTGAGATAACTCTCTGTGTATCGCATTTAGCTGTGATTATCTGAAAATTGTGAGGTTTATCACAAAAAGGGAACGTTCCCATTTATTTAAATAGTCATTCCATTTATGCTTAATCTCTATCAAATTAGGAGCGAAATGATTTAACTAAAAACCAAAATATTGGCTTAAATTGAAAATAAGGAGATTTAACAATGGCGAAAGCACCTAAAGTATCAACCACATCAATTATGCAACTAATTGAGCTGGTTGGCGGAAAAGAAAATATTGCCAGTGTCACCCATTGTTTAACCAGATTAAGATTTGCGCTTGTTGATCCGAAAATAGCCAATGTTGAAGCTATTGAAGAATTACCTTTTGTCAAAGGTTGCTTTAATAACGCTGGGCAATTTCAAGTTATTATTGGCACGGATGTTGACCGTTATTACAAATTACTCACTGAACAGTTAAATATTGATGAAGCAACCAAAGAACAAACCAAAGCCGCAGCTAAACAAAATATGTCATGGTTTGAACGGTTAATCTCTAATTTAGCGGAAATCTTCGTGCCATTATTACCTGCACTCATTGCGGGTGGTTTACTACTTGGCTTACGTAATGTGATTGGTGAAATGCCAACCATTGACAATAAACCGCTAATACACACTTTTAGTTGGCTGATACCAATTAACGATTTCCTATGGTTACCGTGTGAAGCTATCTTTCACTTCTTACCGGTAGCTATTTGCTGGTCTACGGTGAAAAAAATGGGCGGATCACCCGTTTTGGGCATTGTATTAGGCATCACATTAGTTTCACCGCAACTGATGAATGCTTATGATTTGGGTAAGGCCATTCCCAAGGTATGGGATTTTGGTTGGTTTACCATTGCTAAAGTTGGCTATCAAGCACAAGTTATCCCGTCAATTTTTGCCGGTTTAGCGTTAGGATGGATTGAAACACGGCTTCGTAAAATTATTCCTGATTACTTAAATTTAGTTATCGTGCCAATTGTTGCCTTAATGGTATCAGTCGTCTTAGCTCACTTCGTTTTAGGACCAATTGGGCGCATGCTCGGCGATGGTATTGCTTATGTGGTTAAGTATTTAATGAGCGGTGATTATGCCTTTATTGGCTCTGCTATTTTTGGCTTCTTTTATGCTCCTTTGGTTATTACAGGTATTCACCACACCACATTAGCCATCGATATGCAGATGACCGAAAGCATGGGTGGCACACCTATTTGGCCAATTATCGCCTTATCCAATATCGCCCAAGCATCAGCGGTAGTAGGTATCATCTTAATAAGTAAAAAACATAATGAACGTGAAGTATCCATTCCTGCAGCAATATCTGGCTATCTAGGTGTGACAGAGCCAGCGATGTATGGTATCAATTTACGCTATAAATTCCCGATGTTTTGCGCCATGATTGGTGCAGCTTGTGCCGGATTAATCTGTGGCTTATATGGGGTGTTATCCAATGGTATCGGCGTCGGTGGATTACCCGGTATCCTATCGATAAAACCTGTCTTCTGGGCGATTTATGCCTTGGCTATGTTGGTGGCGATTGTGGTGCCAATCGTATTAACCGCCATTGTTTACAAAATAAAACAGAAAAAAGGCACGTTAAATATCCGATAACGGTTATAAATAGGGGATTCACCACGGTTTTTACCGCTGGTGAATTTGAATCTACTGATTAAAAATAAAGAGCGAGCAATGAATAAAATAGCTATCCCATGGTGGCAAAACGGTACCATTTACCAAATCTACCCAAAAAGTTTTCAAGCCAGTCAAGATCAGGCAACCGGTGATTTGTTAGGTATTATCAGTCGCTTAGATTATCTAAAAAAACTTGGTATTAGTGCCATTTGGTTAACGCCAATTTATCCATCACCGCAAATTGATAATGGTTATGATGTTGCCGATTATTACGATATCGATCCGGCTTATGGTTCAATGGCGGATTTTGAATTACTGATTAAACAGGCACATGAACGAGGGATCCGCATTATGATGGATATGGTGTTTAACCATACCTCAACCGAGCATCCATGGTTTAAATCAGCCTTAGATAAATCTAGCCCTTATCGCTCATTTTATATCTGGAAAGATGCTAAAGCCGACGGCAGTGAACCCAATAACTGGCGCTCCAAATTCGGCGGTAAAGCGTGGCAATGGCATGAACAGTCAGGACAGTATTACTTACACTTATTTGCCAAAGAGCAGGCGGACCTTAATTGGGAAAATCCGCAAGTTCGCTTTGAAATTAAAAAAGTGTGTCAGTTTTGGTCAGACAAAGGCGTGGATGCCTTAAGGTTAGATGTGATTAATTTAGTCTCCAAACAACAAGATTTTGCTGATGATAAAAACGGGGATGGTCGCTGCTTTTACACGGATGGACCTAAAATCCACGAGTTTTTACAAGAAATGAGCCGAGATGCTTTTCAACCCAATGATCTAAAAACGGTGGGGGAAATGTCTTCGACCACGTTAGAAAACTGCTTAAAATATGCCTCGTTAGACGGAAAAGAGCTAACTATGACATTTAATTTCCACCATTTAAAAGTCGATTATCCAAATGGCTATAAATGGGCATTAGCCAAACCTGATCTACTCCAGTTAAAAAATATCATCGGCGAGTGGCAAACCGAGATGCATAATAAAGCTTGGAATGCTATTTTCTGGTGTAATCACGATCAACCGCGAATTGTGTCGCGCTTAGGCAATGAAAGCCAATATCACACAGAATCGGCTAAAATGCTTGCCATGTTGCTATATGGATTACAGGGTACGCCATACCTTTATCAAGGCGAAGAGATCGGCATGACCAATCCACATTTTGATAATATTGACCAGTATCGTGATGTTGAAAGCCTAAATATCTACCACGAAAAAATAGCCGAAGGTATGGATAAAGCGGAAATCTTAGCCATATTAGCGAGCAAATCGCGCGACAATAGCCGAACACCTATGCAATGGGATGATAGCTTAAATGCAGGTTTCACTAAAGGTAAACCATGGATCGAAGTGGCAGGTAATTATCAACAAATCAATGTCAAAGCCGCACTTGAAGACCCTAATTCTATCTTTTACTGCTATCAAACGTTAATAAAATTACGCCAAGAATACCCGATATTTATTTTAGGTGATTATCAGGATTTAACCGCCAATGTTGCTGATTATTGGTGCTACCTACGCCGTTGGAACAATCAACAATTATTAGTCATCATTAATCTAACTGAACAACCCGTTAACTGGCAGTTACCAACAACCTTACAAGGTACTAATTGGCAAATATTATTGAGTAATTATCAGCAAGCAACAACATTCGACTCTGAAATCCAATTAAGACCATACGAAGCATTATATTTATTGGCTGGTGATGATAAATAATAATCTTTAGTAAAATTGAATGTAAAAAGCGCCGTTATTAAAATGAGCGCTTTTTTATTAATAATCATGATTGATATAAGTGATTACGCCAGTCATTCAAGCACAAGAAAATGCCGGTTTAATCCAAACCTTATCTTGAGGATGGACTTTTTCATAACTATATGATTATAAAAAGTAACTAAAAATTCTCAACATGGAATTATTGTGTTTTATAGCATCTATTTTCTTATTAAGAAAAATTAATACGGTATAGACTTCTCAATATTTTTTACAATTATATTAATATTATTTTGCATTAATATCTAACCAGGTTTGACGATAACGCTGGCGTCGCTTTGCTCGGCAATAGTTAACCAAAAGTGTAAATCCTTGTTCTTCCATTAATGTAAAAAAATAGCGCTGCCATTTAGCTGCGGTATTGGCATTAATGCCTAATTGTTGCTGAATGGTTTTATATGTTTCACCTTGCAGCAATAAATCAATAAACGGTAACCATCGTTCATGGTGAGATAACTTATTAAGTTGATATTTTTTCAGTGGATTAAAGGTTCGTCGACAGGTTTTACAACGAAAATTAAGCCGATGGCCAATGCGAATAGTATTCAAAGAGTGGCAATAATCGCAAGGCATGACAGACGTCTTAAGTAGTCCAGTAAGCCACGATTTAAAAGCCTTAGCTTGCTGAAAAACTTCTGTTGGTTTTGCTTGAGCAAGGTTAAGAATCGCTTGATAAAGATCCGGTTCATATTGTGCTAACAACTGACGGATAACATTATCCCACCGCCGTGCTGCTCGCGCTGAAAGGTTAAACTTATCTGCAATAAAGCTATGTGGTTGATTGCTTAACGTCATTGGCGCAATATTTATGAACAATGAAGCTGGTTTAAAACGTCGACATAAAGGCGTTGTCGTCACCAAATCCGGCAACGCCAGCAAAAAACGCTCAGCGGCAAGATGTTGCTCAATCGGTAATAGAGAATGATACATTATCGTTGACCTTTTTATGGTATAGACTCCTTAATTATTTTTACACATAATGAATACAGGAAAAGGCATAATTTTTTCATTGTGTAAAACCACAAATATCTTATTTTCTTGTTACAAATCTTGATATGTTTCTTATTAGTTCAATTAATGACATCTAAGCATAGATTAAAATATGCCAAATTTGATAAGTCGATGAGATAATTATCAAACCGACTAAGCATAACAAACACTATTAAAGATACTTAAATTCAAAGCATTTAAAATTAAAAAACCAGATTTATTCCACTGTTTGCCATTCACTAGCACTACAGATAAGTTTGGCTTTTATGGCTTGGTTTTTATCATTTGAATAATCCGCCCAGCAACTTTTCATCGATGGATCGATTTTTTTTACTAATTGGACTTCATCGCCATTATAGCTACAACTAACGTAGTTTCCATTTTCATCATAGGCTGAATTGATTTGCCAAGTGAGGTCATGTTTTTTGCCATCAATAATGCCAATTTCAGGTTTTAATTGAAATAATTTAACTGGCTCATCGGAATAAACACCAATACCACTGAGTAGTAAACTACGGTTTTTTTTCATTGAAACTTGCCAACCCTCAGGAGTTGCTTCAAGTTCGGGATGATCGGATTTAATATTGATTCGGGTTGGGCAATCAAGTTCATAAGCAGTAGCTACTCCAATAGTTGTCAACCACGCTATTACAATCAAACTAATATTTATTCGGTAACCTTTCATCTCATCCATCCTGTTTATATGGCATATTAATCTATTATTAGCGCTGTTAATTAATTATGCCAATAATCTAAATCAAATTATTTTAAAATGCTGTTTTTATAATAATGGTGTTGCTCGATACTGTAAATCAGGTTTTTTTAGCCAGTCTTGTGAATCAATAATCGCTAGTTCTCTAGCCTCTTTTTGTTTGGTAACAGCTAATACGTGATTCGCTGCATTGGCGGCTAGTTCAAATGCATTTAATTGTGATTTGCCATTAATTAAATGAGCAGTGAACAAACTACAGATTAAATCGCCAACGCCCAATGGACGATAAGGAAAATCATATAATGGACGGGCAAGGTGATAACTTTGCGATGGTGTGGCTAATATCATTTCAAACAATTCTGTGGTTTTACCGGCATGGACTAAATTTTTAACTAAAATTGCTTGGATAGGTTGATTTTGCAGTTTTTTAATTGCCGTTTGTACATCGCTAAAGGTTTTAATTTCGATATTCGATAATATCTGTAATTCTAATAAATTCGGCGTAATATAGTCTGCATGTTTAATCGCTTGCTTAGTGAAAAAATCAATAATATTTTGCGGTAGCGAACTGCCTTTATTAATATCTCCGCCCATAACCGGATCGCACACATAAATGGCGTTAGGGTTATAATATTTTATCTTTTTTACTGCTTCGATAATTTCTTCACCTTGTTCGGCAAGGCCAATGTAACCTGATATGACGGCATCAATTGATTTTAAAACGCCAATTTTTTCGAGACTATTTACGATCCGTGTAATTTGCTGAGCCCCAAGTACAATACCATCATAATCGGGATAGACCGTATTACTCGATAGTTGCACTGTGTGGATTGGCATGACTTCAACGCCTTGTAATTGCATGGCTAATGTGGCAACTTTGTTGCCTGCATAGCCATAAACAACATTAGATTGAATTGATAAAACGGTTTTCATAAGTAGTTGCCTTTTTATTCATCATAATAGTGG
Source organism: Gilliamella sp. M0364 (assembly GCF_016100565.1). Classification (NCBI taxonomy): domain Bacteria; kingdom Pseudomonadati; phylum Pseudomonadota; class Gammaproteobacteria; order Orbales; family Orbaceae; genus Gilliamella; species Gilliamella sp. M0364. The sequence goes on along the minus strand of NZ_JACFSF010000006.1, from coordinate 25,752 downwards.
TAATGGCTTAAAAGATAGATGCTGATAATGGATAGCACTGCTAATCCACAATAAAATAGCGCTAATGGTAACCAATAAGTTTGGTAGGTAAAGATAATATAACCACCAATCAATGGAATGAGGCTACCAAAAATAGCTGCGCAACCTTGATAACTCATGGATAGTCCAGTATAGCGAATTCTAGCTGGAAAAATTCGGCTTAAATAACCCGCTATCACGCCATAGAAACCACTGTAACAGATCACATTTAATGAAATACCAATAATAAAACTGGTTTTTGTTCCTGCTTGAATAATTGGGAATAACAAAAATACGGATGCCATCGCTAATATTGCTGAAATAATTAAAAAGCGTGTTGCTGAAAACTTTTCTGAAAAATAAGAGATAAACGGTTGCGCTATAAAGTGTACTATTGCAATCCAAAATAGTGCATCAACGATGATCTTCTTCTCAACCCCTAGTGCCATTGTGGTATAACCAATCATTAGCGTATTAGAAAAAATACCACTAAATGATAGTACATTGGCGCATATGGCTAATATCAGTATTGGCGTTGCCCGTTTAAACACTTCAATAATTGGCACAGACTCTTTTTGTTTCAGGCTAGCTTGCTTTTTAGCTGATTCGATAAATACGGGTGACTCAGTTAAGGTAATTCTGGCAATAATACCAACAATTAATAAAACAAAGCTGACTAAAAACGGAATGCGCCAATAACCGCTATCTATAAGTTTATCGGTAGGCAAACTAATGATATAAGAAAAAACCAATAATGCGAGGATATTACCAGCCGGACTACCCCACTGAGCAAACGATGAGAAGAAGTTTTTTAAGCCTTTGGGAGCATGTTCATTAGCCATTAATACTGCGCCACCCCATTCACCACCGACAGCAATACCTTGTAAAATACGTAATCCAACTAACAGTATCGGTGCGATGATTCCTGCTTGTTGATAAGAGGGTAACAAACCAACACACGTTGTAGCAATGCCCATTAATAGCAAGGTAATAATTAGTGATTTTTTCCGCCCTAATCGATCGCCAATATGACCAAAAATTATTGCGCCTAATGGTCGAGATAAAAAACCAACTGCAAATGAGGCAAACGCCCCTAAAACTTGCACAAATTGATTATCAGAAGGAAAGAAAAGTTGACCAAAAATTAAGACTGATGCTAACGCATAGATATAAAAATCATACCATTCAATGGTAGTACCAATAAAAGCAGCAAAAGCAACTTTTTTAGCAGATGAATTGGGCATAGTTAGACCTTGGCAAAGCCAATAATGAATGTAGTTAGTTGAGACAAAGAAACTAACACAAAACCATTAATATCACAATTTGTTATCTGATAAGAGAAGAAAAATTATCTAAAAAGGATTGCTTACTTTAGCGTAACCTGTTTAGATAAAAATCAAAGACTATTCATTTGGTATTGCGTATTAGTCTATTAATGTGAATCCCCAAATAGACCACCTCATCATCAGATATTGAGCTATGATAAGTTTGATCGATGTACTGTTTTACTTTTTCTGCAATATGCATCGCATAAGGATAAAGCGAGGATATTTGTTGATAAAGATCGTTATTATCTTCTTGTAATTGATTATTGGCATAAAATCGTTCTACAAAAAATTTAATATGGGTAATAAAACGGCTATAGTGAATTGATGAGGTATCTATTGGCACGCCGACAGAATACTTCACCAAATTCACTATTGAATTTATCATTTTGGCATATTGAAATGCGTTAAGATTTTGCGTGGTCGTGGTTTGAGCGTTAATGAGATGAAATGCAATATTACTCGCTTCTTCTTCAGGAAAAGTGAGATTATATCTTGCATTGAGTAACTCAATAGCTTGCTTAGCGATATTAAACTCTTGCGGATAATAATTTTTTATTTCCCAATATAATTTATTGGGTATAAACAGACCTTTTTTAACTCGTTCAACCGCAAAGTAAATATGATCTGTCAGTGTTAAATAAATATTATTATTCAGTTTTCTGTTTAAGTCATTTTCAGCTAATGTGATGATTTCTTTGGTTATCTGAAAAAATTGAAAAGGGACTTCTTTCGCTAAATCGGTGATATAGGAAAGTTTAATATTTTTTTCTAAAAATATTTTATCCACTCGCTCATCATCAATGGTATCACCGGGCTTTTTACCAAAACCAATGCCTTTCCCTAATACGATTTTTTCGATACCCTCTTCTTCAACTAAAACGACACTAGAATTTAATACTTTTACCACCAAAATCATTATTCACACTCCAGCTATTTGTCGTAAATAGCTTTACCATTGGTTTCAATCACTTTTTTATACCAATAAAATGATTCCTTTTTATATCTAGTTAAGGTGCCATTACCTTCATCATCTTGATCTACGTAGATAAAACCATAACGTTTGGACATCTGCGAAGTACTGGCGCTGATTAAATCTATTGGTGCCCAACTGGTATAAGCAATTAACTCCACGCCCTCATCAATGGCTTCTTTCATTTGTTTAAAATGTTCTTTAAAGTATTCGATTCGATAATGGTCATGAACGGTATCGCCCTCTAACTTATCAATTGCGCCAATCCCATTTTCGACGATCATCATTGGAATATTATAGCGGTCATAGAGTTCAATTAGTGAAATTTTTAACCCTTTAGGATCGATTTGCCAGCCCCATTCAGTGGATTTTAAGTAAGGATTTTTAACGCCGATAATTGTATTACCGGGTATACGATCAGCATCAGGATTTGTCGATTCAGCTTTTGACATATAGTAACTAAAAGATAAGAAATCGACGGTATTTTGTTTAAGTATTTCTTGATCACCCTCTTCAAACTTAATATCAATTCCTTTTTGTTTTAAATTGGTCAATATCAGTTTTGGATATTCGCCTTTAATTTGCACATCTGTATAAAAGTAATTGTCTAAGGTTTTTTGCAACGTCAATTCCACATCCTCTGGCTTACACGTCAATGGATAAGTGGTTAATTTAGTGAGCATACAGCCTATTTTACAATCTGGGATTTTTTCATGGGCGATTTTGGTAACCAGTGCACTTGCTACAAATTGATGATGTAAAGCTTGATAGATATCTTGTTCAAGCTGCCCGTCTTTACATTTATCCGGAATAATTCCGGCTGTGGTAAATGGGTGTCGATAAATACTGTCTATTTCATTAAAGGTTAACCAATATTTTACATAATCCCCAAAATGGTCAAAACAAGCTGTTGAAAAACGGACAAAATCATCAATCACTGAACGTTTTACCCAACCATTATATTTAATACTTAATGCTATTGGCATTTCATAATGCGATAAGGTCACAATAGGTTCTATTGCAAGTCGTTTCATCTCTTTAAAGACATTTTTATAAAATTCAATTCCTTTAGGATTAGGCGTAAGTTCCTCACCAGTCGGAAACAGCCTTGTCCAAGCAATGGATAAGCGTAATGTCTTAAATCCCATTTCAGCAAAAAGTGCTAAATCTTCTTTATAGCGATGATAAAAATCAATACCTCGTCGTTTCGGATAATTTTTATCAGAAAGATCGTTTATCGCCGCCATTACACCTTCACTAGTTACCGCCATATGGGCAACATAATCTTTGACATCGAGATTTGGTTTATAGGTTGCTATATCTGCAACAGAAATTCCTTTGCCGTCAATATTCCATGCGCCTTCGATTTGATTGGCGGCTATCGCTCCGCCCCATAAGAAATTATCTGGAAATGCTAAATTTTTCATTGGTTACTCTCCTTAGCTTAATATCTTTGGCTTAATTTCTAAAATAGTATCGTCGTTAGTGACTTGTTTATTTTCATTAAAAGTAGAAATAGTATAGTCTTCTGGATTGGTGACTAAAAATATTACAGTAGGATCTAGTTGTTTATTTTTAATGATGTTGATATCAAATTTAATTAAATCATCACCAATATCGACAATATCGCCAACATTAACCAGTGTCTCAAAACCATTACCATTGAGTTGTACCGTATCGATTCCTATATGGAAAAGCAGATCAGCGCCATTATTTAATTTAATACTTAGAGCATGTTTAGTATGGAATATCATAGCGATAACCCCCTTACAGGGTGATTTTAAAACGCCATCATTGGGAATAATACCGATACCTTGACCAACAATACCAGTAGAGAAAACATTATCGTTAATTTCCGTCATTGGTATCACTTTACCCTTAATCGGGCTTCTAATTTGGATAACTTCATCTTTAGTTATATTTTTAGTGTTGTTATTTATCTTTTCATCATCAATCTCAATACTATCTTTGAATAGTATGGCGGAAAGAATGAATGCGACTAAAAAGGATATTCCAAAAGTGACAAAAGCCCAGACTATGTTCATCGCATTGTCTTTATCAATATACATGGTCATACTGGCTAAACCGGGACCAACAAGAACAAATGCTTTTAGTAAAATAATGCCAGCAAAAGCGCCACCAATTAATCCAGCAGCCATCACGCTATAAAGAATTTTTTTATTTACAATTGTCACACCATATAACGCAGGTTCGGTAATACCAAAAAGGGCGGATAATCCGGCAGATAAAGCAATCGATTTTAATTTACTATTTTTAGTTTTAATACTTACACCAAAACAAGCACCTGACTCAGCAATATTGTGTGCCAAAGAAGCTGGCATATATAACATTTCACATCCAGTTTTACCCATTGCATCAATGGCATAAGGCAGCATTGCTTTATGCATGCCGGCAAAAACCATAAATGGAAGTACCGCGGCTAATAATCCGGTGGTAATCCATGAAAAATGGGTATAAAAAAATATAATAAATTTAGAAAATATCACACCGGCGTTGTAGCCAAGGGGACCAAGTAACAGTAACGAGACCGGTACGGTAATGATTAAACTCATCATTGGCACAAAGAACAGACGAATAACTTTAAATGAATATTTCGTGAAAAATTTTTCAACAACAGAATAAAAAAGGATGGTTAAAATGGCTGGAAATATTTGAAACGCATAATTGATATTCTCTAAAGGCAAAGAGAAGAGGGTGCTGTCCTTTTGTAGTAGAGCCACCATATCAGGAAGGATTAACGCACTTACCGCGGATGCCGCTACTAATGGATTCGCTTTTAATTTATTCGCGGTGGTAAATGCGACCAGTATCGGTAAAAAATATAAGGGCGCACTACCAATTAATTGCAAAATTTTATAGTTCGATCCATTCTCATCAATCAATCCGAGCATGGCAAACAGTATTACAAAAGATTTCAACAGACCGCCGCCAGCAATTGCTGGAATTAATGGTTGAAAAATTGAAACAAGAAAATCGAGTAAAATAGCACTTATTTTTTTCTTGCTATTAGGCTGATGGTTAACGCTATTTTCGTTAATGTTGCCAATTAATTTAATTATTTCGTTATAAACTTCAACCACTTCATTACCAATAATTATTTGGCATTGAACGTTTTGCCGTACGCCTATAACACCCTCAATTTTTTCTAAAGCCGCAATATTAATTAGGTTATCATCTTTTAAGGTAAATCTTAGCCTTGTTGCACAATGTTCTAAATGCGCGACGTTACTTTTGCCACCAATATTATCTAGAATGGTTACGGCTATTTTTTGATAATCCATTACTATCTCCTATTGCTTTTGTTAGTGGTAAAAAAAAAGCAGAACCTAATAAAATGCTGTTTTACCTACGCAATTTATTAAGGTCCTGCCTGCTCTACCAGTCACATGCCTGTTTAATAGCATACAAACATACAATTGGCGTTGAGTCAATTTTGATTTAGAAGAACTGTGAACTAGATCTCAATCGCTACCGCAGAATAACTGTTAAGTTAACTAATTGTTTTAATTTATTAAGATATGAAGTAAATAAACTATAAAAGAATCATTTACGAAGTTAAAAATAAAGGACAGAAGATTAAAGATAGAATCTGTCCATTTTAGGTTTTGATTGGAGTAGAGGATCTTGGTTACTTAGATATTAATATACTGGTTCCGGTAAAGGGTATTCAACACCATTATAATATATATTGCCTTTTTGTTGATTCAGTAATTTCTTCAACACATTCCCCTAAAGATGATTAGTGATTATTCACAGTGGATTATTTGGGTTATTTTATTAAATAAAGAGTTCAATTGATTGCACAAAGCTGAAATTGAAGGCTCCTTAAAAATTAGCATAAATATTAAAGTTCGCGGTTAATTAACGCATAGCAATGTAATTATCTAAGTTATATAAAAATAAGATATAGATCACATTTCTTGAATTTTAATTTGAAATCAATATTAGTTATATATACTATCGGATCCATTAAGGCATGTTACTGATTTAATTCAGGCAGGACCAAAACAAAAACTTATCTAGAAGGTGAGTTTTTGTTTTGGTCTTTTTTTTTGGATCTTTTAGAGTGAGTGTATATATGGATTATCAACAGTTAGGAATACAAATTTTGCGGTTAGTTGGGGGAAAAGATAATGTTAATTCCTTGACTCATTGTGCAACTCGTTTACGGTTTGATCTTTTTGATAAAAATATCGTTGATTGTGATGCAATCATGAAATTGACTGGTGTTATTAGTATTGTAGATAGTGGAGGGCAGTTCCAAGTAGTGATTGGTAACGAAGTCCAACAAGTGTATCAAGCTATTAGTCAAAATTTATCTAACCAAGAACATGGCAAGGTAAGAAGCAAAAAGAAAGAAGGGATACTTTCATATATTATTGGCATTATATCCACTTCATTTACGCCTGTAATTCCTGCATTAACTGGTGCGGGGATGATTAAAGCGTTATTAGCTATATGTAAATTAATGGGGGTGTTATCGCCAGATAGCCATACCTATTATTTGTTGGACATGTTGGCTGATGCGGCATTTTTCTTTATGCCTATTTTGTTAGCCTATGGTGCTGCAAGTAAATTTTCGTGTAATCCTATTTTAGCTATGACTATTGCAGGTGCAATGTTACACCCCAATTTAGGAAAATTAATGGCGTTGGGTCAAGATGTTTCTTTTATTGGTATCCCGGTTAAATTAGCCGATTATGCAGGTTCTGTATTACCTATAATTATTACCGTATGGGCAATGTCTTATATTGAGCGCTTTGCTGAAAAAGTGACTCCATCAATGATAAAATTTTTTATCAAACCAATGATTATTCTATTGATAGCAGGGCCATTAGCATTAGTGATTATTGGTCCATTTGGCATCTTACTAAATGATTTAGTTGCACAAGGGGCGGGTTATATAAATAGTAAAGCTAGTTGGTTAATTCCAATGTTAATGGGCGGATTACAGCCATTTTTAATTATTACCGGTACAGCTTGGGCAATGACACCAATTGCAACAGGACAATTAAGCCGTAATGGTTCTGAAATGATTAATGGCCCTGGTATGCTAGCCTCAAATATAGCACAAGGTGCAGCTACATTATGTGTAGCAATCAAAACTAAAAATAAAAATCTAAAACAACTTGGGTATTCTGCTGGTTTCACCGCATTATTAGGTATTACTGAACCATCATTGTATGGCGTAACCTTAAAGCTAAAACGCCCATTAATTGCTTCAATGATAGGTGGTGGAGTTGCTGGCGTTTATGCAGGGGTATCTGGATTATTACGTTATGCTTTTGTATCACCAGGATTAGCTGGTTTACCTGCTTTTATAGGCGATAACCCGATGAATATTATTCATGCTCTGGTGACATGTTGTATTGCGATAGTCGTAACATTTGTATTGACATGGTTTATGGGATTTGATGATCCAATTGATGAGGATGATTTGGCTAAAACTATTGATACAGAATCAACATTATCTTCAACAAATAACCCTGTCGCTGCTGATTTGAGTAATGTTATCTTAAGCAGTCCTTTAACAGGAAAAGTAATACCACTATCAGAAGTAAAAGATGATGTTTTTTCGAAAAATTTGATAGGTGATGGTATAGCCATTGAGCCTAATCAAGGTAAAGTTGTTGCACCAATTAGTGGTAAGGTTGTCAGTTTACTTGAATCAAAACATGCGATCGGTATAAAAAGTGATCAGGGTATTGAAGTTTTGATCCATATAGGACTGGATACCGTTAAGTTAGGTGGCCAATTTTTTACAGCTAAAGTTGAACAAGGTCAGCGGGTTAATGTTGGTGATGAGTTAATTGAATTTGATTTAGCTGCTATTAATCAAGCTGGTTATATGACAACCACCCCAATAATTATTTTACATTCAGATCAGTATTTTGTTGAAAATTTTAAGAAAAATATGGTGGCAATAGGTGATGATCTGATATTAGTTAAAAAATCAAATCAAGGTGATAATCATGCTCTATAAAACATTAAAACCGTTTCCTCAAAATTTTTTATGGGGAGGATCAACATCGGCTTATCAGTTTGAAGGGGCATGGGATGAAGATGGAAAGTCTCCGTCAATTGTCGATATGTATTGTCATCCTGAAGATGTAGCCGATTTTAAAGTAGCAAGTGATCACTATCATCATTATAAAGAAGATGTACGGCTTTTTGCTGAATTAGGCTTAAAAGCCTATCGTTTTTCTATTGCTTGGACGCGTATTATTCCAGATGGTATTGGTGACGTTAATCAACAAGGGTTAGCTTTTTATCACAACTTAATTGATGAACTTAAACGTTATGATATTGAACCAATAGTAACTCTATATCATTTTGATTTACCCTATAAATTGGACAAACAAGGGGGATGGAGTGAACGATCAACCATTGATGCTTTTGTCCGATATACTGAAGTTCTATTCCAAAATTTTGGTGAAAAAGTTAAATATTGGCTAACAATTAATGAACAAAACACCATGATTCTTCATCCTGGTGCAATTGGTGTTCCTGAAAATGGTAAATTACCAGATAAGAAAACACTCTATCAACAAAATCACCATATGTTTATCGCTCAGGCTAAAGCTATGCAGCTATGCCACACTCTTTGTCCCAATGCTAAAATTGGGCCAGCATTAAATATCACTTCAATGTATGCTGAAACTTGCCGACCTGAAGATGCTATAGCAGCTCATAATTGGGAAACTATTCGATGTTGGAGTTTCCTCGATACCGCTATTTTGGGGCGCTATAATGCGTTATTTTTAAGTTATTTACAGGATAGAGGGCTTTGCCCAACAATTTTGGCAGAGGATCTCGTTGTATTAAAAAATGCTCAACCTGATTTTATTGCCATGAATTATTATTCAACAGCAACAATTGCCGCCAGTAAAGGAAATGCTTCCGATATATCAGCCAGAGCTGGCGATCAACAAATCATGCTGGGTGAACAGGGCGTTTATCGTGCGGCAGAAAATCCTTTTGTCGATAAAACGGCTTATGGATGGGTAATTGATCCTATTGGGTTAAGATTAACCTTAAGAAAAGTTTATGAACGTTACAATTTACCAATTCTAATTACTGAAAATGGCATTGGTGCTCCAGATAAACTTAATGCAGATAATACTGTTAACGATGATTATCGCATCGACTTTATTAGCCAACATATAACCCAAATGCAATTGGCTATCACCGATGGTGTTGAACTTATTGGTTACTGCCCATGGTCTGTTATTGATGTGGTAAGTACTCATCAAGGTTATGGTAAGCGTTATGGTTTTATCTATGTTAATCGAGGCGAATTTGATTTAAAAGATATGAAACGTATCAAGAAAAAGAGTTATTTTTGGTATCAGAAATTAATTAAGGCTAATGGTCAGTTGGATAAATTGACGTAATAGTTATGATAACATTTAAAGTCGATAAAATTTTAAATAACAGCCTAGTATTATCCAAAAATAGTGATAATAACGAGGTGATCCTGATGGGAAAAGGGATCGGTTTTAATGCTAAAGTTGGTGATCTGCTTGATGCTGAGCAGATTGAGAAATGTTTTGTTTTACAACAAATAACAGATATTCAAGGTTATCTTAACTTAATTGAATCATTACCTGATGATTACATCGAGTTAACGAGATTTTTGTTAGATTATGCGAGCAAAACATTACAAACTACCTTTAGAGAAACGCTATTTTTTACCTTATTAGATCACCTCAATTATGCTATTGAAAGATATTATTCAGGAGTGGTTATTCAAAATCGCTTGTTATACGAAGTGAAAAGCTTTTATCCTAAAGAGTTTGAAGTTGCAAAGTACGGCATAACCTATATAAACCAACGTCTTAATATTAGTTTACCTGAGGAGGAAGCAGGTAACATAGCCTTTCATTTAGTTAATGGCCAATCACATCAACAAACTATGCAGCACACGTTATTGTCCGTTAAAATGTTGAAGGATATATTCAATATTATTCAATTTAATTTTGCAATTCGAATAGATAAACAATCGTTACATTATTCACGCTTTTTAACTCATATGCAGTTTTTTATTCAGCGTATTTTTGAGCAGAAGCAGCTACAATCTGATAATGATTTTGTTTTTCAACAGGTGATTAGGCAATATCCAGATGAGTTTAAATGTGCAAATGTCATTAAAAAATATTTAATCAATCAGCTTAATATCACGATTTCAAATGAAGAAATCCTCTATTTAATACTACATATCATTCGTATTGTACATTAAATCAAGCAAACAAAAGTCAGCACTGATGTTTATATCGATAATTAATACCAAAATAGAAGATTATTGCTAATAATCTCTTTTTATTCGAGATAATAAGATGTTTTTGCCATCGAAATCCCAAAATAGTTTTTCAACTATGTGGTTTCCATTTACCCCACTTGATACTTTGATTTTTAGATTACAATCAACCCCGATAGCGCCCATATCGAAAGCGGAATGATGTAGTGAACAAAGTGCTAAGCCATTATTTACAATGCATGGTCCGCCATGTTGTTTCCATTTTACGTGATCTGCTCACAAAAATTTGAGTTAGTGTGAAAAAATACTGATCATAAAAGGTAGCGCTCAAGCAATTTCTCTTAAGCATTACAAATAAAGGCTTTAAAGCTATTTTATGGATACACGTCATTATCGAACCAAATGTATCCGGGTTTGTATCCGATTTTGTACTTGATATGGGGTAATCTCAGTTGACATCGGTTGACAAAGAAAATCCTTTGAAAGGTAGCTTGGAAAAGGCTATAGATATAAAAAAACTGCTAGAAGCAGATCTTAAAATTTGTGATTGGTGCCTAAAATAGGATCGTGCATATTGCGCTTAAATCTACTCAATGTTAGATACTACCAGTTGATAAACAATAAAAGCCAATTATTTTGTTATTGTTACATACCATAAATGTACCGAAACATTACTTTTCTAATTTTTTATAGGTTTTTCTTCAATCATTCATTCAAAGACAACTCTTCATAATTAAATGATGTAACATCATGATGTACATTGAATAATGTGTGGTGCTTCTATTTTTACCATGGTGACTTCCGAGGTAATAAAGCTTGGATTTTTTTATTACTATCAAAAAAACTTCAATTGCATGATTGAAGGGATTTATCTGTTTATCGTCGATTAAAAAAACACTGATTAAGCAAAATATCTTCAGCCTTTAAGCTGGTCGCTTCTAAAATAAAATCAGTACGTGATTTAGATATTAAATATGTTGCAATATCAATCAATTCTTTTGGGAATACTTTAGCTCTAATATTAATAAGAGATTCTTTGGTTTCAGTTCTCATTTTAATTATTGTTTTTAATTTAGTATGAAAGTACATGTAGTATATGTTGTATATAAAATTGCGATACAATTGAAGTGTTATTTAAAAATAAAAGAAATAACTTAAAAGCATAAACGTCAGTGAATATTAACCATTAAAACAAGCTGCATAATTTTCTACTTATCTAGGGTTGATTTGCCTATTCTTAAGTGATTGGTAAGTTCACTTATAGGAATGTGTGCATGATATAACGCATAATCAAAAGATTGTTGTTTGAATTAGACACTAAATTTTTTGACTATGATATGTGTCTCCTATGATTTTTGTTTATATCATAGAGGTGACTTTTGTCTACTTTTCGGGCGAGGATCGTTTATCTTATCCACGACCAGCAATTTGTGAAATTGATAAATGAAAAGCAAAAAAACAAACGAAACTGTAAAAATTATGTTACGGAGTAAATATTTTCAATAGGGTATTAATAGCTAAGTGGAAATAGGAATCATCTTGCAATCCTTTTGCTATAATATAAGCACCTTGCGAAGTAGACATAATAAGTGTTACGGCTTCTAACGGAGCGAGAATATTAGAGATAGTACCTTCAGAAATCCCAACTTTTATGATACTTTCTAAAGTTTGTTTCATTGACTCAAATCCACGATTAACTTCCGCAGCTAAACCTTTATTTTCCATAATCGATCTATCTCGAGCAAGTTGACCAACTAAACACCCTCTATCTATATTACGGGATTTTAATAGAAGATCTGAAAGTTTATCATATGCATTTTTATCAGAACTTAAAACTAACGTATTGAAATTTACTAATTGCTCTACATTATATTTTATTGCTGCTAGTGATAAATCTTCTTTACCCTGAAAATAATGATACAGGCTACCTTGACCAACTTCTGCACGAGTCAAAATATCATTTGGGCTTGTATTGGCTAGACCTTTCTCTAACAAAAGAACAGCCATAGCTTTGATTAGTTTTTCTTTTGAATTTCGTTTTGTATTCATTTTTGCGACAGAACGTCATACCATCCTAAGATGGTATGATCTTATTAAATAATTATTTCATTTGCAATATTGTATCCACTAAACGATTTGAAAACCCCCATTCATTATCATACCAACTAACAACTTTGAGTAATTTACCATCTATAACTTTAGTCAGTTTAGAGTCAAAAATAGAGGAAGCTGGATTTTGAATAATATCAGATGAAACAATTTCATCTTCGGTGTAAACAAGAATACCCTCCATTTCTTCGGATTTAACTGCGTCCTTAATGGTATTATTTACTAATTGTGCTGTCACTTCTTTCTCTAGTTCTACTGTCAGATCTATCATTGAACCGGTGATAACTGGAACTCGTATCGAACCACCATCCAGTTTTCCATTTAATTCAGGTATAACTATACCAATTGATTGTGCTGCACCAGTTGACGTCGGGACGATATTTTGAGCTGCACTACGTGCTCGCCTCATATCTCGATGTGGGCCATCCTGAAGATTCTGATCTTGAGTATAAGCATGAATAGTAGTCATAAATCCTGATTTAATAACAAAATTTTCATGTATTACTTTTACTAAAGGTGCTAAACAATTTGTAGTACATGAAGCATTTGAAATGATGTGATGTTCATTCCTATTGTACATATGGTTATTCACACCTTGTACAATAGTCAAATCAACATTTGAGGCTGGTGCGGAAATCAGAACCTTTTTAGCCCCAGCTTTTATGTGTGCTTGTGCTTTTTTTCCATCATTGAATATTCCTGTTGATTCAAGAACAACATCAATTTTATGTTTAGCCCATGGAAGATTTTCAGGATAACGTTCTTGGTAAACAGCAATTTCGTAACCATCAATAACTAAATAATCTTTTTTTACTTCGATACTTTTAGTAAAACGTCCAAAAGCTGTGTCATATTTTAAAAGATGAGCTAGTTGCTCAATTGAGCCTAAATCATTGATTGCAACGACGTTGATATCATTCGAACTCTCTTGCAATGCACGTATAAAACTTCGTCCAATACGACCAAAACCATTAATAGCTACATTTGTCATCATTATCTCCTTTTAAATTAAAACATACTTATTGGTATGTTATTAATTAAATTATTTAACCATAATCAAATTAAATTACATTTATTAATCAATTTGTTAAAACTAGTTTAATTTAATAGTGTACAAGTCTTAGTAAATTTATTAACATACGTAATAGTATGTATTTTCATTATAAAGAAAAAAAGGAAATTGTAAAATGAAAAAAATATCAATTTTAGATACAACGTCAAATGACAAGGAACAAACATCACAAAACGTGATGAATCCAATACATAAACTCCAAATAACTCTAAAGTTAAAGTCATTTGGAGTTAATCATATCGAATAAGGATTTCCAGCTTCATCTACATTTGATTTTGAAGCAATAAAATTGATTTGTCGGAGTATTACTTGGTCTGAAATTACAAGATTTTCTAGGGCATTGAATAAAGATGTTGAGCTTGTATTTAATGCTATTGTTGGAAGTAAAAATCACACTATAGAGATCGTGGCTACAGATAATGATATTTGCCTAGCAAATAAATATAACATCACTTGCTCAAAATCTATTGATGAAATGACTAAACAGTTCATTTCATTAATCAAAATTGTGATTTTTCTACTTGAGCTAAAAGGCACAGCGAGTCGAGTAAAAAATTTGCGTCACCTATAAACAGAATCTAAAACACTAAATTTAAACTCTTAATTAAGGAAATACAAATATATGAATAAAAAAAATAATTATCGTTGGTTTGTGCTTGGAATCGGAGTGTTGGCACAAGCAACATTCGCAATGGGGTTTGCTGGCATTCCTATAACTGGAATTTTAATGCGAGAATCTTACAATTTTTCATTGCATGAACTTGGTTTTGTTTTAGGTTCAATGGGACTTGGTGTTGCAGCTTCTGAGATAGTTTGGGGAATCATCACGGATAAGTTAGGCGATAAGACAGTTCTAATTTTAGGGCTATGGTCATCAACACTGGTATTTGTCGTTATAGCATTATGGTTTACACCAGGAAATTCAAATAGTGGAATTAAATATTTACATTTAGGAGCTGCTTTGGCAATGGCTGGAGCTTGTGGCGGTAGTATTAACTCGTCATCAGGTCGAACAGTAATGCAATGGTTTGATGATAGTGAGCGAGGCTTTGCTATGAGTGTTCGCCAAACTGCAATTCCAGTAGGTGGGGCAATTGGTACTGGTTTACTTCCTTGGCTAGCATATTCATATGGTTTTGAAGTGACTTTTTTAGCCTTAGCTGTAATAGGTTTAACTGTCGGCTTTGCTGTTTTGTTTTTTATTAACTCTAAACAAAATGAATTCAAACAAGAAAAAACATCTACTCTTACCGTGTCACCACTGAGAAGTGCTGACGTTTGGAAAGTTGTTATCGCCGCAGGCTTTCTAACTGTACCGCAAATGGCAGTACTTACCTTTGGAGGTGTTTATATGAGAGATGTTCTCGATATGAATTTAACTTTGATCTCTATCATTCTCATTGGTGTTCAAATAGGTGGTGGAATTCTCAGAATTTGGTCAGGTTATTATACTGATCGGAAAAAGAATCGTATTTCTTTATTGAAGTATTATGCCGTACTAAGTGGAATTGCTTCTTTTATACTTTGTTTAATGGTGAATAACACTTACTCAGGTGTTGCTTTTCTTGTATTAACGGGTTTATTTGGACATGCATGGCACGGTCTTGCTTATACTGAAGCAGCTGTAAAAGCTGGTGTTGAAAGAGCAGGAACTGCATTGGGTATGGTTGGTGCCACAGTATTTTTTGCATATTTTTTAACACCTATTCTAGTATCTAGTATTGCACATGGCTATGGATGGGGAGCAGTTTGGGCGGTTGTAGCTATTTTAACATTTGCATCTTTATTGTGTTTTGTTTCTTTCTCTAAAAAGAAAGAACCTTTAACGTCTATTGGTGATATCGATGAATCCTAAAATAAATTTTTTAGAAAATTTGGTGATCACATATTGTTGATTCCTTAGGTGGGAGCGAAGTCCTTATCTATATAGATTTACATCTTCTTCATGAAATTAATACTCCACCTACATTTGATGGATTAAAAGAAAAAGGTATAAAGGTTCATAGACTCAAACATTATCAATCTTTACTATTGATATTAAAAAAATCTGTAACTACTCCCTAAAATATTACAATAAAAGAGTAGAACATTCTCTTTATTAATCCACAGAGGATTTAACCATGAAAAAATGACTGAACATCAAATTATATCTATCTTAAAAGAAGTTGAAAATCTTAAGCTTAAGCAGATGGTTGTTGAACTCAGTTTAAAAGCTCAGCTCCAGAAGGAAATTACAAAAAAGCTCTAGTGCCTACTAAGAAACGTAAAGTTTGGGTAGTGCAATTGTAAGAAAGTCATTCTATTAATATTGCCATGAGCTGCAATATCGTTGGCTTAAGCTGCTTTGCTTACTATTATCAACTTGAGCTATAGGAAAACTTGGTGATTGTATCGGTACTCAGTACGATGACTAATAAGCATTTACGCTGGGGCTTTGCCAAATGTTTTAATCGCATCAGAAAGCTGAGTTATAAATGGAACCATAAACGGGTGTATTGTGAATTAAGGTTTAATCTTAGGATAAAGCATAAACAGTGTATTGCTCGCTCCGCGAAGCCCTGAAAAACTATTAGCACCCAATAAACAAGTTGAATGCTGAGCAATGAATTTTATGAGTGACAGCAGTCGCAATCAACGCCGATTTAGAACTTCAATAATGTGATAGATGGCTTTAATCGTAAGGCATTAGGCATTGATATTGCAGTCAGCTTGTCGGCTGGTAGAGTTACCCGTTATCTGGATAAACTGGCTGAACATCATGGTTATCCACTCGAATTTATCGAATCTTAAAATTTGGTGATTGCTGCCATAAAACGTAATAATAACCTCAATTCTAATTAAATAAAGAAACGTGAATTTTACAAGCAATTCTCTATAACCCTTGCCAATAAAGGCTTTAAAGCTATTTTATGGATACACGTCATTATCGAACCAAATGTATCCGGGTTTGTATCCGATTTTGCACTTGATATGGGGTAATCTCAGTTGACGTCAGTGGACAAAGAAAATTCCTTGAAAGGTAGTTTGGAAAAGGCTTTAGACATAAAAAAACCTGCTAGAAGCAGGTCTTAAGATTTGGTGATTGGTGCCCGGACGCGGAATCGAAGATGTGGGTTGAATTCTTGTGGTTACTGGATTTGAAAAATTTAGATGAAAAATGTACCCGTATTTGTATCCCTAAATTTAGCTGCTTTAAAAATGTACAATTAAGCTCAATTTTATTACCATAAAGAGATTAGCATTGTTCTTTCCTGAATCCCTGAATCAACAAAGCCAAATTTAATATAAAACGCATTGGCTTCATCTGTTAAGCTATGTACCAATAGTGCTCTAGAACCAACTTGTTTAGAGACTTCTTTCGAGCGTAATATAGCATCTTTTAATAATGCCGCACCTAATCCTTTTGCTTTGTAATTTTTATCAATAGCTAAACGGCCTAAGATAATAACCGGAATAGGATCGGGCATATTGCGCTTAAATCTACTCAATGTTAGTTGTCGATGTTGGATACTTCCAGTTGATAAACAATAAAAGCCGATTACTTTGTTATTGTCACAAATCACAAATGTACGGGAAGCACCACTTTTTTGATTTTTTAAGAATTTTTTCTTCAACCATTCATTCAAAGACAACTCTTCACAATTAAATGACGTAAAATCATGATGTTCATTCAATAAATGTGGCGCTTCTATTTTTCCCATGGTGACTTCCGTGACAACAAAGCTTGAATTTTTTCATTACTATCAAAAGAGGCTTCGATTGCATGATTGAAGGCATTTATCTGTTCATCGTCGATTAAAAAAAGACGCTGATCAAGCAAAACATCTTCAGCCTTTGAGCAGGCCGCTTCTAAAATAAAATCAGTGCGTGATTTAGATAGTAAATGCGCTGCAATATCAATCAATTCTTTTTGGGATGCCTTAGCTCTAATATTAATAGGCGATTCTTTGGTTTCAGTTCTCATTTTAATTGCCGTTTTTTAATTTAGTATGAATATGCATTGTATAGCAAATTGATATACAGGTGAAGTGGTGTTGTAAATACCCCAAACTTAGTACAAGATTCAAGTAGAAAATCATGCTGTTTGTTTTAGTGTTTTATACTCAATCGGTGTCATGTTATTTAATGCCTCATGCGGTCTTTCGGTATTATAAATCGTTAACCATTCTTCGGTTATTCTCCTTGCTTGTGCTAAGTTGTTAAAAAGATATAAATCGAGTACTTCAGTACGATAGGTACGATTAAATCGTTCAATATAGCCATTTTGATAAGGACTACTGGGCTGGATATAATCAATGGCTATATCATGGGATTTAGCCTAGTTTATAAAGGTTTTTCCTGTAAATTCTAGTCCATTATCGACTCGTATTTTTAATGGATACCCATGATATTCGGCCAGTTTATCTAAATAACGGGTAATTCTCCCTGCCGGTAAGCTTACTGCAATATCAATGCCTAGCGCCTCACGATTAAAGTCATCGATGACATTGAAGGTCCTAAAGCGACGTTGATTACGACTACTGTCACTCATAAATTCCATTGACCAGCTTTCACCTTGTTTATTAGGAACCAATAGCTTTTCTGGTGTTCGTGGGGGGACACGTTTTTTACGCTTTACCCTGAGATTAAGCTTTAATTCACAATACACCCGATACACCCGTTTATGATTCCATTTATAGCCGAGCTTTCTGATACGATTAAAGCATTTAGGAAAGCCCCAGCCGTAAATGCCGGTCTGTGATAGCATTCAACACCGAAACAATCACCGTATCATCCAGTAACTTAGGTTGATAATAGTAAGCACAACGGCTTAAGCCAACAATGGCACAACTCATACCAATAGTAATAGAATGATTTTGTTGTAGTTGCTGTGCCCACGTTTTACGTGCCTTTGTGGGCACTAAAGCTTTTTTATGATTTCTTCCTGAAGCTGGGATTTTAAGCTCAGTTCGGCAAACATCTGTTTAAGCTTACGGTTTTCAGCCTCCAGCTC
The DNA here is from genome assembly GCF_016100565.1 of Gilliamella sp. M0364. Classification (NCBI taxonomy): domain Bacteria; kingdom Pseudomonadati; phylum Pseudomonadota; class Gammaproteobacteria; order Orbales; family Orbaceae; genus Gilliamella; species Gilliamella sp. M0364. Next base: position 6,984 of record NZ_JACFSF010000006.1, on the reverse strand, counting down.
CTTTAAGCGTTTGATGTCCGAAGTTTCCATTCCGCCGTATTTTTCTCGCCATTTATAGAAAGTTGAACTACCCATGCCATATTTACGACAGAGCTCCTTGACAGGAATACCGGCTTCAGCTTCTTTTAAAATAGCTACTATTTGATGTTCAGTCATTTTTTTCATAATTAAATCCCCTTTACTTTTATCATAGAGAATTTTCTACTTTTTTGCTGTACTATTTTAGGTGATAGTTACAGTGTTTAAATATCGAAGAAATAAATAGCATAAACGTTATTGAATATAAATTATTAAAATAGGATGGGGAACCTTCTACGTTAGTTGTGTACTGAGTTTGGGGTATTTACAATATTTGTCTCCTATGATTTTTGTTTATATCATAGAGGCGACTTTTGTCCACTTTTTTGGCGAGGATCCCCCTCAATTGACTTAGCATGAGAGCAGATATATAAAATAACTTATTTAGACTATAAATCATTTAAATTGATATCATATTTTTTTGCTATGAACTCATTCAAAATGGTATTAGTTTCTTGTTTTAAAATGAAGTTTTCTTCTTTTTCAGTTAAAGTGCAAATCCCAAAATTTTTTATATATGTACCATTCAATGAATAATAATTTGAAGAATATGGTTTGCTTGTATTCTGTATATAAAACCAAAAAACTTTCGATTCAAGTATTTTTTTCAAAATAGCTAATTCTCTGATTGATTTTCCGAAAAAAGCTAATCCGTTATAAAAATAAAGCCGCTTATCAGAGTTAATTAGAAAATGAGGTGTAATATCTGAATATTTAGGAAAAAACATTTTATAAGCTACTTGCTCTAATCCTTGAGATCGGCCATAAGCATACCACGTTGGATATTCTCCTTTACCTTTATCTCTTTCAGATAAAACAATTTTGTTAGCCTCTAAATAAGCATAGGCTTTAGGGAAATTTTTTTTAAAATCATTTTCACTGATCAGCTTAGGCTTTTTTTCGTTTGTATACGGAAATATAAGCAGTTCTTTTAATTGGTTTAGTGAAACGGTTCTACTTAACTTATTCGAATTAATAACTTCACAACAAATTGTTTTTTCGATGGGGTAGATTGTTTTGTCCATTTCTAAGTAAAAAAAATCGCTATCTTCTTTGATAGACTTAAATATATAAATATTATTCCTTAAAGTAGCCAATCCGTGACTTGTTCTAAATAACTCGCCTAATGGCCTACCTGTTTTTTCAATTTTTTCAATTAACTTATGACTTTTTAGATTCCAACCTTTATATGAGTCTAATTTATTATATTCAATACTAGATAACGCTATATTCTTGCAGCTAAGAAGAGTCGGGCTAAGTCTTGTATATCTAATTTTCTTGTGAATTTTATTCTTAATAATACAAATACAAGTATATGTATTTCGAGATTTAAAAACTTGTTCAGCTCCGAAATCGTATATCTTTAAATCTAGTAATTTCTCAGTAAAAAATTGCCTTATTCCTCTAGCATTTAAACTCTTAAAGAAACTATTCATCGTAATAAACCCTAATACACCAGAAGGTGAGAGGCTTTCAATACCGATCTGAAAAAAAGGTATATATAAGTCAGGATTACCCGCTTGACAGGTTTTAAACTTTGATAAAAGATTTTTAGTTGTCTGACTTAGGTGTCGAGCAGCAACATAAGGAGGATTTCCTAAGATAAAATCAAATCCTTGAAAATCACATAAGTTTACATGCCAATTAAATGAGAGGGTATTACCAATAAAAAGATTAAAAGAAAAATTATCATCTTCGCCCTGTGTCAATGCCAATAACGATAATAATAGTTTTGCTCTAATGATTGCATAATCTTCTACATCAATACCATATATATTTCTAAAGTATATTTCTTTATAAGTTAATTGAAAGCTGCGCTTCATATGTTGAGCGACGTCAATTAAAAACGCTCCACATCCACATGCAATATCTGCAGTTTTAGTTTGAGTATTTAGTTTATTATTCTTTTTTGCAAGTGTTTCTTTGATAATAAACTGTCTAATTAATTGTGGCGTATAAACTGCCCCGTTTGTGATACGATTAACAGGAGAAATAACGAATTCAAATAATTGGATAAGATCCTCAAGATCAAAATGCTTTTGGTGGGACGAAATTATATCTAACAAGCCTTTTAATAGCTCATTTTTTTGTGGAACTTGATGATGAATACATTGTATTAGTAGTTGATTAAATTTGACTGTTAAATTATTGTAAATTAAAAAAGATGATACAATTAAACTATTAACATCGTCAGGAGCAAACAATTTATTTTTTTTAAAGAATGCTAGAATATCTTTTTTCACTATCGCTGAGCTCAAAAATTATTATTTAAATATTGTTTATACTCAAAGAATGAGGATGATAAGTCAGCGATTACAGAATTAATTTCATCTATATTTTCTTTTTTTTTGATATTTTCTTTTAAAGAGAATAATTTTTGTAATTTCAACTCAAGTTGTTCAAGAATCCAGATAATAGAGTATCTAGCTAAGTATAATTTCAGTTTTTTATACATATAAATAGCTTGCTCACATTCTTGCTGTGGATAAATACATCCCATATTATCTCTATAAAAATAGAGATTAAAGTCTTCATTACATGGATCTAGATAATTTCCGTCATCATCTGATTTTAATATATTAACATATGAGCAAGCATAAACTAGATTACTATACTCAGTTTCTAAGTGCGGATACTTTTTCTTGGGTAAGAAATGATCAATATGAAAATTACGTTTACCTCCAAACCAAGAGTCAACACAATCTGTATAACCGCAACGACCATGGAAATCATCCGCCAAATATGGCTTATAATCTCTATAATTATTATGTTTTTTCTGATAAGTTCGTATAGGGGTTATTGTCCTAAATTTAATCATTTATCACCCTCGAGCCTACTGATTAATAAATCGGCTTTTTCTAATATTTTCTGCAAATAATCTTTATTTCGAGCATTTTTAAGTTGTTGTGGTATAGCATACTTTTTATTAATAGAGTGCTCAAGAAAACTATCCAAGGCAATAATCTCTTCCTCTTCTTTTAGTGTAGTCTTTTCTTGTTTCCGTAAATTAAATAGCTCTTCTAGACGCTGTTCTGATTTTTTAATTCTAGACTTATAGTGTTGAATTTGTTTTTCAACTCGATCTAGAAAATTAGCTTTTGATTGTTCCTTTTCATGTAATATCTTTTTAATATAAATTTTATTAACATCTTTAGAAATTAAAATAGCATCATCATCAAAAGATGTTATAACAAAACAAGGAAAATCCTCTCTAATATCTAAAAATGTTTCTATAAGATTAACACCATTGTAAGGAACATTGTATGTTACATCTATTTTTTTATCGTTTAATTGAAAATCCGTAATGACTACATCTGGAGAAATATCAATAATTTTTGCAATCATTTCATCTATACTTTCTAAAGGATATTCTGTTAGTACTTGAAATTTTTTGTCACTATCAGTTTCCTCAACATAGTCCAGAAAGTTATCAAAAACTTCTTTTTCTTCATCTATAAATAGTATCTTATACATAATTTTATCTTTTATATTTAACAGGAAGTTTAACTTCCAAAGAAAAACCTTCATTAGGATATAGAAGCTTAACAGAACCATCATTTTCTTCAATTACTGATTTAATGATCCACATTCCTAGTCCCGTACCTATTTCCTCTCCTGAGTCAGGATTTCTTTTTGTTGTAAATAAAGGTTTAAAGATATCTTCATGTTTGAAGATATCTTTTGATAATCCCGGTCCATTGTCTTGATATACTATACATATTTCTTTTAATGTTTCTTTTGCTTTTATAATTATAACTCTATCCCTTGACTTTTTGGATTTAGTAAAAGCATCAATGCTATTAACAACTAAATTATTAAAAATACTATCCATATCAATTTCAAACATTCTCAAATTAATATTTGCGATATCTTTAATATCAAGATCAATAGAGCGTTCATTTAAAACGGTTGCCCAATCATTTTTAAACTCTTGGAAATATCTAGATAAATACAGTTGATTCCGTTTTCTTTTATCTTTACGCGCAGCTCCTAACGAAAAATTAAGCCAGTTATGCATTTTCAAATCTTGGCTTTTCATTCGTTCAAGTAAAATATAAGGATTTTTTCTTTCTTCCTCATTTTTATAATCATTTTCAGGAATTTTATCTAGTAATAATTTCTTAATTTTATTAACTCTTGATTCCAATTGATTACTAAGATGGCTTAATTCATGTGTAAATGCAGCTAGAACAATTCCTCCACTTGCCATACCACGAAGTAATTTTTGTTCTTCACGCAAACGCTCAATCTCATCATCTTTTTTTGCATTTAACTCAGCTAAAATGAATTTCTCTTTTTGATCAGGGCTATCATCTGCCATGTTCGGATTATCATTTTTTTGAGATTTTTTAGACTCTTCATATATACGCTGTGCTATTTTTTCAGCTTCTTCCCTTGTCCTTTGCTCTGAATATTTTTCATTATTATAGTCAACCATTTCCCTGGCGATATATGCTCTATCTTCTTCAAAAATATTAATTAGAGAAATAATTAACTGTTTAAAAATGAGAAAAGTTTTATTTTCTTGTAACCCTTCTCGACTCGATTTATCCTCAAAGTCAATATTCGCTAAACGTGAAATACTAATGGCACCAGTAATATTATCTGGCTCAACACGGTACCCACCGTTTTTTTTCCCTATACCGGCAGGACTTGCGGCCTTTCTCATTCCTAATCCTAGCCAATCGAAAGCAACATCTTTAACTTCTCCATATGGCCTCACCCTAAAATTATCACGAAATAATTTTATTCCACCAAATTTAGCTAACCAATTTTTTCTAAACCCGAGTGAACTTTCTTTATGGAAAAATTTTTCAGCATCTGGACTTTTTTGTTTTTTTAGAAAATAAAAACTAAACTCAAATTGTCCTATTAATTTAAAAATACCATCTTTATCAACATCTTCATATCCTGGCATTAATTGAGAGAATGTTTTTTGTAATTCCCATTCTCCTTTTTGGAAATCTTCGAGTCTATATGGATATTTAGTTAAGTTTTTTCGATTAAAAAAATCAGGCGGTATTCTATCAACATCATATTCATTACGAATAATTTTAATTTTTATATTCTGACTATTATCAGCTTTAGCAATTATTTTGTAATCAAAATCATCGCAAAGAACACTTGGTATTAAACCATATTTATCCGGAGTTAATGAACTGAATAAATAAATTTGAAAACCACCTGTCTCTTCTGGAGGAACTAACGCTTCTAAGTCAGCATAAACTTGATCTACATAATAATCATTCCACGTTTCCCTTAAATTACTTATTTTTAAGATAGTTCCAAACTGTAAATTTATATTTTTGTCTAATTGCTCAATAACGCTTTTAGGTAATAGCTGCTCGATATATTCTTTAAGATTAGCGTCTCTTAGTGCAAATATTTCTGCATTGACATTATCAATTGTTTTCGATGATCCCTCAAAATCCTCCCAATTCACACGCCATATATAACCGGCCTCATTCTCATTAATTAAATCTTTATGATATGAAGGATTATAAACAGTAATCATTTCACAATGGTTCCCTAATCTATCTAAAGCAAAACGACCTATTCCTTTTGCTCCTGCTTTTATCCTCCCCGATTTTGTTACATAATTTTCATGCTTATTATCTGTGCCAATTACCATCCAATTTTTTTCAATAATATCTAATGTCATGCCTTCGCCACTATCTATAAGATATAAAGTAGCAAGTATAGATAAATATTGCTTTAATTTTTTTATGGAATCTTCATTGGCTGTATTATTTAATACATAATTTCCCATTTCATTTTGAATATATGACTGAGAAAAAAGCTGTTCAAACTCAAATTTTTCTTGCTTCAATCTTTCACTATGAGCATTAATAGAAATGCTATTAATTAATTTTGTGTAATGATTCTCAATTTGATTTTTCAGCTCTTCATAATAAAATGGTGAAATTTCACTGTGTAATACAGAAAATTTATTATCAAAGTAGACAATACTAATTTTACTATCAGCATCATAACCATTTTTAACTAGCTCTATGATCGCGCCTTTAGATGTTGCTATATTTTCCCTACCAATTAATCTTGCCGTTCTAGCTGAGACTTTGAAAGGTATTTGCTTTTTGCTAGTAATATTAATCATATTTATAACCAGTTAAATTATCCACATTAGTAGTTTTTTTTAAATATCACTATATTTAACCTACTTTCAATAATATCGGTAATGCTTCGGATATCTCTTAAGAAGATATAGTCATAATCAATATTTCTTCTACTTTACAAAGCTTTTTGACCTTTTCTCGAGTTTTACTTTGTTTACGAGTACTCTGGTATTTTATTAATATAGCATAACTGCCTAAAATAAAAAGTATGGATTGTGAGTGATTTTTAGTTGTATGCACTTAGATTTGTACGTAAATTAATAATAAAATAATTGTATTTCATTCTTTACTTATTTAATATGTATATATTTCTTATATCGGAGTGATCCTCGCCAAAATATTAGACATTGCCCGCCTCTATTATTTTATCGTGTTGTTCATATTGTTCAGGTGATATCCAGCCATTACCTGAATGACGGCGTATCCGATTATAATAGATTTCAATATATTCAAATAGTGCTTTATTAGCAGTTTCCTCGTTTTGTAGTAAAAGTCATGAATAATATGTGTTTTGAGTGTATGGAAAAAACTCTCAACAACCGCATTATCAAAGCAGTTCCTCTTCGACTCATGCTTTGCCCTGATGAATCCCCTAATGATTTTGGTAAAAATCATTAAGTTAAGGTGGATACACATCTTGTCATATGATCAAATGGTTTCGCGAAAAATCAATAATCAGACAACAAGATGTGCGAACTCGATATTTTACACGACTCTCTTTACCAATTCTGCCCCGAATTACACTTAAAACGACTCAACAGCTTAACGTTGG
>NZ_JACFSF010000046.1:0-230 GCF_016100565.1 Gilliamella sp. M0364 | reverse complement strand
GGAACCCTTGGTCTTCCGGCGAGCGGGCTTTTCACCCGCTTTATCGTTACTTATGTCAGCATTCGCACTTCTGATACCTCCAGCACACCTCACAGTGCACCTTCTACGGCTTACAGAACGCTCCCCTACCCAACACACTTAGTGTGCTGCCGCAGCTTCGGTGCATAGTTTTAGCCCCGTTACATCTTCCGCGCAGGCCGACTCGACTAGTGAGCTATTACGCTTTCTTT
>NZ_JACFSF010000045.1:0-231 GCF_016100565.1 Gilliamella sp. M0364 | reverse complement strand
GGAACCCTTGGTCTTCCGGCGAGCGGGCTTTTCACCCGCTTTATCGTTACTTATGTCAGCATTCGCACTTCTGATACCTCCAGCATACCTCACAATACACCTTCTACGGCTTACAGAACGCTCCCCTACCCAACGTATTTACATACGCTGCCGCAGCTTCGGTGCATAGTTTTAGCCCCGTTACATCTTCCGCGCAGGCCGACTCGACTAGTGAGCTATTACGCTTTCTTT
>NZ_JACFSF010000044.1:0-236 GCF_016100565.1 Gilliamella sp. M0364 | reverse complement strand
GTTGGCGCCAACCCTCTTAACTCGGACGTAATCACCGTATAGAAACAACCACAAAACAACAAACGTCCGAAACTCAAACAACCAAGAAATTTTGAGGAAAGGGGTTTTTAAAGCCAAAATCCCGCCAATAAATCGTTAACGTTAGTTATAACATCAGCTAGTTCCAATAATAAAAGTTTATTTTGGCAAATAAGTTTGGTGTATTTAATTTAGCGACATTCGCAATGTGCTGACAA
>NZ_JACFSF010000005.1:0-112816 GCF_016100565.1 Gilliamella sp. M0364 | reverse complement strand
GTAGTGTGGGTATTACCCATGTGAGAGTAGGGTGCCGCCAGACTTTTAAATATACGAGCCCAGCAGCAATGCTGGGCTTTTTTGCTTTCTAGGATTAATAAAATACTATTGTAGATAGTCAAATAATTTCTATACAACGCCTATCACAAAAATATAATGTTATATTTCTTTTACATATCATACCTAATCTTAAATACTTTTTATCGGCATCATTATTTTCGTTATATGAATGGTATACAGTTCTTTTCTATTAAAAAACAAAATATTTTTTTACTAATACAATATTGGTATTTGATGAAAATACATATGACATATTCGTTAGTGATGATAAGGAATTTCTATGGATTTATTGCAAATACACTAACAATATAGAAGCGGTAAACGGTATAAATATATATACTTTTGGGGACATGTAGAAAAGCAACCTTCTATCATAACAAAGAGTTGTTTTAGCCAATGGTATCCAAATCGTTTTGAGATTGATAATATTTACTATCCAACATCAGAACATTATATGATGGCTGAGAAAGCAAGATTATTCGGTGATGAGCAAATATTATCAAAAATACTTACTGCTAATTCTCCTGGATTAGCAAAGGCATTAGGGCGTCAAGTAAAAGGATTCATACCGAAGATTTGGGATGAACACTGCTTTAATATTGTCATAAATGGTAATTATGCTAAGTTTTCACAGAATTCAAAGTTGACTGATTTTATATTATCAACCAAACAAAGAATATTAGTAGAAGCAAGTCCGGTTGATAAAATATGGGGGATAGGATTGTCTCAGGATGATCCTAATATTGAAAATCCGCTAATGTGGCGTGGAAAAAATTTGCTTGGATTTGCTTTAATGAATGTTCGCCAACAATTACAAGAAAAATAATGAATTATTTATACGAATCTTATTGGATAAGAAGCAATATTCAACTATTAAATATTGCTTCCTGATTTATTAACCTAATAATAAGGCATCGTCAGTTACTTTTTCACCACGAGTTTTTTCAAACATATCTAATAAATCTGTGACTGTTAGCTTATCTCGTTGTTCTCCTGACACATCAAGTACTACTTGTCCTTGATGTAGCATCACTGTTCTTGTGCCATATTCTAATGCTTGTTTCATTGAATGAGTCACCATCATAGTGGTTAATTGGTTTTTCTGAACAATTTCATTAGTCAGATCCAAAACAAATTGTGCAGTTTTGGGGTCGAGAGCCGCTGTATGTTCATCAAGTAATAATATCTTGGATGGTTGCAATGTTGACATGAGTAGGCTAACGGCTTGTCTTTGTCCGCCAGAAAGCAAGCCCATCATATCTGATAGTCTATTTTCTAAACCTAAATTTAGCGTTGCTAGTTTTTCTTTAAATAGAACACGCAGTCTACGATTTAAAGCTGGTCGTAAAGTAAAATTATTGCCACGGTTGTAAGCGATAGCTAAATTTTCTTCTATGGTCAGGTTTTCACAAGTTCCGACCATTGGATCTTGAAATACTCGTGCCACCATTCCAGCTCTTTTCCAAGCGGGCCATCGTGTAACATCTTTATTATTAATGGTAATATGACCAGAATCAGCAATCAGATCACCACTAATGACATTAAGTAATGAACTTTTTCCTGCGCCATTACTACCAATAATAGTAACAAATTCCCCTTTTTTGATATTGAGATTCAAACCACGTAATACATGATTTTCAATTGGCGTTCCTTGATTAAACGTCAATTGTAATTGTCCTACTTTAATCATGCTTACTTACCTCTTTTTTTAGAATATTTTTTTAGTTGTTTTGGTAATACTAATGCCAAAACAACCAATATTGCTGTAATAAGATTTAGGTCTTCAGTACCTACACCAATTTCTTGTAAGAATTCATTACTGAGTGCGAAAGCGATAAATAATCGATATAAGATTGCACCAAAAATAACGGCAATCATAACTGCCCAGATGCGTTTTGTTGGGAATATACTTTCACCAATAATAATTGAAGCAAGACCGATAACAATGGTACCAACCCCAATAGTGATATCCGCTCCGCCTTGTGTTTGCACAAATAATGAACCACCTAGAGCGATTAATCCGTTTGATATTGCCATCCCTAAAATAGTGATCGCACCCGTTGGAATACCTTGAGATTTTGCCATTCGTTGATTAGTACCTGTTGCTCTTAGTGCTAATCCAACTTGAGTATTTAGAAATAGATTGAGTAGTAGCCAAAAAACTACAACAAACGCTAAAATCATCATAGGTTGTACTAGATATTGATTGCTATAATCTTCAGCCATAAATGGTGAAAAAATAGTTTTTGCATCTAGTAATGATAGATTAGGGGATCCTGCCATTCTTGGGGTTTCGCCCATAATATATGGCCCTATTCCTAAAATTCTTAAATTAATAGAATACAGACCTATCATTACAATAATACTGGATAGTAATTGCAATATATTAAGTTTAACATAGAGTAGTCCAGTCATTGCACCAGCAATACAACCAGCAAACATACCTAAAAATGTTGCTATCCATGGATCAATACCAACGTACATACATAATCCACATACTGCACCACCAAGTGGAAAACTTGCATCAGCTGTTAGATCGGGGAAATCAAGTAATCTAAATGAGATAAACACACCCAAACTAACTAATGCGTAAATAAGTCCTATTCCAATTGAGCCTAATAAAAATTCAAATGACATGAAAAAATCCACTAAAAAAGTAACCGCCAAATTTGGCGGTTTAGTTATTAAAACGGTTTAAATTATTTTTCGACAACTTTTGCCGCTGATTTTAATACTTCTTCCGATAGCGTTACACCTTGACGTTCAGCCGCTTTCTTATTAATTGTTAATTGTGTGATATTACCAACTTGTGGTGCAATATCACCTGGTTTTTCACCATTAAGAATTCGAATAACAATTTTACCAGCTTGGCGGCCAAGATCATAATAACTCATTCCTAAAGCGGCAATCGCTCCTCGTTCAGCTGAATCAGGATCTGAAGCTACTAGTGGAATTTTGTTTTCATTGGCAACTTTAGCTAAAGCTTCATAGGCCGAAACGACGTTATTATCGGTTGTTGTATAGATCAGATCAACTTTTCCTTTTAAACTTCTTGCTGCAGTTGAAATGTCAGAGGTTCGTTGTGCTGGTGCAGCGATGATTTTCATGCCACGTTTTTCAAGTGCAACTTGTAATTCTTTAAGTACAATTGTTGAATTAACTTCACTAGGACTGTAAACATAACCGATATTTTTTGCATCTGGTTTGATTTTTAACATCATATCGATTTGTGATTCTAATGATAAAGCATCGGAAACCCCGGTTACATTTGTTTTAGATGCATCCCAACTTGGTGTCAATTTAGCTGCAACCGGATCTGTTACTGCAGTAAAAACGATAGGGATTAATTTAGTTGTAGCAACTAACGCTTGGGTACTTGGTGTTGCAATCCCTACGATAGCATCTGGTTTATTGGCAACAAATTGTTTAGCGATTTGGGCTGCATTAGCGCTACTACCTTGGGCACTAGCAAATTGTAATTTTAGGTTTTCACCAGCAATATAGCCATTATCTTTTAACTCATCTTCAACACCTTTACGGACATTATCTAAGGCAGGATGTTCAACAATAGCGGTGATAGCAACAAATTTTTGTTCGGTTTTATTATCAGCAGATGAAAAAAATGTTACTGCGGATAAACTGAGTAACATAAAAAGTTTGATTATTGAATTTCGCATTTGCTACTCCTGTAATATTTATTTTACATTCAATTTAAATATTTGCTTACTATAAAGCAAAATCGGACAATTTTCTATAGTTAAAAGAAAGTATATGTGTAAATTATTTGTTACAGTTTGTGTTGTTTTTGTCGAAATAAATGGGTTATTTAGCAATAAACGATAGTAATAATTTTTGAGGAGAGGGGTTTTTTAAAACCTTGCTCATTTCAATGAGCAAGGGATTTGATGATTATTTAAGATAAGGATTTATTTTTGACCGATAACTTTATAGGCTGATTCGATAACATCTGCTGATAAATCAATTCTTTGCTTCTTAGCAGCATCAATATTGACCACCAAACGTAATGCTTGACCTATTTCTGGCGTAATATTTCCTGGTGCTTCACCATTTAAAACTCTTACCACAAGTTTGCCTGATTGGCGGCCAACATCGTAATAACTCATACCATAAGCGGCAACTGCACCACGTTCAATTGCATCGGGGAATGATGCTAACAGAGGTATTTTATTTTCGTTGGCAAATTTAACTAATGATTCATAAGCAGAAACAACATTGTTATCTGTTGTCGTATAAATAAGATCAACTTTTCCTTTAAGTGTATTGGCAGCAGTTGAGATATCTGCGGTACGTTGAGCCGGTACCGCTATTAATGATATATTTTGTTGACTAAGTTGCTGTTGTAGATTTTTTAGCACTACAGTTGAGTTAATTTCACTAGGACTATAAATATAACCCACAGCTTTTACATTAGGCACAATTTTCTTCATAAACTCGATTTGAGGGCCTATTTCTTGATAATCTGAAACACCAGTAACATTGTTATGTGTTGGTTCCCAGTTTTTGATTAATTTAGCTGCAATTGGATCGGTAATTCCAGCAAAGACGACTGGAATTTGTTTGGTCGCGGCAACCGTTGCTTGGGCACTTGGTGTAGCGATAGCGACGATAACATCAGGTTTAGCTGCGACAAATTGGCGTGCAATTTGTGCGGCTGTAGCACTACTACCTTGGGCACTTCGATATTGTACCTGCAAGTTTTCATTCAATTTAAAACCACTTGCGATTAACTCATCTTTTACCCCATCACGGATTTGATCTAATGAAGGATGTTCAACAATTGCTGTTATCGCAACATTTTTTATGGTATCAGCTAAACAGGAAAATGATGTAATTACTAACATCACTATCAATAATAAATAACGTTTCATTATCAAGAACTCATAAACTAGTACAGTGATATTATTCTAGTCCTAATAATTTAAAATGTTAAGTAATATTTTTATAATTAATTATTATAAAAAGATAAAATGTTCCTGATTGAAAAATTCTATTTTTGTGCAAAAACAAATGGGTTTATCCCACTTTTTGCGAATCCTTCTTCTTCTGTTTTTATATCTAAGATTAATGATGCTACATCATCGGCAATAACTTCTATGTGAGGATCTTTATCTTGATCTAAAATTTTCAAATAGCTATGACAGGCCTCACAACATTCAGTTTTTATTGCTGCCATTTCGTTATCTAATGAGAAATATTGGATATCTTGCATATTATCGCAACAAGTACATTTTACCCGTGGTACATACCATTCGCTTTCACACAAACTACAATGAAGATATCTTAAACCATTATTACCGCCAAGTTGAATCACACTAGCAACCGGTAGGCTATTACAAACAGGGCATAGCCAACTTTGATCGGTATTTTCAGCGACTGCTTTTCCTTTAATTTGATTAGCCTGTTGACTGTAATAAACTGATAATGCAGACCAAATAAATATAGATTCGTTGCCTTCGACCAGATCAAATTTACCCTGTAATAAACTAATCGCTTTTTCTTGAAGTTGTTCAGGATTATTTTGTTTTAATCGTTGAATTACGGCTTCAATTTGTTCACTGGTATCGGAAAAAGAATTTAATAGTTCAGATAAATAATCTTGCCAAATATCATTTAATGGTAAATTCTCTAAATTTAATGGCGCTAAGCCATTATTGAGTAAATTTGGTGCTTCAATAGCGTTTTGTTGATTAATTAATTTGGCTTGTTGCTCTGCTATTTTTGCACAAAATAGTAAATAATCGCTTAATGGGTTATTTTCGGCTAAAGTTTTTAAACGTGCCGCACGGTGAATATAAAGTGTTTTCGTTGATGGATAAAATAGCAATGGGATCTGCCTAATTACTGAGCTTATATTTTGTTGTTCAAGTTGTTCTTGTGAAATGATTTTTATACTCATTATTGATTACCACTTTGAGGTTTTATCCAGAATTGATTTAGCCATTTAGTAGATCTGCTGATTAATATCAGCAGATCTACTATTAGACTTTATAAAGCAGGTTTTTGCTCAGTTTGCGGTGATTGCTCAACCTTGGTTTCACTCTCGGCATTAAGTTCTTGCTGATAAACTTTTTTCATTTCTTCTTCGTACCAGGATGAATGATTTTTAAACGCCCAAGCTCGAGAAACATAGCCAGTTATCATACCTTTTATGGAACCTTTTACCCAAAGTGCCATATAAGCATGGCCAATGGCTAATAAAATAAGACATATAGCGGCAAAAGAATGTAAAAATATGGCAATACGAACTATTTGAATTGGGAAGTAATCGGAAACATAGCGACGCCACATAATTAAACCTGTGACAAATAATACAAAGATCAGACTCATAATGCACCAGAATAGAAATTTCTGACCAACATTATACTTACCGATCGGAATACCTTCTTCTTTACCCATAATGACGTGTTTAAAGTTTTTAATCCATAACAGGTCATTTTTATTTGGAATATTATGATGTGCTAGTTTTATAAACATAAACATTAATAAAACGAATACTACACAACCAATGATTGGATGCAACGCTCTAACTAGTTGTGGTGTACCAAGAAATAATCCAAATAGCTTAATGGATGGAAAAAACAGCGACAAACCAGATAGTGCCGTTAGAATAAACAAACAGACCATACACCAATGACAGAAACGTACAATAAGTGGTGTTCTTAATATCATTCCTTTTTTATTCATGATGAGCCTCCGATTGCGACGAATTAGGCGTATTTTTCCGGCCAAAAATAGGCAATCCTAAACGTTTTCTTGCTTGTTTATCTGCTTCTTTTTCGTGTTCTATATCTGCTTCATCGACTTCAATCGCACCGACACCCATATAGTGGAACAGCAATCCACCAAAAGTAGCGACAAAAGCAGCTGCTGATAGTGGCTTCCAAGCACCTTTCCAGAATTTAACAATTTCACTAACTTGCGGGTCTTTTGGTAAGCCATGATAAAGTTCAGGTTGATCGGCATGATGTAAAACATACATAACATGTGTGCCACCCACACCTTCTGGATTATAGAGACCAGCGTGTTCAAATCCACGTTTTTTCAAATCAGTAATTCGATGCTCGGCATGACGAATCATATCTTGTTTGGTGCCAAAATGAATCGCTCCCGTTGGGCAGGTTTTTACACAAGCAGGTTCTTGGCCAACTGCGACACGATCAACACATAATGTGCATTTATATGAATGATTATCTTCTTTGCTGACTCGCGGAATATTAAATGGACAACCAGCCACACAATAACCGCACCCTATGCAGTGTTCCGATTGAAAATCAACAATACCATTTGCATATTGGATGATTGCTCCTTCTGATGGACACGCTTTTAAACAACCGGGATCGGCGCAGTGCATACAACCGTCTTTACGGATAAGCCATTCAAATTTGCCATTGATCTCCACTTCTGAATAGCGCATAACGGTCCACGCTTTTGGTTGTAAGTCGGCTGGATTATCATAAACGCCGACAGTATTGCCTACTTCTGCTCGTAGGTCATTCCATTCGCTACAAGCGACTTGGCAAGCTTTACAACCGATACAGGTAGTTACATCAATTAACTTGGCAACTTCCTGCTGATAATCTCGTACACGAGGTGCAGGGGTTAAAGCGTTAGTTGCTGAGCGGCGAATAATATCTTGAGTTTGTAATGACATAATTTATCTCCCTCCTTATGCCGCTGTGGTAACTTTTTCGATGTTAACTAAAAACGACTTATATTCAGGTGTTTGTGAATTAGCATCACCTAAATGTGGTGTTAATTCATTAACCAAAAAGCCTTTTTTCGTTTGCCCCGTGAATCCCCATACAATTGGAATTCCTATGGTTTCGATCTCTTTACCATCAACAGTCAAAGTTGGTAAACGTTTTGTCACAACTGCTTTGGCTTTGATATAACCTCGATAAGAGGTAACTTTTACTGTATCGCCTAATTTTATGCCTTTCTTATTGGCAAGATTTTCACTCAGTTCAATAAATTGTTCCGGTTGTGTGATGGATGCTAATCTTGCATGTTGCGTCCAGAAATGGAAGTGTTCAGTAATACTGTATGTGGTGCCAACATAAGGAAACTCATCTGCTTTACCTAAGCGAGCTAAATCCTCTTTAAATGCTCGAGCAACTGGGCTATTAACTTGTTTAGGATGCATAGGATTATTGGAAATTGGTGTTTCAAATGGCTCATAATGTTCAGGGAATGGACCATCAACCAAACGATTTAAGCAGAATAATCCACCTAAACCGTCATTATTCATGATAAATGCACCGGCACCAGAACTTGGTGATAATGTACCGGTAAAGTCAGCGACATCATTACCATCCCAATTTGTACCATTCCATTTGATTAACACTCGATTTGGATCCCATGGTTTACCATTTTCGTCGGCCGAGGCTCGGTTATACAACACACGTCGATTCATTGGCCATGCCCATGCCCAGCCAGCATGGATACCTTTACCGGATGGATCACTAGGATCGCGGCGAGCCATTAGATTACCTTGCTCAGTCCAAGAGCCACAGAATATCCAGATCCCTGATGAGGTAGAGCCGTCAGCTTTTAATTGTGAAAAACCGCTTAATAGTTGTCCTTTTTTCAGGATGACATTGCCACTGTTATCCGTTAAGTCAGCTAATGCTCGACCATTACACTCTTTAGCGAGTTCTTCAGCCGATGGGCCTTCTGGATCTAGATAATCCCAGCTTAAATTGTTAATTGGTTCGTGGTAAGCACCACCTTCTTCTTTATAAAGCTCTTTAATTCTTAGATAAATGCGGGCAATAATCTCTGGATCATAAAGTGATTCGTAAGGAGGTCTTGCTGCTGCCCAGTGCCATTGTAATAAACGTGATGAGTTAACAATTGTGCCGTTTTCTTCAGCAAAGCAGTTAGCAGGAAGTCTAAATACCTCTGTTTGAATTTTGCTTGGATCAACATCGTTGGATTCGCCATGATTTTTCCAAAACTCAGCGGTTTCGGTTGGCATTGGATCAATGCTAACTAAAAACTTAAGCTTAGATAATCCATCACGGATACTATTTTTATCAGGCAGTGCTGCTAATGGGTTGAAACCTTGGCAAATAAAACCATTAGCTTGACCATCACGCATCATTTTGCTGAATCTTAAAACATCATAGGTTTTATCCCATTTTGGTAACCAATCAAATCCCCAATTGTTATCTTGAGTGGCATTCTCGCCGTACATTGCTTTCATAAAGCTAACAAAGAATTTCGGGTAATTCCCCCAAAAATTGACCTCATTTGGACCGAGTGGTTTAGGGGTTTTTTCTGTCAGATATTGCTCTAGTGAAGTTTGCGATTCTTTGGGTAAGTCAAGATAAGCAGGTAATCGATTAGATAGTAATCCTACATCAGTTAAACCTTGAATGTTTGAGTGTCCACGTAAAGCATTGATACCACCGCCCATAACACCAATGTTGCCAAGAATAAGTTGGATCATCGCTGCAGTGCGAATGATTTGAGTTCCATAGGTGTGCTGAGTCCACCCTAAGGCATATAAGAAAGTTGCTGCACGATCGTTGGTTTTGGTACTAGCAAGAGATCGACAAACATGTAAAAAACCGTCTATTGGACTACCGGTAACTTTATTTACCATTTCTGGCGTATAGCGACTCACATGTTGTTTTAATAAATTCCATACACAACGTGGATGACTTAGGGTTTTATCTCTTAATGCATAACCATTTTCATCTTTTTGATATGCCCAACTGGTTTGATCGTATTGGCGGTTAGCGGCATCATAACCACTGAACAAACCACTATTAGCATCAAAGTTAAAATCATCACGGACAATTAAACTGGCATTAGAGTGGGTAACCAGATATTCAAAGTTTACTTCGTTATGTGAGATAAGGTAGTTAATAATGCCAAGTAAAAAAGCAATGTCAGAACCGGCACGAATTGGTACATAATGATCAGCGACGGAGGCAGTTCGATGAAAACGTGGATCAATTGCAATCAGTTCCGCGCCGTTAGTAATTTTAGCTTCAATAGCCCATTTAAATCCAACAGGGTGGGCTTCCGCTGCATTACCACCCATAACGATAACCACATTAGCATTTTTGATATCATTCCAATTATTGGTCATCGCGCCTCGACCGAATGTCGCAGCTAAGCTAGAAACAGAAGGACCATGACAAACCCTAGCTTGGGTTTCGAGGCTTAACATTCCTAATGAACGAGCAACTTTAAACGCTAACCAACCTGTTTCATTACTCGCTGCTGAGGTAACCAACCAGCCGGTTGTTGTCCAGCGATTAACTGTTGTACCTTGTGCATTTTTTTCTTGAAAATTTTTATCTCGGTCAGCTTTCATTAGTCGGGCAATACGATCAATTGCTTCATCCCAACTAATCCGTTGCCATTTGTCAGAACCAGGAGCACGATATTCAGGATATTTAACTCTTTGTTCGCTTTTAATATAATCAAGTACTCCTGCACCTTTTGGACAAAGAGAGCCTCGGCTAACTGGATGATCAGGGTCACCTTCGATATGAAAAATAGATGATTCGGCATTTTTTGCTCCATCGCCTCGGCTATAGAGGAGCATTCCACATCCTACTGAACAGTAAGTACAATTATTTCGCGTCTCTTTTGATTTTAATAATTTATATTGGCGAGTTTGTGCAAGAGCTATGCTCGGGGCAAGTCCCAGCGTAGCTACTGTGGTTCCAGCCATGCCACCAGCACAGATCTTAAAGAACTGTCTACGGTTAAATAGCATATGAACTCCTTAAAAAGCAGACATTACATTATTTAGATTATTATGTAGGAATTTATAAACATCCTTATTAATTGTAATGATAATATTTAATTGAATGGAAATAAAGGGATAAATATTTAAAAGTTTGACATATGTCAAAAATATCAATTGCTATTTGCTTGTTTTAATATTTTATTAAGATTAAATACATTTTTAGTAAAACTAATTAAGCAAGGAAATGTTTAAATTAAAGGTTGGAAGCGTAGTATATTCGGCTTACTGATAGCAATCAAGTAAGCCTTAGTTTATTATTTTAGATTAATTTCGTCAATTGTCTGCATTACTCGGTTGGTGATTAATGGTTTAAGTATTTTATTCATAGTGTCAATTTTTGCTAAATTGGCATCGTCTTTATCATCTAAATAACCTTGTTCACGAAGTGAAGCAACTAAGGTTGAAAAAACACCTTTATCAAAAAACTCTGGTGCATTAATACCATGAAGTATCGATAAACGTTCGGCTATTAATCGGCCTTCTTTTTCTAAACTTGCTCGGCTGATGGTTGGATCTTTTTGCAATAATGAAAATGCAATGACATAGCGTTGTAATGTATCTTTTGAGGATGATGCCAATAGCTGTAAACCTGACATTTTTAAGTAGTTCAAGGTTAATTTGTCTGGCGTGTAACTGATTAGATTCAATTCGGCATAAGTTGCAATAATGTTATTTACGTATTCTGTTAGTTGTTCATCATCGTGATATAAAAATAGTTCTGATTTTATTAACGGGAACAGCAGTTTGACTTGCATAAGTACTTCATCAATCGAAATGCGGTTATTTTTAAGTAAAATTCGCGCGACAATTGCTGGAATGATCAATAAATGCTGAATGTTATTACGATAATAGGTCATCAATACTGCTTGCTCGGCTGTTAGACCTACCATTTCACCAACTTCATCAGTGGTAATAACAAATTTGCCCATTTCTTTAGCATGTTCAAACATCTGTTCAGCAGTTTGATCAGGAATGGTAATTAATTCGGAATAAGGAATGTTTTTTAATAATTTTAAGAGATAATCAATATTTTCTAATAATTTTACTTTGGTTAATGTACATTGGTCAGCAGCTAACAATATTGAACAACATAAATTCATGGCATTAATTGCAGCAGATGAATTTATGTGTTCCATTATTTGTGTAGCCAGCAGATTAGTTGTGGGTGTTAACCAGCTAGGGCGTTGTGTTCCTGTTGGATCAATCGAATCTCGCCAATCGGGAATTTGTTGATTTAAAAATTGATTTAAAGGGATAGGATCACCAAAGTTAACATAACCAAATCCTAATTTTTTCAATTTTAAAAATGCTTTAATTGTACGCCACAAGCTCTCTTTTTCTTTTTTTGCGCCACGAAGTTCATTGGCATAAGTGGCAACTTCTAAAACATGTTCATAACCTATATAAACAGGAACGATTGTTATCGGTCGATGATCACCACGCAATAAAGTCTGGACTGTCATCATTAACATTCCTGTTTTAGGATCAAGTAACCTACCTGTACGTGATCGACCGCCCTCGATGAAATACTCTACCGAATAACCTCGGATAAATAGTTCAGCTAAATACTCCCGAAATACAGCGGTATAAAGTTTATTACCTTTAAATGAGCGGCGAATAAAAAATGCCCCTAAGCGCCTAAAAATAGGTCCTGCTGGCCAGAAGTTTAAATTAATACCTGCGGCAATATGTGGTGGCACCAGTCCTTGTCGATAAAGTACATAGGATAGTAATAAGTAATCCATATGACTGCGATGACATGGCGCATAGACAATTTCATGGCCATTTTCAGCTAATTCTCGAACAGGATCTGCATTGGTGACTTTCAAACCTTGATAAAGTCTATTCCATGCCCAAGTCAGAACAAAATCAGTCATTCTAAGCATGCGATAAGAAAAATTAGCCGCAATTTCGTTTAATAATGATAAGGCATTCTTTCTGGCTTTATCCTGATCTATTTTTTTGCTTTTAGCTTCTTCTTGTATAGCTTCGGCAAGGGCAGGATTAGTTAGTAATTTGTTAAGCATCTCCTGACGAACAGGTAACTTCGGACCAACAGAGGCAGCCCTTTGTTTGGCAAAGTGTATGCGTGCGACACGTGCAAGTTTGTGGGCTAAAACAGAGATATCTTGGTTATCGTCAACCTTAATATTTTTAAATGATACCGTTCGAGAGAATCGAGTGTAACAGTCACGACCAGAAATTAAGATTTTATAAAGTTTATACGTTGCGCCTAAAACTTGTAGTGAAGGCATTTTTTTACCTTCTTTATCTGGTTTTCGCCCAAACATAACGGAAACCGGCAACATTTGCACATCAAGTTCATCATTTTGTTGATGCGCTGAGATATATTCTCTTAAAATTTCAATTGATTTATTTTTTTGTTTTTTAGAAGCAAAAATACCCGGTCCTTTATCAATATAAACATAAGCAGGAATTGTATTGCCATTAATATCAATGCCTAATAAAGGATCTGGTAAATCATATTTAAGACAAAGAGATCTCACTACCATTAAGTCAATTTGTGAATTATAAGGTAGTACATACAAAATTGGTCGATGGATATCGAGATCCAATTCAGTAATGGGATCGGTAGGGATCGGTTTACTTTTAACAAAAAGCTTAACAGGGATCTGAATTAGTGAAAAATAAACTTTTGTCCACCAAGAAAACATAAAAATAAACCTCATATTTTGTAGCTAATTATATATTTAAATCATTGTTAGCTATTAGTTTATCGACTAACTTGTCGATGCATAAATTGCAAATTTATATTGTTATTTTACTTTTTAACAATAAACATTAATCCAAGTATATATGTGTTATTATCTAACTGTTAGTTAATTTGCATAATCTTTCAGCTAGATTATTTTAATTTATAGATGCTTATGCCTACCCATTATAAAGACATATTAAAAGCAACACTATATAGTTTATTGAAATTAAGTTGTCAAAATGGTTGAATTAATGAGCGAAAACTAGCCATCACAATCCAGTTTAAATCGTGATGGCATCAGTTTATTATCAAGCTTTGCTTTGATACATTACATCTAAAATGTAACGTAATTGTTTAACATCAAGTTGACCTGGAGCTGAGGCGTTTTTGGCGGCACCAAATGTCATGGCTGAACCAAAGGTTGTCCCTGCAATGCGGCTGATTGCACCAAGACCGGCCATTGACATGGTAATAATTGGTTGTGTAGCAAATTTTTCATTCATTTCGCTGGTTGCGGCAAGTAATGTTAATACATCATTAGTATTTTGTGGCATCACGGCAATTTTAGGAATATCTGCACCTAAGTCTTGCATTTTTCTTAATCGATAGACAATATCACCTTGTGATGGTGTTTTTTCAAAGTCATGGTTTGAGGCTACCACGAATACGTTATTTTTATGCGCAATATCGATAATTTCTTTTACATTGTCATCGCCAATAAAGACTTCAACATCAATTAAATCAACTAAGCCACTGCTTGCCATTGCTTTATTTAGTTGCATATAAGCATCTAATGGCCACGGTTTTACGCCACCTTCATTTGCGGTACGGAAAGTAAATAAAATTGGTTTATTGGGCAATAAGGTCGCTATTTTTTGTGCTATGGATTTGACTGCATCAATATTATCAACTTGCGTAAAGTGGTCAACTCGCCATTCTAAAACGTCAAAATCAATAGATTGTAAAAACTTTACTTCATCAATGAGTTCTTCTTCGGTTTTTCCAATAATTGGCACAATTATTTTCGGAGTACCTTTACCTATCTCAAGCTGTTTAACTGTTACTATATTCATTTTATTTCCTGTTCACCACAAAATTAATCATTAAATCCCATTTGTTCTTTGACATAATCAATTGGTGCATCTTCGCCTGTCCAAATTTTTATTTGTGCCGCTCCTTGCCATAGCATCATACCGATGCCATTAAGTGTTTTACATCCTTGTTGTTCGGCCATTTCTAATAGCTTAGTTTTGCGTGGGCTATAAATACAATCTGTAACAACGAGATCTGATCGCAAGATTGTTGGATCGGTAATTAAACTTTGCCCTTCTAATGGTTTCATTCCTACACCAGTGGCATTACAAAGTACATCACTATCAGCAATTTGTTTTCTTAACTCATTCTCATCAGCTAGATCGGTAATATGTACTTTACATTTTGTCTGTTCATTTAATTTCTTTATTACTGATTCTATCTTTGTATAGCACTCATCTTTCTGATTAAAAATGGCAATTTCTTTTACACCATCAAGTGCTGCTTGTACGGCAATTGCGGTTGCCGCACCTCCGGCACCGAGAATGGTTATTTTTTTCTCTAGCATATTAATGCCAGCTTCTGCTAGCATACGCATATAGCCAATGCCGTCAGTGTTATAACCAGTCAATACGCCATTATCATTTGAAATAGTATTACAGGCACCACTCATTTCTACCGCAGGTGTTAATTTATCAAGGTATTGGCAAACAAGTTGTTTATTGGGCATTGAAATAGCACTACCTCGTAACCCTAGTGCTCGTAAACCTTTTATTGCATCGGGTAGCTTTAGTTGATCGACTTCAAATGCTAAATAAATAAATGGAATATTTAATTTAGAGTAAATGGTATTTTGCATTTGCGGTGATAAACTATGACGAATCGGATAAGCCATTAAACCAATCAATAGAAAATGACCATCAATATTACTTCTCATTTGAAATTCTCCGTAACTAATCTAAATTTTGTCCAAAACTGATCATATACCATGATGTTTGTGTCTAGTAATTTTGTTTAGCCGAAAAGCTGGCAATTTAGACCTTAGCTTATTTAATTCAATAAGATAATTATTTAATTGTTATTTCAGTTTTGCTATTGCTTTTATAATGACACGAGATCAAGTGTGCTACAACCTAAAGATATAACAATATTATTTGTTTTATTGATTCACATTTTAACATGGTCAGTTAATTGGCGATTAAAAAAGGCTTTATGCGAGTAAGCGTATACTAACAATTGCACTTTAAATAGCTATCGCCTAGAATAACCACCTTTATCTCGCTACGAAGAATCTATTTATGAATACTATTCTTGAGCTGTTTTCCTCAGTAAATGCAGTTGTTGTTGCTGTTATTTTAATGTTAGTGCTTTCGCTTTGCCGAGTTCATGTGGTAATTAGCTTAATTATTGGTGCATTTGCAGGTGGTTTATGCAGTCATCTAACCCTAAAAGAAACCATAGACGCTTTTAATACAGGAATTAGTAATGGGGCTAATATTGCCTTATCTTATGCTATGTTAGGTGCGTTTGCGGTGGCTATTTCTAAATCAGGTTTACCAGAATTATTAGCTGATAAAGCCATTAAACAATTAACTACTAATGATGCGAAAACACGAATTAAATGGTTGTTAATTATTATTATCGGCTTAGTTAGTATTTCCTCACAGAATATTATTCCAATTCATATCGCCTTTATTCCGCTATTAATTCCACCACTTTTATATGTGATGTCGAGATTACAATTAGATAGAAGAATGATTGCGTGTATTATGACATTTGGTTTGATTACGCCATATATGTTTTTACCGGTCGGATTCGGTAATATCTTTCTAAATCAAATTTTGTTAAAAAATATTATTTCGTCTGGAATGGATGTTAGTCATGTTAATGTCATGCATGCTATGGCTATTCCAGCTTTCGGTATGTTTGTTGGTTTACTATGGGCTATTTTTGTCAGTTATCGTAAACCGAGACAGTATGAACTTATCCGTGAAGAGAGCCATGCCGAACAGTTTAGTAATGTAAGTGTTCGTTCACTTATTATTTCATTATTAGCGATTATTCTTTCTTTTACCGTGCAACTTTGTACTGGATCGATGATATTAGGCGCGTTAATTGGTTTTATTTGCTTTATTGTTTCAGGTTCAATCAAATGGGGCGAAGCGGACGGAATCTTCACCGATGGTATCAAAATGATGGCAATGATTGGTTTTGTGATGATATCTGCGCAAGGATTTGCCGAAGTATTAAAACAGACGCATGAAATAGAACCTTTAGTCATTAATAGTGCAGCGTTATTTGCTGGTAACAAAGTCGTGGCCTCTTTCATGATGATGTTAGTTGGTTTGGTCATTACGCTGGGAATTGGCTCGTCATTTTCTACTGTTCCTATTATTGCGGCAATTTATGTTCCGTTATGCGTTCAATTAGGATTTTCACCAATTGCAACAGTTTGTTTAATTGGTGCATCAGGAGCTATCGGTGATGCCGGTTCACCACCTTCAGATACTATTTTAGCCACATCTGCTGGTTTAAATAGTGATGGACAGCATGACCATATTAGAGACAGTGTTATTCCAACCTTTACCCATTTCAATATTCCGTTATTTATTGCTGGATGGGTGGGATCATTGATTCTTTAAACAATCAAAAGAATTAAGGCTATTATTAGTTATGAATAAAAAGTCATACCGAAATATTCGTGCGCTTTGTGCAAAAGCTATTTTTGCGGTACTTGAAGAAGGACAATCACTTAGTACGGCTTTAGCCTCTTTGAATCATCAAGTTGCTGATAAAGACAAAGCACTAGTGCAAGAGATCTGTTTTGGTGTAATGCGAGTGCTACCAGAACTGGATTTCTATATTCATAACTTAATGAGCAAGGTCTTAACTGGGAAAAATAGAATTTTACATTACTTATTGTTAACTGGATTGTACCAAATTCTTTATACCCGAATTCCTGAACATGCCGCTGTAGGTGAAACAGTAGGTGCGGTTAATGATTTAAAAAAACCGCAATTAAAAGGCGTGATTAATGGCGTTTTACGTGAATTTTTACGCCAACAGGCATCATTAAAACAAAAATTTCAGCAAGATAGTAAACAACAAATTAGTCAGACCTTACATCCTAGTTGGTTATTAAATCGTTTAAAATCAGCTTATCCAGAGCAGTGGCAAGCAATTGTTAATGCGAATAATCAGAAACCACCTATGTGGTTACGAGTTAATCTTAACCATTATTCGGTTAGTGAATACCAACAATTACTTGAAAAACAACAGATTGCTTCCGAGTCTTTTGCTGATATCCCTTGTGCTATTCGCTTAACTACGGCGGTAAATGTGACTAAGTTACCGTTTTTTGCTGAAGGAGCGGTAACCGTACAAGATTTATCAGCACAATATGCGGCTTATCTATTAGCACCTAAAAATGGCGAGCAAATTTTAGATATGTGTGCCGCTCCTGGCGGTAAAACCACCCATATTTTAGAACTTGCGCCAACAGCTAATGTATTAGCTGTAGATGTTGATGCCAACCGAGTTAAACGAATTGATGAAAATTTAACACGCCTAAAACAACATGCACAAGTCAAAGTTGGTGATGGTTTAACCCCTAAGAAATGGTGTGATGGGCGTCAGTTTGATCGCATCTTGCTTGATGCACCTTGTTCGGCTACCGGGGTTATTCGTCGTCATCCTGATATAAAATGGTTACGACGTGATAGCGATATCGCTCAGCTCACCGAACTACAATATGCTATTTTGACACGTATCTGGCCTTATTTAAAAACAGGTGGCACTTTAGTTTATGCCACTTGCTCCGTATTACCAGAAGAAAATAAATTACAGATTTGCCGTTTTTTAAAAGAAAATCCTAATGCCAAACAGCAGGGGGAGCTAAGACAGTTTTTACCGACTGAATTGGCTGGTGACGGTTTTTTCTATGCTGTATTAAGGAAAGAATAGTTATTAGTTATGTTTATGGGGTGAAGGCGTTTAGTTGTCATTTTTGTCTTTTTAATTGTTAGTTGATTTGCAATGATTAATGATGAATTAAATTCTTACTCAAAAAATTTTGAGGAACGGGGTTTTTTAAGCGATAAAATTTAATCAATAACATCTTATCATCGTTACTTGGACAATCTTTGGCAGATATGGTAAATTCCGAATCTGTTTTGCACTTTTAAGACTCTCGAAATATGGCTTACACATTAACCTATAGTGATCTCCCCGAAAATATACAATATTGGCAAGGTTTACCTTTATCTTTAAATGGTTGTGAAGTAGTTCCATTAGATTACAATGCCGGAAAAACTGGTTGGATTATTTATGGTAAAAAGTTAAATAAAACCTTGCTGTCAAAATTTCAAAGACAGTTGGCAATGCCGATGGTTGTGGTTTCTTCATGGAAAATTAAAACCTATCAAATTGTACGTATTGCAGGGGTAATGCCGAAAAAAGCCAAATCGATTTCGTTAAGCTTAGGGATTGATGTTGCACCAATAGATAATTTACCAACCTTACATTCTCCTGGCCTATTGGTTATGGATATGGATTCAACAGCTATTGGTATTGAATGTATTGATGAGTTGGCAAAGCTACAAGGTGTGGGTGAACAAGTTGCTGCAGTTACTGAACTTGCTATGCGAGGTGAACTTGATTTTGCCTCCAGCTTACGCAAACGCGTGGCGACGTTAACTGGTGCTCCACAAGATATTTTAGAGCAAGTAAAAAAAACACTACCGCTAACGCCGGGATTGACTTGTTTAGTTAAAGAGCTACATAAAAAAAATTGGCACGTTGCTATTGTTTCTGGAGGATTTACCTATTTTGCTGACCATTTAAAACAGAAGTTGAAACTGGTTGCTGCTCATGCTAATGAGTTAGAAATTAAAAAAGGCCAGTTAACTGGTAAAGTGATAGGGCAAATTGTTGATGCTAAATATAAAGCTCGAATGTTACAACAATTGGCTGCTTCTTTAGATATTCCGATTGAACAAACTGTTGCGATTGGCGATGGTGCCAATGATTTAATGATGATTCGAATTGCTGGACTTGGGGTTGCTTATCACGGCAAGCCGAAAGTGGTTGAAAAAGCAAAAATTAGTATCAATTATGCTGATTTAACTGGTTTATGGTGCATTCTATCTACCAGTTTATTAAGTGAAGGTTAGGAGAAAAATTTGGCCAAAACAGTAAAGCGCGCTTATGTATGTAATGATTGTGGCGCCGACTATCCTCGTTGGCAAGGTCAATGTAGTGCTTGCCATGCTTGGAATACTATTACTGAAGTGAGGTTAGCCAGTTCCTCATCACGCAATGATCGATTAACCGGTTATGCAGGTGGCGCCGGGCAAACTAGAATCCAAAAACTGTCTGAAATTAGTCTTGAGGCCTTACCAAGATTTTCAACCGGTTTTTCTGAATTTGACCGAGTACTAGGCGGTGGTGTGGTGCCGGGTAGTGCTATCTTAATTGGTGGTAATCCCGGTGCCGGTAAAAGTACTTTGCTATTGCAAACCATGAGTAAACTTTCGGCACAAATGAATACGCTTTACGTTACTGGTGAGGAATCACTACAACAAGTGGCAATGCGTGCCCACCGTTTGGGTTTACCAACTGATAATATTAATATGTTGTCTGAGACAAGTATTGAGCAGATCTGTTTACTGGCCGAACAGTCTCAACCCAAATTAATGGTTATCGACTCAATTCAAGTGATGCATCTTGCTGATATTCAATCTTCACCGGGTAGTGTGGCACAAGTTCGTGAAACAGCAGCTTATTTAACCCGGTTTGCCAAAACCAAAGGAATTGCCATTATCATGGTTGGCCATGTGACTAAAGATGGATCACTGGCTGGGCCTAAAGTCCTTGAACACTGTATTGACTGCTCGATTTTACTCGATGGCGATGCTGATTCTCGATTCCGTACTTTGCGTAGCCATAAAAATCGGTTTGGTGCCGTAAATGAACTTGGTGTGTTTGCCATGACCGAACAAGGCTTGAAAGAGGTTAGTAATCCATCAGCAATCTTTTTAAGTCGTGGTGAAGAGATGCTATCTGGTAGTTCAGTAATGGTGCTGTGGGAAGGCACTCGGCCATTATTAGTTGAGATCCAAGCATTAGTTGATCACTCTGTTTATGGCAATCCAAGGCGAGTAACTGTCGGGCTTGATCAGAACCGATTGGCACTGTTATTGGCTGTTTTACATCGTCATGGTGGTTTACAAATGGCCGATCAGGATATTTTTGTTAATGTTGTCGGTGGGGTAAAAGTAACCGAAACCAGTGCCGATTTAGCATTAATTGCCGCATTGGTATCGAGTTTTCGCAATCGGCCTTTGCCACAAGATGTGGTAATTTTTGGTGAAATAGGACTAGGTGGTGAAATTCGACCAGTACCAAGTGGCCAAGAGCGTATTTCTGAAGCGGCTAAACATGGCTTTAAAAAAGCGATAGTACCTATTGCCAATATGCCGAAAAAGAAACCAGAAAATATGCAGATCTTTGCGGTTAAGAAAGTATCTGAAGCACTAGATATTTTAAGTGATTTGTAGGGTTTTTCTTGCTGAAAATATTCCGCCGATTTAATTCTGCAATTTAGTCTTAGAATTTAACTATCGGCGGAAAAGAAGTTATTTAATTTTAGCGTTAATAACAAATTTCATAACAAGGTTGGTAAGCACTACCTCCAGGTAGCTTCATACGGTCTTGTTTAACATAGCTAAGCAGTAAATTATCTAATTGTTTCATAATCTCTGGATCACCTTGTAACTTATAGCGGCCATGTTCGGCAATTTGCTTCATACCGAATTCTTTAACATTACCGGCTACGATACCTGAGAAAGCTCGACGTAAGTCAGCTGCTAACATTTCAACAGGTTGATTTTTATGTAGATTAAGTGATGCCATATTTTCATGGGTTGGTTCAAATGGATGCTGTAATGATTCATCGATTTTAAGTAACCAGTTAAATCCGTAAGCATCGCCAGTTGCTAAACGTGATGATTTAACCTGTTTGACGCCATGTTTCATGATGCGAGCGACTTGTTCCGGCGAATCAATGATAATTTCATACAGCTTAGTCGCTTCTTCACCTAAGGTGTTACGGATAAATTGGTCAATCGCCGCAAAATAATCTTCACACTCTTTGGGACCAGTCAAAATAATTGGTAAAGTCTGATTTTTATTGGCAGGATTGAGCATAATCCCCAATATATAAAGTAATTCTTCCGCGGTACCTGGGCCACCTGGAAAGATAACAATACCATGAGCCATACGCACAAACGCTTCAAGTCGTTTTTCAATGTCAGGCATAATGATCAGCTCATTAACTAATGCGTTTGGTGGTTCGGCGGCAATAATGGATGGTTCGGTCATACCAATAAAACGACTATCTTTGATACGTTGTTGTGCATGACCAACAGCAGCGCCTTTCATCGGGGCTTCCATAATTCCCGGACCACAGCCTGTGCAGATATTGAGTTCGCGCAGTCCTAGTTGCATACCAACTTGACGAGCATAATAATATTCACTTTCGTTAATGGAATGCCCACCCCAACAGACAATTAAATTAGGTTCTTCACCCACATGTAAGGCATTGGCATTACGTAAAATTGAGAAAACAAGATTGGTGATGTAATAGGAGTGTTCTTTTTCCAATTTATCATTAGGCACCAAATGTTTAATTGCACTAATTTGGCTATTTAAAAACAGGATATCACGCAACACCGCAAATAGATTGGCTTGAATGGAGCGAATAATTTTTTTGTCGACAAATGCTGTTTCAGGAGCATCAATAAGCTCTAATTTGACCCCTCGTTCTTTGCTGATAACGTTAATTTCGAAAGATTTAAATCTATCCAATAATTCTTGAGTATTATCAGTTTTGCTACCTGCATTTAGTGTGGCTAGTGAACAATTTCTAAATAATTGGTATAGTTCGCTATTTGCTGATTTTTTCAGAATATCGACTTCTGCTTGTGCAAGTAAATCCATTGATCCTAATGGACTAATATGGGTAATCATCACAACCTCCATTTGACGGTTTTATCGACAAAAAATCATTATATATTCAAACAGAATAAAAAATAAGTAAAGCTGATAATAACCTAATTTATCAATTAAATTAATTTAACATGAAAATATGTAACTATTTTTTCAAATTGAATTTTTCAATATTACATTAACCAATGATTTAAATATCATTATAGTAAAAAATTATCGCAATTTTAGTTATTAAATTACCTGATTGGCTTAGCGTTATCGATACTGAGTATATTAATAACCATGTAGGATCATAGATAAAAATAAATTGTTTTTTATTAGATTGATATTAAATAATTGTCCATAGTCAAAAAATAAACGCTATGCTAGACTAAACCAAACTCTGAAGCTACTTTGCCTAAGTGATAATATTATTCATATGGTAATTTAGCCGCGGTATAGCTCAGAAATGGCTATGCTTCCCGATTTGGATAAGGTGTTTATTATATATATGCAATTAGTGGATAATTATCAGCGTCGCTTTCAATATTTGCGTTTATCAATTACTGAACTATGTAACTTTCAATGTCAGTATTGTTTACCTAATGGATATCGACCTAATAAAGATCATAAATTTTTATCGTTAAATGAAATTGATAATGTCATATCAACATTTACCGAACTCGGTGTGCATAAAATTCGCTTAACTGGTGGCGAACCGACTTTGCGTCGAGATTTTATGGATATTTTGTCAATTATTTCGGCTTATCCAAGTATTAAACAATTGGCAATTACTACCAATGGTTCACGATTATTAAAAAATGTCTATTATTGGCAACAAGCTGGGCTTAACGCTATTAATATTAGTATTGATAGTTTTTCTCCATATATTTTTAAACGAATAACTGGCCAAGATAAACTGCAAGAGTTAATGCAAGGAGTTGAAAAATCATTAGATGTTGGTATTGAGAAAGTTAAAATTAATACTGTTCTAATGAAAAATATGAATGATCATCTGAATGATTATTTAGCTTGGATTAAACACCGACCAGTAGAATTACGTTTTATTGAACTGATGGAGACAACCGAAAGCCGTCAGTTATTTAATCACTATCATTTAGCTGGTCAAGCGATGGAGTCTCAACTTATTGAACAAGGTTGGCAGTTACAAGCAAAAGAGGCATTATCTGGTCCTGCTAAAGTTTATGCTCATAGTGATTATAAAGGTAAAATTGGTCTAATTATGCCTTATTCGCAGGATTTTTGTAAAAGTTGCAACCGGTTACGAGTTTCATCGCTTGGTAAACTTCATTATTGCCTGTTTGGTGATGCCGCAGTTGATTTACGAGATTTGCTAAGCAGTCCAGAACAGAAAGCACAACTTAAGGCACGAGTGTTAGCTTCGCTATTAATAAAACCGGAAAAACATTTATTACATGAGCATAATCTAGGCATCTCACCTAATTTATCTTATATCGGTGGTTAACACTTGGTTTTGTTTCGGTACTTGGTTAATTTGCCAGTGGGTGATTGCCCAAGCTAATAACTGTGTTTGTGAGGCATCTTGCCAGCTTTCCGGTAATTGTTGACCTAAAAACTGTAATGCTTGTGCGGTTAATAAATTCGCTTTTTTACTATCAATCGGGCTAGCATGGTTCTGTTTTGACAGTTTATTACCATGACTATCTAAAGCCAATGGTAAATGGCAGTAATTGGGGATAGTAAAATTAAATAATCGATAAAGCGAAATTTGTTTAGCGGTAACTGGTAGTAGATCAGCGCCGCGAACAATTTCAGTTATTCCTTGATAATTATCATCCAATACTACAACTAAATTATAAGCAAATAGACCATCTTTACGATGAATAATAAAATCCTCTAAAGCATTAGCGGAATCAATAGTTTGTTGACCACGAATTTTATCATCGAAAGAAAAAACTGGCTGACTTTGCTTTAATCGAATAGCACATTGCTGTTGGCTAGTGGATGCTAAATGTCGCTCACGACAAAAGCCATCATATATCCCATTGCTAAGATTATGGATCCTTTGTCTAGTACAATCACAATAATAAGCTTTTTGCTGAGTAATAAGTGATTGTAGTACGGCTCGATAACGCTCACTACAATTTGATTGATATAAAACTTGGTCATCCCAATACAGCTCGAAAGCCTCTAAGGTTTTTAATATTAACGATGCGGCGCCTTTGACTTGCCGTGGTGGGTCAATATCTTCAATGCGAACAAGCCACTTACCAAAATTGGCTTTGGCTTGTAAGTAACTACCGAGAGCCGTCACCAAAGAACCAAAATGTAATGGTCCAGATGGTGAGGGGGCAAAACGACCAATATATTGCATGGGCGTATTGAATAAAACAACGGTTTAAATGGAAATTATATACCCATTTGTTTTTCACGAAGTTCAGCTAATGTTTTACAATCGATACATAAATCAGCTGTCGGTCTTGCTTCTAAACGACGAATACCAATTTCAACACCACATGATTCACAAAAACCAAAATCATCGGTTTCAATTTTCTTTAATGTCTTTTCAATTTTTTTGATCAATTTGCGTTCTCTGTCACGCGCTCTTAATTCTAAGCTAAACTCTTCTTCTTGAGTAGCGCGGTCAGCCGGATCTGGGAAATTTGCAGCCTCATCTTGCATGTGAGAAACTGTTTTACCCATTTCACCTTGTAACTGTGACAGCCATGCTTCTAAGATAAGTTTGAAATGTTTTAATTGCTTAGGATTCATGTACTCCTCACCTTTTGCCTCTTTATAAGGCTCAAGCCCTGCAATAGCAAGTAGGCTAAGAGAAGATGTATTTACTTTTTGTTCCTTTTTCACAGCAATCCCCTTAAGTACAGATTATTTGCGAGCGGTAAACTATAGCAATAATTTAGGCTTTGGCAAATTTTTTTTATTATTTTTTGGCATTTAGACCATAAAAATTTACAACTATATGGTTATTAATAAGATTAATTATTCATGCCATTTTTTTAATCCATTCATGGGACATTTTGTTAATAAATTAAACAGCTTATCGTTATCAGGTAATATCAGATCAGGTGAAATATCAAATAAAGGATAAAGTACAAATTCTCTCTTTTTCATATGATAGTGTGGTATGGTAAGCCTTTCTGTATTTATAACTAAGTCATCATATAACAATATATCTAAATCTAATGTTCTTGCTCCCCAACGATTTTCTTTACGGACTCTACCTTGTGACTTCTCAATGGCTTGTAAATGATCTAATAGTGCTATTGGTGTCAGAGACGTGGTTAATTTTATGACTGCATTGAGATAATCATTTTGATCTTGTGGTCCCAATGGTTTGCTACGATAAAATGGTGAAATATCAGAAACAACTGTTTCAGGTAATTGTTTTAAGGCTGCAATAGCTTGATTAGTTTGTTCTAATGGATCGTTAAGATTACTGCCTAAGGCAATATAACAAATTGACATAATTAGATTCAATTGAGGTGATGTTAAAACATAGTGATATTTTAACATATAAACAAGTTAGTAACTAATAAAGGAAATAGAATAATGTTTCAATTAAATTTTTGAAAAAAATTGAGGAGCCGTTTTTTTTGAGTTTTATAACTATCTATTTATTGTTATTTTTCTATGATATTTTTACTAAAAACTGGATGTGAATTTGGTTCAATTAAACCATAAACACATCCAATTATGAAGAATATACGTTATTTTAGTTTATACTATAAAACTTCGACAATTGATTCACAAAGTCTAGACATATTATCGATAGTCATTCCGGCAACATTGATTCGTCCCGAATTAACAATATAAATACCATAATCATTACGCAATTTAAGTACTTGTTCTTCAGTTAAACCACTAAATGAAAACATACCATTTTGTT
Source organism: Gilliamella sp. M0364 (assembly GCF_016100565.1). Lineage (NCBI taxonomy): Bacteria > Pseudomonadati > Pseudomonadota > Gammaproteobacteria > Orbales > Orbaceae > Gilliamella > Gilliamella sp. M0364. The sequence goes on along the minus strand of NZ_JACFSF010000005.1, from coordinate 86,344 downwards.
TGGCAATAAAACTAAAATCTTGGTTAGCGCCTTTGTCTTGTAGCGTTTTCACAAATAGTTGGCGCATACGATGAATACGTTGACGCATGCCAGTTAATTCATCAATCCACTCTTCTTTTAATTCAGCATTGTTTAATATATAAGAGACAATCTTAGCACCATGAGCTGGAGGATTAGAGTAGTTGGCTCTGATAATAGTTTTGACCTGACTAAATGCTCGATCGGCAATTTCGCGATCAGCTGCAATTAAAGTGAATGCACCAACACGCTCATTATATAGACCGAAATTTTTTGAGTAAGAACTAGCAATCAGTAGTTCAGGTTGATTATTCGCAAACAGTCTAAGTCCATATACGTCTTCTTCTATACCTTGACCAAACCCTTGATAAGCGAGGTCAAATAGTGGTAACCAACCATTTTTTAAGGCTAACTCTGAAATTGTTTGCCATTGTTCTGGAGTCGGATCGATACCGGTAGGGTTATGGCAGCAACCATGAAATAGCACTGCTTCACCGGCAATAACTTGATTCAAATCACTCATTAAACCATCAAAATCTAGGCTTCGAGTTTGAGCATCATAATAACGGTATTCTCGAACTTCTAATCCTGCAGTTTGAAAAACGCTGCGATGATTAGGCCACGATGGATTGCTTATCCAAACTCGTTTTATTTTCGTACGGCGAGATAAAAAGTCTGCCATAATGCGCAACGCACCGGTTCCGCCAGGGGCTTGCGCAGTTCTCGCTCGTTGATTTTCACTACCGAACAGTAAGATTTGAGTAGCAATATTAAATGAATTAACACCATCAATGGGTAAATAGCTTTTTGTGGTTTCATCATCTAGCAATAGATGCTCAGCTTTTTTTACACTTTCTAAAATAGGTGTTTTGGTGGTTTCATCTTTATAGACACCAACACTTAAATTAATTTTGTTGGTGCGTTCATCCTTGTTGTAGAGATCCGCTAAGCCTAAAATAGGATCTGCCGGTGCTGCTAATAAATATTCAAACATAAGTTACCTATTTCTTTTAGTGACACTTATTGCATTATATACACATTGTTTGGCAAGTTACAATTTGTAAACCACAATGAGGTTGAGCCTCATTTTTACCACAGCTTAGTAATTATCGAAAGCTAATTATTATGCTATAACGATAAGTTTTTCAAGAAATGTTGCTAAATTAGATGATAATGTTGTCAATTGCCCAGTTATTAAATCTTCTTTAACCACTTCGCCTGTCAAATTATTTAATGCGACGATTTCAGTATCTTCATTGGTTGAGGCGATAAAAATGGTCGGCGTTCGCTTTAATTTTTTTTGTTGCGATAGGTGAGCAATTAAATTTTTTTCTAAATTTGAAAAGTCATCATCATTCCACGCTTGTAACAAAATTAAATTAACGTCAGCAAATTTTGCTGTCAGATTTGCAGCATATTGTGTGCCGTAAAATATATGTGCACTTGGGTGGATTCTGATGTTAATAACTTGTTCTGCGATGGTTAAATCTCTTGGTGGATTAAGTAAAAAGGGTTGCCAATAAACGGCAAGATTTTCAGTTTTGATAATGCAAGGCGAGGGTAAACCGTGTAATTCTTCACTTTGTGGAGCTTTTTCAAATTGAGCGATCCAACGCTGGGTAAAATCAATCAATGCTATTTTTTCAGGCGCTTCCATAACTAAATATTATCTCATAGTTCATTTTATAATCGATAGTTGTTTAATATTATACGGATCAAATTGGCATATACACAATTGTTAAAGTTAAGTTTTTAAATTCATAAAATGCGTTATAAATCGATGTAAAAAATTTGCCGAATTTATCGACAATTAAATGATGAAAAATTAGTGATCAAAGCTTTTTTTTATTGTATTTTCAGTCTAATTTTAGGGTAGTACAAAACCAGCATTAAATTGTTTATAAAATAGTCAGTTTAATTTGCTTGCTATCCGTTGCTGAAACGTGAATAATAGACATGGATATTTTATCCATGTAATGCAGCAATGGCGTTAGACATTACAGTTTGTCAAAATAAAATAGCGTAAGTAGAATTATTATAATTAATTAATATGTTTATTTTAAACAATCATATAAAGATTTAGTGGTTTGTTAAATTGTAGAAGAATAGAATTTGCAAACTCATCATTGAAATAATATCAATAATTGTATATTTAGTGGTGTTCAAAAAGTGTATAGGTGTTTTGAATGTAATATTACCTCTAAAAAGTGTATTGATGTTGGATAAGTTATACTGATTTCACATAAAATAATAACAAAAATAACACAAATAAAATAATGAATACGGTATAAAAAATATTTAAGTAAGTACTATTGTTTATCATTGTTAAAATAAGCGGTTATTGTTAATAATAAAATTCTACCTACAGTTAATTTAGATTAATGAAGAGTGTAGAATAATGAAAAGAATGCTAATCAACGCAACCCAGCAAGAAGAGCTGCGTGTTGCCCTTGTTGATGGCCAACGCTTGTATGATTTAGATATCGAAAGCCTTGGTCACGAACAAAAAAAAGCCAATATTTATAAAGGCAAAATCACTAAAATCAATCCTAGTTTAGAAGCTGCATTTGTCTCTTACGGTGGTGAACGAGATGGTTTTTTACCTCTAAAAGAGATTGCTGAAAGCTATTTCCCTTCCAATATCTCTGGTCGTCGTAGTATTAAACATTTACAAGAAGGCCAAGAAGTTCTTATTCAAATAGAAAAAGAAATTCGTGGTAAAAAAGGTGCCGCTTTAACGACTTATATTAGTTTAGCTGGTAGCTATTTAGTTTTAATGCCAAATGATCCTAGAGCCGGTGGTGTTTCTCGTCGAATTGAAGGTGAAGAGCGTGCTGATCTTAAGCGTATTATTGATGCGTTGGAAAAGCCAAAAGGTATGGGCGTTATTGCTAGAACCGCTGGTGTTGGTAAAAGCCAAGAAGAGTTGCAACAGGATTTGAATGCTTTAGTCAACTATTGGACTGCGATTCAAAATGAATCTAAAAATCATCCAGCGCCAAGTTTAATCCATAAAGAAAGCGATATTATTACTCGCGCATTCCGTGATTACTTGCGTGATGATGTCGGTGATATTCTCATTGATAATCCAAAAGTTCTTGAAATTGCTAAAAAACGATTAGCTGATTTAGGCCGAGTTGAGTATGTTAGTCGCCTAAAACTTTATGAGGGTGATGTACCATTATTCAATCATTTCCAAATTGAAGGGCAGATTGAATCAGCATTTCAACGTGAAGTTCGATTACCATCTGGTGGCTCTATTGTTATTGATGCGACCGAAGCATTAACCGCTATTGATATCAACTCAGCGAAATCTATCCGTGGTAGCGATATTGAAGAGACTGCATTTAATACTAACCTTGAAGCAGCGGAAGAGATTGCTCGTCAATTACGCTTACGTGATTTAGGTGGTTTAATTGTGATCGATTTTATCGATATGACGCCAATCCGTAATCAGCGTGAAGTCGAAAATCGTTTGAAAGAGGCGATGAAAACTGACCGAGCAAGAATTCAAACCACACGTATTTCTCGTTTTGGTCTACTTGAGATGTCTCGCCAACGTTTAAGCCCTTCGTTGCGTGAAGCTACTCACCATATTTGTCCTCGTTGCCAAGGAACAGGTACGGTTCGTGATAATAATTCATTATCACTATCAATTCTTCGTTTAATTCAAGAAGAAGCGATGAAAGATAATACCGTGCAGATTGACGTGATTGTGCCGGTACCAATTGCAAGTTATTTGCTTAATGAAAAACGTCGAGCCATTACCAATATCGAAAGAATGCATCCAGATGTTAAAATCGTTATTGCTGGTGATGAAGAGATGGAAACACCTCTTTATAAAGTCATCCGTAAACGTCGTGGTGAAGAGACCGATGTATTAAGCTACAATTTACCTAAGTTGATTCGTGAGCTTGAAGAAGAGGAAGAAGATCAAGTTGCTGAATTGGTAGTAGAAGAAGCAGTATTATCTGGCCCTAAAGTAGAAGCAAGCAAAGCGCCAAAAGCAAAAGCTGAGCCGAAGAAAGTTGAGAAATCAACAGGTTTATTTAGTGGATTGTTTAAAAAGATTCGCCAACTATTTGTTACTGAAAAAGAGGCTCCAAAACCTGAAGTTAAGCCTCAGCAAAATAGACGACGAGACAATCAACGTTCAAATAATCGACGTCAACGTAATAATCGTAACAATAATGCGGCAGCTGCAGCAAATAATACAACTACTGAAGAAGTTAAAGAGCCGACACGTAATAATCGTCGTAGCAAACAAAATAACAATGGCAACACCAATACAACGAATAATATCAAGGCAGATAAAGTAGTTAATGAGACTGCACAACCAAAACAAAAAGAAGCTAAGCCACGCAGACAACCACGAAACTTAACTAAGAGTGTTCGGGTCAAAAATAGTGATGCGCCAGTTCAGAACGAACAAGAGCGTATTGTGATCCCTTCTTTATTGTTACCAATTATTGTTCCAGAAACAGGTGAAAATAAAGCTGTTGGCGAATCACAACCAAAACGTCAACGACGCACATCTCGACATTTGCGTATGAATACACCGCGTACCAAACGTCGTAGTAAAAATACTGAACTAAAACAGTCGCCAGTGCCGTTGTCATTTGCTGCTGCGTCTTTAGAGCTAGCATTAGGTCGGGTAGCGGTTGATTATAGTCAAGTGAATAGTGAACAACCAAATAACGATGTACCAGTCATTCCTTCACTTTTATTACCAATCGTAATTAAAGATGAGGTGAATACTAATAGTGCTGAAAAAGCGGTTGTTAGTGACCGAAAACCACAACAACCAAAAGTAGCAGCAACAAGCTCTCAAGCTGATATTGATGTTCAAGAAAATAAACCGCAGACAGATGAAGTCGTCACTATGCCTGCAACAGAAACGACTGCTGGTTATTCTTCATCAGTGATGACAAAGGCTCCTGCTCCAGATTATGTAGAATCTAATAGTGGGATAAAAACTCGAGAAGAGTTAGATTATCATTATGAAGGTAAAGGTAACGCGGGTGGCTTAAGTGCACAAGATCACGCTTATGCAGCCGCAAGTAAACCGGTTATACCTGAGTAGTGTATAGATAAATAACGGTGACAAATGTCACCGTTATTCTTAACTCATAAAAGCGATAAAGATAAACAATGATTATCTATATTTTAAAAAAAATAGTGACGTTTTTATTTATTATCTGCGTACTTGCCCAGATCAGCTTTTGTCTGGTTTATTTTGTTCCTCAATCTATTTTTAGTGATTTAACTTTTATTGATGCATATAGCGCTTTTTTTAAGCAACTATTGCAAGGTCAATTTAAGTTAATATCTGGTGAAACCGTTCCTTTTTTCGATACGTTATTAACGACATTTGAGCTTTGTATTTTAGCGTTACTTGTTGCGTTATTTATTGGTATTCCGTTAGGAATTTTTCTTGGTTTAAGTAATATAAATTGGCTAAATACCACAATTCGATTAGGTTGTTTAATCTTTTATTCCTGTCCGATTGTTATGTTAGCAGCATTAGTGATGTTTTATCTTTCATCAACATTGCCAATGTCAATGAACTTCGATATATCAATATCAGTAACGGGGAGTTCTTTATTAGATATTATTCTTTCATCGCGAGCAGACAAATTACCGGCAATTTTGGAACAACTGCATTATTTACTTTTGCCAACAATCATTTTAGCGATTCAGCCAAGCATTATGACTATTCAATTAGTCAGTGAAAATGTTAAAAATACCTCAAGGCAAAACTATATTAAAATGGCAATTATACGCGAGCGCTCACCATTTAAGATTTTACGTCGACATTTATTACCAAATTCAATTCCGGCGACAATCCCACAGTTGACATATAATACAACGACTCTATTATTTTCAACGATGGTGATTGAAATCTTGTTTAACCGTGTTGGTCTTGGCCAATGGGTTATGTTGGCTTATCGTAATCATAATTATTTTATTATTTCGATAGCAATCCTTGCTTGTGGAACAGTAATTAGCTTATTAACTTTATTAGGTGAGATAACGGCTATTGCTATTTATCCATTACGTCATAAGGAACATTATGTCTAGGATAATTCAGTTAGGTAAGCGAATAAATTCGTGCTTTCATCGACTTCATAGCAATTTATATCTGATTGTCAGCTTTTATGGGATTTTAGCAATTGCTTTTATTGCATTATCGACTAAATGGTTTTTTCATGCTCATTTAAATCCAGTATATGTCGCTTCTTTGCCTCCCGCTTGGTGGCCGACTGGTGATATCAATCATATATTAGGAACAACGGCTCAGGGACAAGATATTTTCGATTTTTTATTGATTGGCTATCGGTCAACTATTTCAATGACATTAAAAGCGGTTTTTTATGTCATTATCATTAGTGGTGTGATTAATTATTTGATGTTTTTTGTTTCATTTATTCGACCGTTTATCTTATTTATCTTTAGATTCTTTATGGTTGTGCCACCATTATTGGGTGTGATTGTAATTAGTTTGCTATTAGAAGATGATATTACCAATATCTTAGTGATTATTGGTTTATCTTATGCACCAAGATTTATTTATAATATCCATCAACGTGTTATTAAAGAATGGAATAAAACTTACATCACAGCTTATCGACTTGATGGTTTATCTTCATTTTCTATTTTAAATCATTATATTGTACCTAATATCCTACCGGTTTATTTGACTGAGATAGTGTCTTTATTTGGTTCGGTTATTTTAGCTATCACAACCATTACGTTTTTAGGCTTTGCGAATGATTTTTCTCGACCTGATTTAGGCATGATGATGTTTAAGATGAAAGATATAATGGATGTTAATTTATTGGCCTTTTTAGCTCCAGGAATCGCCGTCTCTGTTACAATTATTTTGGTTTACTTATTCAATTTTGGGTTATATGGTCAGCGAGTAGGGCATTAATCATGGCACTATTAGACATTCGTAATTTAACTATAGAGTTTATTACTCCTGATGGCCTGCTACGGGCGATTGATCGCGTCAATTTAAAACTATCAGAAGGTGAAATTCGAGGTCTAGTTGGTGAATCAGGTTCAGGTAAAAGTTTAATTGCTAAAGCGATACTTGGTGTCACTAATCATAATTGGAAGATTTCTGCTGATCGCTTTTATTTTAATGATGTTGATTTATTGAAGTTGACACCGAAACAACGGCGAAAAGTGATTAGTGATAATATATCCATGGTATTCCAAGAGCCACAATCTTGTTTAGATCCGTCTATGAAAATCGGCCAACAATTAATTGAGGCTATTCCGCGAAGAACATTTAAAGGACATTGGTGGCAACGACTGTTTTGGCGTAAGCATCGCGCAATTGAGTTACTACATCGTGTTGGGATTAAAGATCATAAAGAAATACTTAAATCATACCCATTTGAATTAACGGAAGGCGAATGTCAAAAAGTGATGATCGCTATAGCATTAGCTAATCAACCTAAATTACTTATTGCCGATGAACCAACCAATGCCATGGAAGCGACCACCGAAGCGCAAATATTTCGTTTGCTTGCGAGTATGAATCAAAATATGGGGACAACTATTTTATTGATTAGCCATGATTTGCAAATGGTTACTCGCTGGACAGACCGTATCAATGTCCTATATTGCGGACAAACTGTTGAGGTTGCTGATAGTGAAGATTTGATTAAATCACCTTATCACCCTTATACTCAGGCATTGATTTATGCTATTCCTGATTTTGGTAAAGCGATGCCTCATAAAAGCCCTTTAAATACCTTACCTGGCGTTATTCCATCATTGGAACATTTACCCATTGGTTGTCGATTGGGGCCTCGTTGTCCTTATGCACAAAAAAAATGTATACAAGCTCCAGAACTTATCCCAATCAAAGATCATTCGGTAGCCTGTCATTTTCCATTAAATACTGATGAGTAGTTTGAGATATAGGAATAGTTAATGAACCCAATATTAAAAGTCCGAAATTTATCAAAGCGATTTAAAATCCCTAAAGGACTCTTTGGTCATTTACAAATTGATGCCGTTAAACCCTTGTCGTTTTCGCTAAATGAAGGGAAAACGTTAGCCATAATTGGACAAAATGGTTCCGGAAAATCGACATTAGCTAAAATGCTGGTTGGTATGATTAAACCAGATAGTGGCGATATTTGGATTGATGGTAACAAAGTTGAATATGGTGATTATGGGCATCGTTCACAACTGATTCGCATGATATTCCAACATGTGGAAAGTTCTTTTGATCCACGGCTTCGTATTGGTCAATTACTGGAAATTCCACTTAAACGCAATGCCAATTATAACGCTCACGAACGAGAAAAATTGATTAATGATGTTTTAAAACAAGTAGGTTTATTGCCGGAACATGCCTCTTATTATCCGTCAGTGATGGCTGCAGGCCAAAAACAACGAGTCGCTTTAGCTAGAGCTCTAATTTTAAAACCGAAAGTGATAATTCTTGATGAAGCTTTAGCTGCATTAGATATTTCAATGCGTTCACAAATTGTTAATTTAATGTTGTCATTACAAGAAGAGCAACAGATATCTTATGTTTATGTCACACAAGATATCGGTATGATGAAACATATTAGTGACCAAATTATTGTTATGCATAATGGTGAAGTGGTCGAATATGGTAATACTGCCGAAGTTTTAGCTTCGCCACTAAGTGACATTACTCAAAAGCTTATCAATAGTTATTTTGGTGAAGCACTAACAGCCGATACTTGGCGGACAGATACTCGAGCTTTTTAGTTTTATTTTGCAGCAGAATTAACCAAATAACTCAGTTATTATTCTGATTTTGTTTAAAATATTCTATTTATTTTTCAATAAATACTCGACAAATTTTTTAAAACGCTCTATATTTAGCTATATAGATTTCTAGACGTCCGTTTTTTCAGTGTTATAGAAGATAATTTATTATTGTTAGGAGCTTTTGTTATGCCTATATGTATTCCTGATTCATTACCGGCAGTTGATGTTCTTCGTAATGAAAATGTATTTGTAATGACTTCAACGCGTGCTAATACTCAAGAAATTCGCCCACTTAAGCTTCTTTTCTTAAATTTGATGCCGAAAAAAATAGAGACTGAAAATCAATTTTTGCGTTTACTTTCTAACTCATCTTTACAGGTGAATATTCAGTTATTAAGAATAGATCAGCGTGAATCCAAAAATACGCCAATAGAACATTTGAATAGCTTTTATTGTGATTTTGATGATATTCGTGAACAGAATTTTGATGGACTTATTATTACTGGAGCGCCATTAGGTAAAGTCGCTTTTTCAGATGTTGTGTATTGGCCTAAGTTAGCTGAAATTATTACTTGGGCGAAAGATCATGTAACCTCAACCATGTTTGTTTGTTGGGGAGTGCAAGCGGCATTAAATGTTTTATATGATTTACCTAAATTCACTCGTTCACAAAAGTTATCCGGTGTTTATCAACACCAAATCTTGCAACCAAATGCTATTTTAACCCGAGGCTTTGATGATACGTTTTTAGCGCCACACTCTCGTAATGCTGATTTTCCAATTGATAAAATTAAAAACTATACCGATTTAAATATTTTGGCTGAATCAGATATAACTGGCCCATACTTAATGGCAACCGCTGATAAACGAATGGCGTTTGTTACTGGGCATCCAGAATATGATTCATTTACTTTAGCCAATGAATATTATCGTGACTTAAAAGCGGGTATAAACCCTGAAATCCCTTATAATTATTTCCCAGAAAATAATCCTAATTTAACTCCGAAAGCAACATGGCGAAGTCATGCTTATTTACTATTTAGTAATTGGCTCAACTATTACGTTTATCAATTAACGCCATTTGATTTAACTACTCGTAATTTGACGATTGATGATTAAAAATTATATATATCAGTTATTTTACGTTGTAATATAAATAATTAATCTAAATTTGACCATTTTCTTGGTCAAATTTAGTAATGACTAGATTTTATGGGAAAACTATTTTATTCCTTTTCGGCTACTATTAAGAACATTGGAGTTGAATGGTAATTAATTTGTTCAATTTCATCCCAAACAACTTTTGATATATCGTTTTCAATACGAATATTTTTATAACCAATTGATTGTAAAATACCCCTATCCCATTCAGGTCTAATTTCCTTACTTAATGGTAGTAATTTCGCTATTCGTTCCATCTCTAGTGTATCGGTTTGTCGATAATGATCCTCAATGCCATATTCCATGGTATTTTGTCTATCTTGCATATATTGTGAATAAAGATTTTTATTAAAAAGAAATAGATACCAATTGGCATCAAAATTAAGTAATTTACCTTTAGTATTTAATACTCTAAACCATTCTTGATATGCTAAAGTTGGATTACTCAAATTCCACGTTACATTACGCAATATAATTAAATCAAAACTATTGTCTTGGAATGGTAAGCAATGAACATCTGATAAAACAAAATTAACCTTTACTTGGTATTGTATTGCATTGTTTTTTGCTTGATTTATCATTTCTTCAGTAGCATCTACTGCAGTTACTTCATGTCCGGCTAACGCTAACGTGATAGCTAAAAAACCGGGACCGTTTCCAAAGTCTAATATTCGTAATTTATTCTTGTTAGGAGCATGGTTTAAAATTAACTTTTGCCAGATTGTTCTTTTATCTGTTGCCTATTTGTCTTTATTAGTTTGGCTATATCCTTTAGCTCGATTTGTCCAATAGATAATAAGATCTTGCAAAAGATTATCATCATTATTATTCGCGACTAGTACTTAGTTTCCTGCTTTTTAATTGTGAGACGGGTAGTGTAATAATTATTACTCAATCAAATAATACCTTCTACTTAACTTTATAGACAAGTTTTTTAAAGTTTGAAATTGGACATAATTTGATATTTGAACTAATTATTAGTTTTAATACTGCAAGCAACATTAATTTGCAGCTAATTGGCGGTAAATAGTTGGGATTTTATTTATTAAACTTGATAATGACTGGTAAAAAAGTTCCCTTAATTACCAGTAGGTTAAAATTATATATACATATTATGCAAAATATTTATTCATAAACATCCATTGGTTTATCAAAATTAATTAATAATGAGCAAATTAAATAACCCATGGCAGAGGCAGCAAAGAACATCATTGCAGCAAAATAATTTCCTGTGGCTTGTACGATGAAACCAATAACAATAGGTAAAATTGCGGCAAATAAATTACTGGTAAAATTCATGGTTCCACAAATTGTACCGGCTACTTTCTGAGCACCTAATAATGATGGAATTGACCAATAGATACTAGCCCAACGTAATGGGAACAGCGCAACGGTTAATAAAATTATTGCCATTGTAGGATTATCACTTTGTGCACAAAAGAAAATACCTACTCCAGCGGTAATTGCGGAAATGGCTAACATGGTATGTAATACTTTACTTGTTTTACCGCCCGCATTACGCCATTTATCCATGATATATCCTCCAGTTAATTGCCCTATAAAACAAACTAGGAATATAATTGCCATAGCTCCACCCATTGATTTAATATTAAATCCATATGTAGCTTGGAAATAAAGTGGTAACCAAGTCATTAAACCATAGAATACAAAACTGTAACAAACCCATCCGAAAATTAAAGCTAGTACATTTCGTTGTTTTAAATATGGTTTAATATCAGATAATTTATATTTTTTATCTGTTTTTTTAGAATCTAAATTATATTTTTCAATATGCTCTAGTTCTGCTTTATTAATTTTAGGATGTTCATTTGGGTATGTTCGGATATACCACCAAGCAAGTAAACCTGCTAAAATGGTTCCCACTCCTGCAATGACAAATGCCATGCGCCAACTGCCAAAAAATCCAATTAATCCAGCAATAATGACAGCACCGAAGGCAGTTCCTAGTGGTGCCCCGCCGTCTAATAACATTGAACCACGACCCCGTTCAGTTGGTGTTAACCAAGTTCCCATTAATTTAGCTCCCGCAGGCATAATTGGTGCTTCAGATACACCTAAACCTAAGCGAGATAAAGATAATGTGAAAATACCATGACATAATGCTGCAACAGCTTGGAAGCCACCCCAAGCGATTGTTGCTATTGCAATAATATTTCTTGTTTTAAATTTATCTGCTAATACGCCACTTGGAATTTGCATTAAGGCATAAGCCCAAAAAAATGCACTGTGAATTGCACCAACAATTCGTGTATCTTCAATACCAAATTCTTCTGTGATATAAGGCATTGCAATGGAAAGTGAAGTTCGATCAATATAGTTAATTGCTCCAAGTAGTAACATTATAATAAATATTCGCCATCTAACATTCGTCGCTTTTAGTTGCTCCTCAGGATTTTGATATAATTCATTTATTTTAGGCATAACAGACTCCCTACTTCTCCTAAGAGAAGTGTTTTCCTTTAACTGACAATATAAAATTATTTATTAATTACATAATTGCACCGGGCTGCCATGGGACGAATTCAAGTGAGCCGTATCCAAATTTTTCACTTTTAGTCTTTTCACCAGAAGCAACAGCTAAGATTGTTTCAAATATTCGCTTACCTGCTTGCTCTAATGTTTCTTGTCCATCAGCTACATCACCACAATTAATATCCATATCTTCCTCTTGGCGACGCCATAGAAAATTATTGGATGCGATTTTTATGCATGGGGTTGGTTTTGAACCATATGCAGATCCCCTTCCTGTTGTAAAACACATAATATTGGCTCCACCAGCAATTTGGCCTGTACATGCAAATGCGTCATATCCAGGGGTATCCATAAATACCAATCCTTTTGCGGTTACTGGTTCTGCATATTCATATACATCAATAAGATTAGTACTTCCTGCTTTACAAATCGCACCAAGTGATTTTTCAAGAATGGTCGTTAATCCTCCTTCTTTATTGCCTGCGGATGGATTATTATTTAATTCTGCGTGACATCTTTTGGCATAATCCTCCCACCATAAAATTCGATTAATTAGTTTTTCACCTACTTCTTTGGAAGTTGCTCGGCGAGTAAGTATATATTCAGCACCATAAATTTCAGGGGTTTCGGCGAGTATTGCTGTACCTCCTTGCTGTACGAGTAAATCAACAGCTACGCCAAGTGCAGGGTTAGCAGAAATGCCTGAGTAACTATCAGAACCACCACATTCAAGTGCTAAAACTAATTCTGATGCAGGTACTTCTTCTCTGGTGTATTGATTTGCTTCATTTAACATGCTTTCAATAATAGTTACGCCCTTATCGAAAGTTTTTTGTGATCCACCTGTTTCTTGAATAGTCATATGTTGTAGCATAGGACCTTCATTTAATCCTTTCACTTGAATAAGATCTTTGATTTGATTTGATTCACAACCAAGGCCAATTATTAGAATACCGGCAAAGTTAGGATGATTTGCATAACCGCTCATTGTGCGTTGCATCATCTTCATCAAATCACCTTTCATATCCATGGCACAACCAAAACTTTGAGGTAGGGCTACGATTCCATCTATATTGGGATAATCAGCTAATCCTTTAGCTTTAAAGTGATCTTCAAGGCGACGTGCAACTGTTGCACTACAGTTGACGGATGTTAGTATGCCAATATAGTTACGGGTTGCTATTTGGCCGTTTTTACGCTTATAGCCCATGAAAGTCCTTTTTTCACTAGCCATTGGTGTTTCTTGTTTATCTGCACAAAAGTCATATTCGTGCCCATAATCACCCATTTTTAGATTATGTAAATGGATATGTTCTCCAGCTTGAATATCACAAATTGCATAACCTATAATTTGATTATAACGTTTAATTGGTTGATCTTTTTCGATATTGTGAAGCGCTATTTTATGTCCTTCTTTTATATCGGAAAGTACAGAAACATCAGCTTCTTGAATGATGTATCCTTTGGATACAGGAAAACGAGCTATGGCAACATCATCATTGGGATGAAGTATGATTACTTTAGATACTTCGCTCATAATTTGCTCCTAAAACTAATTAGTAATAAATTTTTATAAAATTTTTGAATCGGATAATAATTTTTTTAGAACTTTCTTTTTATCGGAAGTTAATGGCATTACTGGAGCTAAAACTTCTGTTGAAATATCGACACCGGACAGTTTTATTGCTTGTTTGATTACGCCAAAGAATGGAGATTCAATTGCATAGACAGGCATTAATTTTGCTAATTGACGTTGTAATTTAAATGCTTTTTCATAATCTTTTTTAACAAAAGCTTTATAAATTCCTTTAGTAATTTTTGGGGCAAAATTAAATGTTGCTGGAATGCCACCATGACCACCAAGAATAAGCGTGTCTAACATATATTCATCAAATCCACTGAAGATAATAAAATCTGGACGGAAGGCGTGAACTCTGTTGATAACTTCTCGGGTATGGCTTATGTTATCAATGGTGTCTTTCAAACCAATAATATTTGGTTGATCCTTGGCTAATTGAGTAATAACATCAATACCAATATCTTGGCCGGTTAATGCCGGGAAATTGTAAAGTAGTACTGGTATATCAAGATTTTCAGCGACAGTTTTATAATGGTGATAAATGGCATCACTATTCAATAAAGCATAATATGGATTAACCACTAAAACGGCATCTGCGCCTATTTGTGCTGCATGCTGACCATATTGAATAGTTTCTTTGGTACTTGGACTGGATATTCCAATCATCACCGGAATGCGTTTATTGATATGTTTTACCGCAAATTCAGCAACTTCATATCGCAACTTAGGTGGCATATGGCAGAACTCACCACCACTACCTAGAATTAAAACACCATCAGCTTCGTTATCGATGAGATGATCTAATAATTTGCCCATTCCTTTTTTATCTAGTTCCCCTTTTTTATTAACGATAGTAGGGACTGGAGGGAATATACCTTTAAATTTTTCTAAATTCATTTTTTCTCCTTGTTCATGATGTAGAACATTGTTTCTCACGTTGGAACAAATTATTGGTAAAAAAATCTAGAATTGCAATGTATTAATTCAAAAGAAAATTAATTTTGTGATCATCCTCTCATTGTCAAAAATAATTTTTTTTGTAATTAGTTTTTTCCGTATAATGAAATATAGTTCTTTTTATGGGAATTTTTAATGTTATTAATTAAGAGGTAAATATGATTTATTACATTCCACCGGTTAATCTTTTGGGTAAAGGATGCTTATCTGAATTAGGTGTACCGGTTAAAAAACTAAATTGCCGAAAAGCATTTGTTGTTAGTGATAAGTTTTTAGTGGGTAATGGTACTGTAGATAGAGTAGTAGATATATTGGCAAAAGAGGGGATTGAATCGGTTATTTTTTACGATGTAAAACCAAATCCAACCGTTACCAATGTTGAAAATGCACTAAAATTATGTCAAGAATCTAAATGTGATTTTATTGTCTCAATTGGTGGTGGGTCGCCACAAGATTGTGGTAAAGCCGTTGCTGTGTTGGCGACGAATGGTGGTAAAATTACTGATTATGAAGGGATGCATAAAAGTAAACATAAATGTTTACCGATTGTGGCAATAGCAACAACTGCTGGTACCTCTGCCGAAGTTACCATCAATTACGTGATTACTGATGAGAGTAGACATGTCAAAATGATTATGGTGGATCCAAATACATTGGCGTCAATAACAGTTAGTGATCCCGATTTAATGATTTCTAAACCAGCAAATTTAACCGCAGCAACCGGTATGGATGCGTTAACTCATGCAATAGAAGCGGTGGTTGCTAAAGGGGCGATGGATGTCACTGATTCGACCGCACTATATGCAATTGGTCAAACCTTTAAATATTTAGCGCGCGCGGTTAAAAATGGTAACGATATTGAAGCCAGAGAACAAATGAGTTATGCCTGCTTTTTAAACGGTATTGCTTTTAGTAATGCTGGTTTAGGTAATGTGCATGCGATGGCTCATCAACTTGGAGGTCTTTATGATTTACCTCATGGGGTATGTAATGCAATGTTATTGTCGGTAGTTGAAGAAGAAAATGCTAAACATGCACCAGAAAAATTTAGAGTTATTGCTGAAACAATCGGATTGGATACTAAAAATAAAACAGATCAAGAGTGTGTTGATTATGTGATAAAAAGGATCAAAGATTTGGCTCAAGAGGTAGGTATTCCTAAATCCTTAAAAGAAATTAGTGTTGATAATCCAGATTTTGAATTATTGGCTGAAAATTCGATGAAAGATGCTTGTGCCGGAGCAAATCCAGTATTTTTTGATAAACAAAAACTGATTGAGTTATTTAAAAAAATAGCGTAGCAGTTAATTTATCCAATGAGTCAAAATAATATTGAATCATAATGATTCAATATTATTAAAACTTATCAGTCAATTGTTGGCATGCATCACGTACTAATTGTGAATATTTATCGATTTTATCCACAGGTAGTTGAAAAAGAACACCCGAAATACTGATAGCTGCGATGGGTTCGTTATTTTTATTGAAGATTGGTGCTGCAATACAATGAACACCTTGAACATCTTCCTGATTATCATAGGCCCAACCTTGCGAGCGAATTTTCGCAAGCTCTTTTTTTAACTGTTTCTTGCTGGTTATTGTTGTGTCGGTATATTTGATTAATTTATCTTCGGGAATAAGTTGATCAATTTTTTCTTCTGGTAACCAAGCTATTAATGCTTTACCAATACCTGAACTATGTAAAGGCAATTTTTTACCAATCCAAGTACGAATACCAATAGCCTGATCATTTTCAATTTTAGCAATATAAACAGAATAAAGACCATCAAGAACACCTAAATGGCAGGTCAAATTGGTTTTATCTCGCAGTTTAATCATTAAAGGTTCGGCTATTTTAGTGATATCAAACTGTTCTAGAGATTTATCTCCCCATTCATGCAATTTTAACCCAAGATAATACTTATTTTGATCTTGTCGCAAAATACCATGCATGACTAAGGCATTTAATAGTGTTGATGTACTGCTTTTAGGTAAATTGAGATCTTGAAATATTTGACTAAAAGTAGCCCCTCTGTGGTTATCTAAATAATCACAAATACGGACAATTTTATCTAATGCTGGTACAAGTGTTTGAATATTGGGCATGAAATATCCTAATATAATAATGTAAGAAATATATTTATTTTATTGATACTAATTGTTTAGAAAAACATATTTTGAACGGTTTAGTGTATTAAGTGTCTTATCTTTAACATTATATTCAAGTTACTTGATAAGGAAAAGAAAATAACTTTTATTATTTTCCTGTTTAGTGTATTTAAATCGATAAATCCTTATCTTGCATCATGTTAGGCATAGTTATATTATGAGTAGCAATGCTATATTATTTAAGGAATGAGTTATGTTAAAATCAATAGATCCAACCTCTACATCTTCTTGGAAATCCCTTCAAGCCAGTTATCAAAAACATCATAATAAAACTATAGCCGAAATATTAAAAGACGAGCCCAAGCGCGTCGAAAAACTGAGTATTCCGTTTGAGGATGAGTTTTTGGTTGATCTTTCAAAAAACCGTTTAACGCAAGAAACATTAGAAATTCTTTATCAGCTTGTGGATGAGTGTGATTTAGGTGGCGCAATTAAAGCGATGTATAGTGGTGAAAAAATTAATCGCACAGAAGATCGAGCCGTGTTACACGTTGCACTTCGTAATGTATCTAATACTCCAATTTATGTTGATGGCAAAAATGTTATGGATGATGTCAATGCAGTGCTTGCTAAGATGGAGTCCTTTAGTAAAAAAGTGATTAGCGGTGAATGGAAAGGTTATACCGGCAAGGCTATCACCGATGTTGTTAATATCGGCATTGGTGGTTCAGATTTAGGACCTCACATGATTACTGAAGCTCTTCGACCTTATAAAAACCATTTAACGATGCATTTTGTATCTAATGTTGATGGCACTCATATTGTAGAAGCGTTAAAAGATCTTAATCCAGAAACAACACTCTTTTTAGTTGCGTCGAAAACTTTTACAACTCAAGAAACGATGACTAATGCTCAAACTGCCCGTCAATGGTTACTTGATGCAGCTAAAGATGATAAAGCAGTAGCACTGCATTTTGTTGCATTATCAACTAATACTAAAGAAGTTGAAAAGTTTGGTATTGATACTGCTAATATGTTTGAATTTTGGGATTGGGTTGGTGGTCGCTATTCGTCTTGGTCGGCAATTGGTTTATCAATCGTTCTTTCTATTGGTTACGAAAACTTTAAACAGTTTTTAGCTGGTGGCCATGCAATGGATAAACACTTCCAAACAGCGCCGGTTGAGAAAAATATTCCAACATTACTTGCGTTAATTGGTCTTTGGTACAATAACTTCTGTGGCGCAGAAACTGAAGCAATTTTACCTTATGATCAATATATGCATCGTTTTGCTGCTTATTTCCAACAAGGTAATATGGAATCAAATGGTAAAAGCGTTGATCGTAATGGTAATAAAACGACTTATACTACTGGACCTATTATTTGGGGTGAACCTGGTACTAATGGCCAACATGCCTTCTATCAATTGATTCATCAAGGTACTAAACTGATTCCTTGTGATTTTATTGCACCAGCAATTAGCCATAATCCGGTTGGAGATCATCATCCTAAATTACTTTCAAATTTCTTTGCACAAACTGAAGCTTTAGCTTTTGGTAAAACTGAGCAACAGGTAGAACAAGAATTCCTTGCGGCTGGTAAAAGCCTTGATGAAGTTAAATCTATTATTCCTTTTAAAGTTTTTGCCGGTAATAAGCCAACCAACTCTATTTTAGTCAAAAAAATCACACCTTATGCATTAGGTGCATTAGTTGCTATGTATGAACACAAAATCTTCACACAAGGTGTTATTCTTAACATCTTTAGTTTTGATCAATGGGGTGTTGAACTAGGTAAACAGCTAGCTGGTCGTATTTTACCTGAATTAGCCGATGATAAACCTGTGAGTTCTCATGATGATTCAACTAACAACTTAATCAATCAATACAAGAAATGGCGTTAGAGCGAGTTTAACAATAGATAAAAAAACCTTCAGTTTTAACTGAAGGTTTTTATAGATGATTATTTTTTAATACGCATAATTGGCGTTTTACCTGCTTCAACAGAACCAGTTAGTTTGGTTAGTTCAACTACTGTTTCCATATTTGAAATTACAACAGGAGTTAAAACTGATTTAGCTTTACTTTCAAGTAACGGTAGATCAATTTCAATGATAGTATCACCAATTTTAACTTGTTGTCCTTCTTCAGCAACACGAGTAAAACCTTCACCTTTTAGTTCAACGGTATCTATACCAAAATGAACAAAAAGTTCAATACCTTCATCTGACTCAATCGCAAAAGCATGATTAGTTTCAAAAATTTTGCCAATTTTACCATTTAATGGTGCGACAATTTTGTTGCCAGATGGTTTAATTGCAACGCCATCACCAACGATTTTTTCAGCAAAAACAACATCAGGCACATCTTCGATTTTAACGATCTCTCCACTAAGAGGTGCTATAATTTCAATGCTATTTTTGTTATCGTCAGAGACAAACTGTTTTATTTTATCAAATAGCCCCATTATGGCCTCCTAACAAATTTGCTTTTCAGCAGTATATTTTTCAATTAAATCAGTTATTTCTTTAGCGGTTGCTTTTTCTAGTGCAGTTTCAGCAAATTTTTTCGCTTCTTCGTAATTGGTATTACGAATTAATTTTTTGATTTTAGGAATTGATACAGCACTCATACTAAACTCATCAAGTCCCATACCTAATAATAGGATAGTTGCTCTTTCATCACCAGCAAGTTCACCACACATTCCTGTCCATTTACCTTCTTGGTGAGAAGCATCAATGACATTTTTAATTAATGTTAACACTGATGGTGAAAACGGATTATAAAGATGTGAAATAAGCTCATTACCACGGTCAACAGCAAGTGTATATTGGGTTAAATCGTTAGTACCAATACTGAAGAAGTCAACTTCTTTAGCTAAGTGACGAGCAATAACTGCTGCTGCAGGGGTTTCAATCATAACTCCAATTTCGATTTCTTTATCAAACGCTTTACCTTCGGCGGTTAATTGTTCTTTAAGAATATTGATTTCAGATTTTAAGATACGAATTTCTTCAACTGAAATAATCATTGGGAACATGATACGTAATTTACCAAAGGCTGAAGCACGTAGAATTGCGCGTAATTGTGCATGTAATATCTCTTTACGATCTAAACAGATACGAATTGCACGCCAACCTAAGAATGGATTTTCTTCTTTTGGTAAATGCATATAAGGTACATCTTTGTCACCACCAATATCCATGGTACGAACAATAATTGATAAGCCATTAGTTGATTCGGCAACTTCTTTATATGCTTTGAATTGTTCTTCTTCATTAGGATACGCATCACGATCCATAAATAAGAACTCAGTACGATAAAGGCCAACACCTTCATAGCCATTGCGATCCGCACCGGCAATATCACGTACCGTACCGATATTGGCACAAATTTCCACTTGGTGACCATCAAGAGTTACCGCAGGTAAATCTTTTAATTTTGCTAATTCTTCTTTGTCAGCAATATATTTTGTTTGAACTTGTTTTAATTTTTCTTCAGTTGTGTGATCAGGATTAATATAGATTGCATTGTTAATCGCATCTAAAATAACAAAATCACCTTGTTTGATTGCTTGTGTTGCATTAGATGTACCAACAATTGCTGGAATTTCTAATGAACGAGCCATGATTGAGGTATGTGACGTACGGCCACCTGCATCAGTGATAAAGCCTAATACCATATCTAAATTTAATTGTGCAGTTTCTGATGGTGTTAAATCAGTTGCAACTAGGATACATGGTTGGCTAATAGCACTTAAATCAACAATTTCAATACCGAGAATGTTTTTCAATAGACGTTTGCCAATATCACGGATATCTGCAGCACGTTCTTTTAAATATTCGTCATCTAAGTTTTCTAACTCTTTTGCTTGCGTTTCAAATACAGATTGAACGGCAGCATCAGCACTTGAGTGTTTACTTTGGATACGAGAGATAACTTCTTGTTCAAGATCTTCATCTTCAAGAAGCATTATGTGACCTTCAAAAATAGCAGCTTTATCTTCACCTAATGTAGTTTTTGCTCTCTCCATGATAGCATTTAATTGTTCGCTTGATTTTTGACGAGCTTCTTTAAAGCGTTCGATTTCAGCATCAATTTTGTTATCAAGAATTTGCCTATTATTAATTACAATAGGTTCTTCTTTTAATAATAGCGCTTTTGCAAAAGCGATACCTGGGGAAACAAGTATACCTGATACCATAATATTTAATCCTTATTCAATATTAAAACCGTTCAATAATAATTGGGAGTATTATTCCAATTCAGGAATTAATTTTACTAGATGAGTTACTGCTTCTTTTTCATCTTCACCTTCGGCTGAAATAGTAATAGTTGTGCCTTGAGTTAAGCCTAATGTTTGTAATTTGAATAAGCTTTTAGCGCTAGCACTTTTTCCGTTTGATGTGACAGTAATTTCAGCATTAAAGTTTTTTGCTTCTTTTACAAATTGCGCAGCAGGGCGAGTATGAAGGCCATTCGATGCAGTAATGGTTACATCTTGTTTGTACATAATTATTTTACTCCCAAAAATATGTTTTTTCAGACGACAATATAAATAAAAACAGCGTGAAAGGCTAGTAAGATTTCACTGTTCTTTAACAATTCGCCCAATCTTGATGGTGATAAATCAACCAAGTTAGCCGATATTATTGTTAATATCGGTAAATTCGAGTGATTTTATCACGACATTTTTTAAATTCCACCTGCCCGTGAATTCCTCGTTTGATATTTTCAAACACAACTTCTTCACTACCATCAAGTTGTGAAGCTCGGATCTCTTCGTGGCAAAAAGATTCAAATTTTTCAAGCTCTTGTTCGCTGTTGCCTAAATGATAATTTTTAGGTAAATCTTGGCTAGTTATAGAGGTATTTGTTTGATTCTGTACATTAAGAACAATCACGCCTTTATTGGGCACCCATGAACTACATGCAGTTAATGACATAACAAAGAATAAAAATAGCGAGGGCAATGCTACGATCAATCTAAAAATGTTCAAAATATTTCCTTTATAAAGCACAATAACCTGTTTATTATTTATAGCTAGGCATAAATTATATACTATTAATCCGTGAAAGTGCAGGGGTGTGTTTTCACGGTATTTAAGACTAAGGTGGATCTAATGACTAATAGCAATAATTACAATGAACTTAATCGCCAACTTATCCAAAATAAAATCGGCATGACAGCGGCTGAACTACATGGTTTTTTATCAGGTATTTTAGCAGGAGGCAATCATGATGAAAGTTGGAAAATTTTAACTAAGGATATGTTAAATGATGGGCAAAGCATTGCTGAACCTTTAAACAAAGAAATTGAAAAATTATATCATTTAACAAAACAACAACTTATTGATGAAGATTTTGAGTTTCAATTGTTACTCGGCGATCAAGATCTATTTACTCAGATTGATGATTTAGTCGGATGGGTTAATCATTTTTTATTAGGAATTGGTTTGGTTCAACCTAAAATTAATCGGGTTAAAGGTGATGTTGGTGAAGCAATATATGACCTGAGACAAATCGTTAAGTTGGGTTATGATGAAAATGAAGATCAGCAAGAGTTAGGCTTTGCGTTTGAAGAAATTAAAGAATACGTTCGGATCACGGCGATGCTCTGTTTTGATGAGTTTAATGAATCTGATATAACCCCAACTATTCATTAATATCAGTATTATTGATTTTTAAGGTACAAGTTATGGTAGATATGTATAGCAAAACAGAACTTTTAGCGCGACGAAATAAATTATTGGCACAAATGGAGCAAAATAGTATCGCTTTGTTTTTCGCTTCACCAGAGGTTACGCGAAGCAATGATACTCACTATCCTTATCGGCAAGATAGTGATTTTTGGTATTTTACTTTTTTTGCTGAGCCAGAAGCACTATTGGCGGTAATAAAGGAATCTGATATTCAGGCTCGATACATATTATTTAACCGTAAAAAGGATCCTTTAGCGGAAACATGGACCGGATATCGGTTAGGTCAACAAGCTGCACTTGAAAAAGTTTTAGTAGATGAAGCCTATCTTTTTGATGAGATTGATGAGGTTTTGCCTAATTTAATCAATGGTAAAAAAGCTATTTATTATGCTGACCAGCTATATCATTATGCTGACGAGATAATTAAAAAAACGCTTAATACGCTACGGCAAGGCGGTCGATTAAAACTTTCAGCGCCAAGCATTGTTATTGATTGGCGACCAATCGTTCACGAAATGCGGATGTTTAAGTCTGAATATGAAATCGCCATTTTACGTCAAGCTTGTGAAATCAGTGCGCAGGCACATATTCGAGCAATGCAAAAATGTCAGCCCAATTGGTTTGAATATCAATTAGAAGCCGAAATTTTACACGAGTTTGCTCGGCGTGGTGCTCGTTGGCCGTCATATAACACTATTGTTGGTGGCGGAAATAATGGTTGTATATTGCATTATGAAAATAATAGTGACCAATTGAAAGATGGCGATTTAGTCTTAATTGATGCTGGTTGTGAATATCAATATTATGCCGGTGATATCACCCGTACATTTCCCATAAATGGTAAATTTAATCAGTCACAACGTGAAATATATGACATTGTGTTAACCGCACAATACGCGGCAATCAAATTATTACAACCAGGTACTTCAATATCAATAGTAAACCAACAAATTATTCGAATTATGGTTGAAGGTTTAGTTAAACTTGGCATTATGCAGGGCGATATCGAGACGTTAATTGCAAATAAAGCTTACATGGCATTTTATATGCATGGTTTAGGACATTGGCTAGGTATTGATGTGCATGATGTCGGTAGCGATCGTGATCGTATCCTTGCTCCAGGCATGGTGTTAACGGTTGAACCAGGGCTCTATATTAATCAAGAAGCCCATGTTCCTGAGCGTTATAAAGGAATCGGCATCCGTATAGAGGATAATATTTTAATTACTGATTCAGGCAATGAAGTTTTAACTGCAATGGTGCCTAAAGATCCTCAACAAATTGAGCAGTTAATGCAAGTCAATAAATAAACTTATGATCAAGTAAGGTGCAAATCAATAAATTAAGATTAGCACCATTAAGTTTTATTTTAAATAAATACTATTGAATGATAGTTATTGATTGATAAATGTCAGTTTAGCCGTTACCTAAACTAATTGAACTATCACGATTAAAGATAATCTTCATTTTGATATCTTTACCAGCAATTGGTTTGTATTTCCATGTTTTCATTGCTGTGATCACTGAGCGATTAAAAATATTATTGGGTTGAGCTTCAATAATTCTAATATTTTCAACTCGCCCTTCACTATTTACATCAAACATGACAATAACATGACCTTCTAAGCGCATGTCTAGAGCTCTTCTTGGATATTCTGGGCGATTTCGGCTAATCGGTGTTGGAGTACCCGAATATTGCTGACTATCAGAAATTTTAGGTGCTACTGATGTTTTTGCCGTATTATCACTAATTGCTTCTTGTCTAACTTGTTGATGAGAAGCTTTTTGTGTAGGTGGCTTTTTCTTTTTTGGTTTCGGTTTTGGTTCTGGTTTTACTATTGTTGGTTTATCCGGTTCAACAGTAGGTTTTTCGGGTTCTTTTTCCGGTGTTGGCTCAGGTGTTTCTTCTTTAACAACTTCAGGTTCTACAACAGGCTCAACGGGTTGCTCTTCAATAGGTTTATTATCTATGATTTCACTGTTTTCAGCACCTTGAATATCAGGCGTATTTTCAACTAATGATTGTTCTGGGGCTGCTAACTGAGTAAGGTCAACCATTACGGCTTTAATTGAATCATCACCTTCATCAATCATAATATTATTTGCGAACAATGCCGAGCTAAATAATAATCCTAATAAAAGTAGATGAGATATCACAGCAACAGATGCAAATACGTATATATAATCATCCTTTTGCTTATTTGCAGCAGATGATTGCGGCTCTTTTTCTGTGTTGATATCTATATCAAAATTGATCTTCATAACAGTAATAATTTTTCCCTTAGGGTGTGTATTCTAAATGAAAATGCTTATCATTTGTAGTATTTTTTTAAATATGATTTATCAATAACTTGTTGCATAAAAATATTTATCAGATAATAGTAAGTAAATATCTCTCATTTGTAGTGGTTAGACTGATGAATAATCTATCGATAAAACAAATACTCGATCTAGTACAAGAAGATTTAGTGAAGGTTAATCAGGCAATACAAGCAGAGCTTAGCTCTGATGTTGTATTAATCAATCAATTAGGTAATTACATTATAAGTAGTGGTGGTAAACGTATTCGTCCAATCATTGCCTTGCTCATTGCTAAAGCACTGAATTATCAGGGTAATAAACATATTATAACGGCTGCCTTTATCGAATTTATTCACACAGCAACTTTATTGCATGATGATGTTGTTGATGAGTCAGATTTACGGCGAGGAAAATCAACAGCTAATGCATTATTTGGTAATGCTGCTAGTGTTCTAGTGGGCGATTATATTTATACTCGTTCTTTTCAAATGATGGTTCGTACCGAATCATTTAAAGTATTACAAATTATGTCTGAAGCCACAAATGTTATTGCAGAAGGTGAAGTTCAACAACTACTTAATTGTAATGATCCTGATATTACTAAAGAACAATATCTACAAGTCATATATCGTAAAACAGCAAGACTATTTGAAGCGACTTCTCATTCCGCAGCGGTTCTTGCTGAAGCAACTCCAGAACAAGAATTTGCCTTGCAAGAATATGGAAAATATTTAGGTACTGCTTTTCAAATTATTGATGACTTATTAGATTATAGTGCCGATAGTAATCAAAAATTGGGTAAAAATTTGGGTGATGATCTTAATGAGGGTAAACCGACATTACCACTATTACATGCTATGCATCACGCTAACGCGCAGGATGCGGCTTTAATTCGGCAAGCGATTGAACAAGGAAATGGTCGTCATTTGTTAGAGCATGTTTTAGCTGTGATGAAATCATGCGGATCGCTTGTATTTACTTTAAAAATAGCCCAGCAAGAGGCGAACAAAGCGTTTAATGTGATTTCAATTTTACCAGATTCTCCTTATAAAAAAGCATTACAAGATCTGGCATTGTTATCAGTAAAAAGGGAAAACTAACAGTGAAGTTTATTTGATAATTTTAAATACATTATTTATACAATTTGTTTAATTAACACTGTTTTTACTATAGATGGTGAAAATTTTAAATTGAATTTTATTATGTTATGCAAACAATTTGTTCCCTTTTTATAACAATCCCATTGTTCAAATAAGGTTATTATTATGTTCAAAAGATCTTGGCCAGTTTTATTAATTTTTGTATCAATGATTTCTGTACAATCAAGTGCTTCATTTGCTAAATATTTGTTCCCAATACTTGGACCAGAAGCAATGACTGCGTGGCGTTTATTTTTTTCCTCTATTTTATTGGTCATAATCTTTAAACCATGGCGTAAAAAGATTTCAAAATCAGCAATTAAATATATTATTTTGTATGGTATTGCCATGGGTTGCATGAATTTATCTTTTTATAATGCTATCTCTCGTATTCCTTTAGGTATTGCTGTCGCAATTGAATTAACCGGCCCAATTATGGTGGCTATGTTTTCCGGTCGACGATTAACCGATTTTATTTGGTTAGGTATTGCTATAATTGGATTAGTTATGTTATTGCCTATTCATCAAGCAGCCAGTGACTTAGATCCGATTGGTCTTTTATTGGCTTTATGTGCTGGAAGTTGTTGGGCTGGTTATATTCTTTTTGGTCGTAAAGCTGGCGAAATATATGGTGCGCCAAGTGTTGCGCTTGGTTCGATTGTTGCTTCAGTACTACTCTTTCCAATTGGGGTATGGCAAAGTGGTAGTACAATGTTTTCCTTGGATATTTTGCCATTGGCTTTCATGGTTTCACTATTAGCGTCAGCGATTCCTTATGGCCTTGATATGGTTGCATTACCACGCTTACCAGCCCAAACTTTTAGTACCTTAATGAGTTTGTCACCGGTATTTGCGGCGTTTTCCGGATTAATTGTGTTGCACGAACAGTTAACACATTATCAATGGTTGGCTATTATGTTTATTATCGTTTCATCGATTGGAACGGTATTAACTATGCATCGGCCAAGTAAAATTAAAGCAGTAAATCGAGAGAATTAAGTTTATTGAAATACTATCGCGCCAAGCTGCGCGATAGTAATGAATTGAAAGAAAGAGAAAAGTAAAACGTTATCTCGGTGGGAAACCCATGCCTCCGCCCATTAAACCTTTCATTTGACGCATCATCTTCATCATGCCGCCACCTTTCATTTTTTTCATCATTTTTTGCATATCTTCAAACTGTTTAAGTAGTTTGTTGACATCTTGTACTTGTGTTCCTGATCCATTTGCAATACGGCGTTTGCGTGATCCTTTGATGATTTCCGGATTCGCTCGCTCTTTTAATGTCATAGAACCAATTATTGCTTCCATTTTGATGGTGATTTTGTCATCCATTTGCGCTTTAATATGATCCGGTAGCTGACCTACCCCCGGTAATTTAGCCAGCATGGCTCCCATTCCGCCCATATTACGCATCTGTTTAAGCTGATCTTGGAAATCATTGAAGTCAAATTTATCGCCTTTTTTTAACTTTTTAGCGATTTTTTCCGCTTTTTCACGATCAACATTACTCTGTAATTCTTCAATTAAAGAGAGAACATCTCCCATGCCTAAAATGCGCGAAGCAATGCGGTCAGGGTAAAAAGGCTCTAATGCATCCGTTTTTTCCCCCATCCCTAAAAACTTAATTGGTTTGCCAGTGATATGGCGGATGGATAATGCCGCACCACCACGAGCATCACCATCAACTTTAGTTAAAATGACACCGGTTAGTGGTAAGGCATCGTTAAATGCTTTAGCTGTATTGGCAGCATCTTGCCCGGTCATTGCATCGACAACAAATAGCGTTTCAATTGGATTGATTGCATCATGTAGTGCTTTGATTTCATCCATCATGTCGCTATCAACATGTAATCGACCAGCCGTATCGACAATCAGTACATCAAAAAATTGTAATTTCGCATGTGAAATTGCTTTATTAACAATATCAACCGGTTTTTGTTTTATATCTGATGGGAAGAACTCGACATCAATTGCTTTAGCAAGTGTTTCTAATTGTTTTATCGCTGCGGGTCGATAGACATCGGCAGAAACAACTAATACTTTCTTTTTTTGTTTTTCTTTTAAGAATTTTGCTAGTTTTGCAACGCTAGTTGTTTTACCTGCACCTTGTAAACCAGCCATTAGCATTACCGCTGGAGGCTGAGTAGCTAAGTTAAGTGAACTATTAACTTCACCCATTGCTGCAGTAAGTTCAGCTTGAACGATTTTAATAAATTCTTGGCCTGGGGTTAGCGTTTTATTCACGTCTAAACCGACGGCTTTTTGTTTAACTTGATTAATAAATTCTCGTACTACAGGTAGGGCAACATCAGCTTCAAGTAATGCCATTCGGACATCACGTAGTGCATCTTTGATATTATCTTCAGACAGACGCCCACGACCACTAATATTGCGGAATGTCTGCGATAAACGATCAGTTAAATTCTCAAACATACTAACTCTCAACAAATGAAAAAATTATCACCTATCATATCAGAAAATTTGCAGAAGTCCCATGCTCATAAATTTGTTATAACTTGACACAAAATTGTGTTCCTGTTGAAATGAGAGTCATAATAAATAAAAGGAGAAATTTATCTATGGCGAAAGTAGTTAATACCGATAAAGCCCCTGCAGCTATTGGTCCTTATGTGCAAGGTATTGATTTGGGCAATATGTTATTTGCATCAGGTCAAATCCCAATTAATCCAGCAACTGGTGAGATACCAACTTGTGTGAAAGAACAAGCTAAGCAAAGTTTAGCTAATGTTAAAGCAATTGTTACTGAGGCGGGTTATCAAGTTAAAAATATCGTTAAAACAACTATTTTTTTAGCTGATATGAATGATTTTGCTGATGTTAATAGTGTCTATGAAGCATTTTTTACCGAAAATCAAGCAAGCTTTCCAGCGCGTTCTTGTGTGCAAGTAGCTCGAATTCCGAAAGATGCTAAAGTTGAAATAGAAGTTATTGCTGTTAAATAAGTTTGCCAAAGTGATTAGCACCAATAGGTGCTAATGAAGCAAAAAAGTTGAGGAAAGGTTTTTTTGTGGCTTTTTTTGCTAAATATCCCTATTTTTTGTCACCAATTATGACGTTTTTCTATCTGAATCAGACTGTTAAACAGTCGATTTTATTTGCCTAAAATTATTTATATTTAAACTGTTATTTTGTGATTGATTGCCAATTAAGTTGGTGCAATAATCTACAATTATACATTGCTATTTATTGGTTAATTAGGTAGGAAAAATGTTTGAAAAAGTAGAGTCGTATGCTGGTGATCCAATTTTGTCATTAGTCGCAGAATTTAATAATGACAATCGTCAAGATAAGACTAATTTGAGTATTGGTTATTATTATGATGAAAACAGTCATGTTCCACAATTATCATGTATTAAAACGGCTCGTGATTATATTTATCAACATCAACAAGGTGCACAACTTTATTTACCAATGAGTGGTTTACCTAGTTATTGCCAAGCAATTCAATCACTGCTTTTTGGTGAAGATAATCCTGCTATTCTAACTAAAAGAATTGCGACTATTCAAACGCTAGGTGGATCAGGAGCCCTTAAAGTTGGTGCTGATTTTCTTTATCACTATTTTCCTAATTCTCAAGTATGGGTTAGTGATCCAACTTGGGAAAATCATATTGCTATTTTTAGTGGTGCAGGCTTTAAAGTAAATAAATATCCTTATTTTGACCCAGCAACTTGTGGTGTAAAATTTGACGCTATGCTAGATACATTAAATAGCTTGCCGGCTAAAAGTATCGTGCTATTACATCCTTGTTGTCATAATCCTACTGGCGTCGATTTAACACAGCAGCAGTGGGATAAAGTGATTGAAGTTTTACAAAATCGTGATCTTATCCCATTTATGGATATTGCTTATCAAGGTTTTGGTGAAAGTATCGAAAGCGATAGTTATGCAATCAAAAAAGTCGCTGAGAAAGGATTATGTGGTTTGATTAGTAATTCTTTTTCCAAAACGTTTTCACTGTATGGAGAACGGGTAGGTGGATTATCCGTATTATGTGATGATAACCAAGCGGCCAACCGAGTGTTTGGCCAATTACAAGCAACCGTTCGTCGAAATTATTCCAGTCCAGCTGCGTATGGTGCGCAACTGGTCTCATATGTATTAAATAATACGGAACTTAAAGCTTTATGGTTTAATGAAGTTCAAACCATGCGCAACCGTATTGTAACCATGCGTTCAACGCTAGTCGATTTATTAAAAACAGCCGTACCGACACAAAATTTTGATTATTTAGTTAAACAAAGAGGTATGTTTAGTTATACAGGTTTTTCTAAAGAGCAAGTCACACAGCTAAAAGATGATTTCGCCGTTTATTTGGTGGGCAGCGGAAGAATGTGTGTGGCGGGATTAAATCACCATAATATACATCGTGTAGCAGAAGCATTTGCCACAATAAAATCATAATGTGACTAACTAGAGGAGAATCACATGTTACGTAAAGTATTTATTTTAATGGTAAGTATTGCGATGACAACAATGGTAGTTGGTTGTAACACGTTTAAAGGTGTCGGTAAAGATGTTCAATCTGGCGGTAAAGCAATTACTAATACTGCTGAAAATGTTAGTGAAAAGATGTAAATAGTAGCTGGAGTTACTTATAAATATTTTATAAGTAAACAATAAATAATGATGTATCGTATTTTTAATATTTTCTTTATATTTTTACTTGTAGGGTGTGGTTCGTTGAATTTTCGAACTGCACCTTTAACAATGGAAAATTGCCAGTATCAAAATCGTTCTGGTATTGAATTTAAGCTAAACCAGCTTGAACCCAATCTTACAGAATATCCCCATATTTATCTCTCACAAAGTCGAGCGAGTAATCATTTACCAATAATTTATGTTGGTTTAAAAGGCAAATTAACCGGTCAAACTTTTGAGCGCGATTATCCAAAAGAGACATTTTGGCGGAGTCCTAATATATTTGAACGAGCATCAATGTATGATGATGGTTATGACGATTTGTATATCAGTGTTAAACAGAAAGAAGCTCGTGATCGTAAGGCAAAATTTGTGGTCAAAGAAGCGGTATTAGAAAACTGTCAGATTATCTATATTTCCATTGATTCTTTAGCTAAAGACAGGGATAATCCTTCATTAATTCAATCTGAGGATTTATCTATTTTAAATTAAGGATATTTGTATGTCTGATAACTTAACTCTCAAAGGATTAGGTGGTTGGCTCATTGTTGTTGCGATAAGATTATTTTTGAGTTGTATCACTAGTTTATTTTTGATTCTTTTTAGTAGTATTACCTTTATAAAATTGGCTAATCTTACTAATTCTATTTTTTATATTGAAAATCTTAATTGGATTTATCCATTAGAAATCGGTATGAATTTGATTATTATCTTTTTTAATATCTACTTACTTTATCTCTTTTTCACTAAAAATTATAAATTTCCATCTTTGATGATTTGTTTTGAACTGTTAGTTATTGTATTTATGCTTTTAGATCAGTTTATTACTCATCAATTTACCTCATTTAAAATTGAAAGCCGTGATTTGTTTCATATAGCCAAAAACATTATTTTGAGCATTATTTGCATTTCCTATATGCTTAATTCAAAGCGAGTTTATAACACGTTTGTTAATGGACATCGTAGAGAGGAAAATTATAACAATGTTATTAGTTAATTTATTTTTTTAAGGAATTAAAATGTCATTAAATTTAGAACCATCTTTAAACGGAAAAGTAAAAAAAGCGGTTATCCCTGTTGCTGGTCTTGGTACAAGGATGTTACCTGCAACCAAAGCGATTCCTAAAGAGATGTTACCCGTGGTTGATAAACCACTTATTCAATATGTAGTCAAAGAGTGTATTGCAGCAGGAATAACTGAAATTATTTTTGTTACACATTCGTCTAAAAATTCGATTGAAAACCATTTTGATACCAGCTTCGAGCTTGAAGCCATGTTAGAAGCCCGAGTTAAACGTCAACTCTTGCAAGAAGTGCAAGGAATACTACCAAAACATGTCACTATCACAAGTGTTCGCCAAGGTTTAGCTAAAGGGCTTGGTCATGCGGTGCTTTGTGCTTATCCCTTAGTTGGTGATGAACCTTTTGCTGTTGTATTACCTGATGTAATTATTGATGAGTATGATAGTGATCTTACTCAAGATAATTTAGCGGCGATGATTCATAATTATCATGATACTAAGCATAGCCAAATCATGGTTGAGCCAGTTCCGAAAGATCTTGTTTCATCTTATGGTATTGTTGACTGCCGTGGTGAGGAGCTATCAGCTGGTAATGTAACACAAATGTATAGTGTAGTTGAAAAACCGTCAATTGAAGATGCGCCATCTAACCAATCTGTGGTAGGCCGTTATGTGTTGTCTGAAAAAATTTGGCCTTTATTAGCCAAAACACCATTAGGTGCTGGTGGTGAAATTCAATTAACTGACGCAATTGCGATGTTACTTGCAGAAGATCCTGTTGATGCATATTGCATTAAAGGCCGAAGCCATGATTGTGGAAATAAATTAGGTTATGTCCAAACTTTTGTTCAATATGCAATGCGTCATAAAAGCTTAGGTGATGATGTTAAAGCGTGGTTAAAAACGATTTAATTTTTTGCCTAATCAACTGATATAAAAAAGACGCCAATCGGCGTCTTTTGCTATTTGTTTAGAATTCATCGGAAGTGTATTTTTTATCATTAAACTTCTGACTGTTCATTATCCAAGGTCACGTTAGGATCGTTGTAGATATCCATATTCATTAATCCAACCTCGTGATCCGTTGCTATTGCTGCGGTCATTGCTCCAGATACGTTAGCTAAAGTTCTCGCCATATCAATAATTGGATCGACGGCTAGCACCATGCCGATTAAAGGGAAGTATTCTGCCATCCCCATACCTGATAGCACGACTGTTGCTGCAACAGTTGCGGTACCGGGAATACCAGCGATACCAATCGAACCAATAACCACCACAATCACTAGCATAATATAAAATTGGATATCAGTATTAATGCCTACCATATGGGCTACCATTACGGCAAGCAGCGCAGGGAAAAATCCAGCACAACCGTTCATTCCCATTGTACTGCCTAATGATCCTACCAGATTAGCAGTACCGCTATTTACCCCCATTCTGACGGTCAATGTTGATATTGTCATAGGTAATGTACCAACTGATGAACGGCTGGTAAAAGCTAGTAACCATGTACCAAGCGCTTTTTTAATAAATATGATTGGTGAAACTCCATGCACCATCACAATCACGATATGTACTGCAAGCATTAATATGGTTGCAAGGTAAATCGCTAATACAAAGCTTGAAACTTCAATAATTGCAGGTATGCCATTTGAAATAATGGTACGAGCAAGTAAGGCAATTACCGCATAAGGCATATATTTGATGACCGTCATGGCAATTGACATGATGATTTTATAAAGCGCTTCAATAAAAGTTTTAAAAAGAGCTATAGGTTGTGGATTCTTTTTTTCCATGCGGTTAGCGGCAAGCCCCATTAATGCCGAAAAGATAACTAAACCTACGATATTCTCTTTTACCATAGAAGCAATAATATTACTTGGAATAAGATTGACAAATGTATCAATAATATTAGTGTATTGTTTGGCAACCGCAGTTTTGGTTGAGGTTGAACTTAGTTCACCTAATGATAATACATTAGCTAAGATAATCCCGATAATACAGGCAATTGCTGTAGTGAACAGTAGCCAAAAAATACCTCTAAATGCGATTTGTGGTAAATTTTCTTTACCAGAAAAATCAATAATCACTTTTACAATTGAGACGAAAATGAGTGGGATAACCAGCATGCGTATAAAAGCGATAAAGGCTCGGCCGAATAAACCATACCATGTTGCGGTTTCTTGCATCCAAACTGTTGAGTCAGTAGGAAAACCGGCTACGGCTTGGATACCTAAACCAAGAACGGCACCAAGTATCAATCCGACTAACATTCGAATGGAAAAATTAACTTTTTTTGTTTGTAGTGGCCGCATGATAGCGAAAAAGCAAAGCAGTAATAAGCCAATGCCGATTAAGGTTTGATAATGAGTGATAGATAAGAACTTTTCGAAAAAAGTGCCCTGAAATATGGCATCTGACATGTTTACCCCCAGCGTTTGGATAAAATTAAATTAATTTTGAATAATCTGTTTTTGGGTTGGATTAACCATTTAAATTAACCCAACTGCCCATTCTGAATGTTAATAACTAAGCAAATATTTATTATGCTTAAACTCTATTTAGCGATACCTCCGGCGATATTTAAAATATCCCACGGTCTTGAAAAAGGTGGCGCATATAAAAAGTCCATCATCGCTAATTCATCAATTTTCATATTTGCCCAAATGGCTGTGGCTAAACTATTGGTTCTTAGTGCAGCGCCATTCCCTCCTGCTATTTGTCCACCTAATAAAATACGAGTTTCGGCGTGATAAATGAGTTTAGCGATGATGCCAGTTTGCCCTGCAACATAGTTACTATGATTTTTATCTTTAACTATCACTGTTTTGTAGGGGATACCTGCTTTGATAGCTTGCTGTTCGGTGAGTCCTGTTCGGCCAGCTTCAATATCAAACACTTTTAATGCTGATGTACCAAGAGTACCTGGAAATTGGTTATTTCCACCAGCTAAATTGTCACCAACCACCTTACCGAGTTTGTTGGCGCCAGTAGCTAATGGTATATAAGTCATTGATTGACTAACTCGATGATATAGTGCGACACAGTCGCCCGCGGCATAAATATCAGCAATATTAGTTTTGCCATAACTATCAATGACAATAGCGCCATTGCTAAGTGTTTCAAGCTCTAAATCTTTATATACTTTGCTATTAGGTTTTACCCCTGTAGCTATAATGACAATATCCGCCGCATATTTAGCTTTATCGGTAATAACATGGGTAACTTTTTGTACACCTTCAAAACCTTGTACTCGTTCTTGTAGGTGTAAATCACAATGTTGTTTTAGGTTTTCTTCAATTATCTCGGTAAGTTCCGGATCGAAGGCGTCGACCAATACTCTTTCATCTAATTGAATTAATTTTACATTTTTGTTTAATGCCACTAAAGATTCAGTTACTTCAAGCCCTATGTAGCCAGCACCAATGACTACAACATTGGTATTTTGTGGATTCGTTAAGGCATTTTTTATTGCCAGACCATCATATATATCACGCAAAGTGAAAATATTTTCCAGTTGGTGATTTTCTAAAGGTGGAATTATTGGTGCTGCTCCAACCGCAATAAGTAATTTGTCATAATCATCATCAAAACAGTTATTGGTGTTAAGATCTTTGACTGTAATTTTTTTTAATTTTGCATCAATAGCGATAACTTCATGTAACGTTTTGATTTCAATCCCATCTTTTGCAAATTGATTTGGTGTTCTGGATATCATTTCGTTTTCATCTTGAAAATGATTGCCAATAAAGTAAGGTAATCCACAAGCACCAAATGAAACAATATCTGATTTTTCATAGATGCGAATTGTCGCATTGGGATCCTTTCTTCTGGCTTTAGCCGCGGCACTTGCACCAGCAGCTTGAGCGCCAATGATGATTATTTTCATCGAGTATTCTCCTTTGAGCGCAAATAATTTTTAATTATCATCCTAACACAGGTTAATCACACTAGTTAGATTAGTTGGTTATTTAGCTTTAATATTAATCAATTTAAAGTTGTGCCGATAAGATTTGATTTTTGTTAAAAATAAATCTTAATCAGTTAAAATTTTTTGAGGAAAGGGGTTTTTTCAACTATATTTTTGATTAATTTAACCTGTAATGGTGTATCGTTTAGGGCTGGGATATAATAAAACTGTTTACCGCCAGCATTTAAGAATATTTCTCGATTTTGTTCGTCAATTTCATAAATAGTTTCAATACAATCTGCCGAAAAACCTGGACAGATAACCTGCACATGTTCAGTACCGGTTTTAGCCAAGTTTGCTAATATATCGCTGGTGTTGGGTTCAACCCATTTCCCTTTACCAAATTTTGATTGATAAGCCATTTTTATGGGTAAGTTGATGCCATTTTCTTGGCATTTGTTTGTCAACAATTTAGCGGTTAACTGGCATCTTTGCACATAGTCGTCTTGGCGGTTATCAATATAGCGTTCAGGAATACCATGATAGGAAAGGAGCAATACATCCGGTTGCCCTTGGGCTGAAAACGCTTGCTGAACTTGCCAATAAAGTGCATCAATATAACTTGGGTGGTCGGCATAATCACGAATATAGCTAAGGTTAATTTTGATATTATTGTCAGCAATAAGTTGCTTTACTTTAGCTAATACCGCTTGAGTTGTGGTGGTCGAATATTGCGGAAATAACGGTAATAAAGTGACTTTTTCACATGATTTTAAATTATTTAGTGCCGACAGTAAGTTCGGTTCCCCATAGGTCATGGCTAATTCGCATTGCATGTCAGGTAATGCGGGTTGTAATTGATTGATCAAGCGTTTACTGTAATGGAGTAATGGTGATTCACCCTCTATCCATATCTTTTGATAATGGTTGATGATATAGGGGACACGTTTAGGCAGTACTAGGTATTTTAAAATTGGATACCAAATAAAAGCAGGCAGGTCGACAACATGGCGATCGAGTAAAAACTCGGTCAAGTAACAACGAATCGCCATTGGTGTTACGGCACTTGGTGTGCCTAAATTAACTAGCAATAACCCCTGTTTTTTATTCACAAGCCATCCTTATGATTTTTCAAGATAGTGATGGATAACCTCAAGAAGGCGGTTTAGCGCGCCTTGGTTATTTTTTAAAATTTGATAGGCATTTTCGCCAATTTGCTGACAACGACTTTCATCATTTAATAAGCTGTTAATGGTGGAATAGAGCGAATCAGCAGAACTATCACATACCAGCATGCCATTAGCCTCAATTAACTGTTCACCAATAACTTTAAAGTTAAAAAAATGTGTACCGCTAATAATTGGAATATGGTGTAGAGCCGGTTCCAGTGGGTTATGTCCGCCATGCTCAATTAAACTACCGCCAACAAAAGCAATATTAGCCAAACCATAAAGTTCCAGTAATTCTCCCATGGTATCACCCAAAATCACTTGTGTCTGATCTGTAGGGGGTTGTTTGCTACTGCGTGTAATATAATTCAAGCCATTATCGGTAATTAGCTTTTCAACGGTTTTAAAACGTTCAGGGTGACGAGGGACTAAAATAAGTAATAAGTTGCCATGATTTTTAAGAAGCTGTTGAAATGCTGATAAAATGATTTCATCTTCGCCTGAATGCGTGCTGGCAGCGATTAGTACTGGTCGATGTAATTGCCATTGCTGTTTTAACTGCGCAAGATTCTGTTGTTGCTTAGCCGTGAGTTCAATATCAAACTTAATACTACCCGTTACCGCTAAATGATCTGCCGGTAGACCCAATGAGATAAATCTATCACCGTCTTGTCTATTTTGGGCGGCAACAGTGCTGATTTTAGCTAATAGTTTACTAATAGCATGTCCTAGTTTATGGTATCTTTTGGCTGAACGTTCAGATAAGCGGGCATTAGCAATGATCAATGGAATTTTTTTGCTATCACATTGGCTAATTAAGTTTGGCCAAAGCTCTGTTTCCATAATTATGACTAATTTGGGCTGAACTGTTTTTAGAAAGCGATGTATTGCACAAGGCAGATCATAAGGCAAGTAGACATGACTAACACTCTCTTTGAGTATTGATTTAACTTGTTTAGAGCCAGTGGGGGTCATGGTCGTCACCGTAATCGGTAACTGTGGATATTCGCTTTGCAGCGCTTTAATCAATGGAATTGCGGCTAACGTTTCGCCGACAGAAACCGCATGTACTAAAATTCCACCTGATTTGACTTTATTTTTGCAAAATCCATAACGTTCCAACCAGCGTTTACGATAATCTGGCGCTTTACGGCTGCGCCAAAGTAATCTCAGCCAGACTAGTGGCTGAATTAGATAAAGTAAAATCGTATATATAATACTCATGATCATTCATTAGTAAGATTAAAAAAATGTTGTCGGTAATAAATTAATTCGGCGATAGAGTCGCGAATATCATCTAAAGCTTGGTGAGAACTCTGTTTACTGATATCTTTTAATATTTCTGGTTTCCAGCGTCTGGCTAATTCTTTAATCGTACTAACATCTAGATAACGATAATGAAAATATTTTTCTAAATTTGGCATGTAATTAAATAGAAAACGGCGATCTTGACCAATGGTATTACCACAGATTGGTGAACTGTTTTCTGGCACCCATTGTTTTAAAAATTCAATGGTTTGTTGTTCAGCTTGTTGTTCGCAAATGGTACTTTGACGCACACGATCAATTAATCCGGATTTGCCATGCGTTCTTTGATTCCAATCATCCATAAGCGCAAGTTGTTCATCTGATTGATGGATAGCAATGACTGGGCCTTCAGCGAGGATATTTAAATTAGAATCAGTTACGATGGTAGCGATTTCGATAATCCGATCGCTATTTGGATCAAGACCTGTCATTTCAAGGTCAATCCAGATAAGATTATTACTGTTTATATTTGATTGTGTAGTCATAATTTGCGGTATTAATTTTCTTTTTAATGCCGAGTAGTGTAGCATAAGTACCAAACTGTTTGAGCAAAAAATTAGTTACTGTGGCGAAAAATCAACTCTCAAAAAATCAAAAAAGGCGTATGGCCGCTAAGCATCAACAGCGTTTAGAAACTAAGTTAGATGACAATCTGGCTAATTTTTCTGCGCCTCGTGATGGCGTGGTAGTGAGTCGCTTTGGCAAATCAGCGGATGTTGAAGATAATGCTGGCAAAATCTACCGATGTAGTATTCGTCGTACTTTACCATCATTAGTGACCGGCGATAAAGTATTGTGGCGTGAAAGTTTAGAACCGAATACTAATGGTATTATAGAAGCCGTGCATCCTCGTCATTCCGAGTTAGTACGACCTGATTTTTATGATGGCGTTAAACCTGTTGCCGCCAATGTCGATCAAATTGTTATTATTTCTGCGGTATTACCTGAATTATCATTTAATATCATCGATCGTTATTTAGTTGCATGTGAAGCGACTAAAATTACCCCAATTATCGTATTAAATAAAATTGATTTGCTTGATGAACAAAAAAAACAAGAGATTGAACAACAGTTTCTTATTTACAGCAAAATTGGTTATCAAGTTTTATATGTCTCTTGCCAATCACAGCAGGGTATAGAACCTTTACAAAAGGTACTGGATGACAAAATATCTATATTGGTTGGCCAATCTGGTGTGGGTAAATCGAGTATTATCAATTTGCTATTACCTCATGACCAAGCTACGCTAACTGGTGAAGTGTCTGAAATATCGGGGCTTGGCCAACATACCACAACTTCAACTCGGCTTTACCATTTACCTAATGGCGGTGATATTATTGATTCGCCGGGAATTCGGGAGTTTGGTTTATGGCATTTAGAACCTGAGGAAGTTATTGCCGGTTTTGTCGAATTTGATGATTATTTAGGTGGTTGCCAATTTAGGGATTGCAATCACTTAGATACACCAGGGTGTCTATTGCAAAAAGCGGTATCAGAAGGAGTAATCGCACCATCAAGATTAGATAATTATCATCGAATTTTGCAATCAATGCGTGAGGTTAAAGCGAAAACCAATAAGAGTTATAAATAGCCATTGATAATTAACAGATTTTTATTTTTGATATGTTGCCGAATATTGCTCACAAGTTGTGTTGTGAGCAATAAGATAAACTATCGCTATTTAGTGATTTTTTAATGCGAAACCAATAGCAATATAGGCAAAACCTTGGAAAACTAGATCGATACCTAAAAACATTCCTAATACCCAAACACTATCATATGGCCAACCAGCAATTAGCATTAGCCCTAAAATGATGTTAATAATTCCCGAAAAGACTACCCATCCCCAACGAGGGATATTGCGATTACTCATCGCAGCAAAAATTTGGCTAAATCCACTAATAGTCAATAATAATGAAATCAGTAAAGTTAGTGCTGATGAAACGGCAATCGGTTGGAAAAAAGCCATCCCACCAATAAAGATATATAAAATCCCCATGATTGCCCATAAGGCAGTTTGGCCCAAACCTTTGATATTAAATGCGTGTACAACTTGGATGATGCCGGCGATTAACAGCAATGAACCAATAAAATAAACAGAAAAAACGGTAGCTATGAATTGATAACCCAATGCCAAGCAACCGAGAACAATCAAAATCACACCAATTACAATAAACCAATTCGCTTTATGTTTAACATATTGAATAGTGTTTTCATTAGTTGTCATATTAATTTCCTATTTTTGTTGTTAATGTAAAGAATTAAACAAATACTATCTTGCAAGGTTAACTTTTA
Source organism: Gilliamella sp. M0364 (assembly GCF_016100565.1). Classification (NCBI taxonomy): domain Bacteria; kingdom Pseudomonadati; phylum Pseudomonadota; class Gammaproteobacteria; order Orbales; family Orbaceae; genus Gilliamella; species Gilliamella sp. M0364. The sequence continues at coordinate 45,754 of NZ_JACFSF010000005.1, read as the reverse complement.
CTTATATTATTTTAAAAAAGGGCAGGGTATATAGGTGATACAAAATACTTAGTGAAAATCAGAGACTATATTTTCACTAAGTATAATATTTAACCAATATAATAAAACGAATTTCGCACTTAAATTTTATCTTTCAGTGCTTCATCTAAAGTTGAATAAAACATTAATTTGTTTGGAATTGGTACAATTTTTGCTCGGGCTAAAGTTTTTAATGGTTGAAATTGTAATTCACAAATTGAGAGCTCCACCTTCGCAGGTAATTCATCAATGAAGTGAATAAGCGCATTTAAGCCACCAGCATCAAGAATAGGTACTGCATCCCACTGTAGAACAATGTTTTGATAACCATTAATTTTTTGGTATAACTCTAAAAAGGTACGCTCAGCAGCGGCAAAGAACAATGGACCACTAATACGCAGTACTAATGTTTTCTCATTTCCTTGATTTAATTCGACTAAACGAGTCATTCTTGCAATACGACGCATAAATAAGATAGAAGCTAATACAATACCAATTGTTATAGCAATAACCATATCGAATAATACAGTCAGTGACATGCAAATAAGCATGATTATAATATCATCTTTAGGTGCGCGTTTAATGATATAAATAACTCGCTGTACGGCACTCATATTCCATGCAACAATTAATAATAATGCTGCCATTGCTGATAATGGAATAAAGGATAATAGTGGCGCAAAACAGATGAGTGCCAATAAAACAATTAACGCATGCAATACCGCAGCAATGGGTGAAGTCGCTCCAGCTTTTACATTTGCTGCTGAACGTGCAATAGCGGCTGTTGCTGAAATTCCACCAAAAAATGGGGCGATAATATTACCTAGACCTTGGCCAATCAATTCACTATTCGAATGATGTTTAGTATGTGTCATTTCATCTAAAACTACGGCACAAAGTAGTGATTCAATAGCACATAACATTGCCATAGTGATTGAGATTGGAATTAATGCACTGAATGTTGTCCAATCCCAAGTAAAACCAGCATGTTCCCATGGTAAGATAAATTCTGGTAAAACTGGCGGAATACCATGACCAGTAGTATTATCTGCCAATGTATACGTGAATCGTGAACCAATTGTTTCTATTTGATAGCCAAATTGATTGAAGATTAGCATTATTAATATACCTGCGACTAATGCTGGTAAATGGCCAGAAATTTTCATTCGAAATTTTGGCCAAACAATTAGCACAATAAGTGTTATTAATCCTACTGATGTATCGGCGATATTAATCGTTGGCAACGTCTTCACTAGTTCAATAACTTTATTGATGTAGTTTTCCGGCATATGTTCCAGTGTTAAACCAAAAAAGTCTTTAATTTGCATTGTTGCAATTGTTATTGCAATACCAGAGGTAAAACCTAATACCACAGGTAGAGGAATATATTCTATTAAGCGGCCTAACCTAATTATGCCCATTAATATTAAAAATATGCCTGAAAGTAAGGTAGCAATTAATAGACCTGATAAACCAAATTGTATCGAAACCGGATATAAAATTACCACAAAAGCTGCTGTTGGGCCGGAAACACTAAAACGAGAACCACCTGTCAGTGCTATCACGAAACCAGCGATAATCGCAGTATATAAGCCATGTTGAGGTGCAACACCACTTGCTATAGCTAACGCCATAGCAAGCGGAATAGCAATAATGCCAACAGTTATTCCAGCAATCAAATCTTTAAGAAAACGAGTCGTATTATAAGGGGTGTTAATGCATGCCGAAATAAATGCACTACTAATTTTAGTACCAGAAAGGCCATATAATTTCATTATGTTTTAAATCAATTAAATGAGTTGGAAAAAATACATAATAAGATAATCCTTTTTTCAAAAATTAAAAGAGTGTTATTAAAATAATTGCATTATTTTCAGTTAAATAATGTTATTAATGAGATAAAATAAGCTTATAAGTATTGGCCTGTTATTTTGCTCTTATATTATTAATTATAGATAGGGGTAATTATGTCTTTTATAAAAAAAAATTTTTCTATTACTCAACCAGCAAATCAGATATTAACCATTATGCTTACGCTTTTTACGCCATTGAGTTTTTCTGGAATGATGATTTCTGGTTCAAAGACTGCATATCAATATGATGCAAGACAATCTCTTACTCCTGCTCCTAGTGGTTATCAAGCGTTTTATATTGATCATATTGGTCGTCATGGTTCCCGTTATATCAGCAAAGCTAAATATGAAGATATTGCTTATAAAATTTTGGTATTGGCGGAAAAAAATAATCAATTAACTGAAAAAGGGAAATTATTATTAACGCAAATTACTACTATTAGAGAACTTAATAAAGATCATTATGGTGAACTTAGTGATCTTGGGCGAAAAGATATAAGTTTAATTAGTCAACGGATGTTAAAGAATAATCCAACAGTGTTTAAAGGTCAAAAAATAGCGGTTATTTCATCAACCTCTCCACGGGCTAAAGAAACGGCTGAAATCTTTATTAATACATTCAAAACCAAATATTCCAAGCTAAACGTTAATCAACAACTAGAAGATCAGCAAACGTTGTTACGTTTTTTTGAATATTCGCCTGCTTATGCTAAATATAAGAAAAATAGAATAATTAAAAATACACTAAAATCTTTAGAAAATGATACTAAATCAGTAGAGATGAGTGAAAATATCGCAAGTTTGATCTTCACATCTGATTTTATTCATCAATTAAATAATGGTATCTCGCTATCAGAAAATTCTTTAGTTAAAACGCAAAATTTTGTGCTTTCTGTTTATCAGCTTTATCAAGAATTATTATCCTTTTCACCACTAGTATTAGCTGATAATCATCTTGATTTTAGCGGTTACTTCACACAAGATCAGCTATTATGGTTTAACACTGTCGTCACAGCAAAAAATTATTTACAAATTGGTCCTGCTTTTGATAGTAATGGCATCCAAATTAAGATTGCTGCACCACTATTATTAGATATGTTAAAAACAGCTGATAGTGCGATAGCTAATAAGGATATTGATGCCAATTTGCGATTTGCTCATGCCGAAACTGTATCACCATTAGCAACATTGATGGAAATTGAAGGTACCAATATGGTAGCTAATCCAGTAACTGATTATCCTTCCGTTTGGCAAGCCGATAAAATTATTCCAATGGCAGCAAATATTCAATGGATATTTTATAGAAGTGAACAAGCTGATCAGCCTATATTAGTTAAAGTAATGTTAAATGAGCGAGAAGTCCATTTACCTTTAAAAACCAACAATTATCCTTACTACAAATGGGACGAATTGAAGCAGTTCTATGAAAATAAATTAAATAATTGGGGCCTTACCAACCAAGAAGTAGTATTAAAATGGCTAAATAAAATCAAATAAATGAGTTATATTTACTTAAAAAATTTAGAATATCTTTCCTTTAAGACCGCATAGTTAAACTTGTAGCCAAAATGTTACTGGGCCGTCATTAATCAGTGATACTTGCATATCGGCTGCAAATTGCCCTGTTTGTGTTTCAATATGCTGTTGGCACTGTTGGACAAAAAATTGGTAAAGCTCATTGGCCATATCTGGCGAAGCCCCTTTTGTAAAACTTGGACGCATACCTTTTTGAGTATCAGCGGCTAGTGTAAACTGAGAAACAACCAATAGTTTGCCATTTATTTGCTGAACATTGAGGTTCATCTTGCCATCATCATCACTGAAGATACGATAACCAAGTACTTTTTCCCGCAAACGTATCGCTTTTTGCTCATTATCACCTTGCTCAATACCAAGTAAAACAAGTAATCCCTGATCTATTTGACCAATAATTTGATTATCAACAGAAACTGATGCTTGTTTTACACGTTGAATTAGGGCAATCATAATTGATACTACTCCAGTTTAGGTGAGTACTTTAACAGTACTTTTCTTTGTTTATTAAAGTCAGTTAGGGTGGCTGCAAACTCAGCGCCAAATAGCACTATACACCACGAGCAATAGATCCAAACCAACATAATAGGAATTGAAGAAACTACGCCATAAATTAGTTGATAAGTTGGGAAAGAAGTAACATACAGCGCAAAAGCACGTTTACCAATTTCAAATAATATTGCGGCAACTAAAGCACCAATTGCCGCTTCTTTAAACGGTATTGATTCGGTAGGAATAATGCTATAAAGCAACCAGAATCCAACAACCGATATGATAAATGGTAAGGTACTTAGTAGTACATCACCGCTGGCTGCATCGGATAACCATTTTAGTGAAAATATATAAGAGCTTACAGCAACACTTGAACCAACTAAAATAGGACCTAAAGTCAAAATAGTCCAATACATAGTTAAGTTATACATGAACGAACGTTTCCGCTTAGTTCGCCAGATACGATTAAGTGCATTATTAATAGAGTTAATAAGTAATAGTGATGTCACTATTAAGCCGATAATTCCGACCAAGGTCATTTTTCTGGTATTGGCGATAAATTGCTCAAGATAATTTTGGATAGTATCACTAGCAGTTGGAACGAGATTACTATAAATGAGTTGCTTTAATGATTGACTCACCTCGTCAAACATAGGAAAGGCTGAGAGTAATGCAAAAATTACCGTTATCAGGGGGACTAATGCAAGTATAGTTGTGTAAGCTAGTTCTGCTGCTGAAGTAGTTAATCTATCATGATTTATTCGAGCCCACAACATTACTAAAAATGACTGCATATGCTTAAGTATATTCATAATATACCTTCATTTAGTTAGAAAGAATGCAATTATTGATCCCATTACCTTTTAATGTGTTTAATATTTTTTGTGCATCAGTTTTATTTGTATATGGGCCAACAGTAACTCGATATAACTGTTGACTGGAGGTTATATTACCACTAATACCGGTCATAGCTAGAGATGCTTTTAATGTGTCTGCATTTGTTTTTTCTTTAAATGCACCGCACTGTAGTAACCATTTATTATTTTCAGTATTGGTTGATGTAGTTGGTGTTGTAGAAGAATTATTGATAAAACTATCTAATATTTGTTGCCTTTCACTTGCAGTGGAATTAGTATCACTACTCGCATTCGGTGTTTCTAATTCTTTAAGATAGGTCCAACGTTCTTGTGGTTGTTCAGGTAAAGTTGCTACCGGCGACTCAGTTTTTACTTTTGGTCGCTCAATAGGTTTTTCTGGGTGATTTGTTGATAGTAAATATAAAATAGCAGAAAACAAAACAATAATGATAACTGCAAGAACTATCATTAACGATGGTAATATTCGTGACTTATTCTTTTTAGCTTTTGATTTTGATTGGCCCTTTTTTCTTACATAATCACGTTGAACCACAATATGCTCTCTTTTCTTTCATTCATATAAATTGAAATAACAGTATATAAATAAAAAAAGTGGCTTACACCACTTTTTTTCAATTTTCTTTAACTCTATTGTCAACAGATTAGAACATTAAGCTAGTGCTTTAATCTGTTTAATTAAATTCGCTTTATGACGTGCAGCTTTGTTTCTGTGGATTAGACCACGAGCCGCTTGACGGTCAACAACTGCTTGCATGTCTTTGAATGCTACTTCAGCTGTTTGTTTATCACCAGCTGCAACAGCTGCGTAAACTTTTTTAACATAAGTACGCATCATTGAACGGTTACTAGCATTATGTTTACGACGTTTTTCGGATTGAACCGCACGCTTTTTAGCTGATTTGATATTAGCCAAAGTCAACTCCCAAGTTTAAATAAAAATACATATTAATAAGGCGGGGAAATATGCCTGATTTTCTTTCCATTGTCAATGCTGTTACATAAAAAAATTTACTATAAAAAGTACAAAGCACAAATTTCGAGTAATGTTTACTATATAACCGATATTGATTGTAACCTAATTAGAAATTTTATGTTAGAATAGCAAAAATTTTATTGTTTTTATATTTATAAGAGGAAGTCTCATGTCTATCATTAGAATGCAAGATCTTGATCTAAAAGGGAAACGTTTATTTATTCGCTCAGATCTTAATGTGCCTGTTAAAAATGGTAAGGTTACTTCAGATGCGCGAATCAAAGCATCATTACCTACTATTGAAGAAGCCATTAAAAAAGGTGCTAAAGTAATGGTTACTTCTCATATTGGCCGACCAACTGAAGGCGAATATAACCCAGAGTTCTCTTTACAACCTGTGGTTGATTACTTAAAAGAACATGTTTCTTTCCCTGTTCGTTTAGTTAAAGATTACCTTGATGGTGTTGATGTTAACGAAGGTGAACTTGTCGTTCTTGAAAACGTACGTTTTAACGTCGGTGAAGGTAAAGATGATGAAACTTTATCGAAAAAATATGCGGCTCTTTGCGACATTTATGTAATGGATGCGTTTGGTACCGCTCACCGTGCTCAAGCTTCAACTCACGGTGCTGGTAAGTTTGCGCCAGTTGCTTGTGCAGGTCCATTATTGGCAGCTGAACTTGATGCATTAGGTAAAGCACTTGATAATCCAGCCCGTCCGATGGTTGCGATTGTTGCTGGTTCTAAAGTATCAACTAAATTAACAGTTCTTGATTCTTTATCAAAAATCGCTGATCAAATTATTGTTGGTGGTGGTATCGCTAATACCTTTATCGCAGCTGAAGGCTATAATGTAGGTAAATCACTTTATGAAGCTGATTTAATTCCTGAAGCGAAAAAATTAATGGCTAATTGTCATATTCCAGTTCCAACTGACGTTCGTGTAGCAACAGAATTTAGCGAAACAGCAACGGCAACTGAAAAATCAGTTAAAGATGTGAAAGAAAATGAACAAATCCTTGATTTAGGTGATGAGTCAGCAGAAGCGTTAGCTGATATTATCAAAAAAGCAAAAACCATTTTATGGAATGGCCCTGTCGGTGTGTTTGAGTTCCCTAATTTCCGTCGTGGTACTGAAATTGTTGCTAAAGCAATTGCTGATAGCCAAGGATTCTCAATCGCTGGTGGTGGTGATACATTAGCTGCAATTGACCTATTTGGTATTGAAGATAAAATTTCTTATATTTCTACTGGTGGTGGTGCATTCCTTGAGTTTGTTGAAGGTAAAAAACTACCAGCTGTTGCAATGTTAGAAGAGAGAGCAAAAGCTTAATATTCTATTTTGATAAGAAGGATGAGCCAATTACTCATCCTTTACTTTTTATATAAATAAATCTATAGGAATTAAAATGGCTACAAAGATTTCTGATGTCGTTAAACCTGGTGTTGTTACTGGTGATGATGTACAAAAAGTTTTTCAAATCGCGCGTGAGAATAATTTTGCTTTACCTGCTGTTAACTGTGTTGATACAAATACAATTAACGCAGTAATTGAAACTGCAGCTAAAGTTGGTTCAGCTGTAATTGTTCAATTTTCTAATGGCGGTGCTCAATTTATCGCTGGTAAAGGCTTAAAATTAGATGGACAAGAAGCTGCTGTTTTAGGTGCGGTTTCAGGTGCTAAACATGTTCACCTAATGGCCGAAAAATATGGTGTGCCAGTTATTCTTCATACTGACCACTGTGCTAAAAAACTTCTTCCATGGGTTGATGGATTACTTGACGCTGGTGAAGCTCACTTTGCTAAAACAGGTAAACCTTTATTCTCTTCTCATATGATCGATCTTTCCGAAGAAACATTAAAAGATAATATTGATATCTGTTGTCAATATCTTGCTCGTATGTCTGCGATGAAAATGACATTAGAGTTAGAATTAGGTTGTACTGGTGGTGAAGAAGACGGCGTAGATAATAGTCATATGGATAGTTCTGCATTGTATACACAACCAGAAGATGTTGCTTATGCTTATGAACGTTTAAGCGAAATTAGCCCACGTTTTACTATTGCTGCATCATTCGGTAATGTTCACGGTGTTTACAAACCAGGTAACGTGAAATTAACGCCAAAAATTTTAGATAATTCTCAAAAATATGTATCTGAGAAATTCAATTTACCAGCTAAATCATTAAACTTCGTTTTCCATGGTGGTTCAGGTTCAACACAAGAAGAAATTGCTGAAGCAGTTAGCTATGGTGTTGTTAAAATGAATATCGATACTGATACTCAATGGGCAAACTGGGCTGGTATTTTAGATTACTACAAAGCAAACGAAGCTTATCTTCAAGGTCAATTAGGTAACCCTGAAGGTGTTGATGCGCCGAATAAAAAATATTACGATCCACGTGTATGGTTACGTAAAGGACAAGAATCTTTAGTTGCTCGTTTAGAACTTGCATTTAAAGAACTTAACGCTATTGACGTACTGTAAAATTTTCTAATATTTTTTATTGTATATAAAGAAGCAGAGCAATAAACTCTGCTTTTGTTTTATCCTTCAACAAATAAATGTTGCATTTTTGTATTAGTTATAGGATAATTTCGCCCTCATTTAACTTAGGGGAGCTGTCTATTTATTAATAGCTATTATTAATAGAAGCGTTTGCACCCGAGAAAAGGAAACTAAAATGGCAAAAAAAGTACAAGCCTACATCAAGTTGCAAGTTGCAGCTGGTGCAGCAAATCCTAGTCCACCAGTTGGTCCAGCACTTGGTCAACACGGTGTGAATATTATGGAATTCTGTAAAGCATTTAACGCTAAAACAGAAAGCATGGAAAAAGGTTTACCTATTCCTGTAGTTATTACTGTATATTCTGACCGTTCATTCACTTTTGTAACTAAGACTCCTCCTGCTGCAGTATTATTAAAGAAAGCGGCTAAAATCAAGTCTGGTTCTGGTGAACCGAATAAGAAAAAAGTCGGTAAAGTAACTAGCGCTCAAATTCGCGAAATCGCTGAATTAAAAGCTGCTGATATGAATGGTGCAACCATTGAAACGATGATGCGTTCTATCGAAGGAACTGCACGTTCAATGGGCTTGGAAGTGGAGGGTTAATTCATGGCTAAATTATCTAAGAAAGCTAAACTTATCCGCGAAAAAGTAAACGCAACTAAACTATATGATATCAATGAAGCAGTCGCTTTATTGAAAGAACTTGCTACAGCTAAATTCACTGAAAGCGTTGATGTTGCTGTTAATTTAGGTATCGACTCACGTAAATCAGATCAGAATGTACGTGGCGCTATCGTTCTTCCACATGGTACAGGACGTAGTGTTCGTGTTGCTGTATTTACTCAAGGTGCAAACGCTGATGCTGCTAAAGAAGCTGGTGCTGAATTAGTTGGTATGGATGATCTAGCAGATCAAATCAAGAAAGGCGAAATGAACTTTGACGTAGTTATCGCATCTCCAGACGCAATGCGTGTTGTTGGTCAATTAGGTCAAATTTTAGGACCTCGTGGCTTAATGCCAAACCCTAAAGTTGGTACTGTAACACCTAACGTTGCTGAAGCGGTTAAAAATGCTAAAGCAGGTCAAATCCGTTACCGTAATGATAAAAATGGTATTATCCATACTACTATCGGTAAAGCTGATTTTGATGCAGATAAACTTAAAGAGAATTTAGAAGCATTACTTGTTGCTTTAAAACGTGCAAAACCAGCATCTTCAAAAGGTGTATTTGTGAAGAAAGTTAGTCTTTCTACTACAATGGGCGCTGGTGTTGCTATCGATCAAGCAACTTTAAATGCATCTGTTTAATTAACAATTAAACAAAGAATCGGTTGGTGTCTGGCCTTAACCAGACCCCGTCCAAGACCGTAGGTGTAATTGATATTTAATTACTTAATTTTCCTACGTAGACGGTGACAGAACCTGATAAGATATAATACAGGAATTCTGCTCATCGTGATTGTGCTAGCTACATTTGTAGTTAGTTAAAGTAATTCTAGGCTTTGCCTAGTTTAATCCAGGAGCAATACCAATGGCACTAAATCTTCAAAATAAACAAGAAATTGTTGCTGAAGTTAATGAAATAGCCAAAGGTGCGCTATCTGCAGTTGTTGCTGATTCTCGTGGCGTAACTGTAGAAAAAATGACTGCATTACGTAAATCTGCTCGTGAAGCTGGTGTTTATATGCGTGTTGTTCGTAACACCTTATTACGCCGTGTTGTTGAGGGAACTCAATACGAGTGCTTAAAAGATACGTTTGTTGGTCCAACTCTAATTGCGTTTTCAAATGAGCACCCAGGTGCTGCAGCGCGTATTTTTAAAGCGTTTGCAAAAGAAAATGATAATTTTGAGATTAAAGCCGCAGCCTTTGAAGGTGAGTTGATTACTGCAGCGAACATTGATCGCTTAGCAACATTACCTACTTATGAAGAAGCATTAGCTCGCTTGATGTCAACCATGAAAGAAGCCGCAGCTGGCAAATTGGTTCGTACTCTTGCAGCGGTTCGCGATCAAAAACAAGCTGCTTAATAGCAGTATGATTGTGAATTTTATTAATTAAAAAAATGTAAATTTGGGAAACTATATTATGTCTATCACTAAAGAACAAATTTTAGATGCAGTTGCTGAAATGTCTGTAATGGATGTTGTTGAACTTGTATCTATGATGGAAGAAAAATTTGGCGTTTCTGCAGCAGCAGCTGTAGCAGTTGCTGCAGCGGGTCCAGCTGAAGCAGCAGAAGAAAAATCTGAATTTGATGTAATCTTAAAAGATGTTGGCGCTAACAAAGTAGCTGTTATCAAAGCAGTTCGTGGTGCAACTGGTTTAGGCTTAAAAGAAGCTAAAGACCTTGTTGAATCAGCTCCAGCAACTGTTAAAGAAGGTGTTAGTAAAGCTGACGCAGATGAACTTAAAAAGGCACTTGAAGAATCTGGTGCAGTTGTCGAACTTAAGTAAGTTTATCGATAACAAGCTAACTGGCTGGGGGTTTTATACCTCCAGCCTTTTTGCGCTGTAATAAGTCAAAGAATTTTATTTGAAGATTATCAATAATAAGTAATAAAGAAATAATATATATATTAAGCCTAATCATTTGATATTTATAGATATTTTCGATGAGGTGTCAGGCGTTATTATTTCGTAGTACCCTGATGAATATTTAATCATGCTAAAATAGCAGATAAGCAAGTTGAGGAACTAATGGTTTACTCTTATACCGAGAAAAAACGAATTCGTAAGAATTTTGGTAAGCGTCCACAAGTCTTGGATATACCGTATCTTCTTTCTATTCAACTTGATTCGTTCCAGAAGTTTATTGAGCAAGACCCTGAAGGTCAATATGGTTTAGAAGCCGCTTTTCGTTCAATATTTCCGATAAAAAGTTATAGTGGTAGCGCTGAGTTACAATACGTGAGCTTTAAGATGGGCGAACCTGTATTTGATGTAAAAGAATGTCAAATTAGAGGGATCACTTACTCAGCACCATTGCGCGTTAAATTACGTTTAGTTATTTATGATAAAGATGCGCCAGAAGGAACAGTTAAAGATATTAAAGAGCAAGACGTCTATATGGGCGAAATTCCTTTAATGACTGACAATGGTACGTTTGTGATTAACGGTACAGAACGTGTTATCGTTTCACAATTACACCGTAGTCCAGGTGTGTTCTTTGATAGTGATAAAGGTAAAACACACTCTTCTGGTAAAGTTTTATATAATGCTCGGATTATTCCTTATCGTGGCTCTTGGCTTGATTTCGAATTTGATCCAAAAGATAATCTTTTTGCTCGTATTGACCGTCGTCGTAAACTTCCTGCAACAATCATTTTGCGTGCGTTAGGTTATGAAACTGAAGAAATTTTAGATATGTTCTTCGAAAAAACTATTTTCGAAGTGGGCAAATCAAAATTAAAAATGGATCTTGTACCAGAGCGTTTACGTGGTGAAACAGCGTTATTTGATATTGAATCAAAAGGCAAAGTTTACGCAGAGAAAGGTCGTCGTATTACAGCTCGTCATATTCGTGAGCTTGAAAAAGATAAAGTAACTAAGATCGATGTTCCAGTTGAATATATTGTTAATAAAGTATTAGCGAAAGATTATGTGAATCAAGAAACTGGTGAAGTTGTTGCTTTTGCTAATACACCAATTTCATTAGAACTATTGCTTGAATTAACTAATGCAGGCTATAAGAAAATTGAAACATTATTCACTAATGATTTAGATCATGGTGCATTTATTTCTGAAACCTTAAATGTTGACTCTACTCGAGATCGACTAGGTGCATTAGTTGAAATTTATCGAATGATGCGTCCTGGTGAGCCACCAACAAAAGAAGCAGCTGAAGCTTTATTTGATAACTTATTCTTCTCTGATGAGCGTTATGACTTATCAGCAGTAGGTCGTATGAAGTTTAATCGTTCTTTAGGACGTGACGATATTGAAGGCGAAAGTGTCTTAACTAAAACTGATATCGTTGATGTAATGAAGAAATTGATCAGCATTCGTAATGGTCATGGTGAAGTCGATGATATCGATCACTTAGGTAACCGTCGTATCCGTAGTGTTGGTGAAATGGCTGAAAACCAATTCCGTATTGGTTTAGTTCGTGTAGAACGTGCGGTAAAAGAACGCTTATCACTAGGCGATCTTGAATCATTAATGCCACAAGATATGATTAATGCTAAACCAATTTCAGCGGCTATCCGCGAATTCTTTGGTTCAAGCCAATTATCTCAGTTTATGGATCAAAACAATCCATTATCTGAAATTACGCATAAACGTCGTATTTCAGCATTAGGTCCTGGTGGTTTAACCCGTGAACGTGCCGGATTCGAAGTACGTGACGTACATCCTACCCATTATGGTCGTGTATGTCCGATTGAAACACCGGAAGGTCCAAACATCGGTTTGATTAACTCATTAGCGGTATATTCTCGTACTAATGAGTATGGATTCCTTGAGACTCCATATCGCCGAGTGGTTGATGGTGTGGTAACTGATGAAATTAACTATTTATCAGCAATCGACGAAAGTGAATTTGTTATTGCTCAGGCTAACTCAAATCTTGATGACGATGGTCGTTTTAAAGAAGATTTAGTGACTTGTCGTTTAAATGGTGAGTCTGGTTTATATAGCCCTGAACAAGTCCATTATATGGACGTATCAACACAACAAATCGTATCGGTTGGTGCTTCATTAATTCCATTCTTAGAACATGATGATGCTAACCGTGCATTGATGGGTGCAAACATGCAACGTCAAGCGGTACCAACGTTAAAAGCAGAAAAACCATTTGTTGGTACTGGTATGGAACGTGCAGTAGCTGTTGACTCTGGTGTAACTGCAGTTGCTCGTCGTGGTGGTACAGTACAATATGTTGATGCTTCACGCATTGTAATTAATGTTAACGATGATGAAATGTATGCTGGCGAAACAGGGATTGATATTTATAATTTAACTAAATATACCCGTTCAAACCAAAATACTTGTATTAACCAAATTCCATGTGTGGAATTAGGTGAAAAAGTTGAACGTGGTGATGTCCTTGCTGACGGTCCATCAACTGACTTAGGTGAGTTAGCTTTAGGTCAAAACATGCGTGTGGCATTCATGCCATGGAATGGTTATAACTTTGAGGATTCTATTTTAGTTTCTGAAAAAGTGGTACAAGATGACCGTTTCACTTCGATTCATATTCAAGAATTATCTTGTGTATCTCGTGATACTAAACTAGGTGCAGAAGAAATTACCGCAGATATTCCAAATGTGGGTGAAGCGGCTCTTTCTAAACTAGATGAATCAGGTATTGTTTATATTGGTGCTGAAGTTAAAGGTGGTGATATTCTGGTTGGTAAAGTAACACCAAAAGGTGAAACACAATTAACACCAGAGGAAAAATTACTACGCGCTATTTTTGGTGAAAAAGCATCAGACGTTAAGGATACTTCACTTCGTGTACCAAATGGTGTTTCAGGTACAGTTATTGATGTTCAAGTCTTTACTCGTGATGGTGTACAAAAAGATAAACGTGCACTTGAAATTGAAGAGATGCAACTTAAACAAGTTCGCAAAGACTTAACAGAAGAACTTAAAATCCTTGAAGCAGCGTTATTTGCTCGTATTCGTGATGTATTAATTTCTGGCGGTATTAAAGCCGACAAATTAGATGCCTTACCACGTGAAAAATGGTTAACTATTGGTATTGCTAATGAGAGCAAACAAGCGCAATTAGAGCAACTTGCTGAACAGCATGATGAAATTAAAGCTGAGTTTAACAAAAAACTTGAAGCTAAACGTATGAAGATCACTCAAGGTGATGATTTACAACCTGGTGTTCTCAAAATCGTTAAAGTCTACTTAGCTGTTAAACGTCAAATTCAGCCTGGTGATAAGATGGCTGGTCGTCATGGTAACAAAGGGGTTATCTCTAAAATCAACCCAATTGAAGATATGCCATATGATGATAAAGGTCGCCCAGTAGATATCGTATTGAATCCTCTAGGTGTTCCTTCTCGTATGAATATCGGTCAGATTTTAGAAACTCACTTGGGTATGGCGGCGAAAGGTATTGGTCAGAAGATCGATGCAATGTTAAAAGAACAGCAAGAGTTAGCTAAATTACGTGATTTCATCCAAAAAGCTTATGACCTTGGTTTAGGTGCAGCGCAAAAAGTCAATGTTGCTGAATTTACCGATCAAGAAGTGATGACATTGGCGCAAAATTTACGTAATGGTATGCCACTTGCAACACCAGTATTTGATGGTGCAAAAGAGCAAGAAATTAAAGCATTACTTGAACTTGGTGATTTACCAACTTCAGGTCAAATTACCTTGTTTGATGGTCGTACCGGTGAGCAATTTGAACGTCCAGTAACTGTAGGTTATATGTACATGTTGAAATTGAATCACTTAGTTGATGATAAGATGCATGCTCGTTCTACAGGCTCATATAGTTTGGTTACACAGCAACCGTTGGGAGGTAAAGCTCAATTTGGTGGTCAACGTTTCGGTGAGATGGAAGTGTGGGCACTTGAAGCATATGGTGCAGCTTATACCTTACAAGAAATGTTAACTGTTAAATCAGATGATGTGAACGGTCGTACTAAGATGTATAAAAATATTGTAGATGGTGATCATCGTATGGAACCTGCGATCCCAGAATCATTTAATGTATTGTTAAAAGAGATTCGTTCGTTAGGTATTAATATCGAGTTAGATGAAGAGTAATCTTAGCTAGCTAAAATGATTTCTATTTATAAGGGATAACTTATCAGTAATGATAAGTTATCTAATTGATTTAACTCCATAGGAGTCAATTGTGAAAGACTTACTAAAGTTTCTAAAAGCACAAACAAAAACTGAAGATTTTGATGCTATCAAGATTGGCCTTGCTTCTCCTGATATGATTCGCTCATGGTCTTTTGGTGAAGTTAAAAAACCTGAAACAATCAACTATCGTACGTTCAAACCTGAACGTGATGGCTTGTTTTGTGCGCGTATTTTCGGACCAGTTAAAGATTATGAATGTTTGTGTGGAAAATATAAACGTTTAAAACACCGTGGTGTTATTTGTGAAAAATGTGGGGTAGAAGTTACTCAAGCTAAAGTACGTCGTGAACGTATGGGGCACATTGAGCTTGCATCACCTACTGCACATATCTGGTTTTTAAAATCATTACCATCACGTATCGGTTTATTACTCGATATGCCACTTCGTGATATTGAACGGGTACTTTATTTTGAATCATTTATGGTTCTTGATGGTGGTATGACAAACCTTGAGCGCGGACAAATTTTAACTGAAGAACAGTATTTAGATGCGTTAGAAGAGTTTGGTGATGAGTTTGATGCACGTATGGGTGCAGAAGCTATTCAAGAATTATTACGTAATATTGATGTTCAATCTGAATGTGAAGTATTACGTGATGAACTATCAACCACTAATTCTGAAACAAAACGTAAAAAGTTAACTAAAAGAATTAAGATCATTGAAGCATTTATTCAATCAGAAAATAAACCTGAATGGATGATCTTAAATGTGTTACCTGTGTTGCCACCAGATTTACGTCCATTAGTACCATTAGATGGCGGTCGTTTTGCAACATCAGACTTAAATGATTTATATCGTCGTGTAATCAACCGAAATAATCGTTTAAAACGTTTATTAGATTTAGCTGCACCAGATATTATTGTACGTAACGAAAAACGTATGTTACAAGAATCTGTAGACGCATTGTTAGATAATGGTCGTCGTGGTCGTGCAATCACTGGTTCAAATAAACGTCCACTAAAATCACTTGCCGATATGATTAAAGGTAAGCAAGGTCGTTTCCGTCAAAACCTATTAGGTAAACGTGTAGACTATTCAGGCCGTTCAGTAATTACTGTAGGTCCATACTTACGTTTACATCAATGTGGTTTACCGAAGAAAATGGCTCTTGAACTATTTAAACCATTTATTTACGGTAAATTAGAGCGTCGTGGTTATGCAACAACGATTAAAGCTGCTAAGAAGATGGTTGAACGTGAAGATGCAATTGTTTGGGATATCTTAGATGAAGTTATCCGTGAACATCCGGTATTATTAAACCGTGCACCAACACTTCACAGACTAGGTATTCAGGCATTTGAACCTATCCTAATTGAAGGTAAAGCGATCCAATTGCACCCATTAGTTTGTGCGGCATTCAATGCTGACTTCGATGGTGACCAAATGGCGGTTCACGTTCCATTAACGTTAGAAGCGCAATTAGAAGCGCGTGCGTTAATGATGTCAACCAACAATATTCTTTCACCAGCAAGTGGTGAGCCTATTATCGTTCCATCTCAGGACGTGGTATTAGGTCTTTACTACATGACTCGTGATAAAGTCAATGCTAAAGGTGAAGGCATGGTATTAACCGGCCCTAAAGAAGCAGAAAAACTGTATCGTTTAGGTCTAGTTGAATTACATGCTAAAGTTAAAGTACGTATAACTGAAAGCCATCGTAACAGTATTGGTGAATGGGAAGATACAACTTCTGTAATTGATACTACTGTTGGTCGTGCTATCTTATGGTTAATTATGCCTAAAGGCATGAGTTTCTCAGTTATCAATCAGCCGCTTGGTAAAAAAGCGATTTCACGAATTTTAAATATTTGTTATCGCCAATTAGGCATGAAAGAAACTGTTATTTTAGCTGACCAGGTTATGTATACCGGCTTTGCTTATGCAGCTCGTTCTGGTGTATCGGTTGGTATTGATGATATGGAAATTCCTGCTAAGAAATTACAAATTATCAATGAAGCTGAAATCGAAGTTGCAGAAATTCAAGAACAGTTCCAATCAGGTTTAGTAACTGCAGGTGAACGTTATAACAAAGTTATCGATATTTGGGCAGCAGCTAATGAGCGTGTTGCTAAAGCGATGATGGATAACCTATCAACTGAAAAAGTTATTAACCGTGAAGGTAAAGAAGAAGTTCAATCTTCATTTAACAGCATCTATATGATGGCCGACTCTGGTGCTCGTGGTTCTGCAGCTCAGATTCGTCAGTTAGCTGGTATGCGTGGTTTGATGGCAAAACCAGATGGTTCGATCATCGAAACACCAATCACCGCAAACTTCCGTGAAGGGTTAAACGTACTTCAATACTTTATCTCGACCCATGGTGCGCGTAAAGGTCTTGCTGATACCGCATTGAAAACAGCGAACTCAGGTTACTTAACTCGTCGTTTAGTTGATGTGGCTCAAGATTTAGTTGTTATTGAAGATGACTGTGGCACGTTAGAAGGTGTGGTAATGACACCTGTGATCGAAGGTGGTGATGTTAAAGAACCATTACGTGAACGTGTCTTAGGTCGTGTAACAGCTGAAGATGTATTGAAACCAGGTAGTGCAGATATTTTAATCCCACGCAATACATTACTTGATGAAAATTATTGTGATCTACTTGAACAAGAATCTGTAGATAGTGTTAAAGTTCGTTCAGTAGTTTCGTGTGATACTGATTTTGGTGTTTGTGCGAAATGTTATGGACGTGACTTAGCTCGTGGTCACTTAGTCAACAAAGGTGAAGCAATCGGTGTTATCGCCGCTCAGTCAATCGGTGAGCCAGGTACACAGTTAACCATGCGTACGTTCCATATTGGTGGTGCGGCATCGCGAGCAGCAGCAGAATCTAGTGTTCAAGTTAAAAACAAAGGTAGTATTAAACTAACTAATGCTAAATTTGTGACTAACCCAGATCAGAAACTAGTTATTACTTCACGTAATGCTGAATTAACTATTATTGATGAATTAGGTCGAATGAAAGAAACTTATAAAGTTCCTTATGGCTCGATTCTAACTAAAGGTAATGGTGCAACGGTTGATGCAGGTGAAACACTAGCTAACTGGGATCCGCATACCATGCCGGTTATTTCGGAAGCGAAAGGTTTTGTTCGTTTTGTTGATATGATCGATGGTCAAACTATTACTCGTCAAACTGATGAGTTAACTGGTTTATCCTCTATCGTGATCTTAGATGTAGCAGAACGTACTGGTGTTGGTAAAGATCTACGTCCAGCAATTAAAATTGTTGATGCTAAAGGTAATGATATCTTTGTGGCAGGTACAGAAATGCTTGCGCAGTACTTCTTACCAGGTAAAGCATTAGTACAATTAGAAGATGGTGCGGAAATTAATGTTGGTGATACACTTGCACGTATTCCACAAGCATCTGTAGGTACTAAAGATATCACCGGTGGTTTACCACGAGTTGCTGATTTATTTGAAGCTCGTAAACCTAAAGAGCCGGCAATTCTTGCTGAAATTGATGGTATTATCTCATTCGGTAAAGAAACTAAAGGTAAACGTCGCTTAATTATTACTCCACTAGATGGTAGTGAACCATATGAAGAGATGATTCCAAAATGGCGTCAACTTAACGTATTCGAAGGCGAACAAGTTGGCCGTGGTGATGTGATTTCTGATGGTCCTGAATCAGCACATGATATTTTACGTCTACGAGGTGTTAATGCAGTAACTCGTTACATTGTGAATGAAGTTCAAGAAGTTTATCGTTTACAAGGTGTAAAAATTAACGATAAACATATTGAAGTTATTGTTCGTCAAATGTTACGTAAAGCAACTGTTATTCATCCTGGTGGTTCTCGTTTACTTGATGGTGAACAACTTGAAGTTTCACGCTTGAAGATTATTAATCGTGAGCTTGAAGCACAAGGTAAAGAACCAATTGTTTACTTGCATGATTTACTTGGTATTACTAAAGCATCACTTACTACTGAGTCATTTATTTCTGCGGCATCGTTCCAAGAAACGACTCGCGTATTAACTGAAGCAGCAGTTGCAGGTAAAAATGATGAACTTCGTGGCCTGAAAGAAAACGTTATTGTTGGTCGCTTAATTCCAGCTGGTACTGGTTATGCATATCATAAAGAACGTTTGCGTAAACGCGCAATGCCATCTGATGATGTAATTCAACCAACAACTGTTTCAGCTGAGGAAGCTACAGCTAACTTAGCGGAATTATTGAATTCAGCAGAAGAAAATCAATAGATTTTAGATAAATCGACTAAAGTAGCACGTGTTATCACGTGCTATTTTTTTGTCGAGTGTATGGTATATGAAAGGAGTATTAGATGTATATTGTCATGAATCGGTTTAAAATTAAGTTAGGTAGTGAAGACTCTTTTATTGAAATATGGCGTAATCGTGATAGCCATTTAAAAGAGATGAAAGGTTTTAATCGTTTTTATTTCCTTAAAGGTAAAACTTATGAAGATTACACATTGTTTTCATCATATGCTGAATGGGAATCAAAACAAGATTTTGAAAATTGGGTTAATTCTGCTCATTTCAAACATACTCACCGTAATACCGATAGCCGCCCAAATAACGCAGATATCTATTTTGAACCTGCTCAACTTGAATGTTTTGAAGTCATTATCTAAGTAATTTTTAAACTAAAAAATCAAATTTTAAAATAAGCATTGTGAGCAATACCAATAAAAAATTACCGATGATAATTCTTCGCAAATTGCATAAAAAAAGATATAATCAAATAAAATTACATGGGCATTATTAAAGAACCCGATCAGTCCATGTAAATTAAATCTACTATCTAAAAGTCTCTTCTTTGTATTTTATAGTTCATAATTATTTTTATAAAAAGTTGTAAAAATATATTCCTTAATTAAGCATTATAAGTTTGTTTAGTAACAAAATTTTTAGGCTACTGGTTAGTATTTTCTAATTATCATTGCTTTTTTAAGCTATTTGAAAGTTTAACTATTTACAGGGGCTCGTCATGAAATCCAAATTACTATTGCTTATTCTTATTTTAATTATTGTTGGTGGATTTTTCTTTTTTAAAGACTATAACAGTATTCAAACTCAAGACGAAAAAGTAGCGGCTTCTTGGTCAGAAGTTGTTAATCAGTATAAACGTCGAGCAGATTTAGTTCCGAATCTAGTCAATACAGTAAAAGGATATGCAACTCATGAAAAAGACGTTTTTACTCAGGTAACAGATGCAAGAGCGAAAGTGGGTTCTATCCAAATTAATGCAGATCAACTTAGTGATCCCGCTTTATTCTCAAAATTTCAACAAGCCCAATCAGAATTAAGTTCCGCATTAAGTCGTTTAATTGCTGTTAGTGAAAATTACCCAGAACTTAAAGCAAATACACTTTATCAAGATTTAATGAGCCAACTTGAAGGTACTGAAAATCGGATAACGGTTGCTAGAGGTCGATATATAGAAACAGTACAATCATTTAATACTTATATTCGTCAATTACCAACTAAATGGATTGCAAATATTATAGGGGTAAAACCAAAACAACAGTTTACGGTTGAAAATGAACAACAAATTTCTAATCCACCAGCAATCAATTTTGGACAATAAGCATAATGAAAAAATATTATCTGCTCTTTTGTTTACTGTTTTTCAGTTGTGTAAGTTATGCATTAACTGAAATTCCCTCTTTTGACCGGTGGGTTATTGATACCTCAAATACTTTATTACCTTCACAAATAGATGATTTGGAATCAAATTTGATTGCTTTTGAAAAGACGAGAACTGATGGTGCACAGATTGCGGTATTAATGATCGCCAAACTTGATAATGAGACGGTTGAACAGTATGCCGATCGGGTATTTATTCAGTGGAAAATAGGTAACAAAGAGCGAGATAATGGCATTTTATTATTAATTATTAAAGATGATAAATTGATGCGAATTGAAGTCGGTTATGGTTTTGAAGGCACCATTACCGACTTGATTGCTAGCCATATCATCCGCGAACAATTAGCACCACAATTTAGACAAAATAACTATTATCAAGGGATACATGATGCACTTTCAGTATTAATCAATCATTTGAATGATCCGCAACAGGTACCTGCGACCAACAGTGATCCTGATCTCAAAACGGTACTTGCTGGTGATTTTGGTGCCAACTTATTTAACTATGGGTTAGCATCCTTTTTTATCTGTTTCACTATTGCTAGCTTATTTTCGATTAGTTCCACTAAACGTAGTGCTAGCCGAAGTTTAGGTACTGGTTTACTAAATGGTATATCAGTTGGTGGTTTTACTTTGTTCAATGGTTATTCATTACATATTGTCTTACCTCTAATATTTTTAGCATTTGTTGCCAGTGCGATTTTAAGTGGAATTTTAACCATGAGTGGTGGTAGCGGGCGTGGTGGTCGAGGCGGCGGTTTCGGAGGGGGTAATGGTGGTGGATTTGGCGGAGGTTCATTCGGCGGATTTGGTGGCGGAGGCGGTGGCCGTAGTGGCGGTGGTGGTGCATCTGGCAGCTGGTAAACATTCTTAAAAAGTACCAAAAGAAATTGGCAATTTACTTTTTTAACAACAATTCTACCTAGGTTTATAGCCTCAATAACAAAAATAACTATCTTTGCTTGAAAAAATTTTGAGGAAAGGGGTTTTTTATATCAAAAAAATTTATTAATGATACTTTTAAGCAATAGTTTGTTTAAATTTAAAATCAATTTAGTTAATCTTCAATCATATCCTACATAATAATCCTTGTTTACAACAGCTTTCAGCTAGCCTGACAATAAATTTCCTTTTGCAATAGGAAAAAGTCTCTCTCCACATTGATAATTATTTCCTTTAGGCTAAGTCATCTTAAAAAGAAAAAAGAGAATTAGAATGACTATGCCACAAATACAATTCCGTATGATCGAAGATGATTTAGATCCCGAAGTTGTGACTGCGCAAACGATAGAAATCATTAATCGTTGGTTAACGGATCATCAAATAACCCAAAATGATGTGCAAAAAGCGATGTTGTTATCACATGTTAAAGCAATGGTTGAAAGAGCAAAAACGCGTGAAAAACTACCTGAGGTTGATCCTTCTCTATTTGATGAGCTCTCAGAGCAGTCCTTAGTGCTAGCACGTAAAACTGTACAATTATTCAATAGTCTACCAATGGAAGAGGCTTATTTACTGGCTGTTCATTATGAAGTAGCTATAGCAAATTAAACGAATTACTAAATTTAAAAAACAATAATTGATAGGAGAATAATTATGGCAGAAGTAATCATTGTCATCGGCGATAGAATGGGCAAAGGACAAAAAATTGCAGAGGGAATTAATTCTATTGAAGGGTGTCGTGCAATTGTTATTCCAGGTATGGCTGCTGATATGAAATTGGGTGACGTAATGAATAATGAGAATGCAGATCTAGGACTTTCGTTTTGTGGCAGTGGCGGTGCAGGCGCTATAACGGCACAAAATAAATATGGCTATTCTCAACGACACGGTATGCGTTCAATTGAAGAGGGTGAAACAGCCATTAATGACGGTTGTAAAGTACTAGGATTTGGTTTTATGGATACGGTAGAACTAGGCCAACGTATAGCCCAAGCATTTTTGAAAAAATATCCTCGTTCTTAAATAGGTTAGAAATATGAAAAAAACTGAGCAGATACAAGTAAGAGTAACTGGGCAAGGAGATTCGAAGCAGCGTGCGTTCGCTATAGCGCTAAATCAAGTGCAAAAGCAGGTACTTAAAAATACTAATAATGTTATGTTACGAATTGAACCGCTTGATATTAGTGTTGTTTCTGCTATTGAAAAGATAACTACAGAACGCTTTTTATTTATCTTTTTACCTAGAAAAAAGACATTTTATGACATCACACTCGATGTCTCAGTAAATGTTACGTTTATCGATCTGAACGATATTAAATTTATCTCTAAATAACGTAAAAGGAAAGTCATGGAAATTCTAATTATAGCATTGAAGTCCATTGTAATTGGTGGACTGTGTGGATTTGGAGTAGGCGCTGGTGCAGCTCGAATGTTTCATGCTCCAACTTATCAAGGTATGGGCGCCTTTCGTACCTTAGGTGAACTTAATTCTTGTGAGGGTGATCCTGCTGCACATTTTTCATTTGGCTTAGGATTCTTTTTTAATGCCTGGGCTTCGTCTGTTGCTGCTGGTTCATTTACCCAAGATGTTGATCATCGCATCATTCCAAACTGGGGTGCTGCACTATTGATGATAAAAAACCGAAATTTAGCACAAACGTTACATGATCCTAAGAAAATGGCCTTTGCTTGTGCATTTATCGGTGTGATTGTTGTGTTATTTTTAAATACAACCACCTCGGTTATTCCTGATTCTTTAAAAATTACTGCAACTAAAGTTTTAGTTCCAGCCGCAAATTTACTGGTCGCAACTGTGATGCCGGTTATTTTCTGGTTGGCAGCTTTAGATGCCGGTAGAAGAAGTGGTTTTTGGGGCACTTTGTTTGGTGGGCTAGCGCAATTAATTATGGGTAATGCAGTACCAGGTTTAGTGTTAGGTATTTTGATTGGTAAAGGAGTGGATGACAGTGGTTGGAATCGAGTGATGAAAATCATGTTAGTTGCGGTAATTGTTTTATTTGTCATGAGCGGATATTTCCGTGGATTTGATATGAAAATGATTAATTCATTCCGAGATGGTTTGTCTTATTGGTTTAAATAATATAGGGAACAACAGATTATGAATACTCAAACAACCATTAATAAAAGTTTTTGGTATGCCGATTGGTCATTCCCTATTCTTTGTGGATTACTCTCTGCAGGTATTTTTGCTGGAACGCATACTTTTTATGTATATGGGATTGGTGCTTTTAATGAAATAGCCTTTGTTGCAATGCTTAAATCAGGTATGACGACAGGCGATTATGGTGCAGTAGCAGCATTTGGTGCCAGTTTTTTATTTGCACGTGTCATTGAAGGATCGCTAGTTGGAATTCTCGATATTGGTGGCGCCTTACAAACAGGTATAGGTTTAGGTGTGCCAGCGTTGTTATTGGCTGGTGGCTATACATTGCCAATTGAAAACTTTTTTGTGGCGTTATTAACTGGTTTATTACTCGGTATGGCAATAGGTTTACTTATCATCCTTATCCGTAAATTTACGGTTAATAGTGGTGGTGGATCAACCTTTGGTGCTGATGTCATGATGGGTGCGGGAAATGCATCTGGTCGTTTTCTTGGTCCAATGATTATTTTATCAGCTATGGTTGCATCTATTCCTATTGGTATAGGGTCCTTGCTTGGTGCACTATTATTTTATGTATGGAAAAAACCTATTACTGGTGGTGCAATCCTAGGTGCCATGATTTTTGGTGGTATCTTCCCAATTATATAATGTTATGTCCCCTCTATCATGACTATGGTCGAGGGGTTGGATTAAATTATGTATGATTTAATTATAAAAAATGCCAAACTCATCGATAATTCAATAACTGATATTGCCATTCAACATGGCAAAATTGTGGAAATTGGCAAAAATATAATCGCAACATCAAATCAAGTGTTGGATCTAAAAAACCAACACTATGTAAGTGCCGGCTGGATAGATTCCCATACTCATTGCTTCGCACTCTCACCAATTTACCACGATGAACCCGATCTGATTGGTATTGAGGCTGGCGTGACGGCAGTGGTTGATGCTGGTAGTGTTGGAGCACTTGATATTGACGAGTTTTATGAATTAGCGATGCAGGCTAAAACTCATGTTTATTCTTTTTTAAATATCTCAAAAATTGGCTTAATAAGGCAGAGTGAGCTTGCTGATATGCAAGATATCGATGTGCCGTTATTTGACCAAACTTTAGTTAAATATCCTAATTTTATTATTGGAATAAAAGTTAGGATCAGTCGTAGCGTTGTTGGTGAAAATGGTATTTTACCGTTAATCAAAGCGAAAGAGATGCAGAAAAAGACGGGTTTGCCACTAATGATTCATGTAGGAAATAATCCGCCTGAACTTGATGAAATTGCTGATTTATTAACTAAAGGCGATATTATTACTCATTGTTTTAATGGTAAGCCAAACCAAATATTTGATAAGCAGAATAATCTGCGTGATTCAATTAAACGCGCCATTGAACGTGGGGTGATTTTAGATATTGGTCATGGTGGTGAAAGTTTCAGTTTTTCGGTAGCTGAGCGAGCTAAATGTTTAGATGTTTATCCAAACACTATCAGCTCTGATATATATTCTAAAAATCGTTTGCAAGGTCCTGTATTTAGCTTAGCAAATGTGATGAATAAATTTATCTGTCTAGGTTATAGCAAAACTAGAATTATTGATAGTGTCACTAAAAATGCGGCCCAAATTTTGCATTTAAACAATAAAGGGGAAATAGCTATTGGCTATGATGCCGATTTGACTATTTTTGATATAAAACAGCAAACCGTCTCTTTAACTGATTCAGAAGGTGAGCAGAGGGAATGCCATGAACAGTTTGTTCCTTTAGCCGCTATCGCAACAAATACAACCAAAAAAGTTACACACATTGAAATAACACAAGAAGGTAGTAAAAATGAGCTCAGAATCTCAAACTGAAAAAGAAATATACAGTAAATACCACTTGAAAAAAGTGATTAATGCTTCGGGGCGAATGACTATTTTAGGTGTTTCAACACCTAGAGCAGAAGTGGTTGATACTGTATCCCTCGGATTAAATGAATATTTTGAAATAAAAGATTTAGTCGATAAAACTGGTCAATACATTGCTAAATTACTCAATGTCGAAAACGCTGTGGTCGTATCATGTGCCTCGGCTGGCATTGCGCAAGCTGTCGCAGGTTTAATCGTTAAAGATGATCGTGATTTATTATTTAATTTACATAGTTCTGATAAATGGATAGCAAAGGAAATTATTGTGCCAAAAGGACATAACGTAAATTTTGGTGCTCCTATTGGTACTATGGTCGCTTTAGGTGGTGGAATTGTGGTTGAAGCGGGTTATGCAAATGAGTGTAAACCAGAGCACATTGAATCATTAATTAATTCTGATACCGCGGCTATTTTATATGTCAAATCACATCACTGTGTGCAAAAAAGTATGCTATCAGTTGCGCAAGCTGTAACGGTGGCCAAAAAATATAATATTCCATTAATTGTTGATGCCGCAGCAGAAGAGGATTTACAAACCTATTATCAACAAGGTGCTGATTTAGTTATTTATAGTGGTGCAAAAGCAATTGAAGGGCCAACTAGTGGCTTAGTTATTGGCCGTCATCAAGCCATTGAGTGGCTTAAACTTCAATCTCAAGGTATTGGTCGACCAATGAAGGTTGGTAAAGAGGGTATTTTAGGCTTGACCAAGGCTATTGAGTTATATATTAACGATCCTAAACAAGAAACTGGGCAAGAAATGGTTGTCAAAATGACACCATTTATCGAAAAGTTAAATTCTATTAATGGTATATCGGCAAAAGTTGTCTGGGATGGTGCTGGCCGAGATATTGCTCGTGCAGAAATATCATTTGATGCAAAGGTTATTGGTAAAAGTGCTGTTGAAATGATAGACCTGATGAAGCAAGGTGAGATTGCAGTCTATTTTCGGGAATATAAAGCCAATGAGGGTAAAGTAGATGCAGATGTTCGTAGTGTAACGGCGGAACAGCTTGATATTGTCTATAACAAAATTATAAAAATTATCCAAGGAGTTAAATAATGCAATTGACACCAAATTATTTTAACGATCGCGTTTGTTTAAACGTATTAGCCAATTCAATTGATAATGCTAGTGCTATTTATGAAGCTGCACAAACTTATGTTGTTGTGGGAGTGTTATCTAAAAATTATCCAGATAATCAGCAAGCAATAGCAGATATGAAAAAATATGCGTTAGCCATTGATAATGC
Organism: Gilliamella sp. M0364; assembly: GCF_016100565.1. Classification (NCBI taxonomy): domain Bacteria; kingdom Pseudomonadati; phylum Pseudomonadota; class Gammaproteobacteria; order Orbales; family Orbaceae; genus Gilliamella; species Gilliamella sp. M0364. The sequence goes on along the minus strand of NZ_JACFSF010000005.1, from coordinate 18,821 downwards.
TATTTCAGTTGGTCTAGGAGCGGGTGATCCTAATCAATCTACTATGGTGTCAGAAATATCTGCAGTTCTACAGCCTCAACATGTTAATCAAGTTTTTACAGGGGTGGCAACAAGTCGTGCTTTATTAGGACAAAAAGAAACGGTAATCAATGGTCTTGTATCACCAACAGGGAAAGTAGGATTAGTTAATATAGCTACAGGTCCACTAAGCTCAACATCACCTGCTGCTATCGTACCGGTTGAAACCGCTATTGCTTTATTAAAAGATATGGGAGGAAGCTCAATTAAATATTTTCCTATGGGCGGGTTAAAGCATATAGATGAATATGAGTATGTGGCTAAATGCTGTGCTGAACATAATTTCTATCTAGAACCTACTGGTGGTATTGATTTAGACAATTATGAAACAATTTTAAAAATTGCCTTAAATGCCGGTGTGAAAAAAGTTATTCCACATATTTATACCTCAATTATTGATAAAACAACTGGGGCGACAAGAACTGAAGATGTTAAACAACTATTAGCGATTACGCAAAAATTAGCAGGATGAGTAATGGCATCTAAATTGCTATTCCCTTATCAAAGATTAGCGTATATTTTTGATACCATAAAAAACGAATTGCTACCTCAAAAAGAGCTAGCAAATCGTTTTACAGTATCAATCAGAACGATTCGATCTGATATTGTTGCGCTTAACGATGTATTAAATAAGTATGGTGCGCAAGTTGATTATATTAAAAACGTTGGTTATCACCTTATCATAACAGATCCTAATCTGTATGCAACCATTCCGGTTGTTCAGCAAATAGAACGGGTTCCTCGAACTAATAAAGAGCGCGTTTCCGCTTTATTGATTGCATTTTTAACTCAATCAAAGTCGGTAAAATTGGATGATATTGCAGGTGAATGGTTTTTGAGCCGTAATACATTACAAAATGATGTTATTGAAGTTAAGCAATATTTAGATAAATACCATTTATCGCTGGATAATCGTCCTTATTCAGGTATGCGATTAGTTGGTGAGGAATCGGCTATTCGAGCATGTTTAACTGATATTTTATGGCAACATCATATCACAGGGGACACTATCAATGTTAATCGGTTAATTCAGACGATATTATCTGATATTGATTTAGATTATCTGGAAAGTGTACTACAAAATCAGTTTGAACGTTTTGAATTAAAATTAACCTCGGAAGGGCAAGGATATTTGCTCTATTGTTGTGCCGTTTCAATCACCAGAATTACGCAAGGGTATGAATTAGTTGAATATCAAGTCGATAATATTGATTCGACAGTTATTGGTGCTGCGCGTGAGGTTTCTGAAGGCTTCTCCTATTTTTTAGGTAGTACCCTTTCTGATGCTGAATTCAACTATTTATGTGTGCAGATTATGTCGCGCACTATTATGGAATCACCTAATCAAGCTAAAAGTTTAGAGTTATTTGAACATATCTTATCTTATATCAATGATTCTTATCACTATAATTTGAAACAAGATATGAAGCTACGTCAAGATATGTTAATTCATATTTCATCGTTGCTATCTCGTATAAAATATCAAATTCATACTTCTAATCCGTTATTACATGAAATTAAACAATATTATCCTTTTGCTTATGATATTACTTTATCGGCATTAGCGAATATTCCTAAGTTTACTGATGTGAAAATGACTGAAGACGAAATCAGCTATTTAGCAATTCATATAGGGGTAGCCTTAGAGCGCAATTATAGTGCAGGATATAAAAGATTAGTGCAAATTTTATTAGTCAGTGAATTAGGTAACGCCACTTTACGTATGATTGAATCAAAAATTAAACGCGATTTTCCTCATATTTTAATTAATCGAACGATTTCTTATAGAGAGTATGAACAGTTAACGCATATTGAAGAAGATTTTGTGGTGTCTACGGTTCGCTTAAACGAGAAAGATAAGCAAATAGTGAAAATAGCACCATTTCCAACGCCTTATCAACTAGAACAATTAGGGCGTTTATCAATGGTTGATCGCACTATGCCATATATTATTGAGCGTTTTTTTAATGAAAAATTTTTCCTAATTATTGACAAACCGATGACGCAAAGTGAACTGTTCCAAATAGTTTGTCAGCGGCTGGAAGAATCTGGATATGTGGGACAGGACTTTTATCCATCGGTAGTAGAACGAGAAAGTATTGTATCGACTTTAATCGGTGAAAATATTGCTATTCCTCATTCAGTTGGTTTGTTGGCCAAAAAGACAGTAGTGACCACTATTTTGGCTCCTCAAGGTATTGAATGGAATAAAAATGAAATTGCGCATGTTATTTTCTTATTAGCAATTAGCAAAGATGAATACGAAGATGCGATGCGAATTTATAACTTAGTCGTCAATTTTGTTAAAGAAAGATCGACTAAACGGTTGTTAAATAGTCGTAATTTCGATGATTTTCAAGCTATTGTAAAAGATAGTTTTGGGCGTTTATCGTAATAAACTCGATTTAATTTGCAATTAAGAAAGGGATTCAACTAAGCGTGTAACACAAGTTATTTAGCGATTAAATAAATAACAATTTTGAGCGCTAAAAAACCTTGTTCCTCAAAATTTTTTGTTAAGAAATAAGTAAAATAATAATTATAAATATTTAAGAAATAATCAACAATTAAATCAAATTATCATGTGCTTGCCCATTGACGAAATGGTGATTTAAAGGTATTATGCGCGCCTTATGGCTTTGTGTGGTTTTTAGCTGCACTTAATAATTTTTAAGGTAGGCATGCATATCTTATGCAAAATAAATTACCATTAACAATTGACCCAATCAAAGCAGCACAAAAAAGACTTGATTATGTTGGATATTATCCAGCTCAAAGTGCAACAAGGATTGAAAGTCCAAAAAGTGATATCGAATGTCATTTGTCTTTTGATTTTGATGAGCAAAGACTTTGTGTTATCACCATTGATGCAAAAATGACGCTAGAACAAATTTGCCAGCGTTGTTTTAAACCTTTTATCACTGAAGTTCATGTGATGAATAAATTTAGTCCTGTTAAGAGCGATGCTCAAGCAGAGAAATTACCGGAACATTATGAGCCCGTTTTAGTTAACGAGTTTGGTGAAGTAGATATATTAGCGTTAATTGAAGACGAAATTATTCTCTCATTACCAATTGCGCCGGTGCATGATAGTAAACACTGCGAAGTGTCAGAGGCAGATATGGTGTTTGGTGAAATTCCTGCTGAGAATGAAAAACCAAATCCATTTGCAATTTTAGTTAGTTTAAAGAATAAGGGGTAAATCCATGGCTGTTCAACAGAATCGTAAAACTCGTGCAAAACGTGGTATGCGTCGTTCTCATGATGCATTAACTGTTGCTAATATCTCAGTTGATGAATCAGGTAAAACTCATTTACGTCATCACGTAACCGCTGATGGTTATTATCGCGGCCGAAAAGTAATTTCTAAATAATTAATTAGTAATTAGAAATCTTCAGGTGACATTTTGGATAATCTAACCATTGCGTTAGATGCTATGAGCGGGGACTTTGGTCCTCGTATTGTTGTTCCTGCTGCAATTCAAGCATTACATCATTATCCAAATCTTTCTATCTTCCTTGTTGGTGACATAAAGGAAGTTAGATTTTTTTTGTCTAAAGAAAATGCCAAGCTAGTTACCCAGTACCAAGAAACAGGTCGCTTGATGGTGACAGAATCAACATCTATCATTACTAACGATATGAAACCTTCTTATGCAATTAGGCATAGCCAGGGTTCGTCAATGAGAATTGCATTAGAATTAGTAAAAAATAATAAAGCTCAAGCTTGTGTTAGCGCTGGTAATACTGGTGCGCTGATGGGGTTATCTAAGTTGTTGTTGCATTCTTTAACAGGCATTGATCGACCAGCATTAGTTGCCACCATTCCTGCATTAAATAATCAAAATACTGTGGTTCTTGATTTGGGGGCAAATGCTGAATGTGATAGTGATATGCTGGTTCAATTTGCTATAATGGGTGAAATACTAGCAAAATCGGTTCTTCATATTGAAAATCCTCGTGTTGCTTTGCTTAATATTGGTGAAGAAGACATTAAAGGATTGGATAAAATTCGTGCTGCAGCATCTGTTTTGAAGGCTAATCATCAAATTAATTATATCGGTTATTTAGAAGGTAATGAGCTATTAACTGGTAAAACCGATGTATTAGTTTGTGACGGCTTTGTTGGTAATGTGACTTTGAAAACGGTAGAAGGGTTAATTAAAATTTTTCTATCTTCGTTCAAAATGCTTTTAGGACACAACTCATTAGTTATGAAATTTTTGAGTAAATGGCTGCAAAGAAAAATAGTAAAAAATTTTGGCTATTTAGACCCTGGGCGATATAATGGCGCTTGTTTACTTGGTCTTCAAAGTATTGTGATTAAAAGTCACGGTAGTGCCAATCAAAAATCATTTTTTGCAGCAATTGAGCAAGCTATTTTAGCTATCGAAACCAATATACCAGAGAAGATTGCCAATAGCCTTTCTTCTGCACTACCCAAGAGCGAATAATTCGATGTATACAAAAATATTAGGAACAGGAAGTTATCTTCCAAAACAAATAAGAACCAATACCGATCTTGAAAAAATGGTGGATACTAGCGACGAATGGATAACTACTCGTACAGGTATTAAAGAAAGACGGATAGCTGCACCTGATGAAACTGTTACTAGTATGGCCTATGAAGCCGCGATTAAAGCTATTGAAATGGCGGATATTGATAAACAAGAAATTGGTTTAATTATTGTTGCAACAGCAACATCAGCTAATGCTTTTCCTAGTTCAGCTACAGAATTACAAGCTAAATTAGATCTCGGTGATGTGGTTGCCTTTGATGTGTCGGCAGCTTGTTCTGGATTTATTTATGCATTAGATATTGCTGATAAATATGTAAAAAGTGGTGTAATAAAATATGCCTTAGTTGTTGGTTCTGATATGTTAACCCGCGGTGTTGATCCAAATGATCGCGGTACAATTATCATTTTCGGTGATGGTGCTGGAGCTGTTGTGGTTGGTGCTTCTGAAGATCCTGGTCTTATTGCCTCTCATTTACATGCCGACGGCCGATATGGCGAATTATTAAAATACCCATATGTTGATCGCCGTTCTCTTAATGACCCTGTCTATATGACAATGCAAGGTAATGACGTATTCAAAATTGCAGTCAAAGAACTTTCTAATCTAGTTGATGAACTTTTAACCGAAAATGCCTTTAATAAATCTGATTTAGATTGGTTAGTGCCACATCAAGCTAATTTACGTATTATTTCAGCTACAGCCAAACGTCTTGATATGGATATGAGTAAGGTGATTGTTACGCTGGATAAACAAGGTAATACTTCTGCTGCATCAGTACCTTGTGCATTAGATACAGGTGTACGAGATGGACGTATTAAACGTGGGCAACTAATTTTATTAGAAGCTTTCGGTGGCGGCTTTGTTTGGGGCTCAGCACTCGTTAGATTTTAATTTTATAAATTATTTAGGTAATCAAGGATTTCAAAATGACCAAATTTGCAATGGTATTTCCAGGACAAGGCTCACAAGCTGTTGGTATGTTAAAAGATCTTGCTGAAAATTATTCAGTTGTGAAATCAACTTTCGATGAAGCATCACAAGTATTAGGTTATGATTTATGGACTTTAGTGCAAGATGGTCCAGCTGAAGAATTAAATAAAACTTGGCAAACACAACCGGCATTACTTGCTGCATCGGTTGCGATTTACCGAGTTTGGCAAAGTATTAATGGTCCTCAACCAGAATTTATGGCTGGTCACAGTTTGGGTGAATATTCAGCATTAGTATGTGCTGGTGTGATAGATTTTAAAGACGCTATTAAATTAGTAGAGTTACGTGGTAAATTAATGCAAGAGGCAGTGCCAAGTGGTACTGGTGCAATGTTTGCTATTATTGGTTTAGATAACGATTCAATTCGAAAAGCATGTGAAGAAGCTGCTCAAGGTCAAGTTGTCGCGCCAGTTAATTTTAATTCACCAGGCCAAGTTGTTATTGCTGGTAATAAAGAAGCGGTTGAACGTGCTGGTGCGCTTTGTAAAGAAGCCGGAGCTAAACGTGCTTTACCATTGGCGGTAAGTGTTCCTTCACATTGTGCATTAATGAAACCAGCCGCTGATAAACTAGCGACAACTTTAAATAACATGACGTTTAATGCACCTCAATTTGCTGTGATTAATAACGTTGATGTTAAAGTTGAATCATCTGCAGAAAATATTAAAGCGGCATTAATAGCCCAGTTATATAGCCCAGTTCGTTGGACTGAAACGGTTGAAGAAATGGCAAAACAAGGTGTAACACTATTAGTTGAGATGGGCCCAGGTAAAGTTTTAACTGGCTTAACTAAACGAATTGTTGATTCATTATCAGCTTGTGCTGTTAATGATAAAGCGTCATTAGATGTTGCAATTGAAAATACTAAATAGAATACAAAAGGGGTAGTTATGAACCTATCAGGAAAAATTGCTTTAGTAACTGGTGCAAGCCGTGGAATTGGAAAGGCCATTGCGGAAAAATTAGTTGCATGTGGTGCAACAGTGATTGGTACTGCAACGACAGAAAAAGGCGCACAGGCCATAAGTGAATATTTAGGCTCTAACGGAAAAGGTTTAGCACTAAATGTAACTGACGAAGCATCTATCGAATCAGTTATTAATGCAATTAAAACGGAGTTTGGCGATATTGATATTTTAGTTAATAACGCAGGTATTACCCGTGATAATTTATTAATGCGAATGAAAGAAGATGAATGGCAAGACATTTTAGATACTAACTTAACATCAGTTTTTCGTTTATCAAAGGCATTAATGCGTACTATGATGAAAAAACGTTATGGCCGAATTATTACTATAGGTTCAGTTGTAGGAACTATGGGTAACGCAGGTCAGGCTAATTATTCTGCAGCAAAAGCAGGATTAATCGGATTTAGTAAATCTTTAGCACGTGAAGTTGCATCTCGAGGAATTACTGTTAACGTGGTAGCGCCAGGGTTTATTGCAACTGATATGACAGAAGCACTAACGGATGAGCAAAAAGCGTTAACATTAGCGCAAGTACCAGCAGGACGTTTAGGTGAACCAGCTGAGATTGCTAATGCGGTGGCTTTTTTGGCTTCTGATGACGCATCTTACATCACAGGTGAAACTTTACATGTCAATGGTGGCATGTATATGGTGTAATTGATCAGAATAGTGTAAAATAAACCAATAATTTGATGTTTTGAACAAAAAATAAGCAATTGGGTTGAAAAATGATTGGCATCTTTTTCAACATTTTATAAACTTACATTCACCGCCACTTTCGGCGATATTTATAGGAAAAAAAAGAGTATGAGCACTATTGAAGAGCGAGTTAAGAAAATTATTGTTGAGCAACTTGGTGTGAAAGAGGACGAAGTTAAGAATGAATCTTCTTTCGTTGAAGATCTTGGCGCTGACTCTCTTGACACAGTTGAATTAGTTATGGCTTTAGAAGAAGAATTTGATACAGAAATTCCTGATGAAGAAGCTGAAAAAATTACAACTGTACAATCAGCAATTGATTATATTACTGCAAATCAATAAGGTTAGCAGAGTTTTCACAATAGGCGGTCAAATGATCGCCTAGTTTTTTATTTATGTCTCTATTTTATAGAGTTAATTTGACGTAAAATTTTGAAAACTCATAATAAAATTTTCAATGATTCAAATTTCATTTCAATCCTTTTCTGGAGGACAATGTGTCTAAACGCAGAGTTGTTGTTACTGGAATGGGCATGATATCTCCATTAGGTAATACAGTTGAGTCTACTTGGCAAGCATTATTAGCAGGTCAAAGTGGCGTAGAACTTATAGAACACTTTGATACAGCCCCTTTTGCAACGCGCTTCGCCGCAATGGTTAAAGACTTTAATGGCGAAGATTATAATATTTCACGTAAAGATGCTCGTAAAATGGATTATTTTATCCAATATGGTATTGCTGCAGGTATGCAAGCAATGCAAGATGCTGGCATTGAAGTTACTGAAGAAAACGCAGAACGCATCGGTTGTGCTATCGGTTCAGGTATTGGTGGACTAGGATTAATTGAAGAAAATCATAGTGCATTAGTCAATGGTGGACCGCGTAAAATTAGCCCATTTTTTGTGCCATCAACAATAGTCAATATGATTGCTGGTCATTTATCAATTATCTACGGATTAAAGGGGCCAAGTATTACTATTGCTACCGCTTGTTCATCGGGCGTGCATAATATTGGTCATGCTGCACGTATGATTGCTTATGGTGATGCCGATGCAATGTTAGCCGGCGGTGGTGAAAAAGCCAGTACACCATTGGGTATTGGTGGTTTTGGTGCTGCTCGTGCATTATCAACTAACAATGATAATCCTAAAGCTGCAAGTCGCCCATGGGATAAAGACCGTGATGGTTTTGTGCTTGGTGATGGTGCCGGTATCATGTTCTTAGAAGAATATGAACATGCTAAAAAACGTGGCGCTAAAATTTATGCTGAGATCGTTGGTTTTGGTATGAGTGGCGATGCTTATCATATGACTTCACCTCCAGAAAATGGTAGTGGCGCAGCATTAGCTATGAAATGTGCTATTCGAGATGCAGGTATAACAGCGGAACAAGTTGGATATATTAATGCGCATGGTACGTCAACTCCAGCTGGCGATAAAGCTGAAACGCAGGCAGTTAAAAGTATTTTTCAAGAAAACGCTAATAAAGTAATGGTAAGTTCAACTAAATCAATGATTGGGCATTTATTAGGTGCTGCTGGTGCTGTTGAATCTATCTTTACGGTGCTTGCATTACGTGATCAAGCTGTTCCACCAACAATTAATCTTGATAACCCTGATGAGGGTTGTGATCTGGATTATGTTCCACATACAGCTCGTCAAGTGAAAAACTTAGAATATGCGCTTTGTAATTCATTTGGTTTTGGTGGTACTAACGGTTCAGTTTTATTTAAAAAGATCTAATCTTTTTTTCCCATCACAATTTGGTGATGGGAATCACACCTTTTATTGTTTTCTCCCATAAACGATAAGTTTTCCTCAGCGATAATCGTAGTTATACCTATGGATAAATTTTGATATTAATTTGTATTATCTAAAAATCTTTATTTAGTTAGTATCAGTTTAAAAAGTTCATATCTGTGTCAAAGAAGCTAACCAACTGTTAATACTAACTAATTTAATATTACTATTTAGGTATATCACTAAAAATGGCAAAATATCGTGATGGATAAAGCGATTAACTATTAAAAATTTTTAATATAAATAACGAGTTTTATTTGTCCGTTATGGGATTTCCCGATAAATAAAGACAATAAGAATATTCATATGGTTTATGCTATAATTGAGGCTAATTTTCGGAGTAATTATTTTTGGTAAATATGACTGAACCTAAGTTTATTCATCTTCACTTACATAGCGATTTTTCAATGATTGATGGCATTGCTAAAGTAGGTGCTTTAGTTAATGAAGTCAGCAAGTTGCAAATGCCTGCTTTTGCTATTACTGATTTTACCAATCTGTGTGGACTGGTGAAGTTTTATGGTTCAGCAATGGGTAAGGGCATCAAACCGATTATTGGTGCCGATTTAGCTGTTAAAAATTCACAATTAAGTGATGAGGTTTATCGGTTAACATTATTAGCTGCAAATAATGAAGGCTACCAAAATCTTACTTTATTAATTTCTAAAGCTTACCAGCGTGGCTATATTGGAGATTTACCAGTTGTTGATCAAGAATGGTTAACATTGCATCGCAATGGTTTAATCATATTAGCTGGTCGTGAAAGTAATATTGGTATTGGTATTATTCGTGATAATCAGGCGATTATTGATGATGCAATTAACTTTTATCAAGAAAATTTTAATCAACACTTTTATTTTGAATTGGTTCGCACAAATCGCCTTAATGAAGAATTATTTATTCATAGTGCTATTAAGCTAGCAGAACAACATGCCTTACCTGTTGTGGCGACTAATGATGTACGATTTTTGAAATCTTCGGATTTTGAAGCACATGAAATTCGCGTCGCTATTCATGATGGTAATACACTTGAAGATCCTAATAGACCGAAAAATTATTCAGCTGAACAATATTTGCGTACTGAACAAGAGATGTGCGATTTATTTTCAGATATTCCAGAGGCATTAGAAAATAGTGTAGAAATAGCTAAGCGATGCAATGTTACTATAAGGCTTGGTGAATATTTCCTACCACAATTTCCTACTGGTGATATGTCGACGGAAGATTTTTTGGTACATAAATCTCGAGAAGGTTTAGAAGAGAGATTAGAATTTCTTTTTCCTGATCCCGAAGAACGAAAACAAAAACGTCCAGAATATGATGAACGATTAGAAACAGAATTAAACGTAATAAATCAGATGGGTTTCCCGGGTTACTTTTTGATCGTAATGGAATTTATTCAATGGTCAAAAGATAACGATATTCCCGTTGGCCCTGGACGTGGTTCAGGAGCAGGTTCATTAGTTGCATATGCTTTAAAAATAACTGATTTAGATCCATTAGCATTTGATTTACTTTTTGAACGTTTTTTAAATCCAGAACGGGTTTCAATGCCGGATTTTGATGTCGACTTTTGTATGGAAAAGCGTGATATGGTTATTGATCACGTTGCTGATATGTATGGTCGAGATGCTGTATCGCAAATTATTACCTTTGGTACTATGGCTGCTAAAGCGGTTATCCGTGATGTAGGGCGAGTACTTGGCCATCCTTATGGATTTGTCGATCGTATCTCAAAATTAATTCCTCTTGATCCTGGTATGACCTTAGCTAAGGCGTTTGAAGCTGAACCACAACTACAAGAGCTTTATGATAATAACGAAGAAGTTAAGTCGCTTATTGATATCGCAAGACAGTTGGAAGGTGTTACTCGAAATGCAGGTAAACATGCTGGAGGTGTTGTAATATCGCCAACTAAGATTACTGATTTTTCTCCTATTTATTGTGATCCAGAAGGCCACCATCCAGTAACGCAATTTGATAAAAATGATGTTGAATATGCTGGACTAGTTAAATTTGACTTCTTAGGATTACGTACCTTAACCATTATTGACTGGGCGATTAAAATGATTAATGAGCGCCAGTTAAGGGATGGTAAGGCCTCAGTTGATATTACTCGTATTCCATTAGATGATGAAGAATCTTTCCAATTATTATTAAAAGCTGAAACTACCGCGGTCTTCCAATTGGAATCGCGTGGTATGAAAGATTTGATCAGGCGGTTAAAACCAGACTGCTTTGAAGATATGATCGCGTTAGTTGCTTTATTTCGACCGGGGCCGTTACAGTCAGGGATGGTAGATAATTTTATTGACCGTAAGCATGGACGAGAAGAAGTATCATATCCAGATATCAATCATCAACACGAATCTCTTAAACCAATATTAGAACCAACCTATGGCATAATTTTATATCAAGAACAAGTTATGCAAATTGCCCAAACACTATCTGGTTATACGCTAGGTGGTGCAGACTTGTTACGACGAGCGATGGGTAAGAAAAAACCAGAAGAGATGGCTAAGCAGCGTTCTGTTTTTAAAGAAGGTGCGGAAAAGCAAGGCGTTGATGGTGAGCTTTCAATGCATATTTTTGACCTGGTTGAAAAATTTGCTGGCTATGGTTTTAATAAATCTCACTCCGCAGCTTATGCACTGGTTTCATATCAAACATTATGGTTAAAAACTCATTATCCGGCTGAATTTATGGCTGCTGTAATGACAGCTGATATGGACAATACAGATAAAATTGTTGGTTTAGTTGACGAATGTCTACGAATGGGGTTGCAAGTTAATCCTCCAGATATTAACAGTGGTCTTTACCATTTTCATGTCAATGATAAAGGTGAAATTGTTTATGGAATTGGTGCCATAAAAGGGGTAGGTGAAGGGCCGATTGAAGCAATTGTAGAGGCGCGTAATAGCGGCGGATATTTTAAAAATATCTTTGAGCTTTGTGCTCGAACTGATATGAAAAAAATTAACCGACGTGTCTTAGAGAAATTAACTATGGCAGGGGCTTTTGATAAATTGGGCCCACATAGAGCAGCTATTTTACATAGTATTAATGATGCCATGCAAGCAGCAGATCAATATGCTAAAGCACAGAATATTGGTCAAGAAGATATGTTCGGAGTCCTTGCTGAAGAACCAGAACAAGTTGAACATGCATATGCTGCTGTACCTGAATTACCAGCACAAGTTTTACTTGATGGTGAACGTGAAGCATTAGGACTTTATTTAACCGGCCATCCGGTTACTCAATATTTAAAAGAACTCAATCGATATTCAGGGGGCCTTCGTATTAGCGAGGCAGCACCTACTGGATGGGGCAAAATGGCTACTTTTGCCGGTATTGTTGTTGATGCCAGAGTTCGAATTACCAAAAAAGGTAATAAAATTGGATTATTTACTTTAGATGATAGGTCAGGACGAATTGATGGCATGCTTTTTTCTGAAGCATTAGATAAATTTGGTCATTTACTGGTAAAAGATAAAATTCTAATTGTTTCAGGGCAAGTAAGTCATGATGATTTCAATGGTGGTTTTAAATTATCTGTTCGTGATATTGTTGATTTAAAAGATGCTCGGGCTAAATATGTTAAATGGTTAGCTATTACATTAACTGATATTGAGGTTAATCGGGCAATCCTACAACGACTACAGCAAATTATAGAACCTTATCGACACGGTAGTGTACCAATTAATTTATATTATCAAAGAGAAGACTCTATCGTACGCCTACAATTTGGTACCACTTGGCGTATAGTACCTGAAGATGCACTAATAATAGAACTAAAAACATTACTAGGTAATGAGCGTGTAAATTTTGAATTTGATTAATTAAGTTATATTAATCGAATAAGTAATAAAAATCTGGGCTATTTAGAAATAAAGATTTAAATAAATATTAAAGGTGCTATTTAACCTGTTTAAGTCTATTAATAATAAATATTGATGACTTCAATGACAATTACATAGTAGAATTGGTTTAATTTTATTTTAATAAATAGTCAGTATACTAAATTTAGTAACGTATTTTTAATAAAATACAAATAATACAAGAGGCAATCACAAGCGTTATGAACAATTTTTTGGAATTTGAAAAGCCGATAGCGGAATTAGAAGCAAAAATTAATTCCTTAAAGAATATTGATTCGCAACAAGTTGAATTAGATATTAATTTAGATAAAGAAATTAAGCAATTGAATCAGAAAAGTCGTGAATTGACTAAAAAAATATTTTCTAATCTATCGCCTTGGGATGTGGCTCAATTAGCTAGGCACCCTAATCGCCCTTACACATTAGACTATATCAATGAAATTTTTACTGATTTTGATGAGTTGGCTGGTGATAGAGCCTATGCTGATGATAAGGCAATTGTTGGTGGCATAGCGCGTATAGATGATCGCCCAGTTATGGTTATTGGGCACCAAAAAGGTCGTGAAACCAAACAGAAAATCTATCGTAACTTTGGTATGCCTGCTCCAGAAGGTTACCGTAAAGCATTGAGATTAATGCAAATGGCTGAGCGATTTAAGTTACCAATTATTACATTTATTGATACTCCAGGAGCCTATCCTGGAATTGGTGCAGAGGAAAGAGGACAAGCTGAAGCAATTGCCCGTAACCTACGTGAAATGTCACGATTAAATGTACCAACAATTTGTACTGTCATTGGTGAAGGAGGATCGGGTGGCGCACTTGCAATTGGTGTCGCAGACAAAGTTAATATGCTACAGTATAGTACTTACTCTGTTATTTCTCCGGAAGGATGTGCATCAATTTTATGGAAAAGTGCTGATAAAGCGCCAGTAGCAGCAGAAGCAATGAATATGACTGCTGACAAATTGATAAAATTGAATCTGATCGATTCTATCGTACCAGAACCTCTTGGTGGCGCTCATCGTGACTATACTGCTACTGCTACTTCACTTAAAGCACAATTATTAGCTGACCTGGATGAATTAGAAGGTTTAGCATTACCAGAACTGCTCGAAAGAAGATTCCAACGTCTTATGAACTACGGTTATGTACGATAATTTAGGGATCGAATATAAATATGAATAAACCGACCGGATTGCAACGCATTATTAATGCGACAAGATATTCTTTGAAGGGATTTAAGTCTGCAATAAAATATGAAGTCGCATTTCGTCAAGAATTAATTATATTAATTCTCGCTTATATAACAGTAATGCTAATCGATTTTTCTATTTATGAACGCATTTTATTATTGGGTTCAATTGGTGTTGTGATGATTGTTGAATTACTTAATAGTGCTATTGAATGCGTGGTTGATCGTATTGGTAGTGAAAGGCATGAATTATCAGGGCGGGCAAAAGATTATGGTTCTGCAGCAGTTTTTCTTTCCCTGTTACTAACTATAATTTTATGGATTTATTTGTTTGCTTGTCATTTCTTTCCTTGATTTTTATTATTTAATTGTTGTTTAAATATTATTTATTAAAAATGCGAGAGGTTCTCGCATTTTTGGTTTATAACTATTAGAAATTATTCTGGAACTAATTCTTTAATAAGATAATTCCCCATTTTTTCTGTATCAAGGGTGTTTTTCAACCACGGCATAATGGTTTGCATTTGTTGCTGTAATTTCCATGGCGGATTAATAACTATCATACCGGAAGCCGTCATACCTTTCTGGTTATTATCAGGTTTGATTGCAAATTCGAATTGAGAAATTTTCTTAATACCTAAGTTAACAATTTCATCTATCATCTTTTGCGTTTGAGTTCGAGAAACAACCGGATACCAAATTAAATAAATGCCAGTTGCGAAACGTTTATATGCTTCAACTAACGCTTTCGGAATTTTGTGGTAATCATCTTTTATCTCATATGATGGATCTATCAAAATAATACCACGTCTAGACTCTGGCGGTAATTTTGATTTTAATTGAGCAAACCCATCTTCTCTTAATACCTTAGCTCGCTTATCTTTACTGAATTCTTGTCGCAATAATGGATAATCTGTAGGATGAAGTTCAGTAAGATTGATCTTGTCTTGTTCTCTTAATAATTGTTTAGCAATTAAAGGGGATCCTAAATAATATTTCAACTTATCAAAAGGGTTATAACGTTTTAAAACCGATAAATAGATGTTTAGTAACTCAGGCGTTTCTGATTGTTGCCAAATTAAATTGATACCTGATAAATATTCCCCTGTTTTTTCAGCATGTTCACTTTGTAGTAAATAACGACCGGCGCCAGAATGTGTATCTAAGTATAAAAATGGTTTTTCTTTTTCTTTTAATGAGTTAATACATAATGTTAATACAATATGTTTTAATACATCGGCATGATTGCCTGCGTGATAGCTATGGCGATAGCTTAACATGTTTTGTTTAACCTCTTTTGTTCATTTTTTTGCATATAAAATGTCGTCAATGCAAGACTCAAAAGACAAGGAATCTCCATCAACTCTTCAATAAGATCTTTGCGCTCGGGATCCAAAACTAACCATTGGTAACCTAAACGACGGTGTTCAGCCGTGTCAGCAATACCTAAAAACAGAAAGGCAAAAAATAGATGCCAGACCGGAATTGTGTCATATTTATATCGACGAGTTATCTCGTGACGAATGGTTGGCAAAAATATAGTCAGTAATGGAATTGTCATGATAATACTAGCTATAATTTTATAATAAAAGCGAGGAACATCGGGGAAAAAATCTCGCCCCCAGCTAATCCCTCGACCAAATAGCATAAACCACCAAAATATTGTCCAAATCCAAAATTTATACAGGTTTGAATGATTTTTAACTCTTTTCGCATAAAAATAGCTATAACCACACATAAATAATAAAAATAATGATTGGAAATGTTCGATTAAGCTTACTGTTAGTTTGCCATATAACGGCAGAAAAAAATTACCTAAGATATATAAGAGAAAGCTTAAAATTACAATAAATATAGAACTTTTGTAAAAGTGGGTATCAAAATTAGGCATAGTTTATTTTAAAATTAACTAAAGTTTTTAAGTTTTAGTATAGTACCGCATTTACGACATTGATAACTAGTTTTATTATTTATAATTTTGTTATGCCGTATTGGTGATAAATGATGCTCTTGGCAGTCACAAAAATATATATATCCATTGCGTTTAATTTTGAAATTATGGGTCACTTTTGGTTCTTTTTTCATTATTTTAGACATGACATATTGCCATTCTTTGCCATGCGGTTTTACTTTACCAAAATATTGAAAAGTAATGAGATGAGCTAATTCATGAGGCACAACTTCATTAATAAAATCTTCCTTATTCTCATAGAGCATTGTGCTATTAAGTTGTATTTCCCAATGGGTTAATAATGCGCAGCCAGCAATACTACCTTTAGGTTTGTAACTGATTTTAGGCTCTTTATAATTGGTTTTTAATATTTGATTGGCTTGAATTAAGTGGGTTCTTAAACAAGCCAATACTTGATTATGTAGATAAATTGGTATGTGTTTATAATCCTGCTGCATCGCGAAGAATAGCTGCCTTATCGGTTTTTTCCCAAGGGAAGATATCTCGACCAAAATGGCCATAGCTGGCCGTTTTTTGATAAATTGGCTGGATAAGATCAAGCATTTGAATTAGTCCATAAGGACGTAAATCAAAAAATTCTTTTATTAATGATATAATTTTGTCATGAGCAATTTTTTCAGTACCAAAAGTATTAACATAAATAGAAGTTGGATGAGCAACACCGATAGCGTAAGAAATTTGTAATTCACATCTATCAGCAAGTCCTGCGGCTACAATATTTTTGGCAACATATCTTGCTGCATAAGCTGCTGAGCGGTCTACTTTTGAAGGATCTTTGCCAGAAAATGCACCACCACCATGACGTGCGGCACCGCCATAGGTATCAACAATAATTTTTCGACCAGTTAAACCACAATCTCCCATAGGACCACCAATAACAAAGCGTCCAGTAGGGTTGATAAAATATTTTGTTCTTGAAGTTAACCATTCGTTTGGTAACGTTGGTTTAATGATCTCTTCCATAACCGCTTCATGCAACGCTTTTTGTTCAATGCCTTCTGAATGTTGGGTCGATAAAACTACAGTATCGACTCCTTGGATTTTTCCATCTTGGTAAATCAATGTGACTTGGCTTTTGGCATCAGGCCTTAACCATGGGAGAGTACCATTTTTTCTTACTTCAGCTTGACGACGCATAAGATCATGAGCATAACTAATTGCCGCTGGCATTAAATTAGGCATTTCATTGGTAGCATAACCAAACATAATACCTTGGTCACCAGCACCTTGCTCCAGTGGATTTTGACGATCAACACCTTGATTAATATCCGGCGATTGCTTACCAATTGCATTGAGAACTGCACAAGAGTTGGCATCAAAGCCCATTTCTGAACTAGTATAACCAATATCATTAATGGTTTTTCTGGTTAATTCTTCAATATCAACCCATGCAGAAGTTGTAATTTCTCCACCAACTAATGCCATACCGGTTTTTATGTAAGTTTCGCAAGCAACTCGTGCTTTAGGATCTTGTTCTAAAATAGCATCTAATACTGCATCAGATATTTGATCGGCTATTTTATCTGGATGACCTTCTGATACAGATTCTGAAGTAAATAGAAATTCTGACATGTTTTACCTTCTTTAACTTATTTAGTGCAATTCTCTAAATATAAAATAACTATTAAAGTTGCTTGTGTTTAGCAGTTTTACCATCTAGACGTCCATTTTAATGATTTATTCTGAAAAAAGCCAGTACTACCACAAACAAAATTACTTGCATAAAATTTTAATCAATTTAGGATATGCTCGTTTATTTTTTTAACCTTCATTAACTATATATGAATATTGTAAAACAATCTCCCACGGTATTAGTTTTTGATTCGGGTATCGGTGGATTATCTATTTATAATGAAATCTATAGTAAAATGCCGAATCTACATTATATTTATGCCTTTGATAATGAAGGATTTCCCTATGGCGATAAATCATCTGAATATTTAATTGCTAGAGTGAATCGTATTATTGCTACCATTTTACAATCATACTCTATTGATTTAGCGGTGATTGCATGTAATACCGCTAGCACTATTTGTTTACCAAGTTTACGGACAAACTTTCCTTTTCCAATTGTCGGTGTTGTACCTGCAATTAAGCCTGCCAGCAAAGTTACTAAAAATAAATGTATAGGGTTATTAGCAACCAAAGCAACAATACAAAGAGCATATACCAGTAATTTAATTCAGGAGTTTGCTCCAGATTGTGATGTTAAATTGCTTGGTTTATCTGAATTAGCCCATATAGCAGAAAATAAATTACAAGGTATTGCTGTTGATATGCAGCAACTGGAGAAGTTATTGCAGCCATGGCTAAATTTATCTACTGTCCCCGATACTATTGTACTTGGCTGTACTCATTATCCGTTTATTAAAGATGAGTTAAGAATACTTTTTCCTAATACAACTTTTATCGATTCAGGATATGCAATTGCATCAAGAGTTAATACATTACTTAATGATCAGTATGATCTAAATAGCTTAAATAAACTATCTACTTTAGATAATATTGTGATAAGTACATTGCATAATCAGCAAGTTGAAAAATTAACTAAAAAATTTACTGAATATAATCTTAATAAATATCATTGTATTAGCGTTAATGCTGATTAAAGCTTATTCGAACAAATAAATAATTGCAATTTTTCACTTGCCAAAAAAAAAGAAGTGCCTATAATGCGCATCCACTGACACGGCGTCAGCGACAAGCAGACAAAGGTCGTGT
>NZ_JACFSF010000043.1:0-255 GCF_016100565.1 Gilliamella sp. M0364 | reverse complement strand
TCATGGGTAAAATTGTCTCAACATTACAAAAAAACCGTGTGCAATGGTTAACAACCGAGTTTGATTACAAAAAGAATTCCCCTATACGAAGTAAATTAACTGTCATTGAAAGCCATGTTGTCCCGAAATTGGTGATAGAGTCGGAATATGAAAGCGGGCAGTCTTTGCCGGTCTCACAAGTCATAAAAAATGCTCAAGGTAATATTATCCGAACGTATAAAACTGTTAAAAAGAAAAATATTATCGCTATTTTAG
>NZ_JACFSF010000042.1:0-256 GCF_016100565.1 Gilliamella sp. M0364 | reverse complement strand
AGTAATGCATTACTGACTGATTCAATGTTTGAGCAAGGTATCCGTGATAATCCTAAGTACGATGAAGAAGCGCTTAAAAGAGTTCAGTATTTAGGTATTAAACCAAAGCAAGTTTACTATCATAAACTACCTTTCCCGAGTTTTATGGCTGGACGCTATAAGAACTATCCTCATCAAGCACCTTTAACGCTAATTGAAGCCGAAAATCAATCACCTCAAGAAAAATACAGTGATTTAATAAAAGTTGAAATAGATA
>NZ_JACFSF010000041.1:0-266 GCF_016100565.1 Gilliamella sp. M0364 | reverse complement strand
CCCACACTACCATCGGCACTACGGCGTTTCACTTCTGAGTTCGGCATGGGGTCAGGTGGGACCACCGCGCTATTACCGCCAGACAGATTCTGTCTTCTCTTCTCTCAATTGCTGCGCATTATCTCATATCCACAACAATCCATCAATCCGGAACAAACTGTTTGATTATCTCATAATCAATTCTTCGCGTATCCAAAACAACTCCGAGTTGTAAGGTTAAGACTCTCGGTTCATTAGTATCAGTTAGCTCAATGTATCACTACACT
>NZ_JACFSF010000040.1:0-268 GCF_016100565.1 Gilliamella sp. M0364 | reverse complement strand
ACACTACCATCGGCACTACGGCGTTTCACTTCTGAGTTCGGCATGGGGTCAGGTGGGACCACCGCGCTATTACCGCCAGACATATTCTGTCTTCTCTTCTTCCAATTGATGTGCATTATCTCATATCCACATCAATCGCTCAATCCGGAACAAACTGTTCGAGTATCTATTAATCTATCTCTATCTTCGCGTATCCAAAACAACTCCGAGTTGTAAGGTTAAGACTCTCGGTTCATTAGTATCAGTTAGCTCAATGTATCACTACACT
>NZ_JACFSF010000039.1:0-273 GCF_016100565.1 Gilliamella sp. M0364 | reverse complement strand
CCTTTATATTCTTCTAGTGTATATAGCAATCCCCTACGAAAATTGTCATCTAAAGCTTCATCTCTTGTTGTTTTATATCTTATGATCGAGCCCGAGGAGAGATCATTACGACAATAATCTAATGTTTTATAAGTTGTTTTGGGAATATGCTCCCAATGTCCATGTTCTGCGCCTCCTTTCCAAACATTTCGATCTCCGGGATCGCTAATATCGTCTGATAACTGGTTAGTAAATTCAAGAAGGTTTTGATTTATTTTCGCTGGCCATTTACTC
>NZ_JACFSF010000004.1:0-229125 GCF_016100565.1 Gilliamella sp. M0364 | reverse complement strand
CGAACTCAGAAGTGAAACGCCGTAGTGCCGATGGTAGTGTGGGTATTACCCATGTGAGAGTAGGGTGCCGCCAGACTTTTAAATACACGAGCCCAGCAGCGATGCTGGGCTTTTTTGCATTCTAGGATTAATGTATTTTTGTTAATTATTTTTCAGAGTTATTTCCCTGAATAGTAGACAATGGATAATCTAAATTTTCTGTATCAGTTTTTGGGTTCTGATTTTATTGAAAAATATACAACAATCCCGTAATTAATTGTTAATTTGTATTATTTGGATGTTGAACAACATAATATACGATTGTTAATATTACTAAGTAGTATTTTATGGATAATATATAGCTTATGGATAGGCTCTTTAGATAGTTTAGCTATAGAGGTTACCTTCACGATAATTACTATTATGACAATTATTAAATTATCACCAAAATCGACTGTATGATATTATATTTATTCTATTAGTATCATTTTCCTATTTATTTATTGTTGTATGTATGAAACAATTCAACAATATAAAAATAAATTTTTTGAGGTAGTCAGTGATCGATAATGATGGCTACCGTCCAAATGTAGGAATAGTTATTTGTAACAGGTATGGTCAAGTGCTTTGGGCTCGGCGTTATGGGCAAAACTCTTGGCAATTTCCTCAGGGCGGAATAAAACTTAATGAAACGCCAGAACAGGCAATGTTTCGTGAACTAAATGAAGAAGTAGGATTACTACCTAAAGACGTTAAAATTTTATCGGTTACCAATGGTTGGTTAAGGTATAAATTACCAAAACGTATGATTCGTTGGGATAATCAGCCGGTATGTATCGGTCAAAAACAAAAGTGGTTTTTATTAGAATTAATTTCTGATACGTCAGTTATTAATTTAAATATGTCTTCAACTCCTGAGTTTGATGATTGGAAATGGGTAAGTTATTGGTATCCTATACGACAGGTTATTGCTTTTAAGCGTGATGTATATCGCAAAGCAATGAAGGAGTTTTCTTTGCCTGCATTTACTATACAATCTGAAGTAGAAGAGCCTGTAACAAATCTTTCTAAGAAAAAACGGTTTAACTTCTTTGCTCACAAACGAAAAAACAAACAGCGTATTAAAAAATGAATCAATTTTTACAATTTCCCAATTTTGATCCAATTGCTTTCTCAATCGGACCTATTTCATTACATTGGTATGGTGCAATGTACCTATTTGGTGTGCTTGGTGCTTTGTTTTTAGCTAAACGTCGAGCTAATAAACCCAATAGCAATTGGACATCACAACAAGTTGAAAACCTATTGTTCTGGGGGTTTTTAGGCCTCTTTATTGGTGGGCGATTAGGTTATGTATTATTTTATAATTTTGATGCATTTTGTGAAGATCCCGCTATTCTATTCAGAGTTTGGGAAGGAGGAATGTCTTTCCATGGTGGTTTGATTGGTGCCATTTGTGTTATTGCTATCTTTGCTAAAAAAACACAAAAGACCTTTATGCAAGTAGCTGATTTTGTAGCTCCATTAGTACCGCTTGGTTTAATGTTTGGCCGATTTGGTAATTTTATTAACGGTGAATTGTGGGGCCGAGTAACTAATTCTTCAATCGGTATGTTATTCCCTACTTCATCACATGCTGATTTTATGTTTGTTCAAGCAAATCCGGAATGGTTTTCCTTATACAGCCAATTAAACGGTGTTTTACCTCGTCACCCTTCACAACTTTATGAGATGGTATTTGAAGGTATAGTATTATTTATTATTTTAAATTTATTTATTCGCAAACCTCGTCCAGTTGGTGCAGTCTCAGGACTATTTTTAGTTTGTTATGGCATATTTAGGTTTATAATTGAGTTCTTTAGACAACCCGATGAACAATTAGGATTATTTTTAAATATAATCAGTATGGGACAAATTCTCTGTCTCCCTATGATCATTGGTGGTATCTTGATGCTTTTATATGCATATAGATTTAACAATAAGGCTATTAAAAAATGAAACAGTATTTATCACTAATGCAAAAAATTTTAAACGAAGGAACGGCTAAATCGGATAGAACAGGTACAGGGACTTTATCGATCTTTGGTCATCAAATGCGATTTAATTTGCAAGATGGTTTTCCATTAGTGACCACAAAAAAATGTCATTTACGTTCAATTATCTATGAGTTACTTTGGTTTCTTAAAGGTGATACTAATATTAATTATTTAAAAGATAATAAAGTAACAATTTGGGATGAATGGGCCGATAAAAATGGTGATCTTGGTCCTGTTTATGGCAAACAATGGCGCGCTTGGGGCGCTGCGGATGGTCGACAAATAGATCAAATTTCGCAACTAATCGAACAAATTAAAAATGATCCAGACTCTAGAAGAATGATAGTTTCGGCATGGAATGTTGGTGAGCTTGATCAAATGGCGTTAGCACCTTGTCATGCTCTGTTTCAATTTTATGTAGCTCAAGGTAAGCTGTCATGTCAACTTTATCAACGTTCATGTGACGTATTCTTAGGATTACCATTTAATATTGCTAGTTATTCGTTATTAGTTCATATGATTGCTCAACAATGCGATTTAGAAGTTGGTGATTTTGTTTGGACAGGTGGCGATACCCATTTGTATTCCAATCATATGGAACAAACACATTTACAATTAAGCCGTGAGCCAAAACCATTGCCTAAGCTTGTAATTAAACGCAGACCACCTACAATTTTTGATTATGAATTTGAAGATTTTGAAATTGTTGATTACGATCCTTATCCAGCAATAAAAGCGCCAGTAGCAATTTAAAGCTTAACAAATTTTGAGAAATACTCTTTTAGGGTATATTTTTTCTAAATTATAAGTAAAAATTGATTATTAGAGATTAATCAATTTAATCCTTAATATGTGTTTTTTATGTAATCTTTTAAAACAACTTCATGATAAGAACTTTAGTTATCTTTGATTATTTTATTTTTCTGCCGCATAACTGAAGATATTGGTATATAATGACTAACTTTGTTTAAATGGTTATTTAATCTTAATATGAGTCAAAATCAAGAAATTCATCCTATTTTTACAAAACGATTATTACATCCTCGCTATTGGTTAACCTGGTTTGGCATTTCTATTTTATATTTGATCGTTTTACTGCCATATCCGGTTATTTATCAATTAGGGAAAGGTTTAGGATTACTTTCGATGAAATTAGTTGGCAAGCGTAAAGAGACCGCAAGGCAAAACTTAAAATTATGCTTTCCTGATAAATCTGAACAAGAACGAGATAAAATATTAAGAGATAATTTTATTTCCACAGGACTTGCTATATTTGAAACTGGTATGGCATGGTTCTGGTCCGACAAAAGACTTAAAAAACACTCTTCAATTGAAGGTGATTCACATATCACTCAGATACAACAGTCTGGACAAGGTGTTTTGTTAATTGGTATTCACTTTTTAACGCTAGAACTCGGAGCACGTATTTTAGGTATGAGTCATCCAGGTGTAGGTGTTTATCGACCAAACGACAACCCTGTTATGGATTATGTACAATTAAAAGGGCGTTTAAAATCGAATAAATATATGTTAGATCGCTATAATACTAAAGGCATGATAAGAGCCTTAAAGAATGGTGAACTGCTTTGGTATGCGCCAGATCATGATTATGGTCCTAAGAATAGCGTTTTTGCGCCACTCTTTGCGGTAGAAAAAGCAGCAACGACCATTGGAACTCGAATTTTAGTTAAATTAAGTCAGCCTGCAATTATTCCTTTCACCCCTAAACGAGAAAAGAATGGGCACTATACTGTTTACGTTACACCTGAGCTTAAAGGCTATCCTATAGATGATGATGTGCTAGCGGCTACTTTTATTAACAAAGCGATTGAACACGAAATATTAAAAGCACCAGAACAATATATGTGGTTACATCGACGATTCAAAACTCGACCTAAAGGTGAAGCGCCTTTATATACAAATAAAGTCCAATCAGATTAATTTGATAACTTTATAATATTTTCAAATAATTGAAAGAAAGAATATGCAAAAACTGAACAAAATAATTTTGTATTGTCGACCAGGATTTGAAAAAGAATGTGCAGCAGAAATAACAGATAGAGCCGCACAAAAAGAGATATTTGGATTTGCCAAAGTCAAAGAAAACATCGGTTATGTGATATTTGAATGCTATCAAGATGGTGACGCTCAATTATTGATTAAAGAAATTCCTTTTCGAACACTTATTTTTGCTAGACAAATGTTTGTTGCTGGTGAATTATTGGCTGATTTACCAACAGAAGATCGTATTACGCCAATAATTAATTTTTTATCTGGTATTGTTGATAAAGCTGGTGATTTACGTGTTGAAGTGGCAGATACTAATGAAGGTAAACAATTAGCAGGATTTTGCCGAAAGTTTACTGTTCCACTTCGCCAGGCATTACGTAACAAACGTATTTTGTTAAAAGTACAAAATCCATCTAGACCAGTTATTCATTTATTATTTATCAATAATAATAGCTGTTATGTTGGCTATTCTCTGAGTCAAAATAACTCTCCTTTTTATATGGGTATACCGAGGTTAAAATTTCCATCTGATGCACCAAGTCGTTCAACATTAAAATTGGAAGAAGCTTTTCATATTTTTATTCCTTATGAAGAATGGGATGAACGACTTAAAGGTGGTTTAAACGCTGTTGATTTAGGAGCGTGTCCAGGCGGTTGGACTTATCAATTGGTCAAAAGAAGTATGATGGTATATGCTATAGATAATGGTCCTATGAATGAAAAATTAATGGAAACAGGACAAGTTAAACATTATCGTGAAGATGGCTTTAAATTTATACCTAAAAAGCATAATATTTATTGGTTGGTGTGTGATATGGTTGAAAAACCAGCCAAAGTAACAGAGTTAATAGCTAAATGGCTAATTAATGGTTGGTGTAGAGAGGCAATTTTTAATCTCAAACTACCAATGAAAAAACGTTATGAAGAAGTAAAACAAAATTTACAATTACTAATAGAAGAACTAAATAACAGCCAAATAAATGTACAAATTCAGGCTAAGCAACTTTTTCATGATCGTGAAGAAGTTACTGTACATGTACAGCAAATTTGGGGATGAGAAATTATAAGAGAATGGTTATGAAATTAAAACAATCCTTTTATGCTATTGTTATTTTAGCATTATTTTCACTTTTAGTTGGATGTCATCTTAGCTCATCAAAAAGCGGTAAATACGATGAAACTAAAGACTCCAATTATTATTTGTCGCAGGTAGATACTAGCTCAGGAAGTGCTAAAATCGATTGGCAGTTATTGGCAATAAGAGCATTAATAAACGAGAATAAACTTTCTCAAGCAAATAAATTATTATCTCAACTGCCAGCTAATCTTAATGTAGAACAACAAAAAGACCAATTGTTATCTCAAGGTGAAATAGCAACTAGAAAAGGGCAACCATTTAATCTTAGCCAATTATCTATCGAGAAATTAAATGATTCACAATCATATCGTTATTATTCAATCAAATTAGCCTTAGACAAAAAAGCTAAAAAGATTAATGAACAAGCGAATGATTATTTGTCTTTACAAAAATTTGCACCTGAAAAATTAAAAAAACAAATTTTAAATAATACCTGGAATTTCTTTAGCAAATTATCGACAAATCAACTAAGTAAAATTGCCGTACTTGAAAATGACTTCATATTGAAAGGTTGGATTGATTTAAGTTATACATATCAAAGTAATAATAGACAAATTTCTATTCAAGACGGTGATAGTCCAGAAGTGCTTGAAGCGAAAAATACAAATCGTAAAAATCAACTAAAACAAGCTATTTTGGATTGGGCTGCAAAATATCCCGATCATCCTGCACAAAATATTGTTGCGATTATAACAGGTGAACAAACACTTGCTGTTGATAATGCTAATGCCAAAAAAGTAGCTTTACTATTACCTTTGAATGGATCTTCTCGAATATTTGGTAATACTATTCGTCAAGGATATGTTGATGCAGTTAAGTTCTATCCTCAAGAACCACAACAAAATGTTATTGTTTTAGATACAACGTCAGTACCAATGGATAATTTAATTCAGCAAGCGCAAGAACAAAATGTCGATTTAATCGTTGGTCCATTATTGAAGTCTGAAGTAAGTAAAATAAAGCAGTTAGCACCAAATATCCCAGTTCTAGCATTGAATAAGGTTGATGATGGAACAGTTTCCGCTAACAAAATGTGCTTTTTTGCGTTATCTCCTGAAGATGAAGCAAAGGATGCGGCTGACCATATTTTTGCTCAAAATAAACAAAAGCCATTGTTAGTTATACCACAAAATGACTTGGGTAGGCGTGTAGCCCAAAGCTTTGCTAAGCAATGGTCGCAAATTTCTAATGGCTCACAGGCTTATGTACAATATGTTGGTAATTTAAATACTTTACGCGCCAATATTAATCATAGTAGTGGAATAAGTTTAACCGGTAGTCCGATTGTATTTAATAGTGATGATGGCTCAGCCTCAATGACCTCAAATGGTTCCTCTTCTGGATTTGATGCAATTTATATTTATGCATCTTATGACGAATTAACCTTGATAAAACCAATGCTAGATATGGGGGCGGGTAAGACAGTAGGTAATAGCTCTTCACCAATAGCGCTTTATTCAAGTTCTAAAAGTCATGTGGCAAATGCTTCGAATGACTTTTATTATGATATGAATCAAACGGAATATTCTGACATTCCTTTGATTATTAATTCATCAGAAAAGACAACGGCAGTGATTCCTAGCAATATTCAAAAAGATTATTCTTTAACACGATTATACGCTATGGGAATCGATGCGTGGCGATTAGCTAATCGTTTTAATCAATTAGACTCTTATCAACCTAATTTTTTAGATGGAATGACTGGTAAATTATCAACCAGTAATCAATGTGAAGTGACTCGAACACTTGCATGGCAACAATATGCCTATGTTACATCCCAATCGTCCTCGGAACAGAACGAAAACTAAAGATATCGGCAAGCATTATGAACATATTGCTTGCCAATTTTTAGCCAATCAAGGACTTGTGTTACTTGATCAAAATAGCTTATATCGAATCGGTGAAATTGATTTAGTCATGCGAGATAAGAGTTGTCTTGTTTTTGTTGAAGTTAGATATCGAAAAAATGCTAATTTTGGCGAGGCTGAAATGACTATTTCGCTCACTAAACAAAACAGAATTAAACAGGCTGCTCAACATTGGATGTTAAAAAATAAATTAAATATTGAAGATACAGAGTTTAGGTTTGATGTTTTTGCCATAACGGGAAAAAGTCAAAAATGGATAATTAATGCGTTTTAATGGTCAGGTGAAAAACGTGCAAGATTTAATAAAAAATTATTTTACTGAAAGTATTCAAACTCAAATTGTTATGGCCGAATCTCTAGGCTCTTCAATTGAAAAAGCTGCTAATATTATCGTTGAAGGATTACTTAATGGTAATAAAATTATGGGATGTGGTAATGGCTCAGCTGCCGCAAATATACAAAGTTTTACCTCTCGGTTAATTACCAGTCTTGATATTGAAAGACCAAGTATTCCGGCTATTGCATTAGTATCTGATAATGTATTGTTAAGTGCGATATCTAATCACGAAGAAATCTATGCTCGACAAATTCAAGCTTTAGGGCAACAAGGTGATATCTTAGTTATTTCAACTTGTGAAGGTAATAGCCGTTCGATTATTCGTGCTGTTCAAGAATCCGTAATTAAAGATATGAAAATTGTTGCCTTAACTGCATTTGATGGTGGAGAAGTGATCGGATTACTTGGGCAAAATGATATTGAAATTAGAATTCCATCTTACAAAAAGGTGATGGCCTATGAAATGCATGCAATGATTTTAAACTGTTTAAGCCAATTAATTGAAAATACATTGTTTATTCATGCAGAATAAGATGAAATAAAAATAGTTTTGTTCTGCATTAATAGCGATTTTATGCTATAATTATGAACTATTTTAAGATTTAAGTTAATAAGAGAACCTGGTGTTATGACCGAACTAGCCAAAGAAATAACCCCCGTCAATATTGAAGACGAATTAAAATCCTCTTATCTTGATTATGCGATGTCTGTTATTGTCGGGCGAGCTTTACCTGATGTCCGCGACGGACTCAAACCTGTTCATAGACGGGTTTTATTCGCTATGCATGAAGCTGGATACGACTGGAATAAACCTTACCGAAAATCTGCTCGTGTTGTTGGGGACGTAATCGGTAAATATCATCCACATGGTGATTTGGCTGTTTATGATACTATTGTTCGTATGGCACAACCATTTTCATTACGTTATATGCTTGTTGATGGCCAAGGTAACTTTGGTTCTGTCGATGGTGACTCGGCGGCAGCAATGCGTTATACCGAAATTCGTATGCAAAAGTTTGCCGGTGCATTATTAACTGATTTAGATAAAGAAACAGTAGATTTTTCACCAAACTACGATGGATCAGAAATGATTCCAGACGTGTTGCCAACTCGCATTCCTAATTTATTAATTAATGGTTCGTCAGGTATTGCTGTTGGTATGGCAACCAATATTCCTCCTCATAATCTAGCAGAAGTTATCAATGGTTGCTTAGCATTTATTGAGGATGAAAATATTTCTGTTGATGGATTAATGGAATATATTCATGGTCCAGATTTTCCTACTGCTGCTTTAATTAATGGCCGTAAAGGTATTGAAAATGCGTATCGAACTGGTCGGGGTATTATTTATATTCGTTCAAAGGCGACCATTGAAGTAGATGATCATAGTGGTCGTGAAACGATCATTGTTAATGAGATCCCTTATCAAGTTAATAAGAAAAAACTGATCGAAAAAATAGCTGAGCTAGTTAAAGACAAAAAAGTTGAAGGTATTTCAGCATTGCGTGATGAATCAGATAAAGATGGTATGCGCATTGTTATTGAAATCAAACGTGATGCTGTTGGCGAAGTCGTTTTAAATAATCTTTTCTCATTAACTCAACTACAGGTTTCTTTCGGGATTAATATGGTTGCCTTACATAAAGGTCAACCGAAACTATTAAACTTACGAGAAATGATCGAAGCGTTTGTTCTTCACCGCCGTGAAGTCGTAACGCGTCGAACTATCTATGAACTTCGCAAAGCTCGTGAACGAGCACATGTGTTGGAAGGTTTAGCGATAGCATTGGCTAATATTGATCCTGTTATTGAATTAATTCGTGCTGCGGCGACTCCTTCTGAAGCGAAAGCTAAATTATTATCGCAAGCTTGGCAACTAGGTAATGTTGCGGCAATGCTTGAAAAAGCGGGTAATGATGCCGCTCGTCCTGAAGATTTAGCGCCTGAGTTTGGTATTCGTGATGGCCATTATTATCTTTCTGAAGCTCAAGCCCAAGCAATTTTAGATCTTCGATTACATCGTCTAACAGGACTTGAACACGAGAAAATTCTTGATGAATATAAAGAACTATTAGTTCAAATTGCTGGTTTATTACATATTCTAGCGAGTCCAGAAAGATTAATGGAAGTTATTCGCGAAGAGCTTGAAGCTGTTCGAGATCAATTCCAAGATGCAAGACGAACTGAAATTACAGCAAGTAGTGCGGATATCAATATTGAGGATCTTATTGCTCAAGAAGATGTTGTAGTTACGCTTTCTCATCAAGGTTATGTAAAATACCAACCGTTATCCGATTATGAAGCTCAGCGCCGAGGCGGTAAGGGTAAATCGGCAACGAAAATTAAAGAAGAAGATTTTGTCGAAAAATTATTGGTTGCAAATACTCATGACACGATTCTTTGTTTCTCAAGTCGTGGCAGATTATATTGGATGAAAGTTTATCAATTACCTGAGGCCAGTCGAGGCTCACGTGGTCGTCCAATTATTAATTTATTACCATTGGAAGCAGATGAACGTATTACCGCGATTCTACCTGTTCGTGAATTTGATGATGAGCATTGTGTGTTTATGGCGACAGCTCAAGGTACGGTTAAGAAAACTTCATTAATTGAATTTAGTCGTCCGAGAAGTGGTGGCATTATTGCCATTAACTTACGTGATGATGATGAGTTAATTGGCGTTGATTTAACCAGTAACGAAACAGCAGATATTGTTGATGATGAAGAACTCAATGATGATACTATTATTGATGAGCTTGACGATGGTGATGAAGTCTCACAAATTTCCAATACTGAAGACATTATGTTATTCTCAGCTAATGGTAAAGTTGTACGATTCCCTGCCAATAAAGTCCGTTGTATGGGTAGAACAGCAACAGGTGTTCGAGGTATTAAATTAGAAGGCGATGATAAAGTTGTATCACTTATCGTCCCTCGTGGTAATGGTACAATTTTAACAGCAACTCAAAATGGTTATGGTAAACGTACTGAACAAGAGTTATATCCAACTAAATCAAGAGCAACGAAAGGCGTAATCTCTATTAAAGTGAGTGAACGAAATGGTGCTGTAGTTGGTGCAGTGCAGGTTGAAGAAACCGACCAAATCATGCTAATTACTGATGCTGGAACTTTAGTACGAACTCGAGTATCAGAAGTCAGTGTTGTTGGACGAAACACGCAAGGGGTTACGTTGATCCGAACAGCTGAAAATGAGAAAGTTGTTGGATTACAAAGAATTGCCGAAACAGAGGATGAAGTTGAATCAGAATTATCT
This sequence comes from Gilliamella sp. M0364, assembly GCF_016100565.1. NCBI lineage: Bacteria > Pseudomonadati > Pseudomonadota > Gammaproteobacteria > Orbales > Orbaceae > Gilliamella > Gilliamella sp. M0364. The sequence continues at coordinate 218,483 of NZ_JACFSF010000004.1, read as the reverse complement.
TCACAGAGCGAGGATAGTAATAATTCAAATCAAGAATCCGAACAATAATTTTAATTATAAAAAAGGATTAGCCTCACAGACTAATCCTTTTTTATTTTCGAAAATAGTGAAAAGGAATAGAATTACATGTCTTTCTTAATAAAAAAAATCTTAACTAATCTTGCATGGCAAATATTAATTGCCTTGATTTTAGGTGTAGCTGTTGGTGCTTTTCTATATGAACTAGCAGATCCTAATCATGCGTTACATTCATATTACCAATTTTCAATTGTTAATATTTTCCAACCTGCAGGTGATATTTTTATTCGTTTAATTAAGATGATTGTTTTACCAATTATACTTAGTACACTGACATTAGGTATTGCTGGAATTGGTGGCTCTAAACGTTTAGGAACATTAGGATTTAAAACCATTCTTTATTTCGAAATCATTACAACAATTGCTATTTTATTAGGTCTTTTATGGGGTAATGTTTTTGCACCCGGTGCTGGTATTGACTCTTCAACTTTAGCTACAACTGATATTAGTAAATATACTAAAGCAGCTGAAGAGTTAAGTGGCAAACCTCACGGTTTGATTGTCATGATTTTAGACATGATTCCAGCAAATATATTTAAAGCAATGACGGATGGTGCAGTTTTACCGGTTATTTTCTTCTGTGTATTTTTTGGTTTAGGTTTAATGTCTTTACCAGATAAACAACGCGAACCATTTGTGTTCTTCTTGAAAGTAGTTTCAGATACTATGTTTAAAGTGACCAACATGATTATGCGTTATGCGCCAATTGGTGTATTTGCATTAATTACCGTAACTGTTGCTAAATATGGTTTTGCTTCTTTACTACCGCTATTAAAACTGATTCTAACTGTGTATTCCGCAATGATCATTTTTACATTAGTGGTATTAGGTGCAGTTTGTAAACTATGTAAATTCAATATTTTTACTTTATTAAAAATATTGAAGGAAGAATTAGTTATTGCTTTTTCTACAGCAAGTTCAGAAACAGCATTACCAAAAATTATTGAAAAGATGGAAGCCTATGGGGCACCAAAAGCGATCACAAGCTTTGTTATTCCTACTGGATATTCATTCAATCTTGATGGTTCGACATTATACCAAAGTATCACGGTTATCTTCTTAGCACAGTTATTTGGTATGGATTTAAGCATCCTAGATCAAATAATCATTGTAATAACATTAATGATTGCTTCAAAAGGAATTGCTGGAGTACCAGGCGCTTCTATTTTAGTATTATCAGCAACACTTGGTAGTGTTGGTATTCCACTAGAAGGCATCGGTTATATTATGGGTGTTGAACGTATTTTAGATATGGGTAGAACAGTTGTTAATGTTGTTGGTAATGCATTAGCGGCAATTGTTATTGCGCGTTGGGAACATGTCTTTGATGATAAAAAGGCAAGAGCCTATGAGCAAGAATATTTAAAATAGAAATTTACTCTAAAAAGCTTCAGGTAACTGAAGCTTTTTTTATGCATCTAATTTAATAAATTTTATGATGTGATTATTGAAAACATAAAAAAACCCAGCTTAAGCTGGGTTTTTTATTGCTAGATAAAACTATTTAATTTTAGCTTCTTTGTAAACAACATGCTGACGAACAACAGGATCATATTTTTTGATCTCCATTTTTTCAGGCATGGTTCTTTTGTTTTTGCTAGTGGTATAAAAATGACCGGTACCAGCAGAAGAAACTAATCTAATTTTTTCACGTACACCTTTAGCCATGATATGGTTTCCTTATTAGTACTTTTCACCACGGGCACGAAGTTCAGCTAAAACTGCATCAATACCCTTTTTATCGATAGTACGCATACCTTTAGCTGATACACGCAATTTTACAAAACGTTTTTCACTCTCAATCCAGAAACGGTGAGTTTGAAGGTTTGGTAGAAAACGACGTTTAGTAGCATTCATCGCATGAGAACGATTATTTCCCACTAAAGGACCTTTTCCTGTTACTTGGCATACTCGTGACATGTCAATAATTCTCCAAAATTTCTATGCTTAAGCCTAGGGCGTAATATGTTAATGGAATTAACCTCGTCAGGCTTTTAGTTCGCTGCAGTTCTTTTGAGAAGCAGTCTCACCTCTCACACTACACCCATAATAATGAGGTAGCGAAGTATACGCTTTTACAGGTAAATTCTCAAGCATTATCTTATTTATGCACAAAAATAAGTTTCTAATTGAAAAAAATAAATATACCGAGAGTTGTTATTTTTAGCAAAACTATTATATCGTAGTTCATGTTGTGTTGTTCAATATAAAACTATTTAATTTTATAACAAATATGTTTTAATACTATTGAATTCAGATATTATCTGTTAGGCCTAATTTTCTTACTTTCAAGGAGATAGTATGAGTCAGTTCACGCCATACAGTATCTATGGCATTATCGGTTATCCACTAGGGCATAGTATGAGCCCACTTATTCATACAACGTCATTTCAAGATTATGGTATTCCTGCTGTATTGGTGCCATTTCCTACACCACCCGAAGATATTGCTACTTTATTTAAATCAGTAAGATTACTTAATATTCGTGGTTTATGTGTCACTATTCCACATAAGCAAACTATTATTCCTTATTTAGATGAAGTTACCGAACATGTCAAAAAAGCGGGAGCAGCTAACTTAGTTTATTGGGATGGTGACAAACTTTGTGGTGATAACACTGATATTATTGGTTTTATGCAACCATTAGCACAAAAAAAACTACCTGCTGAGTATAAGAAGGTTTTACTACTTGGCGCTGGTGGTGCGGCTAGGGCTGCGGTTGTTGGTTTACAAGACCTTGGTTATCACGACATTACGGTAACGGATATTGTTACTGATCTTCCAGAGGCACTAGCTAAAGAATTTAATCTTAAAACGATTGCATGGGAAGATAGAGATAAAGTAGAAGCGCAAATTATTATCAATTCTACCCCATTAGGTATGCAAGGCAAATTTGAAGATCAGACACCTTACGAACAAGCTTGGTTTAAAGGTAAAGGGATTGCATACGATATTGTATATACACCATACAATACCAAATTTAGACAAGAAGCAGAAAAAGCGGGATGGGAATCGATTTCTGGTCGAGAAATGTTTATTGGTCAAGCAAATGCCCAATTTAAAATTTGGACCGGTAAAGATCTTTCTGAGAAAGCAAAACAAGCTGTAATTGATGCCTTAGCAGGAAAATAAAATTATAAATAGCCTCGCTCTCATTTTATGGGAGCGATATTTTAAGGTTTTAGGTATTTAATCATCATTTTAAATATTTATTAAATCAATAAAGTAATTATGTTTAGTAAATTTAAAATTGATTAAAAAGGAGTAGTTATGACTAATTTAGAATTACAAGCGTATCGCCGTTTTTTAATGTTAAAAGTGTCAGAAGCAAGTGAATATATCGGTAAAACTGATGTCGAAACATGGCGTAAGTGGGAAAACGGTTCATTACCTATTCCTGAAAATGTGGCAATAGCTATGAAAGAATTAAAAGCTTTTCGCCACGAGAAAATAAAATTGATTATAAATAGCATTAATGACCGTGTGGGTAGTAATACCATTCGTTATTTTATGACTTATCCAGAATTCAAAAAAGTTAACCCAGACTTAGATGTGCTGCAATGGCGATTACATCAATCAATTGCCACTGAACTTTATTTTAGAGGATTAGAAAAATTGTGTTAATGACTATGTTTGACACAATAGTCTATGATTAAAATCGAATGTGTAATAAATTATTTACAGTTATTTTTTTATTTATGTTTATTTAAATCATATTGTTATGTTGATATCGAATTAGACTGTAAAAAAATATTGCAAAAAGTTAAATGAGTCTCTAGCATAGATAACTTATTTCCAGATCTGTATATTTAAAAGGACCCACAATGAAGAAAACAATTTTTTTAGTTGGCGCAAGAGCCGCTGGCAAAACAACAATGGGTAAAATGTTAGCTAATAAGTTATGCTTTTCTTTTATTGATACAGATTGTCATCTACTCGAAACAACGCAAAAAACTGTAGCAGAAATTGTCGAAAAAGAGGGATGGGAAGGGTTTCGAGCTAGAGAAAGCCAAGTGCTTATTGAGACAGCTAAACCCAATAGAGTTATTGCAACTGGTGGTGGCATGGTACTAGCTGAGCAAAATCGTCAGTTTATGAAACAGCATGGCACAGTTATTTTTCTCTCAGCTCCTGCAGCGACATTAGCGGCACGTTTGATGAAAGATCCAAATGTTGCCCAGCGACCATCATTAACGGGTATGTCGATATCCGATGAGATGGAAAAAGTGCTTGCTGAACGTTTACCTTTATACCATGATGCCGCTCATCATGTTGTTAATGTTGACCAAGATGAGAATTTAATTCTTACTGAAATATTGGAAAAACTGCAAACTAATTAAATTACCATTTTTTAAATAAAAATTATTTGTTTCGGGATAATGTTAGTACATCAATTTGTAATTTAAACAATCTATACATCATAAATTTATTAATTGTGAATATTCTTGAATTACAGTAAATAAATAGTCTATTAACAGTAAATAATTGATACATATTCCTTTCAGATAGTAGTCAACACTTGTATATTAATTGCGATTGCGTTTTTTTAGTCGCTTAAACTAGTTAAGTTAATATTGGAGTTTTACACATGGATAATCAAAGAGTCAATTCTTATGGGATTGCTGGCTCTATATATGCTAATTACATAATACAAAGTATTGCTTTAATTGTTATTATGCAGTTCGCAGAAGGCATTTCAAAACAGCTTAATACCGATGTAAATGTCGGTCTTGGTTATGTTGCATCAGGAATCGGTATTGGAAAAATTTTATTAATGTTTGTCGGCGGAATGCTATCTGATAAATTTGGACGAAAATTATTTATCTATTTAGGTATGGCTTGTTATATTGTCTTTTTCGTCAGTATGCCATTTTGTCATAATATAGATATTGCGTTTTGTTTAGCTATTGCCATCGGTATAGGTAACTCTTTCTTAGATACAGGGTCTATGCCTGCATTAACTGAATGTTTTCCTCGCTCATCTGGTTCGGCAAGTGTTTTGATTAAAGCCTTTATCTCAATGGGAAGTTTTATTCTGCCACTAATTGTTGGATTATTTTATAAATACGATATCTGGTATGGATGGGCATTTTTTGGTTTTACTGCCTATCTAATTATTAATGCAATCAATTTGCTACCAAAAAGATTTCCACCTAAAGATACCAGAATTAAAGGTAATCAAGGTTCTGATGATTACTTTATTCGTAAACCAAATTTTGCTTTTGAAGGCATTTTATTGATAATTATGGGATTCACAACCACCGCAACCTTTGTGATTATTTGGCAATGGCTACCTGCGATTGCAATTAAAGCGGTTAATATGCCATTAATTGAAGCTAAACAGCTTATTAGCTTTTATAGTTTTGCTTCAATCGTTTCTGTCTTTATCACTGCTTTTATAGTGAAAAAATTCTTGAAACCAATTTATTGTATTTTTATCTTACCTGCAATGTCATCATTGGTTTTATTATTATTTTACTTTGACCTATCGCCATTAATGTGTTTGGTCACCGCAATCGGGATGGGATTTTTTGCAGCCGGGGGTGTTCTACAATTAACCTTAGTTGTGATGCAACAAATGTTTCCAACACGTAAAGGACTTGCTGTGGGTTGTATGTATACTTTAAGTGGCCTGTCTTTCTTTATTATCCCGAGAGTTATCCCCGAATTGGCCAAAATTAATGTTAGTTATGCTATCTTAGCTGATTTGATAATGGCCGTAATGAGTACCCTACTAGGACTGATTGTTTACTGCAGATTTGTTAAAGTTATTGATATGAAGAAGATTTAAATGTGAATCACTCGAATAACTAAAATGATTACTGAGCCGTCTTAATGACGGCTCTTGTCTATAAGCATCGTTAATAAATTAATGTTTTGTCATTTCCTAGCGAATTTAATAAAAGTTTTTTCCTACATCAATATTGAACTTTAGCTTGTTGAACTTATCAAAAAACACTTGCTATTAACTAAAAAATAAATAAAAATACAAAAAATATGAATAAATATTCATTTTGGTGGTGATAAGATGAAAGAAAGAACAACTGAATTGGTTGATGGTTTAAGGCATTCGGTACCTTATATTAATGCTCATCAAGGAAAAACTTTCGTTATTTTATTAACAGGTGCAGTGCTAAAGAGTCATAATTATGCAAGTATTATTAGTGACATTGGTTTATTGCATAGTTTAGGCATTAAATTGGTTATTGTGAATGGTGCTCGTAACCAAATAGATGAATCACTCAAAAGTCATAATATCCAACCTAGATATCATAAAAATACTCGAATTACTGACGCAGCAACTTTAGACATTGTTAAACAGGTAACCGGATTATTACAGCTCAATATAACAGCAAGTTTATCAATGAGCTTAAATAATACGCCTTTACAAGGTGCACATATCAATGTTGTTAGCGGTAATTTTGTTATTGCACAGCCATTAGGTGTTGATGACGGAGTGGATTATTGTCACACCGGGAAAATTCGGCGAATTAATAATGAGGCAATTGATGAACAATTGAACCGAGGATCAATTGTATTATTAGGGCCTGTAGGGGTATCAGTTACTGGTGAAAGTTTTAACTTATCGTCTGAAGATGTTGCCGCTGAAGTTGCTATTCGCCTTAAAGCTGATAAATTAATAAGTTTTTGTGCTGAGCAAGGCGTGCTTGATGAAAACAATCATGTTATTACCGATCTGTTTCCGATTGATGCTGATAATTACGTTAACAACAAAGAGCAAAGTGGTAAGCATTTATCTAGTGAAGCGCGTTTTTTACGTGCTGCATCAAAAGCATGTCGCAATGGTGTGCGTCGTAGCCATTTAGTCAGTTATCTAGTGGATGGTTCTATTCTGCAGGAACTATTTTCTCGTGATGGTATTGGAACTCAAGTGTCAATGGAACATTCAGAACAAGTCCGTACTGCAACGATAAATGATATCGGTGGTATTTTAGAATTAATCCGTCCACTTGAAGAACAAGGTATTTTGGTTAAACGCTCAAGAGAACAGTTAGAAATTGAAATTGACAAATTTACCATTATTGAGCGTGATAATATGACGATTGGCTGTGCAGCTCTTTATCCATATCCGGAAGAAAAAATGGGCGAAATGGCTTGTGTAGCGATTCATCCTCAATACCGAAACTCATTACGCGGTGATCTATTATTAGAAAAAATTGCAGAAACGGCTCACAATTTGGGGTTAGAAAAGATCTTTGTGTTGACTACTCGTAGTATTCACTGGTTTCGTGAAAAAGGCTTTAATCCAGCTGAAGTCGATGACCTGCCTATTAAAAAGAAACAACTTTATAATTATCAAAGAAATTCGAAAATTTTAATGTTTGATTTAGTTTAACTATATCGAGTTTAAAAAGTCCAATTTATTCGAGTTGGACTTTTTTATTTTAACTAAATATAAGATGGCCTAATTATTAATTTGAGGTAAACGATCGCTATATCAATAAGCTATCAATATGTTTATATGCAGAAGATAAAAAATTGTTTATGGAAGAAATAGTATTTTGAAAATAGAAAAGATAAGCAAGATTTAAGGGGGATGAATACTATTGTTGGCTCACTTTAAATATAACAATTAGCATTTTGCAGAATTTGTAATGTAAATGATTTTTTTAAATAAAACCCTCTTGGACGTGTTAATATAATTTGGCCATTTTCACCAATAGCTTCAGTTAAAGCTTTTCCATTAGCAGCTTTAGGACGGATCTGTAAATAAGTACCATAACGGGCAGTAATCTTTTCAACCTGACCAAGTACAATCATATCCATCAACTCTTGCCAATCTTGTTTAAGTTGTTGCTCTTGTTGTTCAGTTGGTGTCCATAATATGGGGTGGCCAACTTTTCTCTGGGCTAGGGGTATACTTCGTTCTCCTTCAATAGGGATCCACAGAACTTTACTTAGTTTATATTTCACATGGCTTGTTTCCCAAATTACACCATGATTAGCCATTAAAGGAAGGACACTGACAAAAGTGGTTTCAAGTGGTTTACCTTGTTTATTAACTGGAATGGTTTTTAATTCGATACCTAAATTAGCAAAATCACGTTCGGCTTTACTACCCGCATTAGCGCCTAAAAAAGTTTCAATTAAATTACCTACCCACCCTTTTTGCTTATTAAGATTAGCTGGAATAGCAATATTTAAATAGTTAGCTATCTCACCGAAACTATAACCTGCAGCGAGTCTGGCTCGGTTTAATAATTCTTGTTCATTGCAAGGTTGGAAATTTTTCATTTAATCTGTTTTAAATAACTTTAATCATATCCACAACTCATTATATTGGCTGTGGATATTAAAATAAATCATTATTAACTTAGTTTTTCAACCCAATTAGCATAACTATTAATGATCAATGAAAGAAATGCTTTAGTTTTTTCACTAATATTACCATTTTCATCAAAAGCACTGTTAATATTACCAATATAAGCTTCTGGTTGTTGTAAAGTTGGCATATCAAGAAAGACCAGTGATTGTCGCAACTGGTGATTGGCACCGAAACCACCAATAGCACCTTGTGATACCGAAACTACCGCAGCTGGTTTTTGTGACCAAACACTTTTACCATAAGGGCGAGAACCCACATCTAAAGCATTTTTAATCACTGCCGGCAAGCCTCGATTATACTCTGGTGTCACAAATATAACACCATCACAATTGGCAATTTGTTGACGAAAACGTTCATAAGATTTTGGTGGCGTATCTACATCAATATCTTCGTTATAAAACGGTAAATCGCCAATTTCAATAATATTTAAAGAAAGTGATTGTGGAGCGATCTGTTGTAATACTTTTGCGACTTTTAAATTGTAGGAATCTTTACGTAAGCTACCCACAAGTACAGCAATTTTTTTACTCATTTGTAATTCTCCCTTACTCAAACGATAAAGAGACACAATATGTGTCTCTTATTCGGGATGATCACTCATAGCCACTAGATTTTAGTGACCAGAAGAGTCCAATTTACGGCCTGTTTCAAATAAGAACCATGCGCGTTTTTCAGTTTGATCTATCCATTCTTCAATTAAACTTGCTGTTGCCGAGTCATTATATTTATCACAAATATCATGGGCTACACGCATACGAGTAGTAAGTTTAATATTATCTTGGCAGAGTTCAGCTATCATATCTGATGGTTCAACAAAATCAGCATCGTTATCAGAGATACTCTGTAATTTTGAAATATGACCAATTGAACGTAGAGTTGTACCGCCTAATTTTCGGACACGTTCAGCAATTGGATCTGTCATTGCAAATAACTCTTCTCCATGATCATCTAACATTAAATGATAATCACGAAAATGAGGACCACTTACATGCCAATGAAAGTTTTTGGTTTTTAAATATAACGCAAATACATCTGCTAATACAGAGTTCATGGCACCGGAAATATCTTTTGATGCCTTTTGACCTAAATCAGTTGGAAACAAAATAGCTGCTTGTTGTAGCTTTTTTGCCGAAGTCGTACTTTTAGCCATATTAGATTCTCCTATTAATTGAAAAGTAAAATAACTTTGTAATACCAAATTACGCCAACTTATCAGTAAAAAACAGTCATTGTTAACTATTGCTGTTATATCAATAATCTATGAATAAATTAGCTAAAAAATATTTACCAAAAATTTAAAAAGAAATTTCAAAATAATGATTAAATTTTCAAACTATGATCAAATTAAAGTCATTTTAAATCATTTATAGCATCAATGTTTTTATCAATTAGATGACTTACTTTAACTCTGAATGACAATCTTGACTGATGCTCTATCTACTATTTTTAAAAATCTAAAACCACGAGATAAGTTAAATATTTATAAAATATAAATCAAAAAATTTGAGGAAAGGGGTTTTTTAGCCTGAAATTATTGGTTAAATTTGGTAACGCAACCTATAACTTTATTATTATATTAAAATTGCTCTAATCGTTACCAGTCTTTTTACTGAATAGCACTACGGAATTTTCGAGTATATGATTATTTGGATGGTCGTTATTAGTGTTATGTAATCTCTTAAATAATAACGACCAAAATCATTTTTAACGATAAAAATTAAAATAATAATCTTGCTCGAATAGTACCTGCTACACTTTTCAGCTTAATTAATAATTCTTCGGCTTTATTTTGTTCAACTCTATCAATATCAATAACAACATAACCTATTTTAGCATCAGTTTGTAGATATTGGGCAGAAATATTTAGACCTTGTTCAGCAAATAATGTATTGATAGCCGTTAATACCCCTGGTTGATTATGGTGAATATTGATAAAACGGCTTGAACCTTTTGCTGGAATCGGTAATGAAGCTTCAGGGAAGTTAACCGCTGAAAGGGTTGCACCAGTATCAGAATATTTCGCTAATTTGGTTGCAACCTCAATACCAATATTTTCTTGAGCTTCACTGGTTGAACCGCCAATATGAGGGGTAATAATAACATTATCAAATTTACATAAAGGTGATTCAAAAGGATCATTATTGGTAGCGGGTTCTGTTGGGAAAACATCAATTGCTGCACCATTTAGTTTATTGGTTTCTAATGCTTGTGTTAGCGCCTTGATATCAATCACGGTACCACGTGATGCGTTGAGCAATATTGCACCTGTTTTCATCATATCGATTTCAGGTTGGCTAATCATTTTAATTGTGGTTGGATTTTCTGGAACATGCATACTGACAATATCACTCATAGCAAGTAATTCCCGCATTGTTGGAATTTGTTTAGCATTTCCTAATGGCAATTTAGTTTCAATATCATAAAAATAGACATTCATTCCTAATGATTCAGCTAATACACTCAACTGGCTACCTATATGACCATAACCAATGATACCTAAATTTTTTCCTCGGGCTTCGTGCGAACCTGTGGCAAGTTTATTCCATTTACCCTGATGAGCTTTAGCATTAGCTTCAGGTACTCGGCGAAGTAATAATATTGCTTCAGCTAATACCAGTTCTGCCACAGAGCGAGTATTTGAAAATGGCGCATTAAAAACTGGAATTCCTTTAACCGTCGCTGCGTCAAGTTCAACTTGATTAGTGCCAATACAAAAGCAACCAATACCGGCTAATTTTGGTGCGGCATCGATGATGTCCTTAGTTAAATGGGTTCTGGAACGAATACCAATAAATCTGGCATCTTTTAAAGCTGTTTCCAGCTCAGATTTCGATAGTGCGCCTTTATGATACTCAATGTTGTTAAAGCCCGCTGATTTAAGTGTTTCAACTGCACTAGGGTGGATACCTTCAAGTAATAGAAACTTATTTTCATCTTTCGTTAATGCCTGAACAACCATTTATTCCTCTCTATGCTTAATATTTTAATTGATTGCAAATACAAAATTATCCATCAAAAATGTAATTTTTTATTTTATTAATTCTTTTACACCAGAACTAGTACCGACTAAAGCGATATCGGCCCCTTTATTGGCAAATAATCCAACAGTAACTACCCCAGCAATGCTGTTAATACGATTTTCCAATTCCATTGGTTTGGCAATAACAAGGTCATGAACGTCTAAAATAACATTACCATTATCGGTTATAACACCTTGGCGATAAATTGGTTTTCCACCAAGTTTGAACAATTCTCTAGCAACATAAGAACGAGCCATAGGTATCACTTCTACTGGTAGAGGAAATTTGCCAAGGACATCGACAACTTTAGATTCATCAACGATACAAACAAATTGTTTAGCTAAAGCTGATACAATTTTTTCACGAGTTAACGCGGCTCCACCTCCTTTAATCATTTGCATATGATGATTAATTTCATCGGCACCATCGACATATATATCTAAACTATCAACTTCATTGCAGTCTAATACGGGTATTCCATAGCTTTTTAATTTTTCAGTTGATACTTCTGAACTAGAGACAGTTCCTTTTATCTGATCTTTTATTGTCGCAAGTGCATCAATAAAATGCGCCGCAGTAGACCCTGTTCCTACGCCAACTAATGAATCAGGCTTAACATATTTTAGCGCTGACCAGCCTACAGCCTTTTTTAGTTCATCTTGTGTCATGATATCACCGTATGTAAATATGATTTTGATCAAAAAAAATTTAAAATTTTAAAAGCAAAATTGTTCAATATATGGCATAGTAACCAATTGGAAAGCAAAAATCATTAGTATTTTAAGAAAATCTATAAAGTTTTAGATCGATTTCAAATTTTTTGCAAAATAAAAATAGCTTGAATGACCAAGCAAAGATCAAATCATTAGTAAAGAGATTATGAAGCGTCCAGATTATAGAGCATTACAAGCATTAGATGCAGTGATAAAAGAACGAGGATTTGAACGAGCGGCCGATAAATTGTGTATAACACAACCAGCGGTTTCGCAACGTATTAAGCAATTAGAAAGCTTTTTTGGTCAGCAACTATTAGTACGAACTATTCCTCCAAAAGCAACCAAGCAAGGTGAACATCTTCTCGGATTATTGCATCAAGTTGAATTATTAGAGCAGCAATGGTTAGGTGATAATGAACAAAATACTACACCATTGTCATTATCAATTGCTATTAATGCCGATTCTTTAGCGACATGGTTTTTACCTGCATTAAAACCAGTTCTCGATAAAAATATTTTACGTTTTGATATTCAAGTTAAAGATGAAGAGCATACCTTAGAGCTTTTACGCTTAGGTACTGTTGTAGCTGCAATTAGTATTCAACCAAATCCTTTACCAGGATGCTTATCAGATTTATTAGGCGCATTAGATTATATCTTTGTTGCTTCGCCCGAATTTGCAAAAAAATATTTTCCGAATGGGGTAACCCGTTCATCGCTTTTAAAAGCACCAGCGGTCGCTTTTGATCACTTAGATGATATGCATCAAGCCTTTTTACAGGAAAATTTTAATTTGACACCAGGCAGTGTAATTTGCCATATCACTAGTTCGTCAGAAGCTTTTGTTCAGTTAGCTAAACAAGGTTCTGCATGTTGTATGATTCCTATGTTACAAGTTGAGCAAGAGTTAAAAACAGGCGAATTAGTTAATTTAACTGAAGGTTTATTCCAAAGGCGAATGCTGTATTGGCATCGCTTTGCTCCTGAAAGTAGTGTAATGCAAAATATCTCCGAAACATTAATTCGTTATGCGCAGCGAATATTATCTCAGCCAGCGGAACGAAAATAACTGCTGCATAAACTATTTATAGCTAACTAACTTGTTGCTTTAACTATTTTATTAGCAACTAGCAAATTTATAGAACTAAAAGATGAGCCAATTGAAAAACGATCGTTACTTACGCGCATTACAGTGTTTGCCGGTAGATTACACGCCAGTTTGGATGATGCGTCAAGCTGGTCGCTATTTGCCTGAATATCGACAGCTTAGAGCAAAAGCTGGTGATTTTATGACAATGTGTCAAACGCCAGAACTCGCATGTGAAGTGACTTTACAACCGTTGCGACGCTTTGAACTTGATGCCGCAATTATCTTTTCTGACATCTTAACCATTCCTGATGCTATGGGACTTGGATTATATTTTGAAGCTGGTGAAGGTCCAAAATTTGAAAAAACAATTTCTAGTTTGGTAGATATAGAACAATTGCCAATACCCGATCCAGAACTATCACTTAAATATGTGATGGATGCTATTCGTTTAACTAAGCAAGAGTTAGCCGGTAAAGTCCCCTTAATTGGCTTTTCTGGTAGTCCATGGACATTAGCCACTTATATGATTGAAGGTGGTAGTAGTAAAGCTTTTACAAAAATAAAGAAAATGCTTTATTGTGAACCAAAAGCGTTACATCTATTATTGGAAAAATTGGCTAATAGTGTGGCACTGTATCTAAATGCACAAATTGATGCCGGTGCGCAAGCGATTATGATATTTGATACTTGGGGTGGGGTACTTAGCCATCAGAGTTATCGTGAATTTTCTTTGCATTATATGCAATTAATTCTTTCGCAATTAAAGCGTGGTAAGAAAAGTGACAATATTACTTCTTATGTCCCTGTTACGCTATTTACTAAAGGGGGCGGTTTATGGTTGGATACAATTTGTCAATCAGGAAGTGATGCAATAGGTGTTGATTGGACAGTGGATTTGAATCTAATTGCTCAAAAGGGTAATATTGCAGTACAAGGTAATCTAGATCCTTCAATATTGTACGCTAACAGAGAAACCATAGAGTCTCAAGTTGAATCGGTGCTGACTGATTTTGGCTACTATAATGGCCATATTTTTAATCTAGGGCATGGTATTAATCAAGATACCCCAATTGAGCATGTACAATATTTAGTTAATGCAGTACATCAACAGTCCAAAAGGTTCCATTTATGATTAAAAATCCAGTTCAATTGAGAATAGCAAAGCTAGCTGTGTGGCAACAGCGTTTATTTATGATTTGTTTATGTGAACGAATGTATCCAAACTATGTTTATTATTGCCGTTTACAACAAGATGAACAATCAGCTGTTGGCTATAAAAAAATTCTTGATTTAATCTGGGAGTCATTATTAGTAGAAAATGTTAAAATCAATTTTGATTTACAACTTGAAAAACTGGAATTGATAATTCCAATCCTCAACGAGGATAGTCCGTATATGGTTTATCCTGCTATTGATGCTTGTCAGGCGCTGAGCGAGATTTTACATTCTTATATCAGTGGTGAAATAGTCGAACATTCGGCTAAAGTGAGTAGTATATCGGCTACTACAGTGGCTGAATTTGAAATGACTAAGGATAATATTGAACTTTCGGAGCAAGAACAATCGCAATTACCTAGTGTTGTTGAAGAATTTGACTTACAATGGGATATTTTTCGATTATTAAGTAATGAAAACAATGAAATGGTTGATCTAATTAAAGGCCTAAAGGAAGATATAAGATTGACTAAAACGAGCAATATTGGTGTTTTTTTGAGCAATTAAGTCGCTTACGGAGTGATTTTTTTAATTTTTATTAAATTTTTCTTTAACATTACACAAATATAGACTACATTTAACAACAATGTAATCTGAATAATGTTTACAGAAGCAAAATTAAGTGATTAACTTTGCTAAAAAATGTTAACTTTAACAATAAAATAAATATGTAAGGATATCTCCATGAATAAAACAGAACTTGTAGATGCTATCGCTAGTAAAGCTGATATTACTAAAGTTGCCGCTAAAACAGCGTTAGAAGCAACTCTTGCTGCTATCACTGAATCACTAAAAGCTGGTGAGCCGGTTCAACTAGTTGGTTTTGGTACATTTAAAGTTAATGCTCGTAAAGCTCGTATTGGCCGTAATCCAAAAACTGGTAAAGAAATCAAAATTGCAGCAAGCAAAGTGCCTGCATTTGTTTCGGGTAAAAGCTTAAAAGAAGCAATCAAATAATATTACTGCTTTTTTTCCTATCATTATTGATAGGGTAGCATCTAAGGCCATACATGGATAAGTTATGGCCTTGTTGTTAATCTAAAATTCTCTTCTTTTTTCTTTTTAGAATCTGTTTGTTTTTCTTAATTATTATCAATTTTTATCAATATAGTTAATTAGACAATTTGCTAAATTTAGCATTCAATAGATTGGCTAAATCAGCTGGAGATATTTCAATTTCTAATCCTCTTTTGCCACCAGAAACCAACATAGTTTGGTACTGTTTAGCACTAATATCAATCAGTGTCGGTAATAATTTTTTTTGACCCAATGGGCTGATTCCACCCACTATATAGCCAGTCGTTTTTTGTGCTAAATGTGGATCAGCCAACTCAATTTTTTTACAATCTAGTATTTTAGCAACTTGTTTTAGATCTAAAGAACAATTAACTGGTATAACACAAACAGCCAATGTCTTATTATCACCATTGATACTCACTATTAAAGTTTTAAATATTTGACTAGTAGCAATATTAAGTTCTAATCCAAGCTTATTTGCGGCTTCTTGACCATAATGAGTCTGATCGGCATCGTGCTGATATTGATGAATATTAAATTTTATTTTCTGATTTTTTAGTAATCTAATGGCTGGCGTCATAATAATAACCGTAACATAAAGATTTTTGGTGAGAATTAGAAATTAATAATCCCTATTAAATTTTATTAATAGGGATTAATGATAATTAAGAAATTATTAGTTTATTATTATCGTCTGATTTTGTCGATTCAATATTATTATTTATGCTGTATAAACGATAAAAGAAGCTAAATATAAAGAAATCAGCAAACACACCTAGTGAGGTAGATATAACATCAAAAACAATATTTTTTCCTAAAGAACTTATACCATTCAGTATTCCAGTAAAAATAACGCTGATTAAAATCATTAAAACAGGCGCTTTCCAATTTTGGAAGAAAAACTTGTGGCAGGCACTAAATCTTTGAAAAAAAGGCGTCGAGTTAGGTTGTGCTGCTGAAACGAGAAAATAATTAAAAATCGACTTATAAATTACTAAAGCCGTACAACCTATCACCAATATTAATAGCAATGATACCATTTTGGGTACAAGCAATCCTATTATGCTGAAGACCAGTAAGAATAAAATAGCGATAGGAATACAAATTAACATATATAAAACAGAAAAACCAAGTATATTCAGGCATATTGGTAGTATTCGTGACAATATTAAACTTGGATTAAGTTTGTTACTCATTGATAAATTACAGATAATGCTTAATATTATTGAAACCAAAACTATATTCACCAAATATAGAATTATGACGGTTTTCATAAAATAATCGGGAATCATACCGAATTGATTAAAATACTCTAATTCTACCATTAGTTGGTTAGGATTAATTACAGAATATATAACTAAAGTATTAATTAAACCAAGTACAATACTTGATATTGCTATTAGGGAAAATCGATTACGGATAAAGTTAATCGTTTGTTGAAAAATAGCTGTAAATGAAAGGTTTTTTTGTGAATCCATCATGTTTCCTTATATGTGGTAATACAAGTATTACCACGGTGTATAAATTCAATTTAATAATTATGATTGTAATAATGAAATATCGGCAACTTTTAAAAATAAATTTTGTAATTTCTTTAAAAGAGCCAATCGGTTTAGTTTAATTTTTTCATCATCAACCATCACCATAACTTTCTCAAAAAAGGTATCTATAGGTGCTTTAAGTGATGCTAATTCAACTAAAGCCTCTTGATATTGTCCCTTAGCAAAATAAGGAGCTAACTTATCTGTTAATACCGCTATTTGCATCGCTAATTCGCCTTCAGCACCAGCTTCGAGCAATGAAGCGTTAATATTTTCAGGAATAGTATCTGCGGTCTTCGATAAAATATTTGATACTCGCTTATTAGCTTCAGCTAATGAAGAAGCTTCTGGCAACGTTCTAAAATGTGTTACAGCGTTGACACGGGCATCAAAATCAGCCGGTCTAGTTGGATTGATAGCTAGTACTGCTTGAATCGTATCGATAGCAAATCCTTTTTCTTGATACCAAGCTCGGAATCGACCTTGCATAAAGTTGACAATGTCTTCAACAACATTTTGGTTAGTTAATTTATCACCATATAATGATGTGGCAAAATTAGCTAATTCAACTAAATCAATAGGTAAATCTTTTTCAACAATAATGCGTAATACGCCAATAGCTGCTCGACGAAGCGCAAAAGGATCTTTATCTCCTTTTGGATGTTGTCCAATACCAAAAATACCCGCTAATGTATCCATTTTCTCTGCAATTGAGACCGCACTAGCAACCGCTGTACTTGGTAATTCATCACCAGAAAAACGTGGTTTGTATTGTTCTTCAATAGCGGTGGCAACTTCGATACTTTCACCATCTTTAATCGCTAAATATCGTCCCATAATGCCTTGAGTTTCAGGAAATTCAAATACAGTATTGGTGACTAAATCACATTTAGTTAATTTTCCTGCTCGTTTGGCTTGTTCAACATTAGCGCCAGTTTTTTCAGCAATAAAACCTGATAAGGCTTCAATGCGGAGTGCTTTATCTTTAACTGTACCTAATTGTTGTTGGAATAAAACAGTTTCAAGGCGAGGAAGACGAGCTTCTAAGCTTTGTTTCAAGTCTGTTTTATAAAAGAATTCAGCATCAGCTAAACGTGGGCGTACGACTTTTTCATTACCTGAAATAACAACTTGTGGATCTTTGGACTCAATATTGGCAACAAAAATGAAATTTGGTAACAATTTTCCTTGTTTGTCATAAACAGGGAAATATTTTTGATCGCCTTTCATGGTATATACCAATGATTCAGCTGGAACCGCTAAAAATCTTTCTTCAAATTTAGCAGTCAATACCACTGGCCATTCAACTAATGATGAAACTTCTTCAAGTAAGCTTTCGGTTAAGTCTGCTTTACCATTAAGTTTAGCTGCTGCTTCTTCAGCTTGCTGTTTAATGATTGATTTTCGCTTGTTATAGTCAGCGACGACTTTACCACGTTGCTCAAGAATTTCTGGATATTGATCCGCATTATCAATAGTAAATTGTTGCTCACCCATAAAGCGGTGACCACGAATGATTCGGTTTGATTGAATATCTAAAATGATACCTGGTACTAGCTCATCACCATATAACATCGTGACTGTATGACTAGGTCGAATAAATTCAACTTGACGAGCTGCCCAGCGCATCGGTTTAGGAATCGGCAATTTATTTAAGGCATTTTTAACCATATCACAAAGTAAATTGACAACAGGTTGACCTTTTTGATTGTGAGTATAAGATAGCCATTCGCCTTTATCGGTTTGAATTCGTTCTGCTTGTGATATATCAATCCCACAACCACGAGCCCAACCTTCTGCTGCTTTTGTCGGATTACCATTTGCATCAAATGCTGCACTGACTGCGGGGCCTCTTTTAACGATTTGGCTATCTGGTTGAGTATCATTTAAATTCAAAACTTTTAATGCTAAACGGCGTGGTGATGCATACCAAAGTACTTCACCATGTTCTAAATTAGCATTATCAAGTTGTTCAATAAAATTAGCTGCAAAGCTTTCAGCTAAAGTACGGAGTGATTTTGGTGGTAACTCTTCAGTACCGATTTCCACTAAAAATGTTTTTTGCATAATATATCAACTCCTACTTTGCTGCATTTGGTTTAGAACTTGAATTTTGGCACATTGGAAATCCTAGTGCTTCACGAGATGCGTAATATGCTTCAGCCACCATTTTGGTTAATGTTCTGATTCGCAATATATAACGTTGGCGTTCGGTTACCGAAATTGCTTTACGAGCATCTAATAAATTAAAACAGTGAGCTGCTTTCAAAATACGTTCGTAAGCTGGTAATGGTAGTGGTTTTTCTAATTCAAGTAATAATTTTGCTTCTTTTTCATGTTGTTCAAAACAATAAAATAAGAAATCAATATTAGCGTATTCGAAATTATAGGTTGATTGTTCGACTTCATTTTGATGAAAAACATCACCATAAGTAGTTTTACCAAATGCTCCATCGCTCCAAACTAAGTCGTAAACACTATCTACACCTTGGATATACATTGCTAGTCGTTCTAATCCATAGGTAATTTCACCGGTGACTGGTTTACATTCAAGCCCACCGACTTGTTGGAAATAGGTAAATTGCGTCACTTCCATGCCATTTAGCCATACTTCCCAACCTAATCCCCATGCACCTAATGTTGGGTTTTCCCAGTTATCTTCTACAAAACGAATATCGTTGATAGTTGGATCAAGGCCAAGTTCTTTTAAAGATCCTAGATAGAGTTCTTGGATGTTATCTGGTGATGGTTTTAAGATAACTTGAAATTGATAATAATGCTGTAACCTATTTGGGTTTTCACCATAACGACCATCAGTTGGGCGGCGAGATGGTTGAACATAAGCTGCATTAATTGGTTCCGGACCAAGTGCTCGTAGACAGGTCATTGGATGAGAAGTACCCGCACCGACTTCCATATCTAATGGCTGAATCACTGTACAACCTTGATTAGCCCAGTAATCTTGTAACGTAAGTATTAAACCTTGGAAGGTTTTGACATTAAACTTTTGCATGATGTTATCTTTATGGTTGAATTAATTTTTCTACAAATTAAATAGTGCTACATTTTATACTTTTTATTAGAGCTTGTGAAATGCCTAATTACTTTATATTGATTAAGCTATACATGATAGTTTTCATTTTGCATCTTTAGCCATTTGTCGGTATAGTGAAGTCATCTATATTGCTTGGTAAAAAATCAAAAATAAAAAGGCCATGTCTATTTATCATAAAATGAGACTGTTGATTATATTTTTTATTGGATTAATAAATACACACTTTGTGTATGCAGATGATAATCAACAATTACAATCGTTACGTCGTTCAATCGAAGAACAAGAGAAACGTCTAGCAGAGCAAAAAAAAGAGCGAACGCAATTAATTAATGATCTTAAAGATCAAGAGACAGAAATAGCAAAATTACTAACATCAATTGAGAAAAATAGTCTTACACTTAAAAAGTTAGACAGTGAAATCATTTCTTTAATTAAACAAATCGATGATTTAAAAATTAAACAACAACAACAACGCAATGAGTTAGCCAAACAGTTAGAAAGTGCTTTCAAGTTAGGAAAAAACACCAACTTTAAACTCATTTTTGCTAGCGAACAAAGTGAGCGTAATGAACGTCTTATTACCTATTTTCGTTATATTAATGAAGCAAGACAACAGCAAATAAATATGCTTCGTGAAACACAAGTTCAACTTAGTGAAAAGAAAACGGCTTTGAAAAAGACACAGAGCACGCAAAAAACGCTAAATACTAAACAGAAACAGGAACAGTTAGCGCTAGAAAAAAATCATCAGAATCGTAAAAAAACTATCAATTTGCTTGAGTCTTCAATGCAGAAAAATCAACAGAAATTAGACGAGTTAAAAAATAACGAAGCAAAATTACAGGCTAGAATTGCCCAAGCGGAACGAGAAAGTCGAAAAATAGCCGAAGAAGAGGCAAGGCAAGCAAAAAATATAGAAGAAAAACAACAACAGAATACTAATTACACACTTAATGCTAACGAACGGGCATTAATGGCTCGAGTCAGTGGTATTGGTAAACCGCAACACCAATTTAATTGGCCAGTAAATGGTAATACTATTCATCGATTTGGTGAAACATTACAAGGTGAACTTCGTTGGAAAGGTATGGTTATCGATGCCAGAGATGGCACTCAAGTTAAAGCTATTGCTGATGGACGAGTTATTTTAGCCAGCTGGTTACAAGGTTATGGATTTGTTGTTGCACTTGAACATGGTAAAGGCGATATGAGTTTATATGGTTATAATCAGCGCGTTTTAGTTGAAGTAGGCGAAAAAGTTCGAGCTCAACAGCCAGTTGCTATTGTTGGCTCAAGTGGCGGTCAAAATACCTCTGGTCTTTATTTTGAAATTCGTCGAGATGGTAAAGCATTAGATCCAAGTGGCTGGTTAAAATGATAAAAAATCTGTTAAAAATAGGAGTATTACTTTTTTTATTTAAAGCTAATAGTGTATTAGCAGCAAAATTAGCATTAGTTATAGATGATTTTGGTTATCGCCAGCACAATGAAGAACAGATTATTTCATTTTCTCCTAACATCACTATTGCCGTTCTACCTCATTCGCCTAATGCTAGACGGATTGCGACTATTGCCCATCAACATGGTAATGATGTTATTATTCACTTACCCATGGCCCCTTTGGGAAAACAACCTTTAGAGAAAGATACTCTATTTCCCTATATGAGTGAGTTAGAAGTAAAAAGAATCGTTGATGATGCCGTCTCCCGTGTGCCGTATGCTATTGGTGTGAATAATCATATGGGCAGTTTAATGACTGCAAATTTAAATGGTATGCATAACGTGATGAAGGCGTTAAGTCACTATTCCATGTTTTTTTTAGATAGTAAAACGATAGGTAAGACCCAAGTAAAAAACGCAGCAAGTGAATACAATATAGCGGTTATTGGACGCGATGTATTTTTAGATGATCAGCAAAAAGAATATGCTATCGCTCAGCAGTTTGATTTGGCAATAAAAATTGCCCACAAAAATGGTCATGCCATTGCTATTGGTCATCCTCATCCACAAACTGTGAATGTCT
The DNA here is from genome assembly GCF_016100565.1 of Gilliamella sp. M0364. NCBI lineage: Bacteria > Pseudomonadati > Pseudomonadota > Gammaproteobacteria > Orbales > Orbaceae > Gilliamella > Gilliamella sp. M0364. The sequence continues at coordinate 196,381 of NZ_JACFSF010000004.1, read as the reverse complement.
TACGTACAAAATTAGCTAATTTACCTGATGATATTGAATTAGTAAAAGTTAGTCAGTTGATTACATCACTTCCAACTAAAACTAAACTTAAACCGACATTTAAAGATATATTTGAAAAATATAAAAAACGATTAACAGATCTATCAAATGTTAATCCTATTGAATAACAGTAATTATTGTTTTTCAAGTGTACGATGACGAATTTGAACTTGTTTATTTTGTGCTTTAAAAAACTCGGCTAATTGTTCAGCGATAAAAACAGAACGATGTTGTCCACCGGTACAACCAATGGCAATAGTTAAATAGCTACGGTTATTTTTTTCTAACATAGGCAACCATTGTTGTAGATAATTGGCGGTTTGATAAATGAAATTCGTTACCTCATCATGTTTTAATAAATAGTTTTTAACGGGTTCATCTAAGCCGGTTAATGGTCGTAAAGAGATATCCCAATGGGGATTCGGTAAAAATCTAACGTCAAACACAAAATCAGCGTCGACGGGTAAACCATGTTTAAATCCAAATGATTCAAAGATCATGGTTAATTCTCGTTCTTTCTTACCTAAAACTCTGGTTCTAAGAATAGTTGATAACTCATGAACAGAAAGGTTGTCGGTATTTATCATCAAACTTGCATGTGATTTTAAAGGCTCTAAATAGGTTTCTTCTAGATCGATGGCTTCTTCTAATGAATATTTTTGATTAGTAAGGGGATGTATTCGTCTGGTTTCGCTATAACGTCGAATTAGTGTATTACGACTACAATCAAAAAAGATTATTTCCGGTGTAACCGAAGAGGGTAAGCGTTGGAGGACATCATGATTAAAATCAAAATTATCAGGCAAATTTCGAATATCTAGACTGACCGCAACAGGGGTATTATTATCTTTTAATGATTCAGCAAGTTGAGGCAATAACGCAATAGGAATATTATCAACACAATAAAATCCCATATCTTCTAGTGCACGTAATGCAATTGATTTTCCTGAACCTGAACGGCCACTTACTATCAATAATATCACAATATCAACTCCAAAATAATTGGTGTTCTAGTATATACTGTTTAGTTCAAAATGTGCAATTATTGGAAATAAGTAGTGAGTTGAAAAGCCAGATTATCTGGCTAATACTCAGTTTTTATTTTGGCGATTAATTGTTTAAGTGCTTGTCCTCGATGAGAAATTTGGCTTTTATGCTCTTTGGTTAGCTCTGCGGCACTACAATTAAGTTCTGGAACAAAAAATAATGGATCATAACCAAATCCACCATTGCCATGCGGTTCATTCAAAATTAATCCATTCCATTTTCCTAAACAGATAATAGGGGTTGGATCATTTTCATGTCGTATAAAAGCAAGCGCACAGTAGAAGTATGCGGTTCTTTTTTCTTTCGGCACATCTTTTAATTCAAGTAGTAATTTCTCATTATTACTTTTATCATTGCCATGTTCTCCGGCATAACGAGCTGAATATATTCCTGGCTGACCATTTAGCGCATCAACAACTAAGCCAGAATCATCTGCAATCGCAGGTAATTTTGTCAATTTTGCAGTATGTCTAGCTTTTAAGATAGCATTTTCAATAAATGTTAAACCGGTCTCTTCAGCATCAGGAACATTGAATGCACTTTGGGCTACAACATCAAAGCCAGCATTAGCCAAAAGCTGTTGTAATTCATTGACTTTTCCTTGGTTGTTGGTAGCTAAAACAATTTTTTGCATTTTATGACTCCATAACTAATTTGTGTTATATATCTATTAGTAAGTTAAATATTACTAATAGATTTATTGTTTAAAATTTTAAAAATCTGGCTCACAACAAAATGTCATACTTTCCCCTGTTTTGGGGTGATTTATTGTAAGTAGTTGTGCATGTAACAATAATCGTTGTGACATCGAAAATGCTTCAGGATGAGCATAAAATTTATCCCCTAGAATGGGATGCCCGATTGCTTGCATATGAACTCGTAATTGATGGGAGCGTCCTGTAAACGGAAATAGTGCAACTCTGGTGGTATTATCATCATTACGGGAAATAACTTGATAATGGGTTAATGCATATTTGCCATTTTTGTGGTCAACCATTTGTCGTGGACGATTAGGCCAATCACAAATTAATGGTAATTCGACTTGGCCAATATCATTTTCAAGATGGCCATGAACTACGGCAATATAAGTTTTTTTCGGTACTCGTTCGCGGAATTGTTTTTTAATTTCTCTATCAGCCAATTTTGATAAAGCCGCAACCATGATACCACTGGTCGCCATATCGAGACGATGGACTGATTCAACATAACTATATTTTTGTTGTAAGCGATGAATAATGCTATCTATAAATTGTGGCTTATTGCCTGAAACAGATAATATACCGGGTTGTTTATTCACAACAACAATATGATCATCTTGATATAAAATAGTTAGCCACGGATCAATGGGGGGATGATATTCCAAAAGCATGTATGTGTGATAATTTGTAAAATTAAATTGCCACACATTCTAACAAACTCAACAAAAAGTGTCAGTCGAAAAGTTTATTTACTCCAGATTGACTTTTTACTCGGTGAAAAGAGTTGAGAGAAGAGTATCACCAAACTCACTAAAAGGTAACAAGCAAAAATAATGATCATCCATTGCGACATCTCAATAGTTAAAAAAGACCAAATTTTGTCTGCACATGATCCATAAGCATTAAACATACTTGGTAACCATTCATTTAACGCTAACCAAGAAGGGAATTGCACATTAATAGCACAGGTATCACTTAAATTTGGTTCAAATTGTAAATGGGCATGAAAAGTTGCTAAGTTAAAGCCTTTTATGGAACTAATTAACCATACCAAAATACCTGCTAAGCGAAAAATTAGTTTGCTAGGCGCAATCAGTCCAATTAAACTGCCAAGCATAATGCCGTAAATTGCACAACGTTGATAGATACATAATGTACAAGGGGCAAGGCCTAAGCCATGTTGAAAATAGAGAGCGGTTATTTCAAAAATAAAGGTGGAAAGAAATAACAAAAACCAAGCAACTCTACTGCGAGAGTATTGATTGAGCAGAGATAACATACTGTTTTATTCCTCCAGATTCCGTTATAATCGTTTTATATTCATTTTATTGAAATTAATCGATATTAATTTTTAGCCAGTAGTAGTGTAGTTTATTTTTTAATAATGTGAAACGACTTTTATTTATTAACGGTGGATTAATCTTTTCTTATGGACTCAAAAGTTCAACAAACAAAACAACAAGTTTCATTTGTCACAATTAGTGAAGAAAATGAAGCGCAACGCATTGATAACTTTCTTATTACATATCTTAAAGGTGTGCCTAAAAGTATGATTTATCGCATACTTAGAAAAGGTGAAGTTCGCGTTAACAAAAAAAGAATAAAACCAGAATACAAGCTAGCTATTGGTGATGAAGTGCGTATCCCACCTATACGCGTTTCCGAAAAAACGGTGCCTGAGATTTCCACAAAACTAAATAAAGTTGCTGATTTGGAGAAAGCGATCATTTATGAAGATGATGTAATTTTAGCCATTAATAAACCATCTGGAATTGCCGTACATGGTGGTAGTGGTCTAAGTTTTGGTGTTATTGAAGGATTAAGAGCCTTACGACCAGAAGCGAAATTTTTAGAATTAGTGCATCGAATTGACCGCGAAACATCAGGTATTTTATTGATTGCGAAAAAACGTTCTGCGTTAAAGTCACTGCATGAACAATTACGTTTGAAACAGATGCAAAAGAATTATTTAGCTTTAGTGAAAGGTAATTGGCCTTCTGAATGCAAAGTTGTACAAGCACCATTACTAAAAAATGTTCTTAAAAGTGGTGAACGAGTGGTTAAAGTGAATGCCGAAGGAAAACCTTCAGAAACGAGATTTAAAGTAGAAGAACGCTTCGGTTTTGCAACCTTAGTTAAGGCGAGCCCAGTAACTGGTCGTACGCACCAAATTCGTGTGCATACTCAATATGCTAATCATCCGATTGCATTTGATGATCGCTATGGTGATAGTCAATTTGATGCATTATTAACTGATAGTAAACTTAATCGATTATTTTTACATGCCGCTAATGTAAAATTTATTCATCCGAAAACTTTACAGGAGATGCAATTACATGCCCCGTTGGATGATGTATTGCAAAATTGTTTGACAAAGATTAGAGATGATAAATATCAACAAACAGAATGATTAAAATGAGAAGGTAATTAATAAGCATGAAAGATCTTAATTTATACTTAATTAGACATGGTCAAACAGAATGGAATATTAAAGATCAGATGCAGGGGTCACAAAACTCACCTCTAACTGAAAATGGTATTTTAGGCGCCAAGATAACCGGAAAGCATCTTAAAAATATACCATTTATACAAGCCTATTCTAGCCCTCAACAACGTGCAATGGAAACTCGGGATTATATTATTAACGAAAATGACAATGTAATTCCTTCTTTTGAACTGGAAGGTTTGCGGGAAATGGATTTTGGTCTTTGGGAAGGTAGACATGTGCCTTCACTAAAAAAAGAATTCCCAGAATTTAATACCTATTTAACTGAACCAGAAAAGTTTGATGCATCTGTTAATCAAGGTGAAAATTACCTTGATGTACTTTCTCGTATGAAAAATGCTTTAAATGAAATTGTTAAAAATGCACCGCAAGATAATGGTAATATTTTAGTTGTATCACATGGTACGGTATTACGAATATTACTTTGTGTTTTAAATGGTGGCGATTGGCGTCAACATCGTGATGAAAACTATTTCCCACGAATGTTAAATACTAGTATTAGCGTGGTTAATTATAAACAGAATAATGAGCAACAAGAGGGTGAATATTCAGTTAAGTTTTATAATAATGTTGATCATTTAGACGATTAATTACTATTTTTTGTGACATTTTCAGGCTAATGCTATTGGTAACATTAGCCTGAAATACGAGTCTATCTCCTACTATAAACAGCATAACGTTTTTGCAACTGTTTTAATTGATTAATTCTGGCATCAATTTTTGCAATTAAGGTTTGATTACCTTTTGCTTGAGTTTTAGCATTAGTTAATAATCGAATCGCATCAGGAAACTTTCCTTCTAGCGCCACTGACTCTGCCCGTGCGCTCATCTCTTGAGCTCTTGACTTTAGTCCACCATAAGCAGTTATTAACAAATCCCAACCGTTAGTGTCATCATTGTGATCAAAAGTATAACGATGTAATAAACTCACTGCTTGCTGGTAATTTCGAGCTTTTACATAAGCGTTAGCTAGATTTAGTTGTAATGCGGAACTATCAGGTGATCTTTTTAATGCTGATTGAAGACGAGTAATTGCTGCACTACTATTATTAAGCGCTAAATCAATATCCGTCATTAGATCAATATACCAGATATTATTTGGATCATTATCTAATAATGGTTGTAATTGTTGTTTGGCTTTTAGGTAATTATTATTATTGTAATCAACTAAAGCATTAGCATAAATTACCGCTATTTTACTTTGTTCATTATTCAGTTTACGATAATCTTCAATCAATATTCTTGCATTAGTTTTATTACTCATCAAAATTGCTATTCTAGCTTTGGCTAAATAATAATTTAAAGATGGCGTAACATTCTTTTTTGAGTATTGTAATGAACGATTACGAATATCGGATAAACGGCTATTAGGTAAAGGGTGAGTCATTAGGATTTCAGGTGGCTTACTGCTAAAGCGGCTTTGATCGGCGAGTTTTTGTAGAAACTCAGAAGAAGCATAAGGATCAAATCCAGCTTTAGTTAATGTTCTAAGCCCAACTCTATCCGCCTCTTGTTCATTTGATTGGGTAAAACTAATCATACTTTGTGTTGAGCTTGCCATAGTGGTTGTCATTGCCGCCATACCAGCTTCTGGATTGGCTAAAGTTAGTAATAACGAGCCAAGTGTTGCTCCCCAAACGTATGGACTATTACTATTTTGAGCCTCCATAGCTCGTGCTAAATGGCGTTGTGTTACGTGCCCGATTTCATGAGCCATTACCGATGCTAATTGACTTTCATTATCGGTATCTAATATTAATCTTGAATGAACGACGACATTGCCACCAAAAAAAGCAAAGGCATTAAGTACATTACTTCTCATAACATAAAAGTGAAAAGGCGTTTGTACCGATTCTGATTTGGAAACTAATTTTTTCCCTAAATCATTGATGTATTGATTTAAAACCGGATCATTAATAATCGGAGCACTACCACGTAACAAGCGCATATAATAATCGCCCATCTCTTTTTCTTGCCCGATGCTTAATGTAGCTGCAGCTGCGGTGCCCATATCGGGTAGCTTAATGTTATCTGCATAAACGATCGATGCATTTTGTAGTAATAATGATGTAGATACTATTAGTGCGATTGCTTTTTTTAACATACTTTTAACTCATAAAAAAGATTAATAATTAAGTATTCTAGCTTAAAAAAAAGACAATATCACTTTGAATATTTTATCAATTTGAGCTATTACTTCTATATTATTTTATTTACTCGATTAAATAATGATGTTATTCCAATGCTGCATAGCGAATTTATTCAACATTAATATCAACATTTTTAATGTAGTTTTTGATATTGGGATAAATATTTTAATGATTTCTAAACTCAGGTTACATTAATTCATCAACAACTTGACGTTTATTCCAGTTTTGAAAAATTAAGCGATACATAGCAACAACTACGCCTGTGCGGTCACTGCTATGCCAACAATGAATTAATCTCAGTTTAGGGGAATTTTTGATTGTTTTAAGAATTTGAATTATTTTTTATCAGAAATATTTTCTGCTCGAATATTGATCCAAACTTCAGTAATTTCAGTATTGACAACTTTATCTCGAAAACTATGCCATATCGCAGATTAATTATGGTTTTAATGCTAAGTTTACCAAGCTGTTTTATCTGTTTTAACGAGGATTGTTCAAGCGATATATATCGTTTGGTACTTGATAAAAGTTATTCACAATGAGGTTTGAATTAATTTAGACTAACAACTGCTAATAAAAAATCAAGTAACACAACAAAATAATGTTCACTATTTGGGCAATTTGCAAACCAAAGAGAGCCATTATTTGTTGTGTCCTATTTATTATTACTACAATTGTTTATTTTTGTGTTTATTGTTGACGGCTTTTAATAAATTCAAGGATTTGGTCTACTTTTACCAATTCTTTATCGCCACCTGCACGATGTTTATATTCTACATTGCCACTATCAAGGTTACGGTCACCAATAACAATTGTATGTGGAATACCAATTAATTCAGCATCAGCAAACATTACACCAGGGCGCTCTTTACGGTCGTCAAATAATACTTCAATACCGGCAGCTTGTAGATCGGCATAAAGTTTTTCTGCAGTCGCTTGTACTCTTTCAGATTTGTGCATATTCATTGGAATAATAACAACGCTAAATGGTGCTATGGCTTCTGGCCAAATAATTCCACGATCGTCATGGCATTGTTCGATTGCAGCGGCAACTATTCGGCTAACGCCAATACCATAACAACCCATGATCATCACATGATTTTGTCCATCTTCTCCTTGGACAGTTGCTTTCATGGCTTCTGAATATTTAGTACCAAGTTGGAAGATATGCCCAACTTCAATGCCTCGTTTAATTTGCAATGTACCTTTACCATCAGGGCTAATATCACCTTCGACCACATTACGAATATCTTCGATGCGAGGTAAAGCAACATCGCGTTGCCAATTGATATTGAAATAATGTTTATGGTCAATATTGGCACCAGCAGCAAAATCACTCATTACTGCAACATCACGGTCAATAATCATTGGCATATTTAGGTTTATTGGTCCTAAAGAGCCCGGTCCAGCATTGACTAACGCACGAATTTCATCTTCGGTTGCAAATTCAAGTGGAGACGCCACAATATCGATTTTTTCTGCTTTGATTTCGTTTAAGGTATGATCACCACGCACTAATAAAGCTACTAGTTGGTGACCACTCTCTTTAGTGGCTTTAACCATTAATGTTTTAACGGTTTTTTCAATTGGTAAATTGAATTGTGCTACTAATTCGTCAATAGTTTTGGCATCAGGCGTATCTACTAATTGCATCTCTTTGGTTGGAGATTGGCGTGTTTGAGTTGGTGCTTGAGCCTGTGCCATTTCAATATTGGCAGCATAATCGGATTCCGTTGAAAAGACGATATCATCTTCGCCACTATCTGCTAATACTTGGAATTCATGTGACCAATTACCACCAATTGAGCCAGTATCAGCACGTACCGCTCTAAAATTTAAGCCAGCCCGAGTAAATACCGCACTGTATGCCTTATACATATCATCATACGTCTCTTGTAATGACTCTTGCGAGGTGTGGAACGAGTATGCATCTTTCATAATAAATTCACGTGAGCGCATCACACCAAAACGAGGGCGGACTTCGTCGCGGAATTTAGTTTGGATTTGATAAACATTTAGCGGTAATTGCTTATAAGAACTCACTTCATTACGTAGTAAGTCAGTGATCACTTCTTCATGAGTTGGCCCTAAGACAAAATCACGATCGCCACGATCTTTAATACGTAATAATTCAGGACCATATTGTTCCCAGCGGCCACTTTCTTGCCATATATCGGCAGGTTGTACCACCGGCATTAATACTTCAATTGCACCAGCGTTATTCATCTCTTCACGAACAATATTTTCGACTTTTTTTAGTACACGATAACCAGTGGGCAGCCATGTGTACAATCCGGCAGCAACTTTGCGGATCATACCGGCACGTAACATTAATTGATGGCTAATTACTTCAGCATCTGCTGGTGTTTCTTTTAATGTAGATAGAAGATATTTACTGGTTCGCATACATTTATCCCGAAAAATAATTTATATATAAATATAATAAAAATGTTAGCTAGTTTAGCAGTACCAAGCGCAACACAAAAGTAATTTTATTAGTAAATATGGTTATAAATGTTTATATGTGATAAATTTTCTTTTATTGAGAATAAGTTACTAAACAATATGGACAAATTGAACATACCTAAATTAAAACAACGTTTATTTTTTCTCTTCTTAGCTGTACTTATTTTATATTGGCCGATTAAATTTGCTAAATATCATTTGTTTGATTTAAGTTATCAAGAGGTATTAGAGTTTTATTGGCGAACTGATGGTTGTAGTCGACTGTCTAATACAAAGGAATATATAATGGAATGTCCTTGTGATAGTTTTATTCAGCCTGATGACCATTTTACCATTACTGATGATGGCGATTTATATTTTGAAAATAAGTTTTATGGTAAATTGATATTAAAAGAAAAACCTAGTTTTTTCCACGACACATCTGAAATATTGTCTGGTGGCTTTATGGAAATTATACGGTCAGATTTAGGTGTTGTTTGTTACTATGATTCGATATAAAAATTTTGAGAGTTTTTAACTAAAATTAGTTGTCAAAAACCCCATTCCTCAAAAATTTTTATGCTAATAATTTAATCTTAATTAATAGTCTGATTAGGTAATGGTTATCAGCATAATATAGTACTAAATATAATTCGTTGTTTATTTATCATTACGAATAAGTTTTCTTGTGTCTTATCTTGAAAAACTTAATAACGCTAATCTTGATCACATACCCCATATTACAAATACTATAAATCAACGTTATTTATAACTTAGATTTTTTTAAATATTAGGATACCAAAATAATTTTATTATTGTTTTTAACTAAAATAATGAGTAATGACTCTGTTATTACTTATCGATTAGAACTCAATTCAAACATAAATTATGTCAGATTACTTATTTATAGGTGTCAAAAATGATTCTTTAACAAATTTAAGTAGCTTAAGTATCAAAATAGATATCATTATCTTATTGATTATATTGAATAATTTTATATTTAATGTGATGAAGGTCACACTACAAAAGTTTAATTATTGATATCATACGCGCGAATTTTAGATTAAGGAGATATTCAATATGGGACAGACGATTAATAAGGACATATTTGAAGATAAAAGCTCATCGAAATTACCGAAATGGCGTAAAAGTGATACATTATGGATGCTTAGCCTTTATGGAACAGCTATTGGTGCGGGGGTACTATTTCTTCCTATCAATGCAGGTGTCGGAGGATTAATCCCGTTATTGGTGATGTTAATGCTTGCTTTCCCAATGACATTCTTTGCTCATCAAGCTTTGTGTCGGTTTGTTTTATCGGGTAAAAGCCCTGATGGTGATATAACAGTAGTGGTTGAAGAAGCATTTGGACGCACTGCAGGAAATTGGATAACACTACTCTATTTTTTTGCGATTTATCCGATTTTATTAGTTTATAGTGTCGGTATTACTAATACTGTTGATAGCTTTATAGTTCATCAATTAGGCATGGAGCCTCCTCCTCGAGCTTTACTTTCATTCTTTTTAGTTGCTTTTTTAATGATGATTGTACATTTTGGTGAAGAACTTATTGTTAAGGTTATGTCAATATTGGTTTTTCCTTTTATTGCAGTGTTAATGATTTTGGCTTTGTTTTTAATTCCTGAATGGAATGGTGAACTTTTCACAAATTTTTCATTTAGTAATACAGCTAATGAAGGTGGACGTAGTATTTTAATGACACTATGGCTAGTTATACCTGTAATGGTATTTGCATTTAATCATTCACCTATTATCTCATCTTTAGCCGTAGCTAAACGTAGAGAATATGGTGAAGTATTTGCTGAACCTAAATGTAGTAAAATTATTGCGGCTAGTAATATTATGATGGTGGTTACTGTCATGTTTTTTGTCTTTAGTTGTGCGCTTTGCCTAACCCCTGCAGAGCTATTAGATGCAAAAGCTCAAAATATTTCAACATTATCTTATTTAGCTAATCGATTTAATTCACCAGTAATTGAGTACATTGGTCCTCCAATTGCCTTTATTGCTATGGCTAAATCATTTTTAGGTCACTATTTAGGTGGTAAAGAAGGATTTAATGGTCTTGTTAATAAGGCACTACGTAGTCGTAATAAAACAATTTCGCCCAAAAAGCTCGATAAAATTGCCATTGCTTTTATGTTCATTACTGCATGGGGTATTGCGACACTAAATCCAAGTATTTTGGGGTTAATTGAATCATTAGGTGGTCCAATTCTAGCGATATTACTATTTTTAATGCCAATGTACGCAATCCATAGATTGCCTATATTACAAAAGTATCAAGGTAAAATTAGCAATATATTTATTGTTGTTATGGGAATGATTGCGATTTCAGCAGCTATTTATAATTTAATTTAAATTTGCATTAATTAAAAACCATAACTGTTTATGTGTTATGTAGTAAAGTCGATTGTTTTATTGATCAATAGAAGGAGTGAGTGGCAAATAATTTATTCGCGAAAATCTTAACATAAGATTTGAAATAACTTGTATAAATTTATAGGTTTTACTGCATTTTTGCTCACAGTTATAATTTATAATATTGATAATTGTTATCGATTTAAAATTAGGTATAAAAAAGGGAAAATATGAGTTCAGTATTTGAAATATTTAAAATCGGTATAGGTCCTTCTAGTTCTCATACAGTGGGACCAATGATAGCAGGAAAAATCTTCATTGATCAGTTGATTAGTGCAAATTTGATGTCGTCGGTTACTAAAATTGTTGCTGATGTTTACGGCTCTTTATCATTAACAGGTAAAGGGCATCAAACTGATATTGCCATTATTATGGGATTAGCTGGCGAAAAGCCTGATAGTGTGGATATCGATAATATTCCATTATTTATAGAAACAGTGACTCAGACCAATCGATTATCAATTTATAATAATAGGTATGAAATTGATTTTCCTCTCGATCAATGTATGGTATTTCATTCAAAATTTTTACCATTACATGAAAATGGTATGACATTGAGTGCTTATAATGGAGAGACGTTATTATTACAAAAAACGTATTATTCTGTTGGTGGTGGTAAAATTGTAGAAGAGGAGAAATTTGGTCAGGAAGAACAAAATTCAGTAAAGTTACCATATTCTTTTTCATCAGCAGCACAGCTACTTAGTCTCTGTGAAGATAATTCATTGTCTATTTCCAGCATAATGATGAAGAATGAGTTACAGTTACATACATATGAAGAAATAGAAAACTATTTTGAGCGAGTGGGCGAAACAATTTTAGATTGTATTAAACGAGGAATGAATACAGAAGGTTTATTACCTGGACCACTTAAAGTTCCACGTCGAGCATTTTCATTATATCGGCAATTATCGACCACAAAAGATGGTATTATTAATGACCCAATGGTTATTATTGATTGGGTTAATATGTTTGCTCTCGCGGTTAGTGAAGAAAATGCTGCTGGTGGGCGAGTGGTAACAGCTCCAACAAATGGTGCTTGTGGTATTATACCTGCTGTAATTGCTTATTATAATAAATTTATCAATCCGGTAACACCTGATATCTATATTCGTTTTTTCTTAACTTGTGGTGCTATAGGGCAACTTTATCAAATGAATGCTTCTATTTCTGGTGCCGAAGTTGGTTGTCAAGGTGAAGTGGGGGTTGCTTGTTCTATGGCTGCAGCAGGTTTGGCTGAACTCTTAGGAGGAAACCCTCAGCAGGTTTGTATGGCTGCTGAAATAGCGATGGAACATAATTTGGGTTTAACCTGTGATCCAGTTGCAGGACAAGTTCAAGTTCCTTGTATTGAACGTAATGCAATAGCTGCAGTAAAAGCAATCAATGCCACTCGAATGGCGTTAAGAAGAACAACTGTTGCAAAAGTATCCTTAGATAAAGTTATTGAAACTATGTATGAAACAGGAAAGGATATGAATGCAAAATATCGTGAAACATCTCGTGGTGGATTAGCTATTACGGTTCACTGTAATTAATTTTAATCATTTTGTTTATTTTCGCCGATATAAAATCGGCGAAAATAGCCAATCAACTTAGTATTTCCAACGCATTGTATTAACTTTTGAACGTAGAAAATCATTATTTACTAACATATCTATTTTTTCGTCTTTTTTGAAACAACGTTTTTTTCGTTTTGGTTGTTCTGATGATGTTTTATGCATTATTTCATTATAGGCCAATAAATTGTTCAGTTGGTCAAGTTCATCTAAGCCTTTTAAAACAGCAATTAATGTTTGTAAAGTAATTGATTCTCCATGTTCAATACGTTTTATTGTGGCAATACCTATTTGGGCTTTATTAGCCAGCTCTAGCTGTGATAAATTTTTCTCAATTCTTGCCATTTTTATTCTGCGACATAACATTTTAATCATGTCGGTAGTGTCATTCATGTACTATCCTCAATTTTATAAGCGGAGATTTAATACCATGTCTAATATAAATAAATGGTGCATTAGTTATTCTATTAATCAACAGTAATTACAGATAAATTTATTAGATTATCAATTTATCATTTAAATCGTCCTAATTAGTACTTATAAAGGTGTTTTTCCTTATTATTTAGAAATAATAAATAATATTTATATTATTCGATTTTCTAATTATCTGTCTAGTTACAGCTATTGATAATTAGCTTATTTATTCACAGTATTTATCTTATTCGTCAATTAGCTCTTAGCAAATAAATTATTATTTGGATAACATATGTAGATTCATACCTAATAAAAGATAATATAATGGATTAAAATATATAGCGATGACATGCCACTAAAAATGACATGTCATATTGGAATGTAATTATTAATGTCGCAATTTTTCTTCTTGTTTATTTTTTATTCGCTGTTTTTGCAGATTTTTTAAAATTTTATTATGAATGCCATTAAAACCACCATTACTCATAATCAAGATTGCATCAGTTGGTTTAGCTGATTTAGTAATCATCTCAACTAATAAATCAATATCACCAGACCAATAAGCTGGTTGAATACAAGCATCAACCACATCAGCAACTAACCAAGGTAGTTGTTCTGGTTGAAACATATATATTTCATCTGCACGACCTAATGATGGCGCAAGTTCATCTTTGGATATGCCTAGTTTCATAGTATTCGAACGAGGCTCTAAAACAGCTAATATTCTTCGATTTGCCCCAATTTTGCTGCGTAATGCTTCTAAAGTTGCTAATATTGCAGTTGGGTGATGGGCAAAATCATCATAAATCTCAATATCATTAACTTCGCCATATAACTCTAAACGTCTTTTGGCATTCAAAAACGATCCAAGTGCTAAACAAGCATCAGCTGGTTTAATACCGACATTATGCGCCGCTGCAATAGCCATTAAGGCATTATGCATATTATGTTCACCAACAAGAGAATAGTTAACTTCACCAACCTGTTCATTGTTAAAGTAAACAGTAAATTGGCTCGCATCATTAGCGATTTTTTTCGCCATCCAGCCATTTTCTGATTCGGTGAATGATTGCTCACTCCAACAACCTTTCGCTAAAACTTGTTTTAAATTGACATCTTCTTGCGGGGAAATTATCAACCCTTTACTTGGCACTAAACGAACTAAGTGATGAAATTGTTTTTGAATTGAACTGAGATCATCAAAAATATCTGCATGATCAAATTCCAAATTGTTCATAATTAACGTTTTTGGGCAATAATGCATAAATTTAGAACGTTTATCAAAAAATGAACAATCATATTCATCGGCTTCGATAACGAAAAAGTTACCTTCACCTAGCCTTGCTGATACTTCAAAATTACCTGGTACGCCACCAATAACAAAACCTTGGTTATAGCCTTGTTTCTCTAAAATCCAGTTAACCATACCTGCTGTTGTTGTTTTACCATGCGTTCCAGCAACAGCGATTACCCATCGTTCACGTAAAACGTTGTCATGTAGCCATTGAGGAGCAGAAATATAAGGAATGTTGTTATCTAAAATATATTCAACACAAGGATTGCCTCTTGATAAGGCATTACCAATAATTACCAGATCCGGAATAGGGTTTAATTGTGAAGGATCATCTCCTTCAATAATATCAATATGTTCTTTTTGTAGTAGCGTACTCATTGGTGGGTAAACATTTTTGTCTGAACCCGTGACTTTATGACCCAATGAGCGAGCGATTAATGCAATGCCTCCCATAAATGTGCCACAAATCCCAAGTATATGAATATGCATTTTTTGGTCCTTAATGTTGTATAAAATATTGTACTGATGATAATACTTATCTGTTGCCAGTATCTTTTAGTTAACTGATTTGATTTTTGTAGAAAACTATAATTATAGTCGATTTTACTCGCTTATGCGATAGGCCAAATATGTCTAATCATCAATTTTACCGCCTGATTACCATGAAAATCATTAACATCTAGTTGATAGACAATTTTTACAATTTTTATTGTATTATCTGGCCATTGAGTTAAATTTACATTGAAACATATGCCTTCAATAATTGGACCACCGTTTTTTGGTTCTAATACTAATTTAAGATGTTTTTCAGCAAATAAACGTTGTTGATGCACAATAAAATCACCATCGAATGTTGGTTCTGTAAATCCTTCACCCCATGGACCAGACTCTTTTAATTGTTTAGCTATTGCATAATTAAAATCTTGATTATCTATCTCACCATCGGTTTCAATGATTTGTTCGAGTACATCTAAATCGAGTTGTTCAGTTATCAATGCTTCAAAATGTGCGCTAAATTGATCTAAATCTTTTTCTTGAATGCTTAATCCAGCTGCCATGGCATGTCCACCAAAGCTCACTAGAATATCGGGATATCTCTCATTGAGTTTATCAAGTATGTCTCGTAAGTGAATCCCCTCTATTGATCGTCCGGAACCTTTTAATAATCCATCTTCAGTAGAGGCAAAACATATAACTGGACGATAATGTTTATCTTTCAAACGTGCCGATACAATACCGATAATACCTTGATGCCACTGCGGATGATGTACAACTAATGCGTTCGGAAAAGTAGAATTTTTCTGTTCTACTTGTTCAATATAGGATAACGCTTCTTGATACATTGTTTGTTCAATCAGTTTCCGGTCATGATTAAGTGTATCAAGATCGGTTGCTTGTTTAATGGCACTATCATAATCTTCACATAGCAGTAATTCCACGCTAAGCGACATACTATCCATTCGCCCAGCTGCATTTAGCCTTGGGGCTATGTAATAGGCAAGATCTGTGGAAGTTAACGTAAGAGGATCTCGTCTAGAGATATCTAATAATGCTTTGATTCCTTCACAACAATAACCGGCTCGAATACGGCTAATTCCTTGATGAACCAATATACGATTATTGCGGTCAAGTTTTACCACATCGGCAATCGTGCCAAGCGCAACTAAGTCTAGCAAGTTGGTAATGTTATATTCTGCTAACTTATTGCTAGCAAACCAGTTTTCTTTACGCAGCTTTGCCCGTAATGCCAACATAAAATAAAATGCTACACCAACACCAGCTAAGTGTTTAGATGGAAAAGAGCTGTTTGGTAAATTAGGATTAATGATAGCATCAGCTGCTGGTAATTGCTCTGAACACAAGTGATGATCTGTAATTATTACAGTTAAGTTTGATTGTTTTGCAAATTCAACCGCCTCAATAGCCGAAACACCATTATCAACAGTAATAATCAGATCGGCTTTTTTTGACAGTGCTCTTTTTACCACACTTATACTTAAACCGTATCCATCATCAAATCGATTAGGAATGATATAATCGACATGTTTACATCCCATCTTTTTTAATGCTTTTATCATTAATGCAGTACTGGTTGCGCCATCAGTATCAAAATCACCAACAATCATAATCCGTTTATTATTCTGCATAGCTGAATAAACAATTTCAACAGCAGTATGGGTACCATCTAAGTTGTCATAGTTGCATAAATTACGAGTGGTATAATCTAATTCTTGCATAGATGTTATTCCACGTAATGCATAGACTCGTTGCAATAAGAGTGGAATATCTGGTGACAATTTAGGTAGTACTTCAGGTAATTGGCGGTGTGTTAATTTACTTTTCATATTTTAAATGTTAGCGCATGTGCGCTAACATACATTCTTATTTTTATCTGAATTTTAATTATTAGAAATTATAAAGTACTAATTTTTAGCTTTCTTTTTTAATATTTCGATTAATTTATCAGCAGGAACATAGCCTGAAACTAATTGCCCATCCGGTAGTAATAATGCTGGGGTACCACTGATACCTAATTTTTTACCAACATTAAATTGTTGTGTTACGTAAGGCACCATACTATTCGCCGGAGAAATTGAATTACCCTTATAGGCATTATCAAAAGCAGTTTTACGATCGGCAACACTCCAAATAGATTGCATATTTTTGCCTACATCACTATCAGCACCGGCTCGAGGAAATGCAAAATAGTGCACTGAGATACCCGCATCTAAGTATTGATTTATATTTTCATGAAGTAATTTACAATAATGACAAGTATAATCGGTGAAAACTGAAATAATATATTTTTCTTTTGGTGCTTTATAAACAATGGCATCTTTTTCAATTGATTTCATTAATTTTAAGTTATTACTGTTGGCAATATTTACTGGTTCACCACCTTCAAGACTATAGATTGGTCCTTGAGTTAAAAATTTACCATCATCTGTTATATAGAAAATACCCTCAGGTGTGATAACACTTTTCAATCCTTGTACTGGATTATTTTCGATAGTAATTTCTTTATTAGAAAAACCTAATTTTTCCATCGATTTGGTGATATCGGCGTTATTGGCTAATACTGAAGTTGAGATTAATGCTAAACCTAAACTTATGACTAATTTTTTCATTCAGTTATCCTTAGTTATATAAACTGTTATGCACGAGGATGATGTTTGCTGTGCAATTGTTTTAATCTTTCTGTTGCAACATGTGTATAAATTTGTGTAGTTGATAAACTACTGTGCCCTAGTAACATTTGCACTACTCGCAAATCGGCGCCATGATTAAGCAAATGCGTTGCAAAGGCGTGCCTAAGTACATGAGGTGAAAGGGCTTCAATATTAATGCCTGCTAGTATGGCATAATATTTGATTCTATGCCAGAATGTCTGTCGTGTCATTTTCTTGCCTAAACGACTTGGAAAAAGTACATCAACTGGCCCATTTTTTAGTAGATCATTGCGTGCATATTTGAAATAGTATTCAAGCCAATAGATTGCTTCTTCTCCTAAAGGAACTAAACGCTCTTTGTTGCCTTTGCCTATAACTCTCACTACTCCTTGCCTTAGGCTGACATCACTAATTTCTAAGTTAACTAATTCTGAGACTCGTAATCCTGTAGCATAAAGCACCTCTAACATAGCTTTATCTCTTAGTTCAATTGGATCATCAATACTTGGTGATTCTAGTAGGGCATCAACCTGTGATTCAGTTAAGTCTTTAGGTAATTTTTTTGGTAATTTTGGTGATGACAATATAGCTGATGGATCATCGGTACGATAGTTTTCTCGATATAAATATTGAAAAAAACGTTTAGTCGCACTTAATAAACGTGCCGAACTACTTGCTCTATAACCATCTTTAACTCGTTGTAGTAAAAATTCCTGTAAGTTAGTGGATTGTGCCGTGAGAAAGTTAACTTTTTGTAATTGTAGTGATTGGCTTAGTGCGAAGAGATCCAGTTTGTAAGATTCAATTGTATTTTCAGCAAGATTTCGTTCTAACCAGATTGAGTCTAGAAATTGTTCAATTAATATTTTATTTTGTGATGACATATCTTTATCAGACATTAAAAACCAACTCATTTTCAATAGTTGTTAATATTATATACTAACTGTCAATAACTTGAAGTTGTCACATTATTATTGCAATTGAAATGCATAAAATTGAATGTTTGGTCAATGAAAACATTAACTTTAGTTGATATTGCAATAATATTTTGTATCTTTTCTATTGCCTACTATATACTGAATTATCTGTTATTTTTTATGATAAGTTATGTTAAAACGAAATATTAATCTTTTTATTGCATTATATGCTTTTTTTATTATTGGTATTGAAACTTATATTTATTGGCATACGCAGCTAAGACCTTGGCAACCAAGTACCCCAACTGGGCGAATAATATTTTACTACAGTTTTTTTACGGTACTTTCCAATCTAATGTTTGCATTTAGTTGTCTATGTTTAACTTTCAATCCCAACTGTAATCGATATAGTTTCAAGGTGATACGACTAAATGGCTTAGTCGGGGTGATTATAACCGCAATAGTTTATAACTTAATTTTAAGGGGAATACATAAACCACCTAATACTTTATTACAGTTTACCAATGAAAGTTTACATGTGATTCTACCGGTTATTGGTATATTAAGTTGGTTAGTTTGGGGTCCATTTCGACGAATTCAGTTTAATGTCATTGTTGGTTCGTTTTTGTCGATGTTAATTTATGGTATTTATATTTTCATACGGGGTTATCTTACTAATCAATATCCATATCCTTTTATTAATGTGGTTAGGGTTGGATATGTTAAAGCGCTATATGCTGCAGGATCGGTTTTTATACTGTTTTTAGGGCTGGCTCTTTTGTTATGGGTCATTGATTGCTTTAGGAGAAGAATATGAAATTGTATATTTATGAACATTGTCCTTTTTGCGTACGGGCAAGAATGATTTTTGGTTTAAAAAATATTCCAGTTGAACAGCATGTCTTTCTCAGCGATGATGTTAAATCACCGACAAGTATGATTGGTGAAAAAATGGTGCCAATCTTACAAAAGGAAGATGGTAGCTATATGCCAGAAAGTCTTGATATTGTTGCTTATGTTGATAGTAATTATGGTAAAGGCCCTATCTTAAGTGGAGTTAAAAATCCAGAAATTGAAGCATTAATTAAACAATTTCAACAATATGATTATAAGTTAGAGTGTCCACGATATGTAAAATTAGGCTTAGCTGAATTTGCCACTCAAGCTGCTATTGATAATTTTATTACAAATAAGAGTAAAAAATTGGGTTCGTTTGCTGATTGCCTTGCCGAAACTGATGCATTAATTGCTAAGATATCTGATTTATTAAATCAGCTTGAACCATTAATTGTGGCATCGAATGCATGTAATGGCACATTATCTTGGGATGATATATGTTTATTTCCGATATTACGCAATTTAACCTGTGTTAAAGGTCTCATTTTCCCTACAAAAATTAAAGCCTATTTAGATTCAATGGCTGAACTAAGCAAGGTAAACCTGTTTTTTGATCAGGCGGTTTAACAAAAAGTAGAATCCTATTGTATACAAAAATGATGATTAAATAATAGGCAAATTGTTCATTTAATAACAAGAGTACAAGAAAAATAGGAATAAAACTTGTACTCTTATCTGTTATTTAAGTTATTTATTTAAATCTCTACAAAAACGATTAATTACTTAATTTAAGATCAATAATTTCAATCTTGTCTTTACCACCATATACATCGTACCATGGGGTTGCATATTGTTTTAAAATCTTATTAAGTTGTTCAACATTTTCACATCCAATAGTATCAAGCCAACGTTTTAAGCCATCTTTACCATTTTTAGCATATGCTTCAATACCTTCAAACCAAGTAGCTCGACCTCCTAGAATACCGCTATATTTGGCGCCGTGCTCTCCGGCAAAAATGAGTTCTTCATGGAAAGTTTTGGTTGGTACGCCTGCACTTAAATAGATGAAAGGACGAGTCGCAACATCACTTGCTTGTTTGAAATAATCGGAAGCTTCTTGTTGTGAATAAACTACAGGATTATTATCATTAAATCCTGCAACGTTTTTAAATAATACGGGTACTTCTACTTTAAGAATATCAATGTAATAGTGATCTTTAGTAAATTCTTCAATTGTCTTGATAACTTTTTGTGGTTTTATTTTTGCGAATTCAGGACTTTTATCATCAGTTACCACATTATCATAAACAATAGGCTCAACAAATACTGGAATGTCAGCCGCTCTCGCTTCATTGCCTAAACGTTCTAAAAAGGCGTGTTTTTTATCTAAAATATCTTGCGGATCGTCAGGATTATAATAGACCAGTACTTTCGCTGCATCTGCACCTTTTTGAATTAGGCGTTGAAGTGAATCTTCCGGTAAAATATCTGGTAAACGTCCTGGTGTATTGGCATCGTATCCAGTTTTTTCATAAGACATAATTAACCCAGCATTTTTATTTTTTGCTGCCATGCCTTTAAAACCGAGTTCTTCATCCAGTAAAATGGCACTAACATATTTGGTTAATTCCTGAGAAACAAGCTCTTTAAATTCATACACCATATCAATATTATAACGTTCTTGACCTACAGCATTTTGCATCATTTTTACCATAGAACCACGCTGATCGATTGCTAATGCTGCAATTACGCCATCTTGGTTAGATAATTGTTGCATACGGTTGAATTTTCCACGAGAAATGCATTTTGTTGCCATTTTAAAACTCTCCATTTAATAAGATTTTTTCATTGTAGGTTTTTATTTGGCTAATTATTAATCATTTAGTGCTAGTTTTAATTTTGTGTGAACTTTTTGATATTTTCTTTTAAATGGCAATTTGTTCCGGTATATTAGTACAGATTAATAGACTGTTTGTAAAAAAATGTTTACAGGGATGATTATGCCAGATTCTACAATAGTTACAAATGTGCGAACATTAAATAATCAAGATTATAAAACCTTAGCTCTATCAGCATTAGGTGGTGCATTAGAATTTTATGATTTTATTATATTTGTCTTTTTTTCAATTACGATAAGCCATCTATTTTTTCCGGATGATATGCCAGCATGGTTAAGTCAAGTTCAAACTTTTGGTATATTTGCTGCTGGTTATTTGATTCGTCCTTTTGGTGGTATTGTGATGGCTCACTTTGGTGATATGTTTGGCCGCAAAAGAATGTTTACACTTAGTATTCTATTAATGGCATTACCAACATTATTTATTGGTTGTTTGCCTACTTATGCCAATATCGGTATTTTTGCACCATTATTACTCTTAATGATGCGATTATGCCAGGGGCTTGCTGTAGGTGGTGAAGTACCAGGGGCGTGGACATTTGTTGCTGAACATGTGCCTAAGAATAAAATTGGTTTAGCTTGTGGCATTTTAACCAGTGGCTTAAGTTTAGGTATTTTACTCGGTTCACTAGTATCGACAATAATGAGTAAAAGCGTCTCGGTAGAGCAAATGAATGAGTGGGGCTGGCGAGTACCATTTATTATTGGTGGTATTTTTGGCTTAATTGCTATGTATCTTCGTCGTTGGTTAAAAGAGACGCCGATTTTTCTAGAAATTCAAAAACGTAAGAATGAAGAATCATCTAAAAAATTACCAGTTATAACCGTTTTAACCCAGTATTTACCACAAACTATTTTATCAATGTTACTGACTTGGGTGTTATCTGCCGGTATTATGGTAATAATGTTAATGACGCCAATTTTATTACAAAAGCAATTTGGTTTTTCAGCAATTGACGCTTTACAAGGTAATATATTAGCTATCATTGGACTTATCATTAGTTGTACGTTTTATGGCATGATGATGGATAAATTTGCAATGGGCAAAGTGCTGGTTATTGGTTGTAGTATTGCTGCTATCATGATTGCTATATTTTATTTATCATTAGAAAACGCAAATCTTCTCTTTATCACTTATTTCTTAGCCGGTTCTAGTGTCGGAATTGTTGGCTCTTTTGCTTATTTTATGGTTAAGGTATTCCCAACTCAGGTTCGCTATAGTGGCGTATCATTTTCATTTAATATGGCTTATGCTATTGCCGGTGGTTTAACCCCATTACTGATTTCATTTTTTAGTGATTTTGTTAGTAAAATGGCACCGGCTATTTATGTGGTTGGATTATTTGTATTAGGCGCTTTAATTGGACTATTTTTATTAGTTAATAACAATAGCCAAAAATATGTGGCGAAAGATATTGCTTAACCTCAATGGGAAAAGAAAAATTTTGAGGAACAGGGTTTTTTTATGTTCCTCAAAAATCATATCTAGACTATTTCACTGATTCTTGTCAGCCTCTACCATCAGTATTACATCAGCTTTAACACTACGCTGTAATCCTGCTACGAAGTCATTATTATCCAGTTTATATATACTATATATTCCAACACCGACCGCTAAATTGTTAATAAATGGATTTAATTCTGTCATGGGATCTTGAAATACCATACTAATATGCGCTCTACGGATTGTACGCATTTGTAGGAGAGAAAATTATTACCATTAAAATTTATCTTTCCTTGAGATGTAGTAACACCATGATTACATTAGATAACAAAGATTTACCCGAACAACTTTCACTAACAATACTGAGAACCTCCTTAGCATAAAGTTTAATTGAAAGCCTTAACTATAAAAATTTTTAGTAAAGATGAGAGATATCAATATCACATATTTATATTATTTTTTAGGTATATGTTGGTTATGAATCCAATTTGTTGAACCTTTATAATTATCAAGGTTTGCTATTTGATAATTTAAGACTGTATATAGAAAGGAATAATGAATAATTCTCATTTTTATTGATAAATGTGAAATAGCGCATATTTTTTCTAAATAAATAGTTTAAAATGAAGCCAGTCATATTTTTTAAATTGTAATTATTTTAGGAGAAACAAATGAAAGCTGCAGTTATTAGACAAGAATGCGATGGTCAAGTTGAAATTAAAGACGTTCCTGTTCGCCCATTAGAGGCCGGGGAGGCTTTGGTTGAGGTTGAGTATTGTGGGCTTTGTCACACTGATCTTCATGTCGCTGCTGGCGATTTCGGTAAAAAACCAGGTCGAGTAATTGGTCATGAAGGTGTGGGTATTGTGACTAAAATTGCACCTGATGTAAAAAGTTTGAAGGTTGGAGATCGTGTTAGTATTGCATGGTTCCATGCAGGTTGCGGTACCTGTGAATATTGTATATCTGGTAACGAAACATTTTGCCGAAGTGCTTTAAACTCAGGTTATACTGTCGATGGTGGTATGGCTGAGCAATGTATTGTTAAAGCTGATTATGCGGTAAAAGTGCCAGATGGCTTAGATCCAGCTCAAGCAACTAGTGTGACTTGTGCAGGTGTAACTACTTATAAAGGAATTAAGGTTGCTGACACTAAACCTGGTCAATGGCTAGCAGTTTTTGGTATTGGTGGACTTGGTACTTTGGCTATCGAATATGGTAAAAATGTTTTTAACAATAAAGTTGTTGCGATTAGTAACAGTGATAGCCAGCTAGAGTTATGTAAGAAACTTGGTGCTGATTTAGTGGTTAATCCTAAAAAAGTGGCTGATGTTGGTGCTTACATAAAAGAACATACCGATGGTGGTGTGCATGGTGCGGTGGTAACTTCAGTTACTAAAACAGCATTCAATCAGGCTATTGGTTCTGTACGTCCATTAGGTCGAGTTGTAGCTTTGGGTCTACCTTCTGAAACAATGGATTTAAGTATTCCTAAGACAGTTCTAGATGGTATTCAAGTGCTCGGCTCATTAGTTGGTACTCGAGAAGATTTAGCGGAAGCATTTCGTTTTAGTGCCGAAGGTAAAGTTGTACCAATGGTTGAAAAACGCCCTCTTGAAGATATCAATGATATGATTGACGAGATGAAAGCAGGTAAAATTCGTGGTCGTATGGTTATTGATATGAAAATGAAGAAAAAATAGTAATTATTGAGTGATTAACTCATTGAAAGTCAGCTTTATGCTGACTTTTTTATTGATAGTAATTTCTAATTTGAAAAGCTTTTTTCGATTAAAGTTAATCTTGCTTGTTTTTTATAAATAAAGTCCTATTATAGGCAAGTTTTGCTTTATTGATCAGTTTAAGAGGTTATTTATGTCTGAACACAATTTAGAGAATAATTTGCGGAAAGATCTTGGTTTAGTTTCTGCATTATCACTAGTTGTTGGAATGGTTTTAGGCGCTGGTGCATTTATGAAACCACCCGCTGTATTAGAAGTCGCTGGCGATTATAATTTTGCTTTGTTAGCGTGGATTATTGGTGGAATTTTTTCAATTTGTGGTGGTTTAACGTTATGTGAACTTGGTGTTATGTTCCCAAAAACTGGGGGCATGCTGGTTTATTTAGAAAAAATTTATGGAGCTAAAGTTTCTCATCTATATGGTTGGATGATCACTGTGCTTTTTGCGCCATCTTTAGTTGGTGCTTTGGTTGGTTATTTTAGCTCAGTATTTTGTTTATTATTTGGGATCAATGATGCCTATCGTATGGCGGTAAGCGCTGGTGTTTTGGGGCTTATTGCATACATTAATTCAATAGGCGTGAAACAGGCTGGATATCTGCAAACGATTGCTACCTTTTGTAAGCTTGTCCCAATCTTATTGTTAGCAATATTTGGATTATGGAAAGGTAATGGGCAAGTTGCACTATTTAGTGCTAGTGGTCAAGGTATTGAAACTTATGCGCCATTTGCAGTAGCAATTTTGGCAACGCTATTTGCTTATGATGGATGGGCGCAAGTTGCCTCTGTTGCTGGTGAAATTCGTAATCCATCAAAAGTATTACCTAAAGCAATTATTCTAGGCATAATATTTTTAGTAATTGTTTATGCATGTATTAATATTGCACTGTTCAAGATATTTCCAGTACAAGAAATGGTTACGCTTGGCCATGACGCTTCAGCAGTTGCTTCACAGCGCATGTTTGGGCATTTAGGTGGTAATTTAGTTGCTGTTGGTATTATGGTTTCAATTCTAGGTGGTATTAATGGTTATATCATGACATTATCTCGAACTATCTTTAGCATGGGAGAGCGAGGAACCATTATTGGAGCAAAATTCCTAAGTACCATTGATGACGATAGTCGTTCACCGGTGAATGCAATTATTATCCTAGTTGTGTTTTCCTTCCTTTATTCAACGCTACTTGATGCTGATCGTTTATCTGAAATTTCGATGTTTTCTATTTGGGTATTCTATTTATTAACCTTTATTGGGGTAATTATCGCCAGGAAAAAATTTGCTGATACACCAAGACCTTATAAAGTAATTGGTTATCCAGTTATTCCTCTTATCGCTATTTTAGGTGCTGGATATGTTATATACGGTATGTTAATTCACCAAACTGTAAATGGGATAGCCTCGATAGTGTTAACACTAATTGGTTTACCTCTTTATTACTATTTTGATAATAAAAATAAACATATTGAACTTTCACTTGGTGAAGTAAAGAAATACCAATTTAAAACCAAGTATATGATTGCAATATCTTCAATTATTATTGTTTTAGGTTTAATCGCCTATGGTTATTTTATAATCAAATAATCGTTAAGCACATTTATTAAACAATTGTTAATCAAAACCGACTGCGGTCGGTTTTTTGTAATCAAAAAGTTAAACCTAATCAGCAATCAAACCATAAATATTTTGATCGTGAAAAGTTTCATTAATATATTCAGCTTGTTTTAAAGTACCTTCATAACTAAAACCACAGCGTTTGGCCAAAGCATTACTTTTTTCATTATAAACAGTACACTTAATAACAAATCGTCTAATTATTTTTTGCATAGCATAATACTTTATTAATGCATTGATTGCGACGGTCATAATTCCATTGCCCTGTTTTGAGCTATCTAGCCAATAACCGATATAAGCTGTTTTATTATTTTTATCAATCTGATTAAAAGATAGTAATCCAATAGCTTGACCTTTTAATAAAATGACATAGGTTTTGCTTTCATTCTGTTGATGTTTTAACCAACAAGAATCTAAAAACTGCGCTGTATCCGCTTGGTTTTTCACAAATTTAGGCCATACCATAAATTGACTAAAGTACTCTCTATTGCTAGCGATAATATTATAAATATCTGATGCATATTGATTATTTGCTGGTACTAAGCAAAGATGTTTATTAACATCAATTATATCTTTTGGATTATTGGTCATTATTAACTTTTTTAAAATACCTAACAAAGTTGCTTAAAGATTTTAAACAAATTATGTTGTCATGTATATTAAATAAACGACGTTGTTGAAAGTTGATAGGCTAAGTTGTAGTAAGATGAAGTAGTATAAAATTGCCAGACTAACAAGTCTGGCATCATATTGTTACTTAATGAAAAGATAATAATCTATTTTTCATTGTTACTTTTTTTAGGTTTTGTTAATGCATTATGTACAACTAACAAAGCAAAAATAGCGATAAAGATTCCCATAATAATATCTTTATTGAACCATTTTGCCATATTGCCCAGAATAATTCCTACACCACAAAAGTCTACATCAGAGAAAGTTGTATTAGAAAAACCAAGTGACCCTAAAACTGGTAATAAAAGTACTGGTAGGAATGTCACTAATAAGCCATTTGCAAATGCACCAAGCATTGCACCTCGACGGCCTCCCATAGCATTACCAAATACGCCAGCAGTTGCACCACAGAAGAAATGAGGTACAACACCCGGTAAAATAAGTACAGCATTTAGTTGTCCTAGTACAAATAATCCAACTAATCCACCAAGAAAACTAAATAAGAAGCCAATTAATACTGCATTTGGTGCATAAGGGAAAACAACAGGACAGTCTAAAGCAGGTTTTGCATTTGGTACTAATTTTTCTGAGAAACCAGTAAATGCAGGAACAATTTCAGCTAAAATAAGTCTAACCCCTTGAAGGATGATGAATACACCTGCCGCAAATGTGATGGCTTCAATAATCGCATAAACTAAATAATTATCTCCTTTACTTAGGTTTGTTTGAATATAATCAGGGCCAGCAAATATAGCTAAAATTAAGTAGATAATCATCATTGTTAATGAGATAGAAATTGAGCTGTCACGTAAAAAACTTAAGTTTTTTGGTAAATTCATTTCTTCAGTAGAACGTGAGCCTTTACCAAAGGCAGAACCAAGCCAACCCGCTAATACATAACCTAAGGTTCCGAAATGACCGAATGCAACATCATCATTGCCAGTTATTTTTCGCATATGTGGTTGGGCTAAAGCTGGGAAGAATGCCATGATTAAGCCGAGAACCAATGAGCCAGTAAATACTAATTGCCAACCTTCAAATCCAGCAACGGTCAAAATAATACTGATCATACATGCCATATAAAAAGTATGATGGCCAGTTAGAAAAATATATTTTAAGCATGTGAATCTTGCAACCATAATATTGGCAACCATACCGAATGCCATAATTAACGCGGTTGCTGTACCATATTCATTTAATGCCATTGAAACGATGGCTTCATTATTAGGGATGATACCTTGAAGTTTAAAAGCTTCTTCAAACATTAAACCTAAAGGAGTAATTGCACTGATTAAAACCGTTGCACCACCACCTAATACTAAAAAACCTAAAATTGTTTTAACCGTTCCTTTAACTGTATCTGCAAATGATTTTCGTTGTGCTAATAGCCCAACCATGGCGATTAGACCTACGAGTATTGCTGGTACTTTTAAGATATCAACAACGAATTTAATTACTTCTTGAATCATAGCATTACCTCATAATTAGGCTTTATTAAAATGTTCAACGAGTTTTTGCTCTAAATCGTTGATATCAATAATATTGTTTAAAACTACTAATTTATCTTGTGGAATGCCAGAACTTGCTGCTAGATCTTTAGTCATCACAAAAAGATCTGCTTGTTCTGGTGTGGCTGAGGCAAGATCGGCATGTGTTACTTCAGCATCAATGTTTAATTTTTTGAGTACTTTTTTGATATTCATTTCAACCATGAAACTACTACCAAGTCCTGAACCACAAACAGCCATAATTTTCATATTATTTATCCTTATATTAATTGGTTTGAATTTAATAACGATCAATTACTGTTAAAATTTCATCGCTATTTTTAGCATTAAAAATTGTATCAACATCATTTGATTCAGCGAATAATGAAGCTAACTGAGTTAACATTTCGATGTGACTAGTGCTATCACTTGCGGCTAACAAAGTAATTAAATAAACAGGATCATTTTCTTCTGAATTAAAATTAACGCCATTTTTAACTAATAGCATCGATAATCCTAAATTATTTACTCCTTGTTCTGGTCTGGCATGAGGCATTGCAATTCCTGGTGCTAATACATAGTAAGGACCAATTGATTCATGTAGCTGAAAGATAGCATCAATATAGTTTGGTGTTATTGATTGATTCTCTAATAATGGAGTGGCGCAAAGCTCTATTGCTTCTTTCCAATCTTTGACAGAATCAACAATTTTTACCGTTTGACCAGTTAGCCATTGATTTAACATTTTACCTCCGAAAAACTGATTTATTATTTGTTAATATTACGATAATAGAAAATTAACACATTGGCTAACAATAATAATTTAAAAAAAACAAAAATGTGATAGCGCTATCATTTTTTAGTCAATAATTTTTCTATTTTGTGATTTGGATAGCATTTTTAATATATATTTGAAAAAAAATTGTTATTGCATAATATTATAATAATCTCTCTTCTTTTGATTAAATATTTAAATTAGTAAGTTAACTTATTGTAATTATTTGTTTTGTGAAATTTTGAAGTATACATTTAACTATTAGTTAGTTCTAATTGAGATCAGATATGCAGGATACAAAAAAGCGCAGAAGTACAGGTCAAACAACTTTATTTGATGTCGCTAAATATGCTGGTGTTGGTACGATGACTGTTTCAAGAGCATTACGAACGCCAGATAAAGTGTCGGATAAACTGCGTCAAAAAATCCAACTAGCAGTTGAGACATTAGGCTATAAACCTAATATAGCAGCCAGTTTACTCGCATCAGCTTCTGCCAATAAAGTTATTGCAGTCATTACTACAAAAATTTATGAAGATTCAACCCGTATAGCACTCAATTCACTGCAAGCATATTTACTCAAAGAAGGTTATACCACAATTATATTTGAATCTTATTATTTCTATAAACGTGAATCACAACTATTAGATACTCTCTATAGTAATAATCTTGAAGCGATATTGCTCTTTTATATTGAAAATGATGATTTTGTTGAAAAAATATTAAACAATAAAACGATTCCTACTTTCAATATTGGTAAGTCGTATGATGAAGTGGCAAATATACATATCGAAGTGGATGATAGTTTAGCAATGTGTATGTTGACTGAACATGTAATAAAAAAAGGCTATCGCCATATTGGTTTACTTTGTGCTGACCATCAATGTCATGTTTTTCAACAAAGGTTACATGGTTGGCATAAAGCTATGTTAAACAATCATTTGCCAACACATAGAATAATTAATCCGGCAAAACCAGCTAATTTTAGTACTGGTAGTGCATTGTTACCTGATATCTTGTTGAACTGGCCTGAAATAGATGCATTAGTTTGTACTACCGATGAGTTGGCGTGTGGTGTGCTCTATGAATGTCAAAGACGACATATTCGCGTTCCTTATCAATTAGCCGTTTGTGGATTTGGTGATAGCGAATTTAGTCAGGTAAGCATTCCAACCCTCACTACTGTTTCTTTACCTTCAAAGAAAAAAGGGGAATATATCGGTAATTTATTATTGAATGAATTAACAGATAAAGGTGGTCATTCAAGTTTCGAAATATCAACTCTGGTACCAACAATTTGTTTAAGAGATAGTTTGTAATTTAACCAGAAAATTAATTATTTAAAGAAATACTTTAAGTTTGAATTAATCTAATAGCTATGATAATAAAATGAATGGATGAGAGCGAGGATTGACTCGCATTTTATGCTCGCCCTACGGGTCGTTGCTAAAGCAACGCTGTCTCGTTCTACTTGGCTCGAACCTCTTATCGGTTCGAATCAAATGCATCGTTGTAGTAATAAAAAAGCCCACTCAAACGAGTAGGCTTTCTTATTAAATTGGTCGGCGAGAGAGGATTCGAACCTCCGACCCACTGGTCCCAAACCAGTTGCGCTACCAAGCTGCGCTACTCGCCGTTAGGAAGCGCATAATACTGCGCTAACTATAATGTGTCAATAGTTGATATATAAATTTTAGCAACTTTGTTCGGCTTTGTTACCTAATGGTGCTGGTGTTTTACCTATTCGTTGATAGAATTCAGTAACAAACGCTTCATATCGTCTATTTGCTACCGCTTCGCGTATTTCAGCCATTAAACGTTGATAATAACGTAAATTGTGAATAGTATTTAAGCGAGCTCCCAATATTTCACCGCATTTATCTAAATGATGAAGATATGATTTTGTGTAGTTTTTACAGGTATAACAATCACAGTGCGGATCTAGTGGTGTCGTATCGTCTTTATATTTGGCATTACGAATTTTTATAACCCCATTGGTAACAAATAAATGACCATTACGAGCGTTTCGAGTTGGCATTACGCAGTCAAACATATCGATACCTCGACGTACGCCTTCAACTAAATCTTCTGGTTTACCAACACCCATTAAATAACGCGGTTTATCGGCTGGTAATTGTGGGCAGGTTCCTTCAAGTATGCGGTGCATATCTTCTTTCGGTTCACCAACCGCAAGTCCACCAACCGCGTAACCATCAAAACCAATTTCGGTTAATCCCTTAATTGAAATATCACGTAATTCTTGATGTATACCGCCTTGTACAATACCAAATAATGCATTTTTGTTATTTAGTTCATCAAAACGTTGTCGGCTACGTTTTGCCCAACGTAAGGACATCTCCATTGATTTTTTGACATAATCCCATTCAGCAGGAAAGGGGGCACATTCATCAAAAATCATTACAATATCAGAACCAAGATCATATTGGATTTCCATTGAAATTTCAGGAGATAAGAAAATTGAATCACCATTAATTGGATTACGAAAATAAACACCTTCTTCTTTTATTTTACGAATATCACCAAGACTAAAAACTTGAAATCCCCCTGAATCGGTTAAGATTGGTCCTGACCACTGCATGAAATCATGAAGATCTCCGTGTTTGCGCATAATTTCCTGTCCTGGTCTTAACCATAGATGAAAAGTATTACCCAATAAGATTTGTGCTCCTGTTGCTTTTACTTCTTCAGGAGTCATACCTTTTACTGTGCCATAGGTACCAACCGGCATAAAGGCAGGAGTCTCAACGGTATATTCCACTCCACGACGATCAAACTTCATACGGCCACGACGAGCTAAGCCGTCAGTATTATCTAACTCAAATTTCATTTTTATATTAACCTCTTGCGACCAAATAAACAGTTTGGCGCCAATTATTGCTATAATACAAACTTGTATTATTAAATAGTGGCGCCTAGTGTATCGTGCTAAGCTTAATTAGACAATATTTGTAAGGATTTTCGAACCATTGAAATCTATTATTTTATTTATCTCATGTGTTGTAATACTTATGCAGGTTGGATGTCAAAGCCAAACTAGAATACCACCAACTATTGTTTCACCTGAAGGAGTTAAAAGCTTATCGGAAAATGATATATTGGCAATTAGTCAACAAGCTTGTATTGAAAATGACAATAGAGCGATTATTCCTCCTGATTATCATCATCTTAATCGTCGATTATCTAAAATAGCCCAAAGTTTACCAAAACGAATAAATAATATTGAATTAAACTATAAGGTTTATATTGATACAGACCCCAATGCTTGGTCAACAGCTAATGGTTGTATTCGAATAAATAGTGGTTTAATAAAATTACTTGAAGATAATGAGTTACAAGCCGTACTTGCGCATGAACAGGCTCATATAGCCCTAAAACATGGGATAAGTTTGTTTCGACAAGCTCCTTATATTGAAATTACTGATAAAGCTAATGAACTTGTAATTATTGTAAAAGAAGAAACCTCACATCAATATGAGGTTGAAGCAGATAGTTATGCTTTTAATTTATTAGTGCGAGAAAGTATAGATCCAATTGGTTTGCTCAATATGTTAACAAAAATGCCAATTCATTCTAAAAATCAACCTACCTCACATCCATCAAGAATAAAACGAATGGCCAATATTGTTGATAGATTGAATTATCATTAACTATTTTTAATTTATTGAATATAAATGATTTATTCTGGATATAAATCATTTATTATTGGTAATTAGCATTGCATCACCATAACTAAAGAATTGATATTTTTCTTTTACGGCATACTGATAAGCATTCATGGTGTTTTCATAACCAGCAAATGCTGAAACCAGCATAATTAATGTTGATTCAGGTAAATGGAAGTTAGTGATAAGAGAATCAATGACTTTAAATTGATAGCCAGGGTAAATAAAAATTCGGGTGTCAGCAAAAAAAGGTGCTATAGTTCCAGTTTGTTGTGCCGCACTTTCAAGAGCTCTGACCGATGTTGTTCCTACAGCAATAACTTTATTTCCACGAGCTTTACAGTCTAAAACCGCTTTCACAACTGATTCTGGAACTTCTGCATATTCGGCATGCATAATATGGGTTTCAATATTTTCAACTCTGACCGGCTGAAATGTACCAGCGCCCACATGTAAGGTAACAAATTCCATCTCAACACCCTTTTGTTTAAGTTTGTCTAATAAAGGCTTATCAAAATGAAGACCTGCAGTTGGAGCTGCGACAGCTCCGGGAACTTTGCTATAAACGGTTTGGTATACTTCACGATCTTGAGCATCATCAGGGCGATCTATATAAGGTGGTAATGGAATATGGCCAATTTCATTTAAAATGCTAAGCACATCGTCAGGAAATTGTAGCTCAAATAATGCATTATGGCGTGCTACCATAGTAACTTGGATATTATCATTTTCACCTAAAATAAGTTCCGCTCCTATTTTAGGCGACTTTGAGGCTTTAATATGTGCAAGTGCTCGATTTCCCTCTAACAATCGTTCAATCAATACTTCAATTTTTCCACCTGATACTTTTTTTCCATATAACCGTGCAGGAATGACTTTAGTATTATTGAAAATGAGTAAATCACCAGCATTTATATAATCAACAATATCTGTAAATACTTTATCTTCAATTTTACCTGTATGGCCATCAAGTGCTAATAATCGACAAGAACTTCTTGTTTCTGAAGGGTATTTTGCTATCAGTTCTTTGGGGAGAGTAAAATTGAAATCAGACAGTTGCATAATTATGTTCCTCAAAAAATGAGGCACTAGTCTAAATGGCTAATTATCTCTAAGCAAGTAATTATTTGTTGATTATTATTAAAGTTGCGTTAAAATTCAATTTATCTAACATTTATGTTAGAAGAAAGTAAAGTCTGTTAATATAAGGAAAATATTATGAAAAAACATCAAAAAACATTGCTTGTTGCACTACCTTTAGTTGCAGCTATGTCTTTAGCTGGCTGTAAAAATATGAGTGCTAGTGATTTAACTAGTCTTGGTATGAAAGGTTTAAAAGCAGCAACACTCAGTGATAATGATGTGAAATCATTAAGCCAACAATCATGTGCGCAAATGGATGCTCAATCAAAAATTGCTCCAGCTAAAAGTGCTTATACTAAACGCTTAAATAAAATTGCTAAAGCTCTTGGTAATAATATCAATGGAACTCCAGTTAACTATAAAGTGTATATCACTAAAGATGTTAACGCTTGGGCAATGGCTAATGGTTGTGTTCGTGTTTACAGTGGTTTAATGGATATGATGACTGATAACGAAATTCAAGGCGTTTTAGGTCACGAATTAGGTCACGTAGCTTTAGGTCATAGTAAAAAAGCAATCCAAGTTGCTTATGCAACAGAAATTGCTCGTGATGCAGCGGCGGCATCAGGTAACAGTACTGTTGCAGCATTATCTAAATCTTCTTTAGGTGCTTTAGCTGAAGCTGTTATCAATGCTCAATTCTCTCAATCACAAGAACAAGACGCTGATAATTTCTCTTTTGATTATTTAGTTAAGAAAAAAATCAATCCAGCTGGTCTTGCAACTGCATTTGATAAATTAGGTGGTGGTGATGCATCAATTTTAAGTAGCCATCCATCTTCAGCAAAACGTGCTGAAAATATTCGTAATAAATTAGCTGAATTAAAAAGATAATTCATTTAAATAATTTATTAGAAAAAAAGCGCCTTTTTGGCGCTTTTTTATTGGTTACTGTTTATGATTAATAATCATAAATAACAAGCTTAAGCAACGATTAAGCAATTTAATACTTTGTTGAAATAAAAAATAGTTTTTAATAGTTGAATATCCCCCTATTGATAATTAGAGGGATATAGGAATTAAATTATGCTTGTTTATAGTTAGATAAAAAGTGTGCGAATCGAGCTATAGCGTCTTGTAGTTCTCCAGTATGAGGTAAAGCAACAATTCTAACATGATCTGGTTTATGCCAATTAAATCCACTTCCCTGAACTAACAGTACTTTTTCTTGTAACAAAAAGTCTAAAACTAATTTTTGATCGTTATGAATATTAAATTTTTTCTGATCCAGCTTAGGGAATAGATATAAAGCACCCTGAGGTTTGGTACAAGAAACGCCGGGAATATCATTTAATAAACGCCATGCCAACATACATTGATCATAGAGTCGACCGCCAGGCACAATAAATTCGTTAATACTTTGATAACCACCCAATGCTCCTTGAATTGCATGTTGTAGTGGTACATTGGCACATAAACGCATTGAAGCT
Source organism: Gilliamella sp. M0364 (assembly GCF_016100565.1). Lineage (NCBI taxonomy): Bacteria > Pseudomonadati > Pseudomonadota > Gammaproteobacteria > Orbales > Orbaceae > Gilliamella > Gilliamella sp. M0364. The sequence continues at coordinate 160,978 of NZ_JACFSF010000004.1, read as the reverse complement.
AACATATTTAGACCTTCAATATAGCCTTTAACGTGTTGTTTTGGCCCACAAAGTGCCATCCAACCTTGCCTGAAACCAGCAACTCGATAAGTTTTCGATAAACCACTCATAGTAATAACAAATAGATCTGGCGCTAAAGCTGCTATTGAATGATGTACTGCATCATCATATAAAATTTTATCGTAAATTTCGTCAGCAAAAATAATTAAATTATTTTGGCGTGCGATTTCCGCTATTTCGAGTAAAACCTCTTTACTATAAACTGCGCCAGTAGGATTATTTGGGTTAATAATCACAATCCCTTTGGTTTTAGGGGTGATTTTTTGTTTGATATCTTGTAAATCAGGTGACCAATTAGCTTCTTCATCACAAAGATAGTGAACCGCGTTACCACCAGATAAACTAACGGCAGCAGTCCAAAGTGGATAATCAGGCATTGGTACTAATATTTCATCACCACTATTAAGTAATGCTTGCATTGATTGAACAATTAACTCAGAAACACCATTACCAATATAGATATCTTCTACATCTAAATTAGTAATTCCTCTGGATTGATAATGCTGCATAATCGCTTTACGAGCAGAATAAAGACCTTTTGAATCACAATATCCTTGTGATGTTGGTAGGTTGCGAATAACATCCACTAATAGTTCATCTGGAGCAGTAAAACCGAAAGGGGCGGGATTTCCAATATTAAGTTTAAGAATGGTTTGACCTTCTTCTTCAAGCTTTTTTGCATGTTCAAGAATTGGTCCACGAATGTCATAACAAACATGATCCAATTTATTGGATTTTTGAAAATTCACCATAATAACGCCCTTTCATTTTATCTTTTTGTTTTTTATTTTGATTAAAAAAACAATCTACTCCTATTTAGATAATTTTTGAAGGTGTTATTATAAACAACTCAATAAATATTTTTTAAGTGTATAAAATTTGTGCGGAGAGTGTGATGAAAACAATTTTAACGGTAATAGGTAAGGACCAAACAGGAATTATTGCAGGGATAAGCCAAAAGTTATATGAATTAAATATTAATATTTTAGATGTTAGCCAAACTATCATGGATGAGTATTTTACCATGATTATGTTATTAGATTTATCTAAAATTAACGCCACTTTTGATGAAGTTAAAAATACTTTAGTACATACCGGTGAGCAGTTAAAAGTTAAAGTGAATATACAACGAGAAGAAATTTTTGATGCAATGCATCGTTTATAAGCTCAATTTCATATTTTTACGAAAGGATAGAACTAATGGAAACAAAACAGATCCTCGAAACAATTAAAATGATAGAGGAAGAAAAACTTGATATCCGCACAATAACCATGGGTATATCTCTTCTTGATTGTATTGATAGTGATGGCGCAAAAGCGCGTCAAAAAATATACGATAAAATTACGCGATTAGCGAAAGATTTAGTTAAAGTTGGTGATCAAATTACTTCTGAATTTGGTATCCCTATTATTAATAAACGTATTTCGGTTACGCCGATATCATTGATTGCAGGCGCAAGTGACGATAAAGACTATGTTGCTTTTGCTAAAATACTCGATGAAGCAGCCAAAGCGGTTGATGTTAATTTTATAGGTGGATTTTCTGCATTAGTGCAAAAAGGTTACCATAAAGGCGATGAAATTCTTATTAAATCAATTCCACAAGCATTAGCACAAACCGAACGAGTTTGTTCATCAGTTAATGTCGGTTCTACTCAAACTGGTATTAATATGGATGCAGTAAAGCAAATGGGACAAATTATTAAAGAAGCGGCCGCATTAACCGCCGATAATAGTAGTATGGCTTGTGCAAAATTAGTGGTATTTGCTAATGCAGTTGAAGATAATCCATTTATGGCTGGTGCTTTTCATGGTATTGGTGAAGCTGACTGTGTGATTAATGTCGGTGTGAGTGGGCCGGGTGTAGTTAAGCGAGCATTGGAAAAAGTTAAAGGTCAGCCTTTTGATGTTGTTGCTGAAACCATTAAAAAAACAGCCTTTAAAATAACTCGTATGGGGCAATTGGTAGGTAAAGAAGCGTCAGAACGGTTAGGGGTTAAATTTGGGATTGTTGATTTATCATTAGCACCAACTCCAGCTATCGGTGACTCAGTAGCACATATTTTAGAAGAAATGGGACTAGAAGTTGTTGGAACACATGGAACTACCGCTGCGTTAGCGATGCTGAATGATGCCGTAAAAAAAGGTGGCGTAATGGCTTGTGGCCATGTAGGTGGATTAAGTGGTGCATTTATTCCTGTCTCAGAAGATGCAGGTATGATTGATGCGGTAAACAATGGGGCACTAAACCTTGAAAAATTAGAGGCCATGACTTGCGTTTGCTCAGTGGGGCTAGATATGATTGCTATTCCTGGTGATACACCAGCTGAAACTATTTCAGCAATTATCGCTGATGAAGCAGCAATTGGCGTAATTAATCATAAAACTACGGCTGTCAGAATTATCCCTGCGGTAGGTTTGAAAGTAGGCGATAATATTGAATTTGGTGGTTTACTTGGCCATGCGCCAGTAATGCCTGTAAATAAATTTAGTTCATGTGATTTTATTAGTCGTGGTGGGCGTATTCCAGCTCCAATTCACTCCTTTAAAAATTAAGTTATTATGATTCTGCCTTAAATATTTATTTAGGGCAGAGTTACAAATTATTTCTCATCATAAAACATATCGATAACATAGATTCAATGTTTAGTGTGCTTATTCTAAATTGTTCATATATGCAATATTATTTGCTAATTAATTCTCGCTCTTGATTTATATTATAAAAAAAACAATTAGTTAAACCAAATACCATCAGGTTATTGTCAATTATAGGGATGCCAATTAATATCAATAATTCTAAACAAATTACTGTTTCACTCTTGAAAAGGTATAATAGGAATAATATTAATGGATAAGTTATCAATAAAAGAGAATAAATATTCTCATCTAAAAAGGTTTGAGGAGTATATGGTGTTTAAACATAAACACTATCAATAAATAATGATGAAAACAGAATTCTATTTTCAACGCTTTAGTGGTATCGCCAGACTTTATGGTGAACAGGCATTACAGCGTTTCTCTCAAGCTCATATCTGTGTCATTGGTATTGGTGGCGTGGGGTCTTGGGTCGCTGAATCACTCGCGCGTAGTGGTATAGGGCAAATTACTTTGATAGATATGGATGATGTTTGTATTACCAATACTAATCGTCAAATTCATGCTTTAAAATCTAATATAGGTAAAGCAAAAACCTCGGTGATGGCAGAGCGGATCTTACAGATTAATCCTGAATGTATTGTTAATGAAATAGATGATTTTATTAATGCCGATAACGTTAATGATTATTTGGGTTCTAAACAACATCCTCGTTATAACTATATTATTGATGCAATTGACAGCGTCAAAGATAAAGCTGCCGTTTTGGCTTATTGTAAGCGACAAAAATTAAAGGTCATTACAATCGGGGGAGCAGGGGGGCAAAAAGATCCTACACAAATTAAAATCGCTGATTTAGCGAAAACAATTCAAGACCCTTTAGCGGCTAAATTGCGCGAGCGATTGAAAAATGATTATAAACTTAACAAAGATAGTAAAGGTAAATTTACTATTCCATGTGTTTTTTCAACTGAACAATTGACTTATCCGGCATCTAATGGCCAAACTTGCTTAATGAAAAGCCAAGCGCAAGGTGCAAAAAAAATGGATTGTGAATCGGGTTTTGGGGCAATCAGCACTGTCACGGCAACATTTGGTTTTGTGGTGGTTAGTTATGTGTTAAATAAGTTAAGCATTACATAATATTTATTATTTATTTATGCTAAAAAAATATATTTTTTACTTTGTTGTAAATTGTTTTTTTTGAAATGCTTTGATATTAAATTAATAGAATTTTGAATTTTAATCAGCAAAAAAACAATAAAAATATTTGCTCTTTTAAATAACATTCATTTTTTGTGAATATCTTATTGTGTAAAGTAAAAAACTGATTTACGATATCCAACAATTTCGTTTTGCTATTATAAATATGCTTTAAATATGTTCAAGGAAGACGCCAAACGATCCAAGTTTATTTTTTAATTTTCAAGGAGAAATCTATGGCAGTAACCAATATGAATGAGTTAAATGAGTTAATGACTCGAGTTAAAAAAGCTCAGGAAACTTATTCTACTTATACTCAAGAGCAAGTTGATAAAATCTTCGTGGCAGCAGCAACAGCCGCAGCCGCAGCTCGAATCCCTCTTGCACAGCAAGCTGTTGCTGAATCAGGAATGGGGATTGTAGAAGATAAAGTTATTAAAAACTTATTTGCTGCAGAGTATATTCTTAATAAATATCGCAATGACAAAACTTGTGGTGTTGTTGCTGAAAATGAGTCTTATGGTACCATTACAATAGCGGAGCCATTAGGGATTATTTGTGGAATCGTGCCGACTACAAACCCGACTTCAACCGCAATTTTTAAATCATTAATCAGTTTAAAAACTCGTAATGCTATTGTCTTTTCACCACATCCACGCGCTAAAAAATCAACTATTGAAGCCGCTCGAATTGTGCTTGATGCAGCAATTAAAGCTGGTGCGCCAAAAGATATCATTGGTTGGATTGATGAGCCATCTATCGAATTATCAAATGCTTTAATGCATCATGATGATGTTGCTGCAATTTTAGCAACTGGTGGTCCAGGTATGGTTAAAGCGGCTTACAGTTCTGGTAAACCAGCATTAGGTGTTGGAGCAGGTAATACCCCTGTAATTATCGATGAAACTGCCGATTTAAAACGTGCTGTTGCATCAGTACTTATGTCTAAAACTTTTGATAATGGTATGATCTGTGCTTCTGAGCAAGCTATCGTTGTTGTTGATTCAGTTTATGATGAAGTACGTGATTTATTGACTCAATATGGCGCTTATGTTTTAAATGCTAAAGAAACAAAAGCTGTTCAAGGTATCATCTTAAATGATAAAGGCGCTTTAAATGCTAATATCGTAGGTCAACCAGCAACTAAGATTGCAGAAATGGCCGGCATTAAAGTTCCTGCAGGTTCGAAAGTACTTGTTGGTGAAGTAAGTAAAGTGGATTTATCTGAACCATTTGCTCACGAAAAACTTTCACCAACATTAGCTATGTTTAAAGCTAAAGACTTTAAAGAAGCAGTAGATAAAGCTGAAAAACTTGTTGAAATGGGTGGTATGGGACATACCTCAGTACTTTATACTGATCAAGATAGCAATCGTGATCGTGTTGCTTATTTTGGCAGTAAAATGAAAACATGTCGTATTTTAATCAACCAACCAGCTGCTCACGGTGGTATCGGTGATTTGTATAACTTTGATTTAGCACCATCTTTAACATTAGGATGTGGTTCTTGGGGTGGTAACTCGGTCTCAGAAAATGTCGGTCCGAAACACTTAATTAACAAGAAAACAATCGCTAAGAGAGCAGAAAACATGTTATGGCACAAATTACCAAGTTCTATCTATTTTAAACGTGGCTCACTTCCAGTTGCTTTAAATGAAGTGATTGAGCAAGGTGCCAAACGAGTATTTTTAGTAACTGATAAATTCTTATTTAATAATGGTTACTCAAAACAAATTACTGATCAACTTGAAGCGCAAGGTGTGATTTGTGAAACCTTCTTTGATGTTGAAGCTGACCCAACATTAAGTGTCGTCCGTAAAGGTACTGATTCAATGACAGCATTCCAACCTGATACTGTTATTGCTTTAGGTGGTGGTTCACCAATGGATGCGGCGAAAATTATGTGGGTTCTTTATGAACACCCAGAAACTAAATTTGACGAATTAGCATTGCGTTTTATGGATATTCGTAAACGTACTTGTCATTTCCCTAATATGGGTAAAAAAGCAAAACTAATTTGCGTGACAACCACATCAGGTACTGGTTCTGAAGTGACACCGTTTGCGGTAGTTACTGATGATGCAACTGGTCAAAAATATCCATTAGCTGATTACGCAATTACACCAAACATGGCAATTGTCGATGCTAACTTAGTTATGAATATGCCAAAATCACTTTGTGCTGCAGGTGGTTATGATGCGGTAACTCATGCTTTAGAAGCTTATGTGTCAATTATGGCAAGCGAGTTTTCTGATGGTCAAGCATTACAAGCATTAAGTTTATTAAAAGCTTACTTGCCAACAAGCTACAAAGAAGGAGCAAAAAATCCTATCGCTCGTGAAAAAGTGCATAATGCTGCAACTTTAGCCGGTGTTGCGTTTGCTCAATCATTCTTAGGTGTTTGCCACTCAATTGCCCATAAAATTGGTGCGGCATTCCACATTCCTCATGGTGTAGCGAATGCGATGTTAATTAGTAATGTTGTTCGCTTTAATGCAACGGATAAACCAACTAAACAAGGTACATTTAGCCAATATGGTTATCCTCAAGCTGTAAGACGTTATGCTGAGATTGCTGAACATCTTGGTTTAACTGTAGCAACAGATAAAGACGAAAAGAAAGTTGAGAAACTAATTGCTTGGTTAGATCAATTAAGAAAAGATCTAGATATTCCTTTCTCTATCAAAGAGTTTGGTGTAGATGAGAAAACTTTCTTAGCTCAAGTTGATCAACTTGCAGTTGATGCATTTGATGACCAATGTACTGGTGCTAATCCTCGCTATCCTTTAATTGCAGAATTAAAACAAATTCTACTTGATACTTACTATGGTCGTGCGTATCAAGATAAAGGTGATATTAGTGAAGATGTAGCTGTTCACACTGCCGCTAAAGGTGCAGCAGCAACGACAACTAAGAAAAAAGCGCCAAAAAAGAAATAATTTAAATATTATTCTTGATTAGCAAAAGCCTGAGATAGTTTATATCTCGGGCTTTTTTATTGTTTAATTTTATTAAACTTATAAATTCTGCTTGAAATTCGTTATGGTATTGCGTCAATATAAGGGCAATATTCATAATAATTTTGCTATTAATACCGTTTTTAAACAGTATTTTGTAACTAAAACCAAGAAAAAAGCGTAAAAAAAGAAATAATTTAACATATATTTTTTGATTAAAAAAAATTCTGAAATAGTTTATATCTCAGTCTTTTTTGGTTTTTTTGATTTTTTTTTAAGCAAACAATAAAAAAAATGTTTTTTTTGCTTGCAAGCTTAAATGTTCTAGTACATAATGCGCAGCACTTAGGCCGGCTTAGCTCAGTAGGTAGAGCAACTGACTTGTAATCAGTAGGTCGCCAGTTCGATTCCGGCAGCCGGCACCATTTTCCTAAGTAAACAGTTTATAATGATTCGGGGTGGGGTTCCCGAGCGGCCAAAGGGAGCAGACTGTAAATCTGCCGTGTCACACTTCGAAGGTTCGAATCCTTCCCCCACCACCATTATCTAACATTAGCAATTGCTAATTGAAGCATTTAGGTAGCCGAGTTTGAACATGCGGGCATCGTATAATGGCTATTACCTCAGCCTTCCAAGCTGATGATGCGGGTTCGATTCCCGCTGCCCGCTCCAATTGCTGATATAGCTCAGTTGGTAGAGCGCACCCTTGGTAAGGGTGAGGTCGGCAGTTCAAATCTGCCTATCAGCACCATTCTTGTTACTTTCCTAAACCTTCTAAAAAAATTAGATTTGACTGCTTTAGAGCTTGTCACTTGACGGCTTTATCTGGTATCATTCAGAGCTAATTTTAAGTTAGTATTATGTTAAAACTAAATATGATACTTGGTTAATGTGGTGAATCACCACCGATTTGTATTACATTGAGGGACGATAAATGTCTAAAGAAAAATTTGAACGTACAAAACCCCACGTTAACGTTGGTACAATCGGCCACGTTGACCATGGTAAAACAACTTTAACTGCAGCGATCACATCAGTATTATCTAAAAAATACGGTGGTCAAGCTCGTGCATTCGATCAAATCGATAACGCACCAGAAGAAAAAGCTCGTGGTATCACCATCAATACTTCACACGTTGAATACGATACACCAACTCGTCACTACGCACACGTAGACTGCCCAGGCCATGCTGACTATGTTAAAAACATGATCACTGGTGCGGCACAAATGGACGGCGCTATCTTAGTAGTAGCAGCAACTGATGGTCCAATGCCACAAACTCGTGAGCACATTCTTTTAGGTCGTCAAGTAGGTGTACCTTACATCATCGTATTCTTAAACAAATGTGATATGGTTGATGATGAAGAGTTATTAGAATTAGTTGAAATGGAAGTACGTGAACTTCTATCTCAATATGATTTCCCAGGTGACGATACACCAGTAATTCGTGGTTCAGCGCTTAAAGCGTTAGAAGGCGATGCAGCATGGGAAGACAAAATTGTAGAATTAGCAGAAGCATTAGACAGCTACATTCCAGAACCAGAGCGTGACATTGATAAACCATTCTTATTACCAATCGAAGACGTATTCTCAATCTCAGGCCGTGGTACAGTAGTAACAGGTCGTGTAGAGCGCGGTGTAATCAAAGTTGGTGAAGAAGTTGAAATCGTTGGTATCAAACCAACAACTAAAACAACTTGTACTGGTGTTGAAATGTTCCGTAAATTACTAGACGAAGGTCGTGCTGGTGAGAACGTAGGTGTATTATTACGTGGTACAAAACGTGAAGAAATCGAACGAGGTCAAGTATTAGCAAAACCAGGTTCAATTACTCCACATACAGATTTCGAATCAGAAGTGTATATTCTAAGTAAAGATGAAGGTGGTCGTCATACTCCATTCTTCAAAGGTTACCGTCCACAGTTCTACTTCCGTACAACAGACGTAACAGGTACTATTGAATTACCAGAAGGCGTAGAAATGGTAATGCCAGGTGATAACATCAAAATGACAGTATCATTAATTCACCCAATCGCAATGGCAGACGGTTTACGTTTCGCTATCCGTGAAGGTGGTCGTACTGTTGGTGCTGGTGTTGTTGCTAAGGTTATTAAATAATTTAAGCAAGTACGATCTAGAAAGGGTATCTTTTGATACCCTTTCTTACCTAGTCTGTTTAGCAAAATGTTTTTAGAGAAAGAGCATTTTGGAAAATGGATAATATTATAAATAACATAATCATAGGTTTTATATGCTAGTAAGTAACGAGAGTCAAGATACAAGCACTGTTCTAGACAAATTTAAATGGGTTTTGGTTCTAGTATTAATTGCGTTAATTGTTTGGGGAAATTCTTATTTCTCTGTACCTAATGATATATATCAACCAAATGCGATCGTTCGAATTATTGCAGTTGTTGTGGTTTCGCTTTTAACCTTATTTATTGCATTTACAACCACTAAAGGAAAATCGTTTATAGCATTTCTGCAAGAATCACGAAAAGAACTAAGAAAAGTTGTATGGCCTACTCGTAAAGAAACTGTACAAACGACCTTATTAATCGCTGTTATTACCGTTATTGTTGGTACTGCGCTTTGGGGAATGGATTCTTTGTTCCGTTCAATCATCTTTTATCTAACTTCAATAGGGCGTTAATATGAGTGAAACACAACAAAAACGCTGGTATGTGATCCAAGCTTATTCTGGCTATGAAGCACGTGTTGCACAATCATTACGTGAGTATATTAAATTACATAATATGGAAGATTCTTTTGGCGAAGTTTTAGTACCAACCGAAGAAGTTGTAGAAATGAAAAGTGGACAGCGCCGTAAAAGCGAACGTAAATTTTTCCCAGGTTATGTTTTAGTTGAAATGACGATGAACGATGCAACTTGGCATTTAGTTAAAAGTGTACCAAGAACTATGGGATTCATTGGTGGAACATCAGATAGACCAGCACCAATTAGCCAACGTGAAGTTGATGCAATTATGAATCGTCTACAGCAAGTTGGTGATAAACCTCGTCCGAAAACATTATTTGAGCCAGGTGAACTTGTTCGGGTTAACGAAGGTCCATTTGCTGACTTTAATGGTGTAGTTGAAGAAGTGGATTATGAAAAAAGCCGCTTAAAAGTATCGGTTTCTATTTTTGGTCGTTCTACGCCTGTTGAATTAGATTTTAGCCAAGTAGAAAAAAGTTAATCTGTTTGTCATCTAATTAAAAAAATCACAGCATATAGCTGTGATTTTTTGTTTTAGGTGTTTAAATTTTACTAAACTGATAGTTAATTAGCCTCGAACTCTTCCAATTGCTGTTGTAGCTCTAACCATTTTGATTCTGATTCATCTAATTCAGCCTTTAAATTACTTTGATTAAGTAATAATTGCGTTAATTCTGATTTTTTATCAGTTTCGTAAATTGATGAATCAGCTAATTGCTCTTCAATGACTTTTAACTGATCATTTAAACGAGCAATAGTTTGTTCTTCTTTATGTAACTGTTTTTTCAATGGTTGTATTTGTGCTCTGGCTTCTGCATCTTTTCGTTTCTGTTCTTTACGTTCTTGTGCAGAAACTTTAGGCAACACTTCTTTTTTTACTGGTTTATCTTTTTCTTGCGGTTGATTTTCAGCCTTTTGCTCATCGGTCAACCATTTATGATAGTCATCAAGATCACCATTAAAAGGTTCAACTTTATGATCATGAACTAAATAAAACTCATCAGTGGTAGAACGTAATAAATGCCTATCATGCGATACCACAACTAATGCACCTTCAAAATCGATTAATGCTTCAGTCAATGCTTGTCGCATATCTAAATCTAAGTGGTTTGTTGGCTCATCGAGTAACAGTAGATTTGGTTTTTGCCAAACAATTAACGCTAAAACTAATCGAGCCTTTTCGCCACCAGAAAATGTTTTTACTGGCTCACTAACTTTATCACCATGAAAATCAAATCCTCCCAAATAATTACGTAATTCTTGTTCGGTATTCTTTGGTTCTGCAAGTTGTTTTAAATGCCATAAAGCTGATTCATCAGCCCGTAAGTATTCCAATTGATGTTGCGCAAAATAGCCTAATTGTACCCCTTTAGCTAAACTAATCTGCCCTTGCATCGGTGGTAATTCGCCAGCTAGCAGTTTAATCAGTGTTGATTTACCAGCACCGTTACGACCTAACAAACCGATACGTGAGCCAGGTACTAAATTAAGTTTAATCTGCTCTAAAACAACTTTATCACCATACCCTGCAACGATATTTTCCATGGTTAATAAAGGACTAGGTAAGAATTCTGGTCGTCGAAATTTAAAATGAAAAGGATTGTCAACATGAGCGGGGGCAATTAATTCCATTCTTTCTAACATTTTTATTCGACTTTGAGCCTGTTTTGCTTTGGTTGCTTTAGCCCTAAAACGATCGATATAGCTTTGCAAATGAGCAACTTTAAGTTGCTGACTTTCATACATGGATTGTTGTTGCGCCAGTTTTGCCGAGCGCTGTATCTCAAATGATGAATAGTTACCAGTGTATTCAAATAATTTCTTCTGTTCAATATGAATGATTTTATTAACCAATGGATCTAAGAAATCACGGTCATGAGAGATTAAAATAAGTGTACCTTGATAATTACTTAACCATTTTTCTAACCACATCACAGCATCTAAATCAAGATGGTTGGTTGGTTCATCAAGAAGCAGTAAATCAGAACGGCACATTAACGCTTGCGCTAAATTAAGTCGCATACGCCAACCACCAGAGTAGGATTTAACTGGTAACGTTAATTGTTCATTGGAAAAACCTAAACCATGCAATAATGTTGCTGCTCGAGAGCGGATAGTCCAAGCATCGATATTATCAAGTTTTTCATGGATAAGGGCGATTTGTTCACCGTTATTTTTTTCGTAAGCAATCTCTAAATCTTGTTCTAATTTGCGAAACTCACGATCGCCATCAATAACATATTCGATAGCCGCTGTATCTAATGCTGGAGTTTCTTGGTTTACCCATGCTAATTGCCATTGGGCAGGAATAGAAACACTGCCAGCATCTGTTTGAATTTCACCTTTAATTAAAGAAAAAAGTGTGGACTTACCACAGCCATTTTTACCGACTAATCCAACTTTCTGTTTAGGATTTATTGTTGCAGAGGCATTATCTAAAAGTAGATTAATACCTCTACGAATTTGGATAGAATCAAACACTATCATGACGAAGTCACCTATGATTCAATATAAAATGTGTTATGCTAACAAAAAATAAAGCGTATGCAAAATGATAATAGGAAATTTAACATGGTAATGAATTCTTATTGCCTAACCCCTAAAATTGCTCAACAGATTGTTGACAGAACCATGAAAATTATTGATTGTAATATCAATGTAATGAATGGGGATGGTTGTATTATTGGTAGTGGTGATTTAGAACGTATTGGAGAATTACATGAAGGTGCAATACTGGCTATATCTCAAAAAAGAACTGTTTCAATTGATGGCACAATGGTTAAACGTCTGAAAGGCGTTAAACCGGGTATCAATTTACCATTAAAACTTAATGATCGTATCGTTGGCGTTATTGGTTTAACTGGTGAACCATCCGATATTCGACAATTTGGTGAATTGGTTTGTATGTCAGCAGAAATGATGATGGAACAAACCCAATTATTACAAGAATTATCTTATGATAATCGTTTAAAAGAAGAATTGATTCTTACTCTAATTGAAAAAGAAGTTTTGCCTGAAAGTATGGTGCAATGGGTTAAACGATTAGATATTAATTTACAGTTACCGCGAGTAGTATGCATGATTGAAGTCGATAGTGGCCAATTAGGCATTGATACTGCTATGAGCGAATTACAACATCTACAAAATCAAATACAACATGTTAGCCAAAATAATTTAGTTGCGATTAAATCTATTACTGAGTTAGTTATTTTAATTCCTGCTTTAAATCGCTATGGACGATGGGATTTACTAGAACACAAAAAGAAATTAGAACAATTAGTGATTACCATCAAAGATTCCACTCATTTAGATATTCGAATTTCATTAGGTAATTATTTTGAACAACATCCTTATCCATTAGTTAAATCTTATCAAACCGCTAAAACAACAATGTTAATTGGTAAGCAAAGAATGCCAAATATCCGTAATTATTATTACCAAGAACTTATTCTTCCCGTTTTATTACATGGTTTAAGTTATGATTGGCAAGCTGAAGAATTATTATTACCTTTAAAAAAATTAAGGATGGGTGATAATAATGGTGTACTGCAAAAAACATTGCAAACATGGTTTAAGAATAATGTACAAAATGGTGATACGGCTAATGAATTGTTTATTCATCGCAATACATTAGAATATCGATTAAATAAAATTGCTAATTTGACTGGTTTAAATCTAGCCAAATTTGACGATCGATTATTATTATATATTGGATTACAGTTGGACAGAAACGAATAAATTCTAAATACACTTTTTATTTTTTAATAATTAAGGTGTATTTAGAATCGCAATTAATAATATATTTATATGTAATTTATTGTTTTTTAGGTAACTGGTGCCGGATTAAAAATAGCTAGTGGATTGTATAATTTCCAATGATCTGACCATGGTTGTTTGCGCCCACTAGCCACATCTAGGATTAAATGGAAAAGTCTCCAACCGATATCCTCAATAGTTGCTTCGCCTAAAGCAATATCTCCAGCACTAATATCAATAAGGTCGAACCATTGTTCTGCGACAATATTACGGCTAGACATTTTAATGACAGGTACCATCGCTAATCCATATGGTGTTCCACGGCCAGTAGTGAAAACTTGCAATGTGATACCTGATGCAACTTGTTGAGCACCACAAACAAAATCACTAGCCGGCGTTGCAGCAAAAATCAGACCTTTTTTGGTAGGTCTTTGACCAGGAGATAACACTTCGACAATCGGACTTGTGCCTGATTTTGCAATAGATCCCATTGCTTTTTCAACTATGTTATTTAAGCCACCCTTCTTATTGCCTGGTGTAGTATTGGCGCTACGATCAACTTTTCCTGCCGCAAGATATTCATCATACCATTGCATTTCTCGAATTAGTGCTTTACCGACTTCTTCATCAGCTGCTCTTGGCGTCAGCAAATGAATACCATCACGAACTTCGGTTACTTCAGAAAACATAACTGTTGCACCACATCTTACTAATAAGTCAGAAGCAAAGCCAACTGATGGATTTGATGTAACACCTGAGAATGCATCACTACCACCACATTGCATTCCGACGATTAATTCTGATGCAGGCACTGTTTCACGTTTGCGTTGGTTTAGACGTTGTAAGTGTTTTTCTGCCACACGCAAAATATGATCAACCATGGCTTTAAACCCATGTTCATCTTGTAAAGTAACAAGGTCATCATCTTCTAATTTTATCGGAATAGTATCGTGAGTACCTTTTAGTAGTCTTTCAGGTTGTAACTTTTCACATCCCAAACTGATCACCATAATTTCGCCACCAAAATTAGGATTCTTAGCTAAGTTATGAATAGAACGAATTGGTACAATAGCTGCTGGAGCGTCAATGGCTACACCACAACCATATAAATGGGTCAGTGGCACGACGCCATCTACATTAGGATATTTTGGTAATAAATCACGTTCAATGATTTTTGCAACATATTCAACAACGCCCGAAACACAATTAACACTCATGGTAATACCAAGTATATTCCTAGTGCCTACCGAACCATCTTTGTTGCGGTAACCTTCAAAAGTATAACCTTCTAAAGGTGGTAACGGATCCGTTTTTTTCGTTGCTATTTCTAATTCATGCAATTCTGGTGCAGTAGGCATCAGTGTTACAGCTTCATTTATCCAGCTACCTTGTTTAATGTCTTTTTTAGCGTAACCAATGGTTTCACCATAACGTATTATAGCTTGTCCTTGGTTGATATCATTTAATGCAACTTTATGCCCTTGAGGTACATCTTCAATTAATTGTAGTCCATTGTCAAAAATTGTACCTTTGGGTAATCCATTATTATTGACAACAATCGCAACATTATCAATTTCTTTAATTTTGATAAAGAGCGGCTTGTTAATTTGCTTCTCCATTACTCAACTCCCATTATGCTAATTAATTTTTTATATATTAATTAATAGCAAATTAAATTTTATAACATTTCTCATAATTTCTTCGTTATATCTTAAATCCGAATAAAATAAATAGCATTGTGCATATTCACAATTATAAGTTCATAAATTAGCTAAATATCATAAAAATACCCATAAAAGTCGCTTTGTATCACAAAATTTTGTAGTTTTATTAAATTTTTGTGAAGAAAGTAACATTTATTTGTGTATTTGCATATAAATAAATATGATTGGTGCGGATATTTTGTGGTTTTGCCCAATGATATTTTATGGTGAACCATCCATACTTACTCACCATTAGTGGATTATCTTAGAAACGTAAAAAAGTCTATTTATTTTCTACTTCAGCTATACCTTTTATATTTAATAATTAAATTTAGGAAATTATAAGTTTAGGAGCTAAACATGGAAATAAACAAAACCAAACAAAAAAGGACTAACGCCAGATGGATGACGGTCGTTTTTTTATTTATAGTCACAGCGATTAACTACGGCGACCGAGCAACATTAGGTATAGCTGGAAAAGCAATGTCGGGGGAATTAGGATTTGATGCAGCAGCCATGGGATGGGTGATGTCATCATTTGGTATTGCTTATGTAATAGGACAATTACCTGGAGGATGGTTACTAGATAGATTCGGTTCTAAACGAGTTTATTTTTTAAGTATTCTATTTTGGTCTATTTTTACTCTATTACAAGGGACTGTACACTTCTTTATTGGTGCTTGGGCACTAATTATGCTTTTTACCTTCCGTTTTTTAATGGGGCTTGCCGAAGCACCTTCATTCCCTGGAAACAGCCGTATTACCGCCGCATGGTTTCCAGCTAAAGAAAGAGCAACAGCAGTAGCCATTTTTAACTCTGCACAATATTTTGCAACGGTTATTTTTGCACCAATTATGGGTTGGTTGACTCATGAGTATGGTTGGCAATCAGTATTCTTCTTTATGGGAGGATTGGGTATTTTTGTCAGTGCTGTTACTTTGTTTGTTATTCGCAACCCAAAAGATCATCCTTTAGCTAATCAAGCAGAAGTTGATTATATCGTTGAAGGTGGTGCTTTAGTTGATATGGATCAGAAAAAAGACAATGGTAAACAAGAAGGTCCAAAATTAGGTTATTTATGGCAATTATTGACCAATAGAATGTTGCTTGGTGTTTATTTAGGTCAATATTGTATTAACTGTTTAACATTCTTCTTTATTACTTGGTTCCCTATTTATTTGGCAACACAGCGTGGAATGAACATTAAAGAAGTAGGCTTTGCTGCTGCAGTTCCTGCTATTTGTGGCTTTATTGGTGGAATTAGTGGTGGGGTTATTTCTGATTTCATTATGCGCAAAACCAATTCTTTATCAATAGCCCGTAAAACACCAATCATTTTAGGCATGCTATTCTCAATGACTATGATTATGTGTAATTACGTTGATTCAATTGGACTAGTTATTTTATTTATGTCGATGGCTTTCTTCGGCAAAGGTGTTGGAGCGTTAGGTTGGGCAGTAATGGCTGATACAGCACCAAAAGAGATGAGTGGTCTAGCTGGTGGTTTATTCAATATGTTTGGTAATGCATCAAGTATCATTTCTCCAATTATTATTGGTTATATTGTGGCATGGACAGGGCGCTTTGAATGGGCATTAGTGTTTGTTGCCGGTCATGCGTTTGTTGCTGCTTTTAGTTATTTAGTTCTTGTTGGTCCAATTAAACGAATGGAATTAAAGAAAAAGGATTAAATAATAACGAAAAAAAATTATGAAATGGAGAATCGTAGTATGAATACTCAATCAGTGCCAATTATTACTTCGATGCAAGTTATACCTGTTGCAGGTTATGACAGTATGTTAATGAACATTGGTGGTGCTCACGGTCCATACTTTACCCGTAATATTGTTATATTAACAGATAATGCTGGTCATGTTGGTGTTGGTGAGGCTCCTGGTGGTTCAACAATTGAAAATGCATTGAAGGAAGCTTGTGCACATGTTGAAGGTAGACCTATTTCGATTCTTAACCGTATCGTAAATGATATGCATCAAGGCTATTTAGATTCTGATTATGATACTTTTGGTAAAGGTGCATGGACATTTGAACTACGAGTTAATGCTGTAGCAGCTTTGGAATCAGCACTGTTAGATTTAATGGGGCAATTTTTAAATGTGCCTGTGGCTGAATTATTGGGTGGTGGCAAACAAAGAGATGAAGTAACTGTTTTAGGCTATTTGTTTTATATTGGTGATGATAAGAAAACTGATCTACCTTATGACCAGCCACTCAAAAATGGTCATGAATGGTACAACATTCGACGCCGCGAAGCGATGACAGTTCAGTCGGTAATAGAATTAGCTGAAGTAGCAAAAGATCGCTATGGTTTTAAAGATTTTAAAATGAAAGGTGGTGTATTAGCTGGTGAAAAAGAGATTGAAACGGTCACTGAGCTAAAAAAACGTTTTTCAGATGCTAGAATTACTTTAGATCCTAATGGCGGTTGGTTATTGGAAGATGCTATACGATTATGTAAAGGGCTTAACCATGTCCTGACTTATGCCGAAGACCCTTGTGGTGCAGAAAATGGTTATTCGGGACGTGAAGTAATGGCAGAGTTTCGTCGTGCCACAGGTCTACCAACAGCAACGAATATGGTTGCAACTAACTGGCGAGAAATGTGTCACTCTATTATGTTACAAGCCGTTGATATACCTTTAGCAGATCCGCATTTTTGGACTTTAACTGGTGCAAGTCGGGTTGCTCAGCTTTGTCATGAATGGGGATTAACTTGGGGTTGCCATTCTAACAATCATTTTGATATCTCATTAGCGATGTTTAGTCATGTTGGTGCATCGGCACCAGGCAATCCAACTGCACTTGATACTCATTGGATATGGCAGGAAGGACAGGCCAGATTGACTAAAAATCCATTAGAAATAAGTAATGGCAAAATTAAACTGCATGATAAACCGGGATTAGGCATTGAATTAGATATGCAACAAATTATGAATGCTCATGAATTACATAAAAAATTAGCAAATGGTGCACGTAATGATGCTATTGCAATGCAGTATTTAATACCTGGTTGGCAGTTTGATCGTAAACGACCTTGCATGGTTCGTTAAAACAGAATTAGAGAAATACAAGAAATTTAAGAGGTTAATATTATGAGTTTATCAACGCCAATTATAACGGAAATGAATGTTTATCCTGTCGCTGGATATGACAGTATGCTACTTAATTTAAGTGGTGCACATTCACCGTATTTTACTCGGAATATTGTTATCCTAAAAGATAACTCAGGCAACATTGGTGTCGGCGAAGTACCGTGCGTCGGAACGGTTACTAAAACATTAGAAGATGCTAAATCATTAGTTGTTGGTCAATCTATTGGCCAATATAAAAATGTGATGAATCGAGTGCGTCTTCAATTTGCTGATCGTGATGTTGGTGGTCGAGGCAATCAGACATTTGATCAACGTTCAACAATTCACGTTGTTACTGCGATTGAAGCAGCTATGTTAGATCTACTAGGTAAACATTTAGGCGTTACTGTGGCATCATTACTTGGCGATGGTCAACAACGTGATGAAGTGGAAATGCTAGGATACTTATTTTATGTCGGTGATCGCAACAAAACAGATTTACCTTATCAAAGTCAAAATGATGAAAAATGTGATTGGTATCGCCTACGACATGAAGAAGCACTAACGCCTGAAAAAATTGCCCAATTGGCTGAAGCTACTTATGAAAAATATGGTTTCCGCGATTTTAAATTAAAAGGCGGTGTTTTATCAGCAGAAGATGAAGCAGAAGCAGTAATAGCAATTAAAAAGAAATTCCCAGATGCTCGAGTAACACTTGACCCTAACGGAGGATGGTTATTAGAGGAAGCGATTCGTATTGGTAAATATTTGAAAAATACTTTGGCTTATGCAGAGGATCCTTGTGGTGCTGAACAAGGTTATTCAGGGCGAGAAGTCATGGCTGAATTTCGTCGGGCCACGGGTTTACCGACTGCTACCAACATGATTGCAACCGATTGGCGTCAAATGGGACATACATTATCGTTACAATCTGTTGATATTCCATTAGCTGATCCACATTTTTGGACCATGAATGGCTCAGTTCGTGTTGCACAAATGTGTCATGAATTTGGTTTAACATGGGGCTCACATTCTAATAACCATTTTGATATCTCTTTAGCTATGTTCACACACGTAGGTGCAGCAGCACCAGGCAATCCAACTGCACTGGATACTCATTGGATTTGGCAGGAAGGTAACCAACGTTTAACGAAAGAACCATTACAAATTATTAATGGTAAAATTAAGGTTCCTGAAAAACCAGGATTAGGCATTGAAATTGATATGGATCAAGTAATGAAAGCTCATGAGTTATTTAAGAAAATGGGTCTTGGTAACCGAAATGATGCCATGGCCATGCAATATTTAATTCCTGGCTGGCAGTTTGATAATAAAAAACCATGTTTGGTTAGATAATTGAACTATTATTATCAAAAATAACTCGAGAATTTAAAAGGTAAATTATGAAAAAAATAACCTGCCACAACCAATTTAAGCAAGATATGTTAGAGCGTAAAAAACTTATTGGTTGTTGGGCTGCTTTAGGAAATCCAATTTCAACAGAAATACTTGGTTTAGCTGGTTTTGATTGGTTGTTACTAGATGGTGAGCATGCGATTAATGATGTTACCACGTTTGTACCGCAATTGATGGCATTAAAAGATAGTAGTAGTGCACCAATAGTTCGTCCTGCTTGGAATGATCAAGTTTTAATTAAGCGATTACTTGATATTGGGTTTTATAATTTCTTAATCCCATATGTAGAAACAGTCGAACAAGCCAAATCAGCAGTAGCTTATACCCGCTATCCACCTGAGGGGGTAAGAGGGGTTTCTGTTTCTCATCGTAGTAATGGCTTTGGCACTATTACTGATTATTTTACTAAAATTAATCAAAATATTTGTGTTGTGGTACAAATTGAAACTCAACAAGCAGTTAATAATGTTGAAGCAATAACTGCAGTTGATGGTATTGATGGTATTTTTGTTGGACCGAGTGATCTCTCTGCTTCATTAGGCCATTTTGGTAATCCTAAGCACCCTGAAGTGCAAGCAGCGATAAAACATGTTTTTGATGTTGCTAAAGCACAAGGTAAAGCATGCGGTATTTTGGCACCAATAGAAGCTGATGTTCATCATTATATTGATATGGGGGCAACATTCGTTGCTGTAGGTAATGATCTAGGTTTATTAAGAAGTTCAACCCAAGCACTAGCAGATAAGTTTTTAAAGTAACGAATACTATTTTAGTCGTAAAAAAAGGAGAGTAAAATGAAAATTGGTTTTATTGGTTTAGGTATTATGGGTAAACCGATGAGCAAAAACCTGTTAAAAGCAGGTTATTCATTAGTCGTTTGTGATAAAAATCAATCTGCAGTCGACGAAGTAGTGGCTGCAGGGGCACAAAGTGCCGTAAATGCTAAAGAAGTTGCTAAACTTTGTGATGTGATTATTACCATGTTACCAAATTCACCGCATGTAAAAGAGGTTGTATTAGGTGAAGATGGGATAATTGATGGTGCTAAATCTGGTACTACGATTATTGATATGAGTTCAATTGCACCATTGGCAAGCCGTGAAATTCATGATGAAGTCGTTAAAAAAGGATTGGCAATGTTAGATGCGCCAGTGAGTGGCGGTGAACCTAAAGCGATTGATGGTACTTTATCGGTCATGGTAGGTGGTGATAAAGCTATCTTTGATAAACATTATGACATAATGAAAGCCATGGCTGGTTCAGTGGTTTACACTGGTGAAATTGGTGCTGGTAATGTAACTAAATTAGCAAATCAAGTTATTGTTGCTTTGAACATTGCGGCTATGTCAGAAGCATTAGTTTTAGCAACTAAAGCTGGCGTAAATCCAGAGTTAGTTTATCAAGCAATTCGTGGTGGATTAGCTGGAAGTACTGTACTAGATGCTAAAGCACCAATGGTTTTAAATCGTAATTTTAAACCTGGTTTCAGAATTGATTTACATATCAAAGATTTACAAAATGCTTTAGATACTTCGCATGGTGTTGGAACATCATTACCATTAACTGCATCTGTAATGGAAATGATGCAAGTCCTAAAAACTGATGGTCTGGGTGATTGTGATCATAGTGCATTAGCACGTTACTATGAATCTTTAGCAAAAATAGAAATTAAATAATTAAGGTTAAGATTGAGTATGGCGACATACTCAATACTTTGACTAATTGCATAAGGATAAATATGAAAATTGTCATTGCTCCTGATTCTTTTAAAGAAAGCCTAAGTGCTATTGAGGTTGCTAATATAATTAAAAAGGGATTTTTAAACGTATACCCAAAGGCTGAATACTTTTTGATTCCAGTTGCTGATGGTGGTGAAGGTACTGTTGATGCAATGGTTGATGCATTAAATGGAAATAAAATCACAGTATCGATTACTGACCCATTAGGTGAAAAAGGTTTGGCTTTTTATGGTATTTCAGGAGATGGACAAACAGCGGTAATTGAAATGGCCGCAGCAAGCGGTCTTGAAAGAGTTCCTGTTACTAAGCGAGATGCGAAAATTACGACTTCATATGGTACTGGAGAATTAATCAAAGATGCACTAGATAAAGGTTGTAAAAAATTTATTATTGGTATTGGCGGGAGTGCTACCAATGACGGTGGTGCTGGCATGTTACAGGCTCTAGGTGTCAAGCTTCTTGATAAAGCCGGTAACCAAATTGGTTATGGTGGAGCTTCATTAAGCGAGCTTGATAAAATTGATATTAGTGAAATTGACCACAGAATTAAATTCTGTGATTTCGAAGTTGCTTGTGATGTTACTAATCCTTTGACTGGTGCGAATGGTGCTTCATTTATATTTGGTCCGCAAAAAGGCGCGACACAAGATGATGTTCGTTTACTTGATGAAAATCTGAAACATTTTGCTCAAGTAATAAAACGTAGCTTTAATATGGATATTGAATTTACCCCAGGGACGGGAGCTGCTGGTGGAATGGGGGCTGCTTTATTAGCGTTTATGAATGCTAAATTAAGGCCTGGAATTGAAATTATTACTGAAGCACTAAATCTAGATAAGCTTATTTCTAATGCAGATTTAGTTATTACCGGTGAAGGGCGATTAGATTACCAAAGTATCAATGGTAAAGTACCTGTAGGGGTTGCTAGTATTGCCAAAAAATACCAAAAACCAGTAATTGCTATTGTTGGTAGTTTGGGTGACAAGGCTGAAACCATTTATCCTTATGGTATTAATGCCATGTTTAGTATTTTAAGTAAAGTTGCGACTTTGTCTGAAGTACTAGAATCAGCAACGGCAAAAGCAAATCTTTATCAAACCTCAATGAATATTGCCTTAACACTTAATTTAGGCCGTAACCTTAAATAGTCATAAATACCCTTTATCAGTATCCTGATAAAGGGCATCATAATCATATTATCGTTTAAGTGCTGACAAAGATCTGCGAATAATAAGACAACAGATCGTAATGAAAACAAATAATCCTAAATATTGAGACATATTGCCTAAGTCAGGGAATATTGCCAGAGGTGCATCTCCACCACCATTAGTGACACTAATGACAATCACAATGGCAAGTATAACACCAACTAAACTTTCACCGACGATTAAACCTGATGCAATTAAGGATGCTTTACGATCTACTTTTTTGAACTCAGTTTCTGGATCTAAATTTAGTTTTTCTGCTTTCACATATGCCTGACGTTTTACTATCCATGATAATAATGAACCGATAAATATAGCCATTGTAATACTTGGTGGTAAGTAAATACCTAGTCCGACAGCTAAAGCAGGTAGACGGAATTTAGTTTTCTTTTTGGCTAAAATTAGGTCAATGATGATAACTGTTGCGCCTACCGCTAAACCTATCAAAATCATTGTCCAATCTAGATTATGAGAAAAAATTCCTTTAGCTATGGTCGTCATCAAAGTTGCTTGAGGCGCGGCTAATACTTGGGTAGGATCCATATTTGGACGAGGAACCGCACCAGTAAAACCATAAGCGTTATAGAGTATTTCAAGAATAGGGGCAATCACAATTGCACCGACAACACAACCAATTAAAAGGGCTACTTGTTGTCGCCATGGTGTGGCATGAACTAAATAACCTGTTTTCAAATCTTGTAAATTATCATTTGAAATACATGCAATTGATAACACAACACTAGTTGTGAATAGGGCTAATGCAGTGATAAAGTCAGTTCCTTCAACTGAGGATAGCATACCATGTGTTTCACTTAAGCCAAGCAATATTAGTGAAATAGCTATAGCAGCAACAATGGCAATACCTGATATAGGACTGGCTGAAGAACCAACTAAACCAGCCATATAACCACAGGCAGCGGCAACTAAAAATCCCATAACAAACGCAAATAAAACTGCACAAATGACTAGCAACCAAGCAATACCAGTTGATAAACCACTATCAGAAATAAAAGAGTAAAATGTTGCAACTAAGATAATTAACATGCCAGCCATAATCATAAAAATAGTTTTTGGTGACAAGTCTCTATCTGTTCGATCAATATCGTTTACCGAAATATCTGAGCGAAGTGTTTTTAACGATGTTTTTAAACCTTCAATAACTGGTTTGATTAAAGTCAGTAATGTCCAGACTGCGGCAATCGCTATGGTACCTGCACCGATAAAACGAATATCTGTGGCCCACAATCCCATTGCAATTTTAGATAGAGGTTGGGAAGTATCATAATCAGTAAGGGCACTTAGGATTGGAATACCAAATCCCCAAGCTATAATGGTTCCGATTAATACCGCAATTCCTGAAATAATACCAATTAGATAGCCAGCACTAAGTAATGCTAATGAAAATCCCATTGGGATCTGAAATATTGATTTACCACCAGTAAACCAATAAGCAGTGCTATCAGATAATAAACGAAATCCATTAGTAAATAAGCTCACTGTAGAGGCGATAATACCGCCAAATACGATATCCTTTAATCCATCATTTGCTTCTTTATCGTTAGTTTTCGAACCAGCTTTTAATATTTCAGCAGCAGCGACACCTTCTGGATAAGGTAAATCACTTTTCACTACCATAACATGACGTAATGGAATAGAAAATAATACCCCTAACATGCCGCCAGCAGCGCAAACTGAAAAGGTTAGCCAGAAAGGAAAATTACTCCAATATCCCATCATTAATAAACCAGGCATAACGAAAATAACAGATGATAAAGTTCCAGCTGCGGAGGCTTGAGTTTGCACCATATTATTTTCTAAAATTGTCGATCCTGAAAATAATCGTAAAATAGCCATGGAAATGACTGCGGCAGGAATGGCTGATGAAAAAGTTAATCCGACTTTCAAGCCTAAATAGACATTGGAGGCTGTAAAGACGATAGTAATTAAAGCACCAAGAATGGTACCGCGTAGTGTAAGTTCTCGTAAATTATTCATACTACCTATATACTAAAGTTAAATTGATAGCCTGTTATTATATACTTAATTATGTTTTATCTGCCATTAATTCTACAATTAAGTTCATATTTTGCCCATTTTCTTGGTTTATTTGCTGTAAGTTATTTTTATTCTTAAACAATAAAATTTGTATATTAAAGATTAGTCACAGCGTAATTATGCTATGCTGGTTATATTCTTAATCATTAACCAATTGTGAGAAAAATGTTAAGCGAATTAAAACGATTGCAGGATATTACTAAAAAGTTACGTAACCCTATTGATGGCTGTGAATGGGACAGCAAACAAACTTTTGACTCGTTAAAATCCTATACTTTGGAAGAGACCTATGAAGTCTTAGATGCAATTGATAGACAAGATATGGCTGAACTTAAAAGTGAACTGGGTGACCTACTGTTTCAGATTGTGTTTTATGCGGATTTAGCCAACCAACAAGGTTTGTTTAATTTTGATGATATTTGTCAATCAGTGGCTGATAAATTGATAAGTCGTCATCCGCATATTTTTTCAAATAATACGAGTAAACCAAATTGGGAACAGCTTAAACAACAAGAACGTGATAAGCGGGAGCAATATTCGCTATTAGATGATATTCCCAATGCTATTCCGGCATTAATGAAGGCTGAAAAAATCCAAAAACGTTGTGCGTCAGTTGGATTTGATTGGACTGAACTACAACCAGTCATAGCTAAAGTTAAAGAAGAACTTAATGAAGTTGAACAAGAATTAGCACAATCAACTATTGAGCAATCAAAAGTTGCAGAAGAAATGGGCGATCTGTTGTTTGCTACCGTCAATTTGGCAAGACATCTAAAAGTTAAATCGGAGTTATGCTTACAAAATGCTAATAACAAGTTTATTAGGCGATTTAAACAAGTTGAATTGCTACTAAAGCAAAAAAATCGCAATTTAGTTGATGCAACACTTGAAGAAATGGAAGATGCATGGCAAATTGTCAAGCAAACAGAAAAATCATCTAGCGAAGTAAATAAAAATGACTGAACAAAAAAATGAATTATATCAAGAAATAGAGGCTTGGTCTCAAAATGCTATTTTACATAGCCCAACTTGGAGTATTAATCAATTGGATTACTCTGAAAAGAGTATTACTGTTGTTGAAATGATTATTGGTGAAATGGCAGATAAAAGCTTTGGTCTTCCTGAAGAACAACTCAATATGATATCACAAGAATATGGCTGTTATCTGTTACTAACTGCACATAAATTATATGGTGGTCAGTTCTATTGGAATCAGGAATTTGAACAACCGATGTTAATTTGTTGTGAGCCCGATGCCACTATTGCGTTATTAACATGGAATAAAGTAAAAGGACGTTTATTGGGTGATAAAACCGATCATATTGCTTATTTTTTGGATGAATTTGGTAAAGCTACTTTTCAACCAGAAAAAGGCACTCAACGTGTCTATTTATAAAAAATGACTTATATTTCATAAATAAACCCGCCATAAATTAGCGGGTTCAAATGTTGAATTGGAATTCAAGCGTCGTTTTTAAACTTCTAAGTAATCCAAGATTCCTTCAGCAGCTTTACGCCCTTCACTTATTGCCGTAACGACTAAATCAGAACCACGCACAGCATCTCCGCCAGCAAAGATTTTGGTATTCGAGGTTTGATAACCTTTGCTTTCTGGGGCAATTATCCGTCCTCTATCGTCAAAATCAACTCCATGTTCAGCTAACCACGGCATCGCATGCGGTTTAAAGCCAAATGCCATTACCACCGCATCCGCCGGTAACACAAATTCTGAGCCTTCAATAATCACTGGTGAGCGACGACCTTTCGCATCGGGTTCGCCAAGCTCGGTTCTTACCATTTTTACGCCAGTAACATGTCCTACATTGTTAATTTCAATACTCAGCGGTTGCACATTGAATTGGAACTGCGCGCCTTCTTCTTTAGCATTTTTTACTTCACGTTTAGAACCAGGCATATTGGCTTCATCACGGCGATAGGCACACGTCACCTCAGTAGCACCTTGACGGATAGACGTTCTTACGCAGTCCATGGCTGTATCACCACCGCCTAATACCACGACACGTTTATTTTTCATATCTACATAAGGCGCATCGTCAGTTTGTTGGTGCTGCATAATATGTTTAGTATTAGCAATTAAAAATGGTAATGCATCATAGACACCATCAGCATCTTCATTTTCAAGCCCGGCACGCATTGATTGATAAGTACCAGCACCGACAAAAATAGCATCAAATTCACTGATAAGATCAGCTAATTGTACGGTTTTGCCGACTTCAGTATTTAGACGGAATTCAATCCCCATTTCGGTAAAGATGCGTCTACGATGAATTAAGACCTCTTTATCTAATTTGAAGGCAGGGATACCGAAAGTTAATAAACCGCCAATTTCTGGATGGCGATCGAAAACGACTGGTGTAATACCATTACGAACTAATACATCAGCACAAGCAAGACCAGCCGGACCAGCGCCGATTATTGCGACTCTTAAGCCTGTTTTTTCAACATTAGATAAATTTGGTTTCCAGCCCATTTTGAACGCTTCATCAGTAATATAACGTTCAATATTACCAATGGTTACCGCACCAAATTCAGTATTTAAGGTACAAGATCCTTCACACAGACGATCTTGTGGACAAACTCGACCACATACCTCAGGTAAACTATTAGTTTGATGAGATAACTCAACCGCTTCTAAAATTTTACCTTCAGTAACTAATTTTAACCAATTTGGAATGTAATTGTGGACTGGACAACGCCATTCACAATAAGGGTTACCACAAGCAAGGCAACGATCTGCCTGTGCTTGAGATTGCGAAGCTGAAAAGCCTTCATAAATTTCTACAAATTCAATTTTACGAATGTTTAGCGATTTTTTAGGCGGATCGACACGTTGTAAATCGATAAACTGATAAACATTTTGACTCATATCGTGTTTTCTCCCTACTGTGCCTGAACACGTAGTTCAGCTGCTGACCGACTACGGTGACCTAATAATGCTTTAACATCGCTAGATTTTGGTTTAACTAATACAAATTGTTTAGCAAAATCTTCCCAATTAGCTAATATTTCTTCGGCCCAAGTTGAGTGGGTTAGTTGTGCGTGCTCCATAATTAAACCACGTAGATGCTCTTCATGAATTGAATAGTCAGCAACATCTAACATTTCGACCAACTCTTTATTGATTCGCTTATGTAAATCGCCATCAGTATCTAAAATATAAGCAAAACCACCGGTCATACCAGCCCCAAAGTTAACACCTGTTTTACCTAAAACACAGACAATACCGCCAGTCATATATTCACAGCCATTATCACCAATGCCTTCAACCACACTTATAGCGCCTGAGTTACGCACTGCAAAACGTTCACCTGCTCGGCCAGCAGCAAATAATTTACCACCAGTGGCACCATATAAACAGGTATTACCAGCAATGGTCGCTTCATGGCTTAAAAATGCCGAACCTTGTGGTGGCCGGATGACAATACGACCGCCAGCCATGCCTTTACCAACATAGTCGTTGGCATCGCCAGTAAGCGTTAAATCAACACCGCCTGCATTCCATACACCAAAGCTTTGTCCAGCAGTACCGTTGAAATTCAAGGAAATAGGGGACGTGACTAAGCCTTGATCGCCATATTTTTTAGCAATATAACCAGATAAAGTTGTACCAACAGAACGATCAGTATTTTGAATATCAAAGTAGAAGCTTTTACTTTGACGATTATCCACTGCTTGTTGTGCTTGGGTTATAATCTCTTTATTCAGCACACCTTTATCAAATGGTTTATTGTCTTCAATACAGTGAACCGGTTTACCTTCTATTGGGGTTGCCGTTTCAAGCAAGCCTGATAAATCCAATTTTTGCTGTTTTGCGGTAATTCCATCAAGCTCAATAAGCAGATCGGTACGACCGATTAAATCAACAATTCGGCAAACGCCAAGTTCAGCCATGACTTCTCGCGTATTACGAGCAAGAAAACGGAAGTAGTTCATGGCTTTTTCTGGTAGACCATGATAATGCTCACTACGCAGTTTTTCATCTTGAGTGGCAACACCGGTCGCACAGTTATTCAGGTGACAAATACGTAAGTATTTACAACCTAGGGCAACCATTGGCCCAGTACCAAAACCAAAGCTTTCAGCACCTAAAATTGCTGCTTTAACAATATCGGCACCAGTTTTTAGGCCACCGTCAACTTGTAAGCGTATTTTGTGACGTAAACCATTAGCAACTAATGATTGTTGGGTCTCAACTAGACCAAGTTCCCAAGGAGAGCCGGCATATTTAACCGAAGTTAATGGACTGGCCCCAGTACCACCGTCGTAACCTGAAATAGTGATTAAATCAGCATAGGCTTTGGCAACACCGGTTGCGATAGTACCTACTCCTGGTTCAGAAACCAACTTAACCGAAATCATTGCGGTTGGATTAATCTGTTTTAAGTCAAAAATCAATTGCGCCAAGTCTTCAATTGAATAGATATCATGATGTGGTGGCGGTGAAATTAATGTTACACCCGGTACAGAAAAACGTAATTTTGCAATATAAGGGGTGACTTTATCGCCAGGTAATTGACCACCTTCGCCCGGTTTTGCACCTTGAGCGACTTTAATTTGAATAACATCAGCACTCATTAAATAACCTGGTGTTACACCAAATCGGCCAGAGGCAACTTGTTTAATACGTGATACTTTGATTGTGTTATAACGAGCTGGATCTTCTCCGCCTTCACCTGAGTTAGAAAAGCCACCTAAGGTGTTCATGGCTTCGGCTAAAGATTCATGCGCTTCTGGACTTAATGCACCAATTGACATAGCTGCCGAGTCAAATCGTTTAAATAATGACTCTTCTGGTTCCACCTGATCAAGTGCGATAGCTGCGTTTTCAGGTGGATTAAGTTTTAATAGATCTCGCAAGGTTGCAGCTGGTCGATTATTTACGATATCTACATAGCGTTTATAATCTTCATAATTACCATTATTTACCGCTTTTTGTAGTGATTGTACTACATCAGGATTGTAAGCATGGTATTCACCACCATGCACAAATTTCAACAAGCCACCTTGTTCTAATGGTTTACGCCGTAGCCATGCTTTCTTAGAAAGATTGAACTGATCTTGAGCAAAATCATCAAAATTGGCACCACTAATACGGCTAGTTACCCCTTGGAAGCAGAGTTCAACCACTTCTTCATTTAGACCTACTGCCTCAAATAGTTTAGAACAGCGGTAAGAAGCAACAGTTGAAATGCCCATTTTGGACATGATTTTGTATAAGCCTTTATTAATACCATTGCGATAATTAAGAATTGCTTCTCGATAAGACTTATTCACAGTGCCATTATCTACCATTTGAGCTAGGGTTTCATAGGCTAAATATGGATAGATTGCTGTTGCACCAAAGCCAAGTAACACGGCGAATTGATGCGGATCTCGACAACTTGCTGTTTCAACAATGATATTGGCATCACAGCGCAAGTTCTTTTCAACTAAACGTTGTTGTACGGCACCGACCGCCATTGGCGCAGGGATCGGTAAACGGTCAGGGGCAATATTTCTATCTGATAAAATCAGTAATACTGTTCCTGCACGTACTTTTGCTTCGGCATCACCACATAATTGTTCAATTGCGTCACGTAAACTGCCGTCAATTTCATATGTGATATCAAGCGTTTCTGATTTGTAATAACGTGATTCTAAAGTAGTTAATTGTTTGAAATCAGAATGAACCAATACTGGATATTTAAATGCAACCCGATGTGCCTGACCTTCTGCTTCGGCAAATACATTCATCTCACGACCGATACTAGTCGACAGTGACATGACATGTGCTTCGCGTAATGGATCTATCGGTGGATTGGTTACCTGAGCAAATTTTTGTCGGAAGTAATCATAAATTAAGCGCGGACGGCTTGATAGCACGGCAAATGGTGTATCATCACCCATTGAGCCAGTTGCTTCTTGACCGTTTTCACCTAAAACTCGAATACATTGGTCGAGCTCTTCGGCACTATAACCAAATTGTTTTTGGTAAGTTGCTAGTAATGTATCATCATAATCACGAGAACCGATATCATCATCAGGAAGATCTTCAAATGGGATCAGACGTTTTACATTTTTAGCCATCCACTCTTTATATGGATGACGTTTTTGGAGATCATTATCGGTTTCTGAAGATTGTAAAATGCGACCTTCTTCAGTATCAATTACCAGTAATTCGCCCGGACCAACTCGCCCTTTGCTGACGACTTCATCTGGTTGATAGTCCCAAATACCGATTTCTGAAGCACAAGTGATGAGTTTATCTGTAGTAATAACATAACGAGCAGGACGTAAACCATTACGGTCTAAGTTACACGCAGCATAACGACCATCAGACATAACGATACCGGCCGGTCCGTCCCACGGTTCCATATGCATAGAGTTAAAATCAAAGAAAGCTCGTAAATCCTCATTCATATCTGGATTGTTTTGCCATGCAGGTGGTACTAATAAACGCATCGCACGAACAATATCCATACCGCCGACTAAAAATAGTTCCAACATATTATCTAACGAGCTTGAATCCGAGCCAGTAACATTGACAAACGGCGCGGCATCTTGCAGATCTGGAATCAATGGTGTTTTAAATTTGTAAGATCGGGCTTTAGCCCATTGGCGGTTCCCCTCAATGGTATTAATTTCACCATTATGGGCTAAATGTCTAAATGGTTGCGCTAGTGGCCAACGCGGTACAGTATTGGTTGAGAAACGTTGATGGAATAAACAGATTGCGGTTTCCATACGAATGTCAGCCAAATCTAAATAGAATCGAGGTAAATCCTTCGGCATACATAAGCCTTTATAGATATTAACCTGATTTGAAAAACTACAGACATAAAACGTATCATCTTGCACACGTTTTTCTATACGTCGGCGCACCATATATAGACGGCGTTCTAAATCGATTTTGGTCCAACCCGCCGGGGCATTGACAAATACTTGTTCAATTCTTGGTAGTGATGAGAGGGCGATTTCACCCAGAACACTTTTATCGATTGGCACTTCACGCCAACCTAATACATATAAGGTTTCTTCCGCTAGCTCTTCTTCAACAATTTCACGACTAGCTTGCGCTTCGGCCTCATCTTGACTTAAAAATAGCATGCCAACGGCATAATTAGCGGCTAAACGCCAACCGGCGTCTTCGGCGACTAATCGGAAAAATCGGTCTGGTTTTTGTAATAAAAGACCACAGCCATCACCGGTTTTACCATCCGATAATATGGCGCCACGGTGTTGCATGCGAGCAAGCCCGTGAATTGCGGTACGCACCACTTTATGACTTGGTTGCCCTTCAATGTGAGCAATTAAACCAAATCCGCAGTTATCTTTTTCATGATGCTGGTTATATAACATATCATTGCCTCAAATTCATCGTTATTATTTTTTGTGAAGGTATAGGCATTAATCCCATATTAGGTGTGAAGGTAATTAAAAATAGGTTTTAGGTCAAATAAATATTATTTATAAGTCAATATTTTAATCACTTAACCCATATATATTAATGAAGCTTATATCTTGTGTTAAATGATTGTTTTTATTGGTTTTAAATTTTTTTTAAGATTAAGGCTATTTAATTTAAAAATTTTTTCATAATAAGAATTAATATCTGATTAAAAAAAGTTTGAGGAAAGGGGTTTTTTAGCCATAAAAATTGACTATATTTGCTGATTTTTTCCAAAATCAGGGAGTTATAATCACCAGATTTATGCTGTTATAATAGATTATCGATTATTGGTTATAGATGAAATATGCAAACTAAAATTACAATTATAGGTGCTGGAGCTGCAGGGCTTTTTTGTGCTGGTCTGTTGGGACAACAAGGTCATGATGTTACTGTCATTGATAACGGTAAAAAATTAGGTCGTAAAATCTTAATGTCTGGTGGTGGTAAATGTAATTTTACCAATCTTAATGTCGAAGCAAATCATTATATTTCTCAAAATCGTCATTTTTGCAAGTCAGCGTTAAAGCGCTATACTCAATGGGATTTTATCCAACTGGTTAATCAATATGCTATTGCCTATCATGAAAAAGATCATGGTCAGCTATTTTGTGATAATTCAGCGCAAGATATTGTCGATATGTTGGTCAAAGAATGCCAAAAAGGACAAGTTAAATTTATGTTAAAAACACAACTTGAAGATGTTGTTGAAGAACAACAAGGATTTAAGTTATCTACTTCACAGGGTTGTGTTTATACTGATAAATTAATTGTGGCAACGGGTGGACAATCTATGCCTGCACTCGGTATGACTGCTATTGGTTATAAAATTGCTGAAAAATTTTCTATCCCAGTTGTGCCTGTAAAAGCAGGGCTAGTGCCGTTTACCTTACATAAACCTTTGTTAGCTGTATTATCGACGTTATCAGGAATTGCGCTACCAGTTGAAGTATCTAATAAACGTATCAGTTTTAAAGAAAACCTACTATTTACTCATCGAGGATTATCTGGGCCAGCCATTTTACAAATCTCCAGTTATTGGCAAGCAGGTGAAGCAATAACGATCAATTTATTGCCTGACGTTGCTTTTGAGGAAGATTTTAAGCCTTTGTTAGATAATAATCGCAATCAAAGTCTTAAAAATTGTTTAGCCCAAATATTACCTAAGCGGTTAATTGAAGCGTTAATGCAACTAAATTTGATCGTTGATACAACGGTTAAACAGTTAACGCCTACTGCGCAACAAGCGCTGTATCAAACATTAACAACATGGAATGTAATACCAAATGGAACGGAAGGTTATCGCACCGCAGAAGTAACTTTAGGCGGAGTGAGTTGCGATGCGTTATCCTCAAAGACGATGGCGGTAAAAAATCAGCCTAATCTCTACTTTATTGGTGAAGTTGTAGATGTAGCCGGTTGGCTTGGTGGTTATAATTTCCAATGGGCTTGGAGCAGTGCATTTGCCTGCGCCCAAGCTTTTGGTGATTAACTATCAATTACTCCCATTTGTATATTATATTTCTTCACCTTATATTGTAACGTTGTTCGTGAGACATTGAGCAGTTTCGCCGCAGTAATAATTTTACCATTGGCTTGATTTAATGCATCAATGATAAGTTGCTTTTCATAATGTTCAACTTGTTCGATTAGATTATGATTACCTGTTAACTCGTTAATACTTGTTTTTTCTATCTTATTTTCAAGTTGATCTTGTGGATAAGGACTATGAATATCAAATAGTTCTTCATCGAGAATAATTTTTTGTAATTCACCCGGTTCGTTTTGTAAAACCATACTACGGACGATAGCATTCTCTAGCATTCGTACATTACCTGGCCATGGAGCTGACATTAATTGCTGCAATGCATGTTCACTGATGCCGCTGATCACCATATTGACATCAGTTTTATGTTTATCGATAAAATATCGTGCCAATACAGGGATATCTTCTTGTCTTTCCCGTAAGGCTGGAAGTTTAATTAAACCAACATTTAATCGATAAAATAAGTCACTGCGCATTTTACCGCTTTTTAACAATTCCGCTGGAGACTCATTCATCGCTGCTACAATTCGTACATCGGCATGTTGCTCTTTATTACCGCCTAAAGGCCAATAAGTTTTTTCTTGCAAGAAGCGCAATAGTTTACTTTGCATTTCAAGTGGCATTGCATTAAGTTCATCAAGAAATAAAGTTCCACCATTAGCCAGTTCAAGATAACCTTGGCGATTTTCAGCACCGGTAAAGGCTCCTTTAACTGTCCCAAATAAAGTACTTTCAATCAATGTGGTTGGTAAAGCGCTACAATTTAGTGAAATGAATGCTTTATCGCGGCGTTGACTGGTTTGATGAATTAAGCGAGCAAATAGCTCTTTCCCTGTACCAGTTTCACCAACAATTAATACCGGAACATCATTACTGCCTAAAATATTGGTTTGATCGATAACCTCTTGCATTTTTTTCGACGCAAAAACAATTTCCGGTAGCGGTTGTTCTTTATTGTGATATAACTTTCTATTAAGGCGAAAAACCTGATCTTGTAACTGCCTAACATTGGATATATTTCGTCCTATTTCAACCGCACCGATAATCTCTTTATTATGATTATAAAGCGGTACTGTTGTGTGTTGATAATCAACTAATTTACCTACATGATTATAGTAAGTTTGATAAGTATCTTGATACTCCTTACCATGTAAAGCTTGTAGCATAGTACTATCTTCTTTTTTCAAATTAGGGTAAACTTTAAGCATTGGTTTACCGATGGCTTGCTCCATTGAATAACCATCAAGTTCTGCGCTTTCCTGATTGTAATAAATATATTTACCTTCTTTATCAATAATGGCCATTGGCTGATGTATTAGATCAAAAAAATGTTTAAATATTTCCAATGCTTGTAATAATTCAGGATCAATTATCATGATTCTAAAGCCTTTTAAAAATGGATTATTGTTAAGTATAGCTAGCGTTGATTTAAATATCTTTCAAGTATTACTAAAAATAGTGACAAATTTTCGTCATAAAAACGTATTTCTTACTAAATGACTAGTATTTTATTTGTAATTATTTCGTTAAGATATTGATTATTTTTGTTTTTATAAGTTGGCACGTTGATTGCATTGTAAGTGAGTAATCTTTTTTACTTACCTTTTTTATGTACTAATTAACTGGAGGTCATATGTCCGACACAATTATGTCAAATTATAACAAATTACGTACCGATCTAATAACAAAAGATCGTCGTTTTAGTGCTCAAAACGGCAAACTTTGTTTTGATGGTGTGAATTTGGAAGAATTAGCCAAGAAATATCCAACACCTTTTTATGTATTTTCTGAAAAAGAAATTGACCGTAATATTCAGGAAATCAAAGATTCGTTTAAAGCTCATCCAAACACTAAGATTTTCTATGCATCAAAAACTTGTTCAGTAATGGGTGTACTTAAAGCGATTAAAGATGCTGGTATCTATGCTGAAGCAAACTCAATGTTTGAAGTGCGTAAATGTTTAGAAATTGGTTTTCCAGGTAGTCAAATTGTTTTCAACGGTGTGGTTAAAAAACCGGTTGATTTAGAATTTGCCATCCAAAACGATCTTTACATCATCAACGTTGATAGCTTATATGAATTAGATATCATCGATGAAATTTCACGTCGCTTAAAGAAAGTAGCCAA
This sequence comes from Gilliamella sp. M0364, assembly GCF_016100565.1. Lineage (NCBI taxonomy): Bacteria > Pseudomonadati > Pseudomonadota > Gammaproteobacteria > Orbales > Orbaceae > Gilliamella > Gilliamella sp. M0364. The sequence continues at coordinate 125,359 of NZ_JACFSF010000004.1, read as the reverse complement.
TGTTTGTGTGCGTGTTGAACCAAATGTTCCATCAGCAACTCACGCAGAATTAGTTACTGCTTATCACGCTAAATCAGGTATCGATTTAGAACAAGCTGAAGAAACTTGTCGTCGTATTCTTGAAATGCCTTATGTACATTTACGTGGTTTACATATGCACGTGGGTGACCAAGTGCCAGAAGCAGAACCATTTGCTAAAGCAACAAAAGTATTAGTTGATGAATCACGCCGTTTAGAAGAAGTTTTAGGCATTAAATTTGATTTAATCAACGTTGGTGGTGGTATTCCTGTTCCTTATAAATATGATGATGAAAATGGTAACCCATTACAAGACAACATGTATGCAGGTATTACAGCACAAGATTTCGCTGATGCGGTAATTAGTGAAGTTCACAAATGGCGTACAGACGTTGAAATCTGTATCGAACCAGGTCGTAAAGTTACCGGTTCAGCAGGTGTGCTTTTAACTGAAGTTGCTTGTGAAAAACGTAAAACTAACTACGATTTAGACGGTAACATTGAAGAACATGTTGAATGGAAATTTGTTGATGCGGGTTATAGCGTATTATCTGACAGTCAACACTTTGATTGGTTCTTCTATGTTTATGATGCGTCAAAAATTACTGAACAACATGATGAGTACATTAAATTAGCTGGTCCATTATGTGATGGTGGTGACTATTTCCATGTTGGTGTTAAAGGTGAAGAATTCTTATTACCTAAAGATACACAAATTGGCGATATCATTGCTTTCCTTGATGCTGGTGCTTATACCATTGAAAGCCAAACGGTTTATAACAATCGTCCACGTACAGCTGTTGTTATGATCGATAAAGAAGGCAAAGACCGATTGATTCGCCGTGAAGACACTTACGAGGATATGGTTGGATACGACGTGTATTAATCATGAGCTATCTGGGGCACTTAGTGCTCCAGATATTATAATGTGAGGTTATTTTATGAGTGATTCTAAAGATTCAAGTTTACTTGGTATTAAAGACATTGTGTTTATGAATGTCATTGCGATTCTAAGTTTACGTCAAATTCCTAATGTGGCTCCTTATGGAGCGTCAGCAATGGTCCTTTGGCTACTTGCTGCATTTTGTCTGTTTTTCCCATTAGCTATGGTTTGTGGTGAGCTTTCTACTGGTTGGCCAAAAGATGGTGGGATATTTGTCTGGGTAAAAGAAGCGTTTGGTAAACGAATTGGCTGGATAGTAGTCGTTTGTTTCCTATTTTCATGCGTGCTTTTCTTCCCACTTATGTTGCAATTTGGTTTTACGGCAATTGGTTACATGTTTAGTCCTGAATTAGCGCAAAATCAGGTGTTTATTGGTGTTGGCTCCATGGTGGTATTCTGGGTCTTAACATTAATGAATATCAAAGGGATGAAATGGACTAAAATCATTAACAGTGTTAGTGCTTGGTTAGGGGTATTTATTCCTGCTGCTATTATCGTGTTATTAGCTATTGTCTGGTTAATGACAGGTCACCCAATGGCAACTGATTATAGTCATGTTAGTGATTGGATTCCAGATTTAAGTAGCTGGGATACTATTGTATTTTTATCAAGCATGATGTTCGCTTTTGCTGGACTTGAAGTTGCACCAATGATTGCTGGTCGTACTCGTGATCCACAACGTGACTTCCCTAAAGCAATGGCAGTATCTGCAATTGTTATTGTCGGTATCTATATGATTGGTACTTGGGCAATTAATACTTTATTACCTGCTGCTGATACCGATATTGTTGCCGGTGTAATGCAAGCGATGGAAGCTGCCGCTCAAGAGTTACATATGCCTTGGTTATTACCTGTAATGGCAATCTGTTTATTCTTTGGTGCATTAGGTCAAATTAACTCATGGTTAGTTGGTCCTATCTATATGTTACAAGAAGCATCAAAAGAAGATAATTTACTTGGCGAACGTATTGGTCGTTTACATCCTGTATATCAAACACCAGCATTTGCTTTAGTTATCCAAGCAATCATTGTAACGGTACTTTGTTTCTCAACATTCGTATCACCAAGTATTGCTGCTGCATATTGGATGTTAACTGCATTAACAACCATTTGTTACTTTATCCCTTATTTAGTGATGTTTATTGCTTACTATCGCTTACGTATTACTCAACCAGATGTACCACGTAGCTTTAAGATCCCAGGTAAAGTATTACCAATTGTTTTACCAGGTTTAGGATTCTTATCTACATTATTTGCGGTGATCTTAGTCTTTATTCCACCAGCACAAATTGATATGGGTGGATATGTTGAGTATATCGCGAAAATTGTTGGTGGTGCAGTGCTTGCAATTGTGTTAGCTGAATGGATATACCATCGCGCACAAAAACGTAATCGCTTGCAACAACAATAAGATATAGAGGAGTAATTTATGTACAAACCTATATTAGAAATTGATTTAGGTAAATTAAAAGACAATGCTCGTGTTGAAAAAGAGCTATTAGCTAAACACGGCATTGAAGTAATGGCAGTAAATAAAGTCTTTGACGGTTGTGTGGAGACCGCCAAAGCGGTACTTGATGGCGGTATTGATGTTATCGCCGAATCAAGAACCTACAATTTGAAGAAACTTAAAGATGCTTTAAATTGTAAAACTTGTTTACTACGTAGTCCTTGTTTAAGCGAGATCAGCGAAGTAGTTAAATATGCTGATATTAGCTTGAACAGTGAAAAACAAGTTATCCAAGCACTTTCTGATGAAGCGGTAAAACAGCAAAAAGTCCATCAAGTTTTATTAATGGTTGATATGGGGGATTTGCGTGAAGGTATTTGGTTTGAACATGTAGACGATATTATCGAAACGGTCAAACTGATCCTTTCTTTACCCGGTGTTGAACTTTATGGGCTTGGTACTAACTTTAACTGCTATGGTACGGTGCTACCGACAGTGAAAAATGGCGTAGATTTTTTACACATAGCACGCAAAGTAGAAGAAGCTTGTAATATCAAGATCAAATATCTATCTGCTGGTAACTGTACAAGTTACCATCTACTTGATAAAGGGATCTGGCCAGAAGGGCTTAATCACATTCGTATTGGTGGTTTACATGAGTTTGGTATTGAGTATGTCGATATGAAATATCTTGATGAGTTTCATCACTCAAACAAACCTGTCGAGAAAGCTTGTAGTGACATGTATAAATTATATGCACAAGTTATCGAGCTTAATAGTAAACCTACCGTGCCTGTTGGTGAATTAGGTGTTGATGCCTTTTTGAACAGCAAAACCTTTGTTGATCACGGTACTCGTAAACGAGCTTTACTTGCTTTTGGTCGTCAAGATGTGCCGGCGGAAAGCTGTGTACCGGTTAATGATAACATTACGGTATTAGGTCAAACGAGTGATCATACTATCGTTGATATTGAAGATGTTTCTGAAACATTGCGAGTTGGCGATATGATCGTTTTTGAGCTTGATTACACAGCTCTGCTTATGGCTTGCCAAACCAACGGCGTAGAAAAACGATTTGTTTATTAATATATAACTGCTGCTGGGCAACCAGCAGCTATTATTGATTACTAGGCGGTTTACATGGCAACATCAGAACCTCAAGAAAGTCCTTATCCCAGTACTTTAAAGAAAAACTTAAAGAATCGTCATTTATTGATGATTTCATTAGGTGGTTCAATTGGTACCGGATTATTTATTGGTATTGCAGCGCCACTTAGCACGGTTGGGCCTTTAGGGACCATTATCGCGTATCTACTTGCCGGCAGTATTATGCTGTCAACCATGCTTTGCTTAGGTGAACTTTCTTGTGCATTCCCTCATGCAGGGTCTTTCCAGCATTATGCATTAATGTTTATTCCACATCCTATCTGGAGTTATACTATTGGCTGGTTATATTGGTTAAGCTGGGTACTATCTATGGCTGCTGACTTAACAGCGGCGTCTATGATTGCTCATCAAGTTTTTTCCTCTATTCCTATCTACATTCTTAGTCTAATTATTCTAACTGTTATCACTTGTGTTCATTTAACCTCTGTTCGTGCTTTTGGTGAAAGTGAATACTGGTTTTCAACGATTAAAGTATTAGCTATTATTGCGTTTATTGCAGTTGGTATATATCTACTTTATCAACAATATAATCAAACGCATGAGTTACCTACCTTTAAAACCGATCAAGGTTGGTTCCCTAATGGCTTTTTATCCATCTTTGTTTGTATGACTATTGTGACTTATTCATTTCAGGGGGTGGAATTAATTGGTAGTGCCGCCGGTGAAGCGCAATCACCTCAAACGGTATTACCGAAAATTATTACTGGTGTGGCGTTTCGTATCATCTTGTTTTATGTGTTAGCGATAGCCGTATTAGCACTGGTTTATCCTTATGGCACAACACATGATGAGATTAGCCCATTTGTTTGGGTATTCAATAAAGCGGGGATTACCTTTGCATCGTATGCAATGCTGTTTGTTATATTTTGTGCCGCGATTTCGGCTGCTAATTCGGCGATTTATGCTAGTTCTAGAATGTTATGGTCGATGGCTCAGGATAATTTAGCACCAAAATATTTTTCAGAAGTGAATAAACGTGGCGTGCCAACCAAAGGAATATTGTTTATTGCCATTATTGCTTTAGTTTCGTTATTTTCCAAGTATATCGCAGCTGAAAAATTATACCTCTATTTAGTAGCAAGTACCGGACAAGTTGGTTGTTTTGCGTGGATAATTATTGCTTGGTGTCAGTACCAATTTCGTAAAGGTGTGAATCAAGGTAAATACAGTAAAGATATGATTAAATTTAAATCACCGCTATTTCCTTGGTTAGCGATGATCTCCATTACCGTTAACATTATTATTATTGTTGGCGTATGGTTTGGTGAATCAGGACATTTTATTTTATTATCTGAGGTAATCTTAATTTTTGTTATCTTGAGTTCATACTACTTTTTCAAAAAACGAAAAGTTAAGTTGGATAACCAAATAGATTAATCATATTCATTATATATGTAATCACCTAATGATTAATTATCGGTGATTACATACAATCAAATATTAATATTTGCTGACAATACGCAAATTCTATTTCTAACCTATTGTTAGCCAAATTATTTTAAGAATGCACAGACACCTGTAAATACCACTTGCGCTGCAATAGCCGATATTAATAATCCGGTTAGTTTTGATAGAATAGCAATACCGGTATTTTTTAATACTTTAGCAATGCTTTTAGCGCATAATAGCATGGCGTAAATACCACTTGAGGCAATCAATAACGAAAGCGCGCCAATCAGATTTTGCATAATACCAACTGAACTCGTTCCCATAACAATGATAGTACCGATGGATGCCGGCCCCATACATAGCGGTATTGCTAATGGCACGACACTAATATCATCATCGTCACTATGAATTTTATTTTTTTCTGGTGAATCATTCATTAAAGCAACAGCGGTAATAAACAGTAATGCTCCCGAGCCAATTCTAAACGCATCGAGTGTAAAACCGAATACACTAAACATGGCATTACCAAAAAAGAATAGCACAATACCAATAATGAACACCGCACACGATGTTTTAAGTGCCGTTTTACGGCGTTGTGCTTCATCATACTGCTTAGTGCCACTTAAAAATGCACTTAGCACAGCTGGTGGCGTCATCAATGCAAATAACTTGGTTGTGGTGGCAAGAATCTCAACAAGATAGTTGTCCATAGTGTTACCTTTTTTTATCACTAGATGTTGCTTGAAATGTGTCAACGATTGTTGGCGGGAATGAACTATAATACCCATAAAAACGGTCACCATAAAGGTGACCTTTTTAATTGGATATATTTTAATTAGTTTATTAAATATGAACCAATTGGAATTAGTTAAGGCGCTCTTTGATACGAGCAGCTTTACCACGAAGTTCGCGTAAGTAGTAAAGTTTAGCTTGACGTACTTGACCACGACGTTTCACAGTAATTGAATCAACAATTGGTGAGTGAGTTTGGAATACTCGTTCAACACCTTCGCCATTCGAAATTTTACGTACTGTAAATGCAGAATGTAAACCACGATTACGAATAGCTATAACTACACCTTCATATGCTTGAAGACGTTTTTTGTTACCTTCAACAACCCATACTTTAACTTCTACCGTATCACCCGGGCGAAAAGACGGGATGTCTTTTTTCATTTGTTCTTGTTCTAATTGCTGAATAATTGCATTTTTCATAATTTTGTCTCTTACTAGTTATACTGAAATATTATTGGCTCGGTTTATCACGATATTCCTGTTGGAATTCAGCAAGTAAACGTTGCTCTTCATCAGTCAGAGCTAGATTTTCAAGAAGATCTTCTCTTCTCAACCAAGTTCGTCCTAGTGATTGTTTTAATCGCCAACGACGAATCGCTTCATGGTGACCAGACATTAATACATCGGGCACCGCCATTCCATCTAACACCTCTGGACGAGTATAGTGAGGGCAATCAAGTAAACCGTTAGCAAAAGAGTCTTCTTCTGCTGATGATTCATGATTTAACACGCCAGGGATAAACCTTGCTAATGCATCAATCATTGTCATCGCCGGTAATTCACCGCCACTTAACACGTAATCCCCAATTGACCATTCTTCATCAATTTCGGTTTGGATAACGCGTTCATCTATACCTTCGTATCGTCCACAAATCAAAATCAATTTTTGATATTGTGACAACTCGCAAACTCCCTGTTGGTTTAATTTGCGCCCTTGTGGGGAAAGATAGATTACTTTAGTATCTTCACCTGCTACAGCTTTGGCTGCATGAATCGCATCTCTAAGTGGTTGTACCATCATTAACATGCCGGGACCACCACCATAAGGTCTATCGTCGACAGTCTTATGCTTATCATGCGCAAAATCGCGCGGGTTCCAATAATCTACTGTTAACAGCCCATTTTTAACGGCTCGACCAGTTACGCCATAACAGGTAATAGCTTGGAACATTTCGGGAAAAAGGCTAATTACGCCAATCCACATATTCTTACCTTACCAATTAAAATGCAGGATCCCAATCGACCACAATCATTTTTGTTGTTAAATCAACTTGTTTAATAAATTGTTCTTCAACAAAAGGGATTAAACGTTCTGTTGCTCCAAATGCATCTTTTAGATTTGCTTTAACAACCAATACATCATTAGAACCGGTTTCCATTAAATCAGTTACCTGACCTAAGTCATAACCATTAACTGTTTTTACTCGACAGCCAATGAGATCTTTCCAATAAAAATCACCTTGATTTAATTCAGGCAATTCTTCTGCATCAACAAATACTTCAGCATTGGTTAACGCATTAGCTTGGTCGCGATCATCAACGCCTTTGAGTTTGACAATCATGTCCTGATTATGCGGTTTAAAGCTCTCAACGATTACTTCTTGCCATTTTCCAGCACGCTGGATATACCAAGGTTTGTAATCAAAAATACTATCTGGAAATTCTGTAAACGAAAAAATTCTGAGCCATCCACGAATGCCGTAGCTTGAACCAAGTTTACCAACAACAATTAGATTCTCAGTATTCATCATCACAGTTACTATTACTTAATTAAGCAGCTTTTTGTGCTTGTTTGATCAATGCATTAACACGATCAGAAACAGTTGCACCTAAACCAACCCAATGATTTACGCGATCAAGATCTAAACGTAATTCTTCTGCTTTACCTTGTGCAATTGGATTAAAAAAGCCAACGCGCTCAATAAAACGACCATCACGTGGGTTACGGCTATCAGTGACAACTACTTGATAAAAAGGGCGCTTTTTAGAGCCACCACGAGCTAAACGAATAGTTACCATAACATCCTCTTAAATTAAAAAATAATCTTTCTTTTGCCCAACATGGACAAAATCAAAGCCCCAGAATTATACTCTTTCTAGCAAAAAGTGCAATGATTGATTGAGAGTGAAAAAGCGTGGTGGATTTGGTTATTGGCAAGTTTTGTTATGAATGAATATAAATTAATCTTTTAACCAATTTATATTATAGATAATAAGCTTAAGCTATGTTGGTTAATTAGCTGAATTATAATATTGCGATAGTTAGCCTTTTAAATAGCTGTTTGCCCAATAATTAAGACTTTTTACGCTTAAATGCGCGAATTAAAATATCAAAAAAACCTAATGATTTAACCATTCTCTGACCATCAACATATACTCGGATAGCTCCTAATACTTGTTTGGGATCTTTAGATGCAAAGGCAAATGTACCATCTTTTTTGGTTTGTATAGAGTAACGTGATATCCATCTTCCTTTAAAAAATACCGATGCGATGACATAATCGACTTCTTCCCAAGGTATTTGAATATATTTGCGGGGATCTCGCTGATGATAAAATTCGAACGCTTTATCGCCAATCATAATATGACCGTATTCTGAAAGTCCTGAAAAAGCCGTCGCTTTTACGGTTAAATCTATTTTGCTATTTAATGACTGAACCATTTAGTTGTTTGTATCCCTGATGCAAATTTGATTTACTCATTACACCCTTTTTCGATTATTTTGAAAAAGGGTGATTAATGTTTGAGGAAAGCGACAATTTTTGCTTTAAAAAGTGCTCTCCTCAATTTTTTTAGTCAAAACTATTATTTCTATAAAAGACCAACAACGTGACCAATAATACCGACTAAAAATAGTCCAAGAATAATTAAAATTGGCGATACTTTTTTACGAAGTAACCACATACATAAGAAAGTTAATAATAATGGCACCAGTCCAGGTATTAACTGATCTAAGTTATTTTGTAAGGTGGTGACTTTTTCTTGGTTAAGCGCTAATCCACTTTGCATTTGAATCAATGCTTGGTGAATACCTTCGGCACCAGCTGGAAGAGAATTCCAATCGATAAATGCACCATTATCTAATTTAACCGTTGATACAATTGGTTGGAATTTTATTGAAACCCATCTTTGCACTAATGCTGCTAGTACAAACATCCCCAAGATAGATGCACCTTTGGTGATTTTTTGTAGCAAACCACCACCTAAATTATCGGTAATTTTTGAACCAGTACGGTACCCGAATTCTTGGGTAAACCACATAAAGCTCCAACGAATAATATTCCAAAATAAGAAGAATAAAATTGGTCCTAAAATGTTACCGCTTAGGGCGAGTGATGCACCAAGTGCGCCTAGCATTGGACGAACAGTAAACCAGAACACAGGATCACCTACACCGGCTAAAGGTCCCATCATTCCCACTTTTACCCCTTGAATTGCAACATCATCAACTGGTGCACCATTAGCTCGTTCTTCTTCTAAGGCTAGAGTTACACCTAGTACTGGTGATGCTAAATAAGGGTGAGTATTAAAAAATTCTAAATGGCGTTTCAAAGCTGCTGAACGATCTTCTTTTGTGGTATATAATTTTTTGATAGCGGGAATCATTGAATAGGCCCAACCACCATTTTGCATACGTTCATAATTCCAAGAACCTTGGAGGAAAGTTGAACGCCAAGCTACCGCTAAACGGTCTTTTTTGCTTAATTGAATTCGATCTGTCATGTTCTTCTCCAAGTTCCTAGTAATCATTCAAAATATCATCAAGTGGATCGCCTTTACTTCCACCGTTTGATGAATTGCCACGTTCAGAAAGGTTTATATAAATCAGTGCTAAAGCGATACCTAAGGCACCGAGTGCAATTAAAGTTAATTGTGATATTGCCGCAACCACAAAACCGATAATGAAAAATGGCCAAACTTCGCGGTTTGCCATCATATTGATTACCATAGCATAACCAACGGCAACAACCATTCCACCACCAATAGCCATACCAGTTGTTAACCATTCAGGCATTGCGTTTAACGCTTCTTTGACGGCTTCAGCAGGAATAAATAATAATGCAGCAGCTGGAATAGCAATACGTAGACCTTGTAAACAAACACCTAACATTTGTAGCCATTCTATTTTGCGAATATTACCTTCTTCAGCCGCAGCATCCATTAAGTGTACTAAAGGTACGGCAATTGTTCGCACAATCATAGTTAAAAATAGGCCAGCAACAGCAAGTGGAATGGCGACGGCAATCGCAGTTGATACACCTGCAACACCTTGACCACCAAGCACTAAGATAATCGATGAAGCTACAGCAGCAAGAGCTGCATCGGGTGCTACTGCTGCACCAATATTCGCCCAACCTAATGCAATCATCTGTAATGATCCACCAAGTACGACGCCTGCTTCTAGATTACCTGTTACCAGACCAATTAATGAACAAGCAACTAATGGTTGGTGGAATTGGAATTGATCCAAAATACCTTCCATCCCGGCTAAAAAAGCAATAACTATCACTAGAATGATAGCAACAATTGATAAAGTCATAATAATAACCCCTTAATTAAACTAGTTTTGTTCAGCTAATTCTTGTTTCGCTTTTTTTAATAATTCATCCATATTATCGTTTGAATCATTAGGTACTTTGCGAACATCAAATTTCACATTTTTCGCTTTCAATTTTTCGAATGCGTCAACATCTTGAGCGCTCATTGATAACACTTTGTTGACCATTACTTTGCCAACTGAATGTGCCATTGAACCCACATTTAATGTTTCAATATCGACACCACCGTCTAAAGCTCGCAGTACATCTTCAGGGTTTTCGAACAGTAATAAGGCTTTGGTATTGCCAAAACGCGGATCATGGGCAACTTGAATAATCTTTTTAATTGGCACGACATTAGCTTTAACACCAGGAGGAGCCGCCTCTTCAATCAGTTTTTTCCGTAATTCATCTTTGGCTACTGAATCAGAAACCACGATAATCCGGTTAGGATTAGTTGCTTTAGTCCAAGACGTCGCCACCTGACCATGTAATAAGCGCGAATCAACACGAGCTAATACTATTTTCAACTTACCATCACCTAACACAGTACCTTCTGGGATAGTATTTGATTGTTGGTTGTTTACTTGTGGTTTAGCCGCAATTTCAACAGTTGTTCGAATTCCTTCCTGAGCTGACTCTATAATTGCTGCAGCCACTTGTTTGGCACTATCCATGGATAAACGTGATGAATAGGCTTCGATCAGCATGGGAAGGTTCAAGCCAGCAACGATAGCCCAATTTGGGTGTTCGCCACAGAGTGTATTGGCTTGATTAAATGGCGTTCCACCCCATAAATCAACTAAAAACAGTACTTCGTTTTGGTTATCGAAAGTAGCTATTGCTGCTAGCATCCGTTCTTTTAAACTATCTGGACTATCACTTGGGTGCAAGGTAACGGCTTTAACGTTTTCTTGCTCGCCAAATATCATCGTCCCTGATTGTAAAATACCTTCAGCAAACTCACCATGAGTTGCTAGGATAATTCCAACCATAACGTACCTCCTAGGTTTCTATATTATTGCTAATATAAAGTTAATAAAATAAAGCAAAGTAATTTTATTTTAGTTAACAAAATAAGCTATTACCTTGATCTGTATCAAAGATTAATAACAATAATTGTCAACTGATTAAATAATCTTCATTTAACTAACATATAAAAATTATGTCATGCTTTCTAAGACTACTGTTCAATAAGAGAATAAATTAGGTATTATTTTATACTAATGCTTTACGAATGAAGCCATTATTTTGTTCTAGTTTTGTTTTTGCTTGCTGAGCGGTTAGTCCGGCAAGAATCATTAAAATAGCTGTTTTACAATGTTGATTACATTGATTTAACGTTGTTATAGCTGTATCTCGGTTGCAATCAGTGGCTTGCATAACAATTGATATTTGCCTTTCAACAAGCTTAGCATTAGTGGCTTCAACATCAACCATTAAATTACCATAAACTTTGCCGATTTTAATCATACTGGCTGTTGTTAACATATTGAGAATCATCTTTTGTGCAGTGCCGGCTTTCATTCTTGATGAACCGGTAATGACTTCGGCTCCGACAATAGGGGTAATGGCAATATTAGCCAAACTAATCATTGGTGCATTAGGATTGCAACATAAACTTAACACTGTAGCGCCAAGTGATTTTGCATATTGCATGCCACCAATAACATAAGGTGTGCGCCCACTAGCCGCGATACCAACTAAGATATCTTTACCACTAAAATTAATATGTTTTAGATCATTAATCGCCAATTCAGGTGAATCTTCTGCGTTTTCTACCGCTTTAAATATGGCAGGGTGCCCGCCAGCAATTAATCCAACCACTTGCTCAGGTGATGTTCCGTAAGTAGGCGGACACTCACTGGCATCTAAAATTCCTAACCTCCCCGAGGTGCCGGCACCAAGGTAAATTAAGCGACCATGATTTAGGAAAGCATGGCTGATTGCATCAACTGCAATAGCTATATTGGGTAGCTGTTTTTCGACTGCGATTGCTACTTGTTTATCTTCATTATTAATAATTTGCAGAATTTCAAGTGTCGATGTGCAGTCAATATTTTCACTAACACTATTACGATTTTCGGTGACCATAGCCGATAGATTAATGTTTGGCATGTGATTTTAATCCTAACCATACAAAAGCAATAAGAATGGCAAATAGCATACCAAAACCGACGCCAATTGTAATGACTGATAATCCACCAGCGACAGCTAAAGTATAAGCACTAAGCATAATCATCATTGCACTATACTCACTTAAGTTCTGTATCGAAATAACACTACCTGCACCGATAAGCTCTTTACCTATTTTTTGAATTGACGCATTTAGTGGAACTAAAAAATAACCGCCTAATGCACCAATCACAACTAATAATATATAAGAACTAATCATATTACTTTGTAGCGTGAATGCGATAACCGCCAATCCCATTAATATTCCTGCTGGAATACAGCGAAAGGTATTGGATATTGAAACCGTCGCACTAGCAAGCCCTGCGCCAACAACAATACCTATTGCCACAACCGCATTTAGATTAGTTGGCGTTGAATTGTCGGTAATACCTAAAACAATTGGTACCCAGCTGATTAATAAGAAACGCAGAGTAATGCCGGCTCCCCAAAATAGGCTAGTGCCGAGTAAAGTATAAAGTGTTTGTTTATTGTTGAAGATGATTTTAAAGGTTTTAGCAAAATCTTTTATCATACTCATAAACTTCCACTCAATATCTTGTCGAGCAGCAGATAGTTTGGGAATAAAAATATTTGCTATCATCGCCAGCCCATACATAACAACACAAGTAAGCAACGCTAATGTAATATTTAAATCAGCAATATGGCCACCGGCAAGTGAACCAAGTAAAATAGCTGCAATGGTTGACGCTTCTATTAAGCCATTCGCTTTAACTAAATTATCGCCAGAAGTAAGTTCTCCTAAAATACCATATTTTGCTGGCGAGTAACCGGCAGCGCCAACACCGACCAAAAAATAACCTAAAAATGGATTGATATTTAAGCAGATAAGCGCTGCACCTAATAATTTAACCCCATTTGCAATCATCATCGCTTTGCCTTTCGACATACTGTCAGCAAATTGACCAACAAAAGGTGAAAGAAGGATAAAAGGAATTACAAAACCGATTTGCAATGCTGATTGGCTCCATTCTGGATAATGGAGCTGCTTAATAAAAGCAAGGATAGCAAAAAAAATTGCATTGTCAGCAAAGGCTGAAAAAAACTGCGCTAGCATGGTCGCAGCCATGCCAACTGATAACAATGGTTGTTTAGACATATCGAATCCTTGCTGTTATTGATTCTCATCGGCCATTTTGCGTAAGGTAATAAAATCGATTTTACCTGTACCCAATAATGGTAACTCTTTAACAACACGAATATCTCGAGGGATCGCTAATGCCGGGATACCTAAATCCTGCGCTGCTTGATTCAGCTGTTCCCTAGTTAATTTAGTCGAGGTTGTAAATAGCACAATAGCCTCTCCTTTGGCTGCATCGGCTTTTACTGTTGCGCCATGCATGGCATCAACATCGACCTTTTTAGCTAAAGCTTCAACACTTTCAAGTGAGACCATTTCGCCAGCAATTTTTGCAAAACGTTTTAATCGTCCTTTGATAGTTAAAAATTCATCTTTATCAATTGCAACGATATCTCCGGTATCATACCAACCCTTGTCCACATTACCATTTTCATCAATAGCAACAGGCTCTTCAAGTACCCCTGGTTTTTCAACCCGTAAGTACCCCTTCATTACGTTAGGGCCTTTAAGTTGTAGCTCTCCGCCATTGCTAATACCTGGAACGGGTATTAATCTTGACTCCATGCCCGGTAATAAACGACCAACAGTACCAGCTTTAAATGCCATCGGTACATTAAGAGCAACAACGGGTGCACATTCGGTTACACCATAACCTTCTAAGATTCGAATACCGTATTTATCTTTCCATTGTTCACGCACCGCATCAGAAAGTTTTTCAGCACCAGCGACTACGTAGCGTAAACGCATAAAATCGTATGGATGTGCATAACGGGCGTAGTTGGCTAAAAATGTTGGTGTGCCAAATAACACCGTACAGTTTTGGTCATAAATGATTTCCGGTACCATACGATAATGTAATGGGTTTGGATATAGAAACGTACGACTGCCAGAGAACAACGGTAAAAATAAGCCTGCAGTGATGCCAAAAGCGTGGAAAAGAGGTAACGCCGACATAAAACGGTCTGCAGGCGTTGGATCGATAACAGTACGAATTTGTTCGACATTAGCCAATAAACTGCCATGGCTATGCACAACTCCTTTCGGATTGCCTTCTGAGCCGGAAGTAAATAGGACTAATGCCTCGTCTTGACTTGATTGTCGTCGTTTAACTAATCGAGGAATGTATTGATGTACAGCAACGTATAGTTTATCAAAAAAGTTCAAACTACTACGCAAATCTTCAAGGAAATACCAATTTACATCGTTAATTTCTTCTAATAGGTGATCAAGCTTCCCTTTTTTAATAAATTTACGTGAAGTAATAATGGTTTTTATTTCAGCTGCAGTAATTGCACAGGTTAATCCTTTAGTACCAGCCGTGTAGTTGAGCATTGCTGGAATACGATTTTTAACTGATAAACCAAAAATAGTGGCAACAGTAATTGTTGCATTAGGTAGTAATAGGCCAACTCGTTCTTTCGGTTTGGTAATTTTAGAAATAATACAACTTACACCGATGATTTGCTTAAGTAAGTTTCGATAGGAGGCTTCATGAGTGGTAGGGTCTTGAACCATTCGTGATTTTACGCCATAACGAACTTGAGCTTCGAGCAAAGCTTCAAAAAGGGTTAATTTAGGGCGACTTGCCATTCTGGCATTCATCATAATTTGATGTAATTTTTCGCCAGCTATATATCTTCGATCACTTGCTTTTGCTGCGTCAGGCATTGGGATTGATTTTGGTTCCAATACATGAATTGTAATTTTTGGAAATAGACGACGTTTAAATAGGCCTTTTAAGCGACTGGTTAAGGTAAATTCGGCTCCTTCTATCCAAACAGGTACAATGGTCGCCTGAGAACGTGCCGCAACAAATGCCGCACCGTCATAAATCTTCATTAATGATCCGGTTATGGTAATTCGACCTTCCGGAAAAATAACAATTGGTCGGCCTTTTTCAATTTCACGGACCAATTTTTTTATTGCCATAGGACTTAATGGATCCATTGGCACAAAATCGACATAGCGTTTGGCTAAACGAACTAGCCAGTGATTAATATATCCTGCGTAGATAGCAAATACTGGTTTTACTGGTAAAAATACGCCGATTAAAACGCCATCTAGAAAGGAAACATGATTAGGGGTGATAAGAAGTCTGTCTTGTTTTAGGTTATCAAGATTACCTTGAATCTTGACATGGAATAAAATCATTAAAAAAAATTTTAATATTTTAAATAACATCTGATTTCTCAATTTCCGTGCAAAATTGCACTCTGTCATAATAGTGAAAATAATTGCAATATACAAGAAGCTAAATTTCAATTGGATTTAATTGAAATTAAACAATTTGTTATGCGAATTCTTCTAGTTTGAAATATTAATTAATAGACAATAAATAGTAAAAAAGTAAAATAAAAGTTAAATAACTGTAAGGAATGAAAATGTTAGTTTTAACAGCTCAAGATATCCAACAATTTTATACCATGAAAGATGCTGTAGAAGCAGATAAGCAAGCATTAAAAATTTATACTAAAGGTAATAGTGAAGTGCCTTTACGTATTAATTTTGATATGCAAAAAGGACAATGCCTAGTTATGCCTGCCCATATTAAAGAAAACGATGTTGTTGGTTTAAAGATTGTCTCGGTTTTTCCTGATAATCCTAAATTGGGCAAACCATCAGTTCCGGCACAAGTGTTTATGATCGATCCTCAAACGGGCGAAGTTTGTGCGATATTAGATGGCACATTTGTTACGCAATTGCGAACCGGTGCGGTACAAGGCGCTGCCACGGATTTATTAGCTAAAAAAGATGCTAAACGAGCAGTATTAATTGGTACTGGTGGGCAAGCAGCGGCACAACTAGAAGCTATGTTAACGGTACGGCAGTTAACCGATGTAGCTATTTATGGACTTGATGCCAAAAAAGGCAAGCAGTTTACTGAAGAGATGAAACAACGATTTGGCCATTTTTCGGCTAACCTCTATTTTTCACAAGATTTGGATGAAGATATTCGCCATGCTGATATTATTACTTCAGTGACTACATCAAAAGAAGTGACTTTCAATGGTGAGCTAGTTAAACCCGGAATTCATATCAATGGTGTAGGTGCTTACACACCTGAAATGCACGAAATCCCAAGTAATATAGTGGCAAAAGCAGATATTCGTGTACTTGATACTAAAGATGGTGTATTTGCTGAAGCGGGTGATATTATCGACCCAATTAATCAAAATTTAGTCACAAAACAAGATTTTTATGAATTGGGAGATTTAGTTATCGACCCGCAAAAATGTCGTCAAAACGATCAGCAAATCACGTTATTTAAAACAGTGGGAACGGCAGTTTTAGATGTCTATGTCGGTTATGATATTTATCAGAAAGCTAAACAAAAGGGTATTGGAACTACTATCTAATAATTGTTTTTAACTCCAAATCATCCCTTAACCAAAAATTTGAGGAAAGGGGTTTTTTAATGTCTAAAATTGGCATTAATAGTGCTTCTTATGAATATTAATAAGAAGTTAGTTCTATAAAATCAAAAATTATAGGAAAGGTTTTTTTAGCGCTTAAAATTGTCGTTAATGGTATTACTTATTAACATCAACAATAGATTAGCCATAAACAATAAAATAATGCGAGGTAAGGGCGGTTCTAAGATCGAAACTTAGCTTTTCAGCTCTTCTTTTTGTGAGCGCCCCAGTAATGACATGGCTGCCTGTTTTGGATCTTTATGTTCGTAAAGTACTTTATAGATTTGTTCAGTAATAGGCATATCGACATGATATTTTTGTGCTAATGACCAGACTTCTTTGGTATTTCTACAGCCTTCAACCACTTGAGCAATGATCTCTTGTGCTTCTTGAATTGATTTGTTTTGACCAAGTAAAATACCAAAACGACGATTACGAGATTGATTATCGGTACATGTCAGCACCAAATCGCCTAATCCTGCCATCCCCATAAAAGTGGCGGGATCGGCACCAAGTGCTTCGCCTAATCGCATCATTTCAGCCAATCCTCGAGTGATTAATGCTGTTCTGGCATTAGCACCAAAACCAAGCCCATCCGACAATCCAGCACCAATGGCGATCACATTTTTGACTGCTCCGCCAAGTTGAACACCGATAAAATCTTTACTGCTATAGACTCGAAACGATTTACTACAGTGGAATAAATTTTGTAGTTCTGTTAAAAATTGTTTATCAGTTGAGGCAACAGTAACTGCAGTGGGTAAACCAGATGCCACTTCTTTAGCAAATGTAGGACCAGAAATAACCGCTAATGGAATTTTGTCACCTAAAACTTCGCGTGCAACATCTTGTAATAATCGTCCAGTATCAACTTCAAGCCCTTTCGTTGCCCAAACAATTTTACTATCCTTTCTTAACAATGGTTTTATTTGTTTAAGAATACTACCAAACGCATGGCTAGGTACAACAATAAGTAAAATAGGTGCAGCAGCAACAGCAGTGGCTAAATCAGCTTCAATTTGCAGTTGCTCTGGGAAAGGGATATCAGGCAAAAACTGTCTATTTTGTCTATCATGCTGCAAAATAGCCATCTTATCTGGGTTATGTCCCCATAATAAGGTTTCATGGCCATTACGTGCTAGTAATATAGCTAGCGAGGTTCCATAAGAACCGGCGCCAATTACAGTCACTGCAGCATCTTTACTCATATATAATCCAATAGACTCGATTAATCAACCAAACAATTACAATTATTGTAAGGTTTCAGTTGCACTATTTTGCGCTTGTTGTTCTTGTTGTTGTAAATAGTTAATGAACAATGCTTCAAAATTTACTGGTTCTAAATTAAGCTGTGGGAATGTTCCTTTATTCACTAGGCTTGAAATAACTTCACGCGCATAAGGGAATAAAATATTTGGACAATAAGCACCAACACAATGTTGAATTTGTGCATCATCAAAACCAATAAGCGAGAAAATTCCTGATTGAGTAACTTCACAAATATACACAACTTCTTCTTGCTGTTTTACCGTTACGGTAACACGTAAAGAAACTTCATGCACTTCATCACTTAATGCTTGTGATGCTGAATTTAGCTCTAAATTCATTTCTGGTTGCCACTGCTTAGTAAAAATTTCAGGGACATTATTGGTTTCAAAAGAAACATCTTTAGTGTAAATACGTTGAATTGCAAATTGTGTTTCAGGTTGTTGTGTATTGTTTTGTTCTGTCATGATAAAACCTTATTTTAAAATTATATTATTTTCTAACCAATGGTAAGTTTTCGCCGTTCCAACCAGCAATACCATCTTTTAATGTAAATACATGTAAAAAACCTTGTTTGACTAATACTTCACCAATACCTGCTGATGTTAAGCCATTTTCATCAATCACAATAATGATGTTTTCTTTAAATTTTTCAATAGTTTTCGCACTAGCATTTTTAATATCAACGGGTAGAATGTTGTGTGATTCAGTAATATGCCCTTTTTTGAAGCTATCTGCTGAACGAATATCAACAATAACCGCATTTTGTTTATTGATCATATTAATTGCTTGCGCGTTATTAATTATTTTCACTTTTGACAATTTAATTTTTACGGTTAATACAATGATTGCAACAAATAACACAATCCAACCTAATGAAAGTAAATGATGATTTTTGACAAAAGGTATAATTTCGAGCGTAACAAAGTCCATACTTTTATGATTACCTAATTTATTAAAAATAAGATAAGATTATAACGATATTGTCTACTGAAATACAGATCTAAAGGGAGAAATCTTATTTTAAGCTAATAAGAACTAAAGATCCTAAGAAGAGAATTAATGTTATTCAGACGATTTATCTTACTGGCATTGCTTTTAGTTACTGTAATCTTGTCTGTTTTAGCCGAACCAAATAATTATGCTACAAATAAAACTGTAAACTTAGATCAAAACATGCAAATAACAGGTGAACCATTATTGTTTGACCTAAATTTAACCTGTCGAGAATTTTTCTAGAAATTGATGCCAATGCACCCGATTATTTTCAATATTATGATTGTCAAATGCAAGATGAAGGTCAAACATGTTCAATAACTGTAATTTATAAAATCGACGATAAATATCCTAAGTGAACCCATTAATACTTGATAAAAACTATGGGGATGGGGGAACTGAAATATTTATGCTGTTATTGGCATCAATAAAATCCAGTAATGATCGTTAATTCAAAATATATTTTATTATATGAAGCGTCGTTTTTTTTTAATGAAACATTTAAACGTGATGGGGATGAAATGATTTTTTATTTAATCATAATCGGTTTTCGAAGATTTGATATATAACTTAGTTAAGAAGCATCGCCAATTAATTACTTTGTCATGGAGCAAAATTGTGGCATAAATGGTTTATGTGACATTTTGGTGCATTATTTTGGTGCTTTATGCATTATCATGGTGCATTAATGCTTTTTCTGCTATTATTTAATCACTAAAAACCGTCTAAAATGGTTAATGAAAAACTGGCATCATATTTGCATATAATTTAATAAATAGGCAAAATGCCTTTAACTGAACAATTATTATATGTCCTCAATGGAGAAGCTACATGTCTACACAAAAAGTTTTAACGCTAATAAAAGAAAACGATGTTAAGTTTGTTGATTTACGTTTTACTGATACTAAAGGTAAAGAACAACACGTTACAATTCCTGTAAGTCAAATCGACGCTGATTTTTTTGAAGATGGTAAAATGTTTGATGGCTCTTCCATTGCTGGTTGGAAAGGCATTAACGAATCAGATATGGTGTTAATGCCAGATGCATCAAGCGCAGTGATTGATCCATTTTTTGAAGATGTAACATTAAATATTCGTTGTGACGTTTTAGAGCCAGCGACATTACAAGGTTATGACCGTGACCCTCGCTCAATTGCTAAACGCGCTGAAGAGTTTTTAAAATCATCAGGTATTGCTGATACGGTTATTTTTGGACCAGAACCGGAATTCTTCTTATTTGATGATGTGCGTTTTGGCTCACCAATGTCTGGTAGTTTTGTACATATTGATGATATCGAAGCTGCTTGGAACTCAGGTACTAAATACGAAGAAGGTAATAAGGGGCATCGTCCAGGTGTTAAAGGTGGTTATTTCCCACTTCCTCCGGTTGACTCGTCACAAGATATTCGTTCTGAAATGTGTTTAATCATGGAACAACTTGGTTTAGTGGTTGAAGCTCATCACCATGAAGTTGCAACTGCAGGCCAAAATGAGATTGCTTGTCGTTTCAATACATTAACTAAAAAAGCTGACGAAGTTCAAATCTATAAATATGTTGTCCAAAATGTTGCTCATGCTTATGGTAAAACTGCGACATTTATGCCTAAACCAATGTTTGGTGATAACGGCTCTGGTATGCACTGTCACCAATCGCTTGCTAAAGATGGCGTAAACCTTTTTGCTGGTGATAAATATGCTGGCCTTTCTGAAATGGCGTTATTCTATATCGGTGGTATTATCAAACATGCTAAAGCGATTAATGCTTTTGCGAACCCAGCGACTAACTCTTATAAACGTTTAGTACCAGGTTATGAAGCACCAGTTATGCTTGCATATTCTGCACGTAACCGTTCTGCATCAATTCGTATTCCAGTGGTTACTAGCCCTAAAGCGCGTCGTATTGAAGTTCGCTTCCCAGATCCAGCAGGTAACCCATACTTATCATTTGCAGCGCAATTAATGGCAGGTTTAGATGGTATTATCAATAAGATTCATCCGGGTGATGCGATGGATAAAAACTTATATGACTTACCACCAGAAGAATCTAAATTAATCCCACAAGTTGCAGGTTCACTTGAAGAAGCGCTAAATGCTTTAGATGCCGATCGTGAATTCTTAACTCGTGGTAATGTATTTACTAATGACACTATTGATGCTTATATTGACTTAAAACGTCAAGATGTTGATCGTGTTCGTATGACACCACATCCGGTTGAATTTGAACTCTACTACAGTCTATAAGTCATTATTGTATTACTTAAAGCTTTAACCACCGCTGAAGGGCGGTGGTATCTAATGAGAACGGAGAGCCAACGATGACATTTGATAATGAATCTGATGCAAATCTTGTTCTCGACTCAATGATTACCAATATTTTATTACTTGATAAAAAACTCAATATTCTTTATGCCAATACCGCTGCACAACAGTTACTTGCTCAAAGTTCGAAAAAAATATTAGATAGTTATTTTCCCGACCTATTAGGTTATTTTTCCCTCGATATTGAATTGATGCAAAATGCATTAGAGCAGAATCAAGGTTTTACCGATAGCGAAGTTAATTTAGTCATAAACAATGAATTACATATTTTATCGTTAACTGCACAATTGCTGGCTAACGGCCATGTGCTAATCGAAATGGCACCATTAAATAGTCATAAAAAGTTGAGTCAAGAACAATTACAGCAAGCTCAACAAAATGCTGCCCGTGAATTAGTGCGTGGACTTGCTCATGAAATTAAAAATCCACTTGGTGGGCTAAGAGGAGCGGCGCAATTATTGTCACGAGAACTACCTAACAATGAGTTGCAAGATTATACAAAAATTATCATTGAACAGGCAGATAGGTTAAGAAATTTAGTTGATAGGTTATTAGGCCCTCAACAGCGGTTACAACAGAAACAACAGAATATACATCAAGCGATCGAACGGATCTATGCGCTTTTATGTTTAGAAAAACCGCTAAATGTTGAAATTATCCGCGATTATGATCCTAGTTTGCCTGAATTCACTCATGATTCAGAACAGATTGAACAAGTGGTTTTAAATATTGTGCGTAATGCCTTACAAGCAATTGATTCAAAATCTGGTTGTATTAAGATTAGAACTAGAACTGCATTTCAAGTCACCTTGCATGGTCAACGTTACCGACTTTGTGCGCGTATCGATATTGAAGATAATGGCCCTGGAGTTCCAGTGCATATTCAAGATACATTATTTTATCCAATGGTTAGTGGTTATGAAGGCGGTACCGGCATTGGTTTGTCTATTGCCCATAATATTATTGACCAGCATAATGGTAAGATTGAATTTAATAGTTGGCCAGGTCATACTGAGTTTTCTATCTATTTACCAATCAAACAATGAGGTTAATGACAATGAATGTTTGGATTGTTGATGATGATAGTTCAATTAGATGGGTTTTAGAAAAAGCGCTTACTAACGCTCATTTTAACTGCATTAGTTTTTCAAGTGGTCAAGAAGTGATTGATGCTTTAGTTAATCATCCACAGAAGCCAGCAGTATTATTATCCGATATTAAAATGCCGGGTATTGATGGGTTATCTTTGCTTAATTATATCAAAGAGCAAATACCTAATTTACCGGTGATTATTATGACTGCTCATTCAGATCTTGATGCTGCAGTGAATGCTTATCAAAAGGGAGCTTATGATTATATTCCTAAACCTTTTGATGTCGATGAAGTCATTCAATTGGTTGAGCGGGCTATTTTACAAAGTCAAAGTAATAAACCTAATAGTTCCTCTACTAGCAAAGCTTCTACTGGTATTATTGGTGAAGCACCCGCCATGCAGGAGGTGTTTCGTATTATTGGACGACTCTCTAAATCATCTATCAGCGTACTAATTAATGGTGAATCAGGAACGGGTAAGGAGTTAGTGGCTAAAGCTTTGCATACTCATAGCCCACGCTCACAGTCACCATTTATTGCATTAAATATGGCTGCTATTCCTAAGGATTTAATTGAATCTGAATTGTTTGGTCATGAAAAAGGTGCATTTACGGGTGCCGCTCAAATAAGGCATGGTCGATTCGAACAAGCTAACGGTGGAACGCTTTTTTTAGATGAAATTGGTGATATGCCATTGGATGTGCAAACTCGGTTATTAAGAGTTCTTGCTGATGGTCAATTTTATCGGATAGGTGGTTATTCACCTGTAAAAGTTGATGTACGTATAATTGCAGCTACGCATCAAGATTTACAAGCTAGAGTAAGGGAAGGTAAATTTAGAGAAGATTTGTTCCATCGACTAAATGTGATTCGTATTTTATTGCCACCATTACGTGATAGAGCGCAAGATATACCTAAATTAGCTGAACATTTTTTACGTACCACCGCCAAAGAATTAGGTGTTGAAAGTAAAGTGCTAAGCCCTGATGCTCTTAATCTTTTATGTCTGTTCAATTGGCCGGGTAATGTAAGGCAATTAGAAAATGTTTGTCGTTGGGTAACAGTAATGTCATCCAATAATGAAGTTTATGTGCAAGATTTACCTCCAGAACTATTACAATTATCGGCTTCTGATGGCTCAGCTAATTATGAGGTTCTTACCAATGTAACCAATCAGATATTACCAGAAACCGATTGGAAAAAACTGTTAGAACAGTGGGCTAAACAAGCATTATTAGCTGGTCAAACCGGAATTTTGACGCAAACAGTGAGTGATGTTGAAAAAATTTTATTAAAGTGTGCACTTAATTTTACTCGTGGACATAAGCAAGATGCAGCGAATCTGCTTGGCTGGGGGAGAAATACTTTAACAAGAAAACTCAAAGAATTATCAGATGATAATTGATTATGATAGCATGCCGATTTTTTCGGCAATAAGTCATAATGTTATTATCTAATGTTTTTACCAATTTATTTATTATTATTTTACTGTTTGCTTAAAGTTCATTGAACACTTATTTATTTTTAGTTACAATCGAATGCAAATGATAATTATTCTATTTATCATCCATTCGCTTTTGGACTAAGCTAATAACTAGGAGTTACAATGTATTCATCTATCAAAGTTAAATTTTTAGTATTACTAGCCGCTTTATTTGTATTAGCTGGCTGTGACGATAAAAAACAAGAAGCACCAGTAGCTAATAAAACTATAGCTGTTGAACATGCTCAAGGTAAAACAGATGTTCCTGAAAACCCGAAAAAAGTGGTAGTTTATAACACAGCGACACTGGATATTATTGATGCATTAAATATTCCTGTAACCGGTGTTCCACAATCGGATGTACATTTCCCAGAATTCTTATCAAAGTATGCTGATAAAGCTTATACCAATGTTGGTACTTTATTTGAACCAAATTATGAAGTGTTAAGTTCATTACAACCTGATGTGATCATCGCAGGTGGTCGTGCCAATGATGTTTATAAAAAATTAAGTGATATTGCACCAACTATTTCGCTTGATATTGATCCTAATAATTTCCTTGCTAGCTTAACCGAGCGTACTGAACAGTTAGGCGATATTTTTGGTAAACAAGCAGAAACTAAAAAATTAATTGCTGATTTTAACCAAAAAATTGAAACACTAAAACCTAAAACAGATACAGCAGGAACTGCCTTAGTGATTATGGTTAATGGTGGTAAAATGTCTGCTTATGGCCCTAAATCACGTTTTGGCTTTATCTTTGATGTATTAGGTTTCAAACCTGCAACAACCTTCCAAGAAGCTGGTCGTCATGGTAATGCTGTAACTTCTGAATTTGTGTTAAGTGTTAATCCACAATGGTTATTTGTGTTAGATAGAGACAATGCGATTGGTAATAAAGAAGCTCAATCAGCACAACAAGTTCTAAATAACGAATTAATCCAAAAAACTGATGCATGGCAACAAAATCATATTGTTTATTTAGATTCAACTTCAATGTATATCTCTGGCGGTATTCAAACTTATAGTCAATTAATCGACCAAATAAGTGATGTTTTACAAAAAACATCAGCCAACTAATCATAAGTTATGACAAAAACGGTTTATTTTATTGCAGGCATTGCTCTTTTAATAGCAATGGCTGCATTAAGTCTGTTTATTGGTGCTGGGCATGTGACGTTGGCCGATCTTTGGTCTGACAGTAATATGCGACAAATCTTTTTTGTTAGTCGTGTTCCTAGAACGGTAGCATTACTATTAGCTGGTAGTGCTATGAGTGTTGCAGGCTTAATTATGCAATTACTTACGCAAAATCGGTTTGTTGAACCTTCATTAGTGGGGACAACCCAGTCTGCAAGTCTTGGGCTATTAGTCATGATGGTATTTGCTCCTGGTGCAACTGTAATGACGAAAATGGTGGTGGCAAGTTTATTTGCAATGGCTGGCACGATGTTGTTTATGTTTATCTCACGTAAAATCATCTTTAAATCTGCCTTAATGGTTCCTCTTATTGGGATTATGCTTGGTGCAGTAATCAGTGCAATTTGTACTTTTTTTGCCATGTATTTTGATTTATTGCAATCACTAGGTGGTTGGGAATCAGGTGATTTTTCTGGCATTTTGCAAGGTCGCTATGAACTATTATGGTTAGTTGGTGCTATTACCTTACTTGCCTGTTGGAGCGCCGATCGTTTTACTGTCGCTGGATTAGGGCGGGACTTTTCTGTCAATGTTGGACTTAATTATAATCGAGTAATGTTAACAGGCCTGATTGTCATTGCACTTATTGGTGGAATTGTTGTGGTGGTGGTAGGGGTACTGCCATTTTTGGGCTTAATCGTCCCTAATATTGTGAGTTTATTGTTTGGCGATAATGTTCGTAAAACTATTCCGTGGATTTGTCTGCTAGGTAGTGGTCTGGTTTTACTCTGTGATATTATTGGACGAGTTATTCGCTATCCCTTCGAAATTCCAGTTAGTGTAATCCTTGGTGTAGTTGGTGCTGTGATATTTTTAGTATTGTTGAGTAAAAAACGTCATGCTGGTTAATCAAAAACGCTTTATTTCAAGTCGAAATACTGTACTGATATTACTGGGTATTGCGCTATTTTGTGTCATTTTTTTCATGACATTCAATTTAAAAGGCAATATTAGTTATATATTGACTCATCGTACTTGGATTGTTTTAACGATGATTTTAGTAGCTTTTTCAGCTGCAACGTCGACTTTGCTTTTTCAGACTGTTACTAATAATCGAATTTTAACACCTTCAATAATGGGATTTGAATCTTTGTTTGTATTGATTCAAACTGTTGTAATATTTTTTATTGATGCACAAGGTATTCCTTATATTGGTATTGTGGGTAAATTTATTTTCGAATCATTATTATTAATTTTATTTTCTCTATTTTTGTATCGAGGATTATTTACCAAACTTAAACAAAATCTTCATTTGGTTTTATTAATTGGTATTATTTTAGGGACACTATTTCGTAGTTTCTCCAATTTATTACAACGATTAATGACGCCAACGGAATTCGCTGTTTTGCAAAGCCGTATTTTTGCCACATTTACCCGAGCCGAGCCTGTCTTAATCGTGTTTTCATTAATCATTACCTCAATTATTGGTCTGTTTTTATGGCGAATGCGCTTTCGATTTGATGTATTAGCATTAGGACGTGATAATGCTATTAATCTTGGGGTCGATTATCAGAAAAGTGTCACTATCATTCTATTACTCGTTTCGGTATTAGTCTCAATATCAACCGCGTTAGTTGGGCCATTCACATTCCTAGGTCTACTTATTGCTAATTTAGCTTATAGTATTAGTGGCTCTAGCCAGCATCGTTTTTTATTACCAACTGCGTTTTTATTAGGCGTGATTTTTCTTGTTGGTGGACAGATGTTTTTAGAGCGGGTCCTAAATATGGTGGGCGCATTATCGATAGTAATTGAGTTTATTGGTGGTTCATTGTTTATCTTCTTATTATTGAAAAAGGTTCCGATGTGATAGAAATTGATAATATTAGTAAAAAGTATCAAACCATACCTGTATTAAAAAATGTGAAAGCAACCATACCTCAAGGTGGTATTACGGCAATCATTGGTCCAAATGGTGCAGGCAAATCAACCTTATTATCAATTATTAGCCGTCTATTACTTGCCGATGAAGGACAAGTAAAAATTCATAATATGGATGTGGTTAATACCCCGAGTGATAAACTTGCGACCTATTTATCTGTGTTAAGACAAGAAAATCGTTTTACCAGTCGATTGACCGTGTTTGAGTTGGTTGGATTTGGCCGTTATCCTTATTCTAAAGGGCGATTAAATAAAGATGATTTAGTCTATATTAATCGTGCGCTAGAATTTTTAAATCTAACTGAATATAAAGATAGATTTTTAGATGAACTCTCAGGTGGGCAACGGCAGCGAGCTTATGTGGCAATGGTACTTTGTCAGGATACTGAATATGTATTGCTAGATGAACCATTAAACAATCTTGATATGAAACATGCGGTTGCTATGATGAAACAGCTAAGACGAGCTGCCAATGAACTGGGTAAAACCATTGTGATTGTTATTCATGATATTAACTTTGCTTCAGTCTATTCCGATTATATTTTAGCGATGAAAGATGGCCAACTGGTTTATCAAGGCAGTCCTAAACAAATTATGGATTCAAAGATATTAGAGGAAATTTTTGATACACCAGTCAAAATAGAAAATATTCATAATCAAAATATTGCTATTTATTATTAGTATCTAAATTTTTTAACAACAAGGATTTAGAAAATAGCTAAATCCTTTTTTATTTCTAACGTTTAATTATTTAATTTATTTATAAATAATATAACTTTTGTTTACATTTAATTTATGTTCAGGTTAAATAACAAGTAGTTTTTTTTTGAGATTAAGTCATGAAATTAGAGCAGATTGCATTGTTAGCTGGCGTATCAAGAACCACAGCGAGTTATGTGGTTAACGGTAAAGCCAAACAATATCGGGTTAGTGATAAAACCATTGCAAAAGTGATGGCGGTGGTAAATGAGTACAATTATCAACCCAACGCAGTAGCTGCAGGTTTAAGAGCAGGTAAAACTCGCACTATTGGTATCATTATTCCTGATTTCGAAAATATCAGTTATAATCGAATTGCTAGCTATTTAGAGCAATTAGTAAAAAAAGAAGGTTATCAATTATTACTCTCTTGTTCTGAAGATGATCCGAAAATTGAAAAAGAGTGTGTTCTGCATTTAAAACAGCGACGAGTTGATGCGTTGGTGATATCTTCGTCATTTGTTGCCGAACCAGATTATGCCTTTTATGATGGTTGGCAAAATAGTGATATCCCTCTGTTCGCATTAGATAGAATATTATCTGTATCAGAGTTTAGGAATGTTGTTGGTGCTGATAAAGAAGATTCAGAAATGCTAGCCAAAGCATTTGATCAGTTAGTTAATGGCACAGTAGTTTATATTGGTGCCTTACCCAATCTATCCGTTAGCCAGCAGCGTATGGAAGGCTTTAAGGAAATTGCATCAAATAGTAACAATAAAGTTGATTTTTTATGTGCAAATAATTATAGTCGTCGTGATGCTGAGGCTACCTTTAGTCAATGGTTAGAATATAATGATTTACCAGATGGTATCTTTTCTACTTCTTTTTCTTTATTACAAGGCACAATTGATGCAATTTTGAAAAAGTTTGATCATCTGCCAGAAAATCTAACTATTGCCACTTTTGGTGATAATGAGTTACTTAATTTCTTACCTTGTAAAATAATTGCGTTATCACAAGATCATAAAGCGATATCAGAAATAACCATTAAACTATTATTTGATAGTTTACATAATAAAAGCTATCAGCCAGGAACCACAGTTATTCCTCGACGCTTAATTTATCGAGGTAGCCTGAGTCGAAAAAGTATTGCTAAAAAATCAATTTAAGCCGTCATAACGACAGCTATTTTCTTAAAAAAACGATCTAGATCACACTTTAGGAATTAATAGATATAATTTACTTGATTATTAACAAGTTTATATTCATTATTGCTGAAACGATTCAATATTATTCAATAACGAACGATTGTGGGATTGCTGAGTTGTTTTTAGTTGACCCAACATTATAACCCAGAGGTATTTATTTTATGTTTCATTTAGTTAAAGAAGATATTCATTTAAATGAACAAGCAACCAATAAAACTGAAGCAATTAAGAAAATTGCAGCTGCATTAACTAGTGCTGGTTTTGTCGGAGAAGGATATGTTGATGGTATGCTTGAACGTGAAGGTCAAGCAGCAACTTATTTAGGTATTGGTATTGCTATACCTCATGGTACGCCTAAAACTCGTCATCTAGTTAAAAAAACCGGTGTGCAAGTTTTCTGTTTTCCAGAAGGTGTAGAATGGGGTGATGATGGTGAAAAAGCCTATCTTGCCATCGGTATTGCGGCAAGTTCAGATGAACACTTAGAATTACTTCGTCAATTAACTCACGTACTTGGTGCTGATGGTGTTGAAGAAAGAATTAAGAATATTCAATCAGCCGATGAAGCTCTCGCTATTTTAACTGGCAAAGAGAGTTTAGAAGATAGTCAATTTGTTATTAATGAATCTTCATTATTATTAAATATTCAAGCTGACAGTTTAGCTACTTTACAAGCTTTAAATGCCTCACGATTAAAACAACAAAATGCTGTTAATGCTAGCTTTATTACTAACGTCCTTGATAATACACCGAATTATTTGGGTAATGGCGTATGGTTAAATGATAGTCGCGAAGGTAACTTAAAAAATGCGATTGCTATCAGCCGTACGGTAAATGATTTTAATCAAGATGGTAAACCGGTTAAGCTCCTTATTACCATTTCGGCTATTGATGATAGTGTGGCAACTATCGCCAATAATATTGCTGCGTTAGCTTATAACCAAAAATTAGTACAATTAATTTCAGCAAATAGTGATGATTTTAATAATCTACTTTTATCAGAAACTCAGTCAGTATCATCTGAAAAATCAGCAACTGCCACTGTAAATACAGCTGCAAGCGCAACATCTACTAGTAATGGTGAAGAGTTAAGTCGCGTATTTGTTATTCCAAATGAAAATGGATTGCATACTCGCCCTGCATCGGTGCTAGTTAAATTAGTAAAAGAGTTCAATAGTAAAGTGACTGTTGCTAATCTCGATGGTAAAAATGAACCAGTTAGTGCAACCAGTTTAATGAAGATTGTTGCATTAGGTGCAAAAAAAGGCAGTCGTTTACAATTCACAGCAGTTGGTGATGATGCCGAAAAAGTATTAGATGCAATCGGTAAAGCTATTGAAAGCGGCTTAGGTGAGGGTGCTTAATCATGACTTATCGTGTTGCAACTATCACTTTAAATCCCGCTTATGATCTATTAGGTTTTTGCCCTAAAGTTGAGTTAGGTGATGTTAATTTAGTGCAAACTAATGCTTTACTGCCAGCAGGTAAAGGTATCAATGTTGCTAAAGTTTTATCTGACTTAGGTATTAAATTAACCGTTGGTGGTTTTTTAGGGAAAGAGAATCGTGATGGTTTTAATTTACTGTTTGAATCATTAAATGTTACTGATAAATTCCAAACAGTCGAAGGTCGTACTCGTATTAATGTTAAATTAACCGAAGAAAACAGTGAAGTTACAGATCTTAATTTTTCTGGTTTTACTATTAGCGAGCAAGATTGGCAAACATTTGTGACTAATTCATTGGAATGGTTGAAAGAGATTGATATGGTTGCCATTAGTGGCAGTTTACCTGCAGGTGTATCTCTTGAAAAGTTCACTGAGTGGATGAAACAAGTAAAAGCAATTTGTCCTAAAGTTGTGTTTGACAGTAGCCGTGATGCTTTAGTTGCTGGGTTGAAAGCTAATCCGTGGTTAATTAAACCAAATGATAAAGAACTCGAAATGTGGGTTGGTAGAAAACTAACTACATTATCAGAAATCAAAACTGCTGCTATGGAGCTTATCGATGGTGGCGTAGAAAACGTAGTAATTTCACTAGGAAGTAAAGGTGCTTTATGGGTTACTAAACATGAAGCATGGTTAGCCAAACCGCCTAAATGTAAGGTGGTTAGCACGGTTGGTGCTGGTGATTCAATGGTCGGTGGTTTAATGTATGGTTTACTAACTAACCAATCAATTAAAGACACCTTAGTATTTGCATCAAGTGTTGCCGCTTTATCAGTTGAACAAGCCGGTGTTGGGGTATCAGACCGTCAAGCGGTTACCAACATGTCGGA
Organism: Gilliamella sp. M0364; assembly: GCF_016100565.1. NCBI lineage: Bacteria > Pseudomonadati > Pseudomonadota > Gammaproteobacteria > Orbales > Orbaceae > Gilliamella > Gilliamella sp. M0364. The sequence goes on along the minus strand of NZ_JACFSF010000004.1, from coordinate 93,951 downwards.
AAAAATTGAAATAATTGCGGGATAGGAGTATTCATGAATATATATATTGTAGAAGGTAGCAATTCAGGCCCAGTTAATGGCCGTTTAGCTAAAGCGGAATTAGTGTTAGCCGCTAATTCATTAAATTTCAAAGTTGTTGATAATGCGGCATCAGCTGATACGATTATTTCGGTTGGTGATGGTAATATCAGCGATAAATCAGTGATTGGCAAAAAAGTTTATGTGGTAAATGATCTCAATGAAATTTTTGCTGATCCTAAAAAAATCGTAAATGAAGCACAAAGTAAAGCAACTGTTTATCAACAATCTGCTAATTCTGCTGCTGTTGCGACTTCAAACAACGGACAAAAACGTATTGTTGCGGTAACAGCTTGTCCAACTGGTGTTGCGCATACATTTATGGCTGCTGAGGCGATTGAAGAAGAAGCGAAAAAACGTGGCTGGTGGTGTAAAGTTGAAACTCGCGGTTCGGTTGGTGTTGGTAATGAATTAACTCCAGAAGAGGTAGCATCAGCTGATCTAGTGATTGTAGCATGTGATATTGATGTTGATTTAAGTAAGTTTGCAGGTAAAAAGATGTACCGAACTAAAACCGGTCCAGCTCTTAAAAAAACTGCACAAGAATTAGATAAAGCGTTTGTAGAAGCAACTTTCTATCAACCATCTACTTCAGCGGCAATATCAAGCAATAAAAAGAAAGGCCTTTACCAACATCTATTAACCGGTGTATCTTACATGCTACCGATGGTGGTGGCTGGTGGTTTAATCATTGCGCTTGCATTTGCTTTTGGTGAGTTTCAAGAAGTTCTTAAATCAGTAACTATAGTGGAAAATGGTGTTGAGGTAGTTAAACAAACGCTGGTTAATGAGCTTGTTGGTGAACCTCATTTAAAACAAATTGGTGATTTAGCATTCTCACTCATGGTACCTTTACTTGCTGGTTATATTTCTTACTCAATTGCCGATAGACCAGGTTTAGCTCCAGGGCTTGTTGGTGGTTTACTTGCCACTTCAATTGGTGCAGGTTTCTTAGGTGGTATTATTATAGGTTACTTTGCCGGTTATTTAGTAATGTTAATCACTAAATATTTACCATTACCAAAAACACTAGAAGCATTAAAACCAATTCTTATTGTGCCTTTACTTGCTACATTAGCGACTGGTTTAGTTATGCAATTCGTCGTTGGTACACCTATCGCATGGTTAATGACTGCATTAACTGGATGGTTGAAATCTATGGGTACTGGGAATGCGATTATTTTAGGTACTTTATTAGGTGGTATGATGTGTACGGATATGGGGGGACCAATTAATAAAGTTGCTTATGCATTTGGTACTACTTTAATTTCTGAACATATTTATGCACCAATGGCTGCTGTTATGGCTGGTGGTATGGTTCCACCGTTAGCAATGGGGTTAGCAACCTTAATTGCGCGCAAAAAATTTGCTAAAGCAGAACAAGAGAGCGGTAAAGCTTCATTAGCATTAGGTTTATGCTTTATCTCTGAAGGGGCAATCCCTTTCGCTGCACGTGATCCATTACGAGTTATCCCTTGTTGTATTATTGGTGGGGCAATCACTGGTGGTATGGCAATGGCATTTGGTTCTATATTACAGACTCCACATGGTGGTTTATTTGTACTAGCAATCCCTGGTGTGGTTGAACCAGTTGGTGGTTATTTACTATCCATTGCTGTTGGTTCGGTGATTGCGGGTGTCGCTTACGCATTGATTAAAAAACCTGAAGCACAGACTTCTGAATTAGTTAGCGCATAATACATTATGCAACTAAAAACGCCATCAGATGATGGCGTTTTTTTATTCTTGTCTTAATCTATTTTTTTACCCAACGTTGTAAATCTTTTGGGATAAAATTATCCATCTTCTCTAACATTTCATTAGCAACATCTGCTACGATCAATGTTCGATAAAAACTGTCGCGGATAAAGCCTTCTTGTACTGCGTGTTCTAAAAAATTGAGCATAGGTTGCCAAAATTGACTATTTAATAAGGCAACTGGTTTTTCATGATAACCAATTTGCATACCTGTCCATACCTCAAACAGCTCTTCTAATGTTCCCGTACCTCCAGGCATAGCAATAAATCCATCAGCGAGCTCAGTTAATCTTGCTTTCCGTTGATGCATATTTTCAACAACTTCCAAACGCGTAATACCATGGTGTGCAGTTTCAGCTTTAACTAACCTCTCAGGAATAATGCCAATAACTTCACCGCCATAAGCGAGAACGGCATTAGCAATAACACCCATTAGTCCTTTATTGCCACCACCATAGATTAATCGTCTATTTTGTTTGGCAATGGTCATACCTAATTGCTCTGCTGCCATACGATATTCTGGACGATTACCTTCACTCGCACCACAAAACACACAAATATTTTTTTTCATTAATTTTACTCTACTGGTTATGCTATTTTCTCGCTATTTTAGCATAGTTTTCCCTCGATTTGCTTACAAGCTGAGCAGTTAAACCTAATTAGTGTTTTAGAGATTGACAGAATCGTCATAGATGGTTAATATCTTGTCCGTTAAGTGTTCCTCCATAGTTCAGTCGGTAGAACGGCGGACTGTTAATCCGTATGTCACAGGTTCAAGTCCTGTTGGAGGAGCCAATTTCAGTTTTTAATAACCTGCTTATATAGCAGGTTTTTTTATATCTACTTTTCAATAGATACTTCAAGATCACTTTTATCTGCATAAACATTATTAATTCGCCGTTTAGCCATGTTTGAACAGCGATATATAATTATTTTTTATAAGGCGTGTTTTAGCTGGAAAGCCTTATTCTTGCAGAGTATAATTCAGCCTCCCTCCAATTAATACCAAAGTGTGAAATCAACATGAAACATAACGTAGTAATTGCAGTATTAATGGCAACTAGCTTATCTTGTGCCGCTATAGGACATTCATCTCATTGGGGATATGAAGGTCAAGAAAAACCAGAAAACTGGGGTAAATTATCAGCAGAGTATTCTACCTGTGAGAATGGTAAAAATCAGTCACCGATCAATATCGATCATGCATTAAAGACAGAGCATGAAAACTTAAAGTTCTCATTCAAACCAAGTAAACAAGAAATTATTAATAACGGACATACTATTCAGGTTAACGTTACTGGTGATAATCAGTTAATATTAGATGAGCAAACCTTTACGTTACAACAATTCCATTTTCACAGCCCAAGTGAAAATACCATTAAAGGTAAAAGTTATCCAATGGAAGCCCACTTTGTTTACAAAAATAAAACTGGTGAGCTTACCGTTGTCGCCTTAATGTTTAATAGTGGCGAAGCGAATTCTGAAATTGCGAAGGCTTGGCAGCAAATGCCTACGGAAGTGGATAACAAAGTAACTTTACACAAAACTGTTGATATCAGTACATTATTTCCTAAAACACTCGATTATTATCGCTTTAGTGGATCATTAACAACACCACCGTGTACTGAAGGTGTAAGATGGATTGTGTTAGAACAACCTGTAACAGTCTCAGAACAACAAATTGAAAAATTCCACTCAATCATGCATCACAACAACAACCGCCCAGTTCAACCTTTAAATGGAAGAGTTATTGTTGATTAATAAATGAGTTTTAATTGGCTTTATTAATATTTATTATAAAGCCAATTTCTATTGTTATATTGATTAAAAAAATATCAATTAACGATAGCTAATCACAAGGAGGATAACTTTTTAGTGTCTCTTTTTAGTGATTTTTTTATTTAAGTATTAGTATAATCCCAATCAAAAACTTTTATTTCACCAGTTTGATAAAACTGCTTAACTAACTTAATATAGTTATTAAAATCTTTATTTTCTCTAGCAAGACGACTGCAAGAGTCCCAATCAATAATAGTTTTTTCTTGAGCAGGAATTAGAATTTGACTTTCTGATGGATTATCTACATCTAATTTAATAACGCCAATACCGTGTGCTGCGCACAATACTCTGAGTTCTTTTAATGTATCACTACCAGTAATTTGTGAAGCCACCAAATAACCAAAATTAGCCCATGAAGAATTAGATACAGCTTGAAAAAATGATTCTCTAACATTTGACATATTAAGTAATATTTTAACTTCAAATGACCATAGTTTACTTTACTGATCGGCATAGAGTTTAACGCAATCTTTGACTAAGTTATTCCAATCAGAACTGAGATCTTCTAAGCCAACAATATCAGGATGTAGCCATATATTGCCATTTTTACCCATTCTATTTGATGAGGTTTTTTCATCAATACGTTTAGAGTACACATTAAGTTCATCATAAAGATATTTACTTAATAATGGATAGAGAGAGTGTTCACCATGACCATTATTTTCTGTTTGGGCTTGAGTGGGCTGTTTCTTTGTAAATAAATACTCAGCGTCTAGTACTTCTACTTCATCCGATTTTTGCGAAAAGTAATACTTTTTAGAACGACCCTCTGTGGTTTTTATTTCTGGATGTTTTTTTTGTAAAAGTGGTCGCTGGGCACTAATTTCAGCTGCAATTTGGGCAATAACATCATCATCAGTCATTAAACGCTCACTAGCCTGTTTTTTTCAGCACAGGCATAAATATCAACTGAGCCAATTGTCTAGCGGTAAACTGTTTTTGCGGTTGCTGTTTAAGTAGATTAAATATTGTCTTCCTGAGATTTAATGACATAATGTTTAATAACTCTTTGTAATAATGATTAATATACACCTAATATATAATTTAATTAGCTAGTGCTATCAATTCAATGTTAACTTTAATAGTTATAAGAAATCATATAATCATTATTGATAGTTATAAATTCAAAAATAATTTATTGCTTATAAGATTATTAGCTACATAGTTATATTTAAAACGGCACTAGTTTTGACATACATGAAATGCCAAACATAATGGAAAAATTGGATTTTATTTAGTAAATCATGGAGAACAGCGAATATGGCCTCTATTAATGAGATTAATAAGTATTATAATAAATACATTATACTGAAAAAAGATCTTAGTATTGCTGAAAAAAATACAATAGATAGTATTGAAACTAAATTAGAGGATATTTATTTAAGAAATAAAGATGATATTTTAGCTGATATATCAATTGAATTTCTTCAAACGATGTATTATTACACTATATTTTATTTTAATAACAAAAAAGAAAAGATCCCTTATTTATATGGTTATATTGTTACATCTGCATTAAGTTTGTTACTTGATTACTATAATATCTATGCAATTCAAAATCGTTTTCTCAAAAATCTATCAAGTCAAGGACAAATCTTACTAATGATGTTTGCTTGTAATCGATTTGAGTTAATTGAGCCTTGCTACCCCAAAATTGTTGAAAGTATTCTCAATGGTAATATGAACCGAAGTTTATCTTGGGGTGGCAATGGTAGGGGTAATATTGTACCACCGAGACCACAGCGCTTAGGGGTATTAGCGATTGAAATGATGGCAAGTGAGCGTAAACAATCCATTGATTGGGATAGGGCAAATATCCCTGTCGATCCATTTTATCATCGTTTTTGTCAGGAAGCGCTGTACAGCACCGATGAAAATGAGTTGACTGATTGGTTAATCAAGCTTTGTGATAATCATTTACAATGGATATCACTGTTTCTTGATAATGATGGAAAGCAGCCAGCAACTGGTTATGAAATTGATGATATCATGTTATTTCTTTGGCCATTTGAATATCAGGCAGTCAAAAATTTCCGAGCTCGTCATGGCCTTTCTACCCCAGAAATCGATCACCCTCTGTTAAAGACACCAATGGCAATTGACCATTTCCCTAATTTTGCAACATGGCAAAAACCAATGTGGTATAACAAGATGGTTGATAAAGTGGTAGAGGTAAATCCAGAGTTAAGCTTTATCCGAGAATTATTTAATTCGTGAGAGTGGCTGGATCTGTATTCAGCCAGCGAAATCTTAACAAAAGTATTTAAAAACTTGTAAATACTGGATTTCTATTTTATTAAAATTGTTTATATATCTAAATGAAAAGTGACCTATAGAATTGAGTATTTATAACTAGCTATCTACTATTGTATATTCAACATATACCCTAAATAAACCACGAGCTTTTAACCTATTTTGTGTTATTTTCTTATTACTGATAGTTAATAACTAAATGTTTAAAAACTCGTGTATCAATATCATTATTTTAAGTTTTCTTTATTATTTCTACCATAATAATATAGTCATCATAATTTAATGTTTTTTAGCTGTATAAGCTTGTACTTCAATTTTTATGACGCTAATTGGTCTAACATCGCTTTCGGTAAAAGAGAATGTTTTATTAGGAGCAAATTTATTCATCATTACTTGTAACGCCGCTATTTTTGCGATGGATTCTTCAATAAAGGTTGCATACCCATTGCCGATAACACTGGCATAATCGAAGGAATATTTGCAGGCTTTTTCATTAGTAATTAATTGGTGCCCTGTATCTAGCTCAAAGCTAACTAATGGATTTTGTCTAAGTAGTTCAACTTTAGTCCCCACTTTAGCCCCATGAATATAAAAAATAAGCTGATTATTAGCAGTTAATTCATAACCAAAATTGACAGGAACAATATACGGAAAATCGCCATTATTCATCGCTAAACGAATAACATCAGTATGCTCTAAAATATCGATCACTTGATCAAGATTAGTTATTTCTCTATCTTTGCGTCTCATAAATATCCTTTTTTATATTATAGATAACTTAAAATAGAACAATGATCTATTTGACCACTGATCATCGCCAAAATATTAGGCAGTACTCACCTCTATGATTTTGTTGTTTTGGTAATACTGTTTTTGTATTGCTCTGGCAATATTCAGCCATTAGCTAAATGACGACGAACTCGATTATAATAGATTTTTATATATTCAGATAGTTATTCAAAATTTTTGTGGTATAAATAAAACTAAATATGTAAGGAAAATAAATGGAACTAGAAAAGAATGAACTAATCAAAAAAGCATATTCTGATGTTAATTCTCTTATTGATAAGATGTACGAACATACTTGGGTAGTTAAGCTTTTTCAAGTATTTTTATTTACAGACATCATTTTATACTGGCAGACTGATAGCGGAATAATAGGATTAACATATGATTCAATAAGAAACTTTAATCAACTAGGTATGTTAATTTCATTCATCGTATTTTTTGGCATTATGATGGCCTATATTTTCCCTTCAATGCTTTTTTTCATAAAATTAATAATAGTTTATATTCCTGGATTAACAAATATATTTAATATTGAAAATTATGGAAAAGCCTCAGGATATGTTTATTCGCATAAATTTTATGATTATGCTCTTAAAGAAAAAGATCCTTTATTAATTAGGCTTTATGAAAAACACAGAGTAAATAATGAAAATAAAAAAGCCGAAAATAAAAAAAATAAGAAATTATTATTTAGTTTGGGTGTCTTGAGCTCCACTGAATGCTTTATAAGCATTTATTGCTCTTCCTCCGGACAGACTATTTTTAAGTGGATAACCATTGCTATGGGGGAAAATCTAGGGTCAGCTTTTCTTTATTATTTATTAGCCATGAATTTAGTTATCTTAAAATATTCCTTAACTGATCATTATTCAATAGACCAAATATATTATCCACCACTATATAAATCGAAAGATGATTAAACAAAAGTTTTATAGAATTTAATAACTTGAATATATTGAAGAAATAATCTTAAATTTGCGAGTTATCTCGCAACTTTTTCTGACAGCAAACCATTTAGCGCTCTACAAGCCTACTAGGGTGCGAATATTAAAGCTCCCACTATCGTTTATGGCTAAAGTTGAGGGAGCCGATTAGATGTGGTATATATCTCGGTTATTATCACCTAATCCTGAAACTGTAATTAAAAAGATTAAATAATATGGCAATTATATACGGATATATCAGCTCATCAGCAAGTGATGATAAAGCATTAGATAATTTTAATCAGGCTATTTTGCAACAACTTCCACCTTATGGTACCTATATTTGTCGAGATATGTTTGCCATGTTACCGTATGGCAATAGAGCGCTTTGTAAATATTCGCATATTATTCATTTCGCTGCTGAATATGATGAAATGTATGTTATGCTTGACAATTGGTTAGAGGAGTTTGAAAACTTATTATCTCAGTTATGCTGGAGTCATGTTAATGTGATTGAAACGTATTCAGGTTGCCGGTTTGAGTGGCAAGCGGATAAATTTGATTTAAAGTCGATAAAAGCAACAACGAAATGGATTAGACAAAATTATGCGTCTTATCATTTAATTAATGAACTTACGAATAAAGCCTAACACAATGCAAAAAACGAAATCTATATCGAAATGTTAGTCGTTGTTTACCACATATTCGCAATGTACAAACTCATGGTGTTTTCCGAAAAGTGATAGATAAATCTTGTTATTATGAAGCCTAGTTTGTTCATAATATTGTTTTAACAATACTAAATCCAGAATTTGAGATGCACAATATCCATTTTTTAAATTATCAGGCAAAATATTATGTTGAAAATTGTAGTACTAAAATTTCAATAAATTATGAACAGCAAGTTAGATTCATTAAAGAACTATTTAAATTGGTACCTGATGATTTGAAAGAATATTTATATTGAGAATGACCAAACTAATTTAGTCATTGAAATACAATACAATAATTCAACTCACCTTATATTTACAAAATGTCTTAATTTCATTTTTCATAAACCCGTTTCCCCACCAAGCCATTAATTCCTTGCGCTGTTCAAGATAAGTAGAACGATTATAGGCACGCCTGACTTCGTTTTTGTCGTTATGGGCGAGGGTTGCTTCAATGATATCGGGATTAAATTCGGCTTCATTCATGGCGGTACTGGCGATAGAGCGTAAGCCAAGTGCTACCAATTGATGGCCATCGCCGATACGTTTTAATGCAGTATTAGCGATTTTAATTTTGCTTATAAGCCCAAAGCTCCATTAGATATCGGTATGGTATGGGCTTTTTGGGTTTTAATTCGCTCGGCAGGGATGTGCCATAGTTTGTTTTCAAGATTAATTTCAACCCGTTTTGCTCCTGCTGATTCCGACGGTCTAACTAAGGTAAGCAGCTCCCAAAGCAGTAAAACGAGTGTGATGACTTGTAAGTTAGACATACTGATATTGCGCATCACTTTCGGAAATATTTCTGGTCTTACCGTGGGCGAGTTTTGCTTTTTTGGCTTTTCAAATGTTTGATTAATGTTAGAAGCAGGGTTCGCTTCTAACAAATCGGTATTGATGGCATAGCTCATAATTTCATTGATACGTTGGCTTAACCGCCGCACGGTTTCTAGCACGCCCTGGGTTTCGATGGGCTCTAATATTTGTATTAAGTTGCGTGCTTTAATCACGGTGATCGCCATTTTCTCAAGGCAGGGCAGGACATCCTTTTCGAACGAGCGAAAGGTATCCTTTGCTTAATCGTCGGTAATGCTCTTTTCTTAAATTCAAACCATTTTTTTAAACATTAATAAAACGACTACCTTCAGAAATTTTTATTTTTCAATTAATTACTGGTTGTAAATGTATCTTACTGGCACTTAATGAATAACAAAATAGGCTTTAAGCCTTGTTTTTATTGATTTTGATGTGTTTTAAAGGATTTAAAAGAATGTTGCTGTTTATTGAATTGGTGGAGCTGGCGGGAGTTGAACCCGCGTCCGAAATCTCTACATCCTTGGTACTACATGCGTAGTTTGTCTTTGAATTTCGCTTACCCGCTGCGGACAAACACGCCACTGATAAACTAGCTTGATTAAATTTAATGCTTCCGCCCCAAGCAAGGCTTCCACACGATCTCGTTTAGGTTTGACTCCTCTTGATCCCCGTCCTACGAGCGGAGGCTAGGGAGAGAAGGCTCTATACAGGTTATTAAGCTGCTAGTGCGTAGTTTTCGTCGTTTGCGACTATTTTTTTGCGGTTTATTTACGAGGCCTACCGCACCTCGGCATGCACCTTGGGTTTCGCAAATCCCGTCGAATCCAGAATCAGCCCCAATTGTGGTTGGTATTTAAAGAAAATATTGGGGCATTATAGGTGAATTCAAGTAGTAATACAAGTTACCCGACTTCTGGATTAACCCAATTTTCAGTTGGTTTTTCCGGTTTTAATGCGGCAATAATATTATCAACAGCGCATTTGGCCATGGCATATCGAGTTTCAGTGGTGGCTGAACCTACATGTGGTGATAATAAAACATTATCAAGTTTTAATAATGGCGAATCTTTGGCTAATGGTTCAACTTCAAAAACGTCTAAGCCAGCAGCCTTAATGGTTTTATTTTTTAATGCTTCATAGAGTGCTTGTTCATCAATTATCGGACCTCGAGCGCCATTGATTAGGATAGCTGATGATTTCATTAACGCTAATTTTTGTCTAGTAATAAGCTGTCTCGTTTGATCGGTTAGCGGTAAAATGATAACAACAAAGTCAGCTTGTTTAAGGACATCATCTAGTTCAAGACGTTTAGCATGATAGGCTTGTTCAACATGGGCATTGGCTGAACGATTATAATATATGATGTTCATATCAAAACCACAATGTGCTCGTTTAGCTATGGCTTGACCAATACGCCCCATGCCTAAAATACCAATGGTTTTACCATAAATATCTGTACCAAAATACTCAGGTGTGATGCTTTTATTCCAACCACCATTATGAATAAGATTAGATAATTCAACGGTTCGACGAGCGGTAGCCATGAGTAAGGTAAAAATGAGATCAGCGGTACTTTCAGTAAGAACTTTCGGAGTATTCATTAATCGGACGCCATGTTTTTTCAGTGCAGGCAAATTATAATTATCAAAACCGACTGAAATTGTCGCCGCAGCTTTTAATTTAGGGGTTTGTTGCAGAAAATTATCATCAATTCGAGTTGGAATATTAGATCCAATCATACCGTCTGCATTAGCTAATGTTTGGATAAATCCACTAATATCGGTTTTAGGATCACCTTGAAATAGTGTTAGATTGAAAGCTTGTGCTAGTCTTTCTTGTTGATCAGCTGGAATTTTACTAAATAAAACAACATTCTTTTTCATAAATACTCCTATATCGCTATATAGACTATTTTTATCGCAGTATAGCGTTAGCTTATTTAAATTTGCAATGAAATTAAGTTTAAAGCAAATTAGTTTTTATGTACTGAAGAATGAGAAATATTTATATTTTTTTAAATATTTTTAAAAATAATTATTAATATAAATCAATTCAATAGAATATTTTTTAGAAAAATATTAAATTTTTTTGAAATTAGTTGGAACTTTTTGTGATTTAGCCTGTCTATATATTCAGATTACGTTAATTCATTTTTTTGCCCTCCACTCATTTTTGAGTGGATTTTTTTTGCCTACAATTTTTATTAGTGCTAACTAGTCCTGCTATAGAATTATATAATCTACATAAATAATCGATATATGAAAATATATTGAACAATTATTAACAGCAAGTTAATATCTAGCGATTTTCATTATTCTAATAAATAGTGTTATTTTTATTATTATCAAGCCTTTTATCTATTCTCAATTTATTTGGCATATTTAGTCTGGTAACTAAATAATAATGTAATGGATGGTGCTTAAATACTAATAAGTGAGCAGAGAGAATTTTTATGTTATTTTCATCAAGGACAAAAGGCCACCTAATCGCACTGATGACAGTGTTTATTTGGGGAATCACTTATATTGCCACCAAAGTTTTACTGACAGATTTTAAACCGATTGAAATTCTCTTTTTTCGATTTACCTTAGGCTATGCCACGCTTTGGTTGTTAGCGCCTCGCTTTTTTGCTTGGCAAGGGATTAAACAAGAGTTGATGTTTCTTGGCGCTGGATTTTGTGGTGTCACTTGTTATTTTCTTTGTGAAAATATTGCTTTAACCTATACTACCGCATCAAATGTTGGTGTGATCACCACACTAGCTCCAGTCTTTACTGCTATATTGGCCATCTTCTTCCTTAAGGCTGAAAAACCAGCAAAAGTGTTTTATATTGGCTGTCTATTCGGCATGATAGGTATAGCCTTAATTAGTTTTAATGGTCAGTTTGTATTATCGGTTAATCCGCTTGGTGATTTACTGGCGGTGTTTGCTTGCCTATTTTGGGCGTGTTATTCAATTTTAACTAAAAAAAGTAGTAACTATGGTTACAATATTATTTTGTTGACGCGAAGATTCTTTTTTTACGGTCTAATGTTTATGTTACCTGCACTGTATTTGTTTGATTTTGAATGGAATTTGTCAAGATTTAATCAACCCGTCAATTTAATCAATATTTTATTCTTAGGTGTCGGTGCATCAGCTATCTGCTTTGCCTCTTGGAACTATGCGGTAAAATTAGTGGGTGCGGTCAAAATTAGCATCTATATCTATTTAGTACCAATTTTGACAATTATTAATGCAGTATTAATTTTAGATGAACCTTTTACCTGGATTGCGGCAATAGGTACCTTATTTACGCTTGGTGGCGTATTCTTATCAGAAGGGAAAATCAAGCTTAAAAAGCATTAATATTTTTATAATTTTTTATTAATGCTTTTATTTAAAAAATAATACCTAAAGTGCCACATTTATTGCATACGTTTGTCGATAGCTTGCATAATAATTTGCCCTAAGTGCTGATAATTTTCATCAAAATGATGGCCACCCGGTAGTTGAAATGCTTCGCCTTTCATCTCCGGTTGTAGGCAACCGCTATCGTCTTTCTCTTCTGCACCATAGATACAAAATAATTTCTTTTCTGGAATCTGCGCAACCTCTGCTGCTGTTTTCATTTCATCGCCAGATTGTCCCAGCCAACCACTGACTTCTATTTCAAAATTAGCATCTTTAGAAAAAGCAATCATGATCAATGCTTGCACACTTTGTTGATCTACTTTGGATAAGCGATTATATAGTGCTGGTAAAATGTCACCACCAAAAGAATAACCCGCTAGTACAAATTTATTCACACCCCATTTATCACGGTATTCTTGCATTAAATAAGTCAGATCTTTAGCACTACGTTCAACCGAGCGATGTTGCCAAAAAAGTTTTAACGCATCGATCCCAACCACCGAATAACCATGTGAAGCCATATATTCTGCTGAAACTTTATCTAAATCTCGCCAACCACCATCACCTGAATAATAAAAGGTAACACTATTCGGATGTTGTGGATTAGCTTTAGCTGGCAATTCAATGACAGGTAATGGTTCATGCTCACCAAATAAAATCGAGGATAAATGTAAACTTAATAATTCAGTTGGTGACGCTTGATACTCACCAATTGACGTGGTTACTTTAATCTGTTTTTGTTGGCGAGGGAAAATAGCAACTTGTTCATCAGGTGGATTGTTCCAAATAACCTGCCATGTGCCATGGCTGGCTTGTGCCGGTAAAGGTGCGTCACAATCTTTATGATCTAAAGTAAACTCAATGGATAAAGCTTTAGCATCATCATCTTGTTGTTTGCTTAACCAACGATAAGCGAAAGCTGCACCTTCTTGCATGCCGGCAACAGTAAATTTATCCTCATTTAAGATCTTCTTAGCTTGTTCAAAGCGTGTTTGTTGTTCGGCACAACTTCCTTGTGGTTGTAATTCAAATTGCACCAATTTAGCACCCATTGATTCAGATAAGGTTAATAATTGATTAGCGGTAAAGCGATTATCTTGTGTCGCAACAATTATTGCTGAAGCTTCTGCTGACTGTTTGGGGCTAGCAGATAAGATAGTAAAGTTTTGATTAATTGTAACAGTATTAACTGAAGCAGTTCGTTGGTTTTTATAACTGTACCAACCTATAACAATACAAAATGTAATGAATACTAAAATAATGAATAATAAAACATAAAGTATGATTTTTTTCATTTGATTAGTTCTTCTGGTTAGTTAATGTTGTTTTGCCACTTGAAATTAACATGGTGGTATCAATTAAAGCAACCAAGGGGTCAAGCCCGGCAGGAACCGCCATATAACGAGGTTGCCAATGCGTTGCAAATTTTTCTTTAAAACGGCGTAGGCCTTGGAAGTTATAAAATCGGCCACCTCGGCGAAAGACTAATGCACCTAAGCGTTGGATCATTGGTGCACCACGTCTTCTTTGCATGCCGGCAAGGGGTACCATTCCCAAACTAAAATACTGATAACCTTTTTCTTGATAATGTAAAATTAAACCAACCATTAAAAACTCCATAGTCGATTTTGGAATATCTTGTAAAACTCGCATTAGATCAATACTAGCACTATAGTTTTGCTTGGTTTCTAATAAATTCACAAAAGCAATAATGCGACCTTGGTACTCAACCGCGGCAATCGTGAAATTATCTAAATAGGATTTAGAAAAAGCCCCTAATGAGAATTTTTTCTCTTTGGTATGTTTGTTTTTTAACCATGCATCAGAAACTGCTTTCAATTCATCAATTGGTGCAGTACCCGGTGGATAAAATCTTAAACTAAGCCCATCTCGTTGCCCACGGTTCCAAGTATATCGAAGATCTTTATATCCCTTAGAATTTAAATCAAACTCTTTTAAATTAACTAAGGCTTCTTCACCAAGTTTGACAATTCGAAGACCGATATCCATATAGAATGGTAAATTGTTTGCTTTAACTTGATAAAAAACCGGACGTAAATGGTGTTGATCACAAAGATCTCTAAATGCCCAGATTAAATCAGCCCGAGCAGCGTTATCATTGCCAATAGGATCATATAGCGCAACCATGCTTCTTCCTCGTCTTGCATACATAATGAAAGCACTATGTGATTGATTGAAGAGCAGTGACTTATCACCACTCATCGCTAATCCGCCTTCAGGTTGTTTTGAGTTGAGCATGATTTGATAGGCTTCACTTAACTCCTCTTCAGTCGGAATCGTTAAGATAGGTAATGCCGGTTTAAATGACCAAAATAACATTACGCCACTCAATAAGATAAAACTACCTAATGCTGCCCGTAATGCTCGGGGAACTCGGCTATCTAATTCAAATTGCCACCATAAATCATGGCTATAAGGAATATCTTGATAAATAAATAAGATTAGCCAAACAAATAAGGCAATTAAACCAAAACTGATAACAAAGGATTTTAGTGAAAAAGGCAAAATACTTAATCGGCTTTTACGATAAAAAGCATGCCTAAAATTGATTAATAGTATGGCTATTACTAATAATGTAGTTGCTTCGATCCAGTGTAAACCTCTTAACAATGAGCAGATACTACCTACTATCAATAATATAACCGATATTCCCCATGCAGAGTAAAGTCTGCGGCGTAATCCTACTGCCATTAGTAGACATAAAACCCCGATTAAACTCGCGGTTAAATGAGCAAAATTGACAATTTTTTTCGGAAAAAAAGTGCTGACAAAATCATGATTAAAACCAGGAGTAACACTCGAAAACATCATGACTACTCCGGCAAAAAATACCGCGGCGGCCATAATCGTTGCCGCAATACCAGTATCGGTTTCTTTAACTTGTGGTGCGGTTAAAAAGTTTTTTCCTTCGTTAATTAGCAGTAAAATTCCGGCAGGAATCAATGGTAATATGATATAAATTAGACGGTAAATGACCAAAGCAACCGTTAATGATGCAGTATCAATTTGTGATGAAAATGCCGCTAATATAACAGCTTCAAATATGCCAACTCCACCAGGAACATGACTAAGTACCCCAGCAACCAATGCCAAGATATAAATCATAATAAAGGTAATAAAGTTTGGTTGATTCAGGAGTAAAAAATAGAGAATAGCACCGGCTAAAATGGCATCGATTAAGGTAATTAAAAATTGTCCACTGGCTAATTGCCAGTTAGGTAAACGGATCTGCCAATGGAAAATTTGATATAGCCAAGTATCTTTATTGGGTTTTTCTGCTAATCGGTGCGCATGTAAAAATAACAATACACCCGCATAAATGATCAATACTAGACTAGCGATTAATTCGATAGTGATTGCCGAGATATGTAGCGCTAGCATGGTATTTTGTATATGTATTAATGCAGCAATTGTGGCGATTAAGGGTAATGTAAGGCCTAACGAAAGGCTAACAAAAATCGACATGCGAGCAACATCTATGGTGGTTAATCCATATTTAAAATAGAGCCGACAACGAATTGCACCGCCGGATAGGGCGGATAACCCGACTGCATTACCAATGGCGGAGGCACAAATTGCACCAGTAGCTATTGTCGATGGTTTTAAATCAACGCCTGCATAACGTGCAGCCGACCATTCATAACCCATCAACATAATATAACTCGCTATCGCCGATAAACATGCTAGTAAAATTGCATGGTAAGGCAGTTTATGCAGAGCTGATTGTAAATCGCTAAGATTAATTGATTGTAATAAATGCCAACACACAACCAGTGCGATACAAAAAATAGTGAGGCCAAATAGTAGAGCGATAAATTGACGATATCGAGTGAAACATTCTATAAGTTGCCAAGGCAAAACTTTGCGTGCTGATATTTTCACTTAATCAACTCCAGTTATTTGCATGGATAATAAATTGTAATTAGAGCATTCTACCTTTCGCAATTAGTGAAAACAATCGAAAGAAATTAAAAAAAATATAAAAAAAACATTAAATGCAAGGAATTTTTTGATAAATAAGTCTAAATAATCATCAATAATGATATTAAATATGATTTTTAACTCGTTTTAAATTGATTTTGGTGGTTTTATGCAAGAATAACTGTCTGATTGATAAAGTATTAACTAAAACCATCAATAGCGATTAGATTTTAACTGCGGTAATATACATAATATCTCGATCAAATATAATCTATCATTACTATTTTTAATTAAGCCTAATAAAATGACCAACCGAATAACTGCCCAACAACAACTAATTCTTAATTCGATTAAACTATTTGTTCAACAAAAGCTTTCGCATGATTTTTCCGGCCATGATATGGCGCATATTGAACGAGTTGTAAAATTAGCCGAAAAAATCCTTAATGATCAGCCACAAGCAGATGCATTTATTGTATTGATGAGCGCTTACTTACATGATGTCATTGATGAGAAAGTGGTTGAGAATGTTGATAAAGCAATAATTGAATTGCGTGATTATCTGCAATTATTAAAGGTAACCACTAACGAGATTAATACTATTTTTGCTATTATCGAAAATATGTCTTATCGGAAAAATCTTTCACAAAAAAACGAGTTATCGTTGGAAGGACAAATAGTTCAAGATGCTGACCGTCTTGATGCTATTGGCGCAATAGGTATTGGTCGTACTTTTTATTATGGTGGTAATAAGCATAATATTATGCACGATCCAAATATTCCACCGAGAACAAAACTTAATGAAGACAATTACAAACAGCCCAATACAGTAATCAATCACTTTTATGAAAAGTTATTTTTACTCAAAGATATGATGAATACTGACATAGCTAAACAGATCGCCGAGCGACGGCATAAAATTTTAGTTGAATTTGTTAATCAATTTGAGCAAGAGTGGCAGAGTAACGATTAAATTTTATCAAAACTAAATCCTGACGATTAATCAGGATTTAGCTAGCTGATTTTCAAACTCTTTAAGGCATCGCTTCTATTTAAAAGGGAATTGGTGCACCAACTAAAGAGAGTACGATTGGTAATGTAATTAAACTCAATAAAGTACTGACTAAAGTAGCACTTGATACCAGTGCTGGGTTAGTATCAAATTGAACTGACATTAATGTGGTATTGGCAGCACTTGGCATTGCCGCTAGAACAATAAGGATTTGTTTTGCCATTGGGGTAATAGGCATAAAATAGACCATCGCAAAAGCGACTAGCGGTGATATCACCATCCTAGTTATTAAAGCAAAAGAAAGTTTTGGATAATCAAGTTGTTTAATTTTGATTTTGGCCAATTGCATGCCCAAAATAATCATAATTATCACAATGGAAGAATCACCGATCATACTAATTGAAGTCATAATCGATTTTGATAATGGTATTTGACACAGTTGGAAAAGAATACCAGCAAAGGCACCATAGGCAACCGGCATTCTAATTACTTTGTTAATAACATCTTTTTGACTGACAATATCACTATGTGTACTGCCTTTGGCTGCATAATATATGCCAACAGTGCTCATAACAAATTGTTGTAACACCATCATTATGACACCTAGATCAAAACCGATCGTGCCAAAAAAAACCAGTAATACAGGTGTACCATAATTACCATTGTTCATAAAACACGAACTTAAAATCATTGCACAGCGTTGTTTGACCGAATACTTCATTATCATTGACCAGATGCTGACAATTAGTACTAAGGAAAAACAGAGACCAATGAGATAAGCAATATAGATTAAATAATCGCTGGTTAAGGTATGTGTATAAAATGTTTTAAATGCCAAAAAGGGCGATAACACATATAGCGACATTTTTGAAAGATTAGCAACATCAAAATTAAGAATCTTTTGGCCAATAAATCCAACAATAAAAATACAAAAAATAGGAAACAAAATAAGGAAAAATTGCATAATTTTAACTTTAAACTTTTTGGTTAATTAATTTATTGAATCAATAGTTTCAACTATCGATTCGGTTAGTTTTTGACAGGTGTTATCATCAAGGGCTTTATTGTGTTTATCGGTTAGAATAAACAGATCTTCAATATGTTCGCCAATTGTGGCTATTTTAGCACTGCTTAGCGATAAGTCTAATTTTGCAAACACTTCACCAACGCAAGCAAGTAAACCTGGTTTATCAAGCGCAATGAGTTCCATATAAGTTTGATTTTCGTTAAATGACGAAATAAAGTTGACTTGTGTTGGTACAGAAAATGAACGTAGTCGCTGTTTAGCGGGTTTTATTGTCACACATTTGTAGACCGATTGATGTAGTACTTTATGCAGCGCTTGGATAATATCTTGGTGTCGATTTTCTGGCACAATTTGTCCATTAGGTTCAAGCACAATAAAGGTATCTAATGCAAATCCATTTTTATTGGTAATAATCAATGCATCATGAATACTCAAATTTAACATACTTAACGCATTACATGCTGCGGCAAATAAAAAAGGTCTATCAGATGAGTAAATGATGATTTCGCTGCCACCATGATATGGATTGGGATTAATCGAAACTAATGTTTGACTCAAATCATGATTTAATAATAGTTGAGCGTGCCAAACGATCTGTTCAGCGCTATAGCGCAAAAAGTAATCGACGCGATAATCTTGCCAAAGGTTTTTTATCGTTTGCTCATCGTAATTCTGTGCCAGCAGTTCAGTTAGTGCTTGCTGTTTATGTTGACGAGCAATACTTCGTTGTTCTGGTATTTGATGAATGCCAGAATCAAATGATCGTTTAGCGGTTAAGTAGAGCTCACGCATTAAGCTCTGCTTCCAACTATTCCATAAGGTTTCATTGGTGGCACAAACATCGGCAACCGTTAAACAGAGTAAATATTGTAAACGGCGTTTGCTTTTTACTAATTGAATAAATTCGCGAATAACATCGGGATCTTGGAGATCTCGACTTTGCGCAGTTACCGACATCAATAAATGATAACGAACTAACCAAACAATCAAATCGGTATCTTTCGCATCGAGTTCATGTAATTGACAAAAAGATTCGACTAATTTAGCGCCTATTTCCGAATGATCACCATGTCGACCTTTGCCGATATCATGAAATAATCCCGTTATCACTAGTAATTCAGGTTTAGATAGTTTGGCAAATACTATTGAACTATTAGGATGTTTTTCTTTACCCACTTCGGTTTTTAAACGATCAAGTTCTAGCAATAAGCGGATAGTATGTTCGTCGACCGTATAAGCATGAAACAGATCAAATTGCATCATACCTGAGATTTGTTGCCAACCAGGGATATACACCGCCAAAATACCATATTGATGCATTGGTAAAATAGCTTTTTTAATTGCATCCGGATGTTTGATGATTTTCATAAACAATGTTCTTGCTTCTGGCGTTTCACTAAGTAAATAAGTGAGCTTTCGCCTTGCAGAACGAAGTTGCCTAATCGTATTTGAATATAATCCTGTAACTTGCGGGTTAAGCAAAATTGTATAAAACAGATTGAGGATCATAAGCGGGTTATCAGTAAACACGCTGCTATGTTTAACATCAATTAGGTTGCCTCTGATTTGAAAATGTTGATCAATATCATAGGTCTTTTGTGATGAATAACGTTTTAATAATGACTCATCAAATAGTTGTAAAAGCATTTGGTTGAGTTCGGTAATATTATGTGCAACACGATAATAATCATGCATCATATTTTCAACCGGTGTATTGCCTTCACCACTATAGCCTAACATTTTAGC
This sequence comes from Gilliamella sp. M0364, assembly GCF_016100565.1. Classification (NCBI taxonomy): domain Bacteria; kingdom Pseudomonadati; phylum Pseudomonadota; class Gammaproteobacteria; order Orbales; family Orbaceae; genus Gilliamella; species Gilliamella sp. M0364. The sequence continues at coordinate 73,664 of NZ_JACFSF010000004.1, read as the reverse complement.
GATACTTAGTTGACGATCGAATAACAAACGATTGTCATAGCGGTTGATAACGCAGTGAAGCGCAAAGCGCATGCGCCATAAAAATTTGCGGCAAGTCTTAAATTCGGCCACTTCTTCTGGCGTTAAATAGTCAAACTGGGCAATTTTTTTTAAAAACTCTCCGCCAAAATGTCGAATTGCAACCCATTGAATGATTTGCATATCACGTAAACCACCCGGACTATTTTTTAGATCTGGCTCTAAATTATAGGTAGTGCTGTGATATTGTTGGTGTCTTTCTTGTTGCTCCTGCATTTTGGCCTGATAAAAAGCAGGAGAAGGCCAGATTTTATCGCTAAAAATTTCACTGCGGAGCTTATTAAGTAATGACTCACTTCCGGCAATTAATCTTGATTCAATTAAGTTTGTCATGATAGTGATATCATTTTTAGCTTCTTGCAAGCAGGTTTTTAACGTTCTAACGCTGTGGCCAATATCAAAATGCAGATCCCAAAGTAGACGGACTAAATCACCAATTTGTTTTTCCAGTTCTTTGGTTAGTGAGTTATCACTTAGTATCAAAATATCAATATCGGATAAGGGATGGAGTTCGGTTCGACCATAACCACCAACTGCAATCAGTGCAATGCGATTTTGTTTAAACAGTGATGAAACTTGTTCGGGAATTTGATAATAATGCCATAATCGTTGAAGTAGCTGATCAATAAACTGACTGCGCAGATGAACTAAGTCATCAATATCGGCGTTATTTTTAAACTGAGTCACTGACCATTGTTGAAACGCATTTAGTTGCTGTTTTAGATAGGGGACAGTTATTTGGTCATCACTAAAATCCAGCGGAGAGATAGAATAAAACAAATGTGCATCAGTCATAGTCATCATATCAAATTAGCAAAATCGAATTGTTATATCGTCCACCGATTTTAAAGCAGTGTCAAGTTGGAATGCCAACAGTTTTCATACAATAACATTAAGCAATAACGTTTTATTCAATCCATTAGTAATTTTAAAATTGATGAGTGAATATTTTTTGTAAAAATAATTGAGGAGTGTATACCATCAAATATGATTTATTGAGGGTAAATAAGAGTATTAAATCGGTTAAGTTTGATTTTTTATTCAATTAACTCACTGAGTGGTTTAGTTAGTAGATAAAGGTCGATTATTTGGCGTTTAAATAACATTTTCAGTTCTGGCAATAATAACATCCAAGTATTGTGTGATAGGGCCGTAAAGAACATTCCATAATCAGTAGTACGAAAAAAACACGATATAGACATTATATTGTTGTATATCAATTATAAACGATTAAAATGGCTAAAAAAACAAAGGATAAATGATAAACATTTTTAATAATTTCAAATCAAAAAGAGATATTAGGAATGGTAATACAATGAGGATAGTTCAATGAATAAAAAAATACTATTTCTAATCATGTTGTTTATCAGTCACTTTGCACAAAGTGCTGAAGTCACTTGGGATCTAAATTTTGATGACAAATATAATTTACCTTTAATCATGATGGATTTTCAAGGTGAACAAATTGCCATGACCTTGGATACGGGGTCTAAAGAAGCTTTACATCTACCCATGGATTTAATTAATAAGATTCCTAATAAAACGGAAAACTCTGAAAAAATCAGATCGATTGATCTTTCTGGGGGTGTCACAGAACTTAAATCATTTATTGTCAACAAGTTAGAATTAAATTCTTTTACCTTTAACAAGGTGCAAGTGGTTGAATATAAGGATTGGGGATTAGTTATTTCAAGCGATCCGACTATTGATGATAGTGAGGATACAGATGAAGATAAACCTGTTATTGGGCTTGGGTTGTTTGATGGTTACGTATTAACTATCAATTATCCGGAAAGTAATATAACGATATCAGATGATACTTCAACCGACTTAAATCCAAATTGGGTTGCTATCCCCTTTGATTTAAATGGTGAAGGTTTGGTCGTTAATCTGTCCGATGGTATAAAGAATTATAAAATGGTTTTAGATACAGGAGCGACGGTATCACTCATCAAACAACAATTGCTGTCACCACAATCCATTACAATAAGCGATCCTGAAGATGATTTTAAATCTATATCACTTGATGTGAATAATGTCGCGAATGATAGCGTTCTGCCAATAATAATTGATTCATTTCCTAATGAATTTCAATCTGACGGATTATTAGGTGCTGACTTTTTAAGTAAAAACAGAGTTAAAATTGATTTTAAAAATAAGCAAATGTGGATCCAACCGGTTGCGAAAAAATGATTTTAACTTATTACTTAGTAGAACTAATAAAATCATTACAAAAAAGACCTACATTAGTAGGTCTTTTTTTTAGGAGGTTTTATGAGTTATTTTTTGATTAAATTTGGGGAAAATGCAGAACAAAGATCACAATAACTAATGCAAAGCCTTTCATCAAACAGAATTTCTTGCTTAGCCGATTGACTTTCTAGGTTTTCACACCAAAAACAGCCTAAAGAACAACCTTTCAAGAATACAACTGTTCGAATTCCTGGTCCATCATGAATGGAATATCGTTTGTAAATTAAAAATCATATACTGCTCGCTTATCTTTGTTACATAATAATGACTTTCGAACGAAAGTGTCTGTGATCTAGATAGCAAATTTAATATGAAAATTAATGTGAATTGTTATAAATAATTGTGAGGAGATAGGGTTTTTAGGGAAAATCTATTTTGATCTTAATGTGTGAAATCACTGTTTAATACAAGAAATAGTCGTCTCAACTTTTATAAATTTTCAAAATAGAGATTAGCTTTATTGCTAATTAAATTTCAAACCCAAAGGAACCCATTCAGGTTCCTTTTGATAAATAATTGATGAGGGTAGTGTGAATATTTTCTATTATTCTTGATTCGGTGTATTAAAATTACGAAGAACTTTATATTTTATATATTGATTTGTAGCCTCAATGACTTGAATGACTGCCCCCTTATATCTAATTGTTTTTGAACTAGATAAATCATATTCAGCATTATTTGAGAATGCAGGCCTAGCCATATCATTATTAAATTCTCGATAACTAATATTAATTTTGTTTCCAACTTTGCCATTATAAATTAATATTTGTTGGAAAGTGTCTTGACTAGTTAAACTAACTTTTTTAAAACTATAATTTTTATTGTTATTACAAAAATCAGTTCCAGTTATAAAAGAAATACATACCTCATTATTAGCATTATCTTTTCTTACTCGAATACCAATAGGTGCAGCCGGTGTAGTATATGTTTTAACAATTGCATTACCATTGGCACTTTTCGCTGCGAAGAATAAGTGAGTTTTATCTTCCCCTAATTTAGGATAATCACCGGCATCAATAATGTAAGAATGGTTAAGTCTTGTTACTTCTGTGGTATTGGCAAAAGAAATTGCATCCATTATTTTAACTTTATCCTGACGAACTAAATCATCACCAATATAGGTTGTTGTTACAACATTGAGTTCAGGATAGCTTTTTTCAACCACCTCGGCTGTGTAGTTATATTTGATATCACTAACACAACCAAACAAGATAAAAGGAATAGTAGTCACAATTATCTTTTTCATTTTATTTCCTTTCAATTTTGAATTCTTATGAATAGTAAATTAGAGTTTAAATATATCAAGAAAAATCTAATTTGTATCCTTATAAATGAATTGATAATTTTCTGACTTTAGCGAATTTTAAACTTAAAGGAACCGATAAGGTTCCTTTAATAAAAAAATTTGAGGAAAGGGGTTTTTGCGATTAATAATTACAAGGTAAAATCGCTTAAATCATCTTCACTAATTTCTGAATCGATTTGCCCAACTAAATATGAGCTCATTTCTGCTTCTTGTGGCGCAACCTGTACGTTATCAGAAACGAGCCAGTTATTGATCCATGGAATTGGATTCGATTTTACTTCAAATGGTAATTTGAGACCAACCGCTTGCATACGAATATTGGTAATATACTCAACGTATTGGCATAGAATATCTTTGTTTAAACCAATCATTGAACCACCTTCAAATAGATATTCAGCCCATTCTTTTTCTTGATTAGCGGCTTGTAAGAAGAGGTCATAACAATCTTGTTCACACTCTTTAGCGATTTCGGCCATTTCTGGATCATCTTCACCGCTTCTTAGAGTATTAATCATGAACTGTGTGCCGGTTAGATGTAATGCTTCATCACGAGCAATCAGTTTGATTATTTTGGCATTACCTTCCATTAATTCACGTTCAGCAAAGGCAAATGAGCAAGCAAAACTAACGTAAAAACGAATTGCTTCAAGTGCATTAACGCTCATTAGGCATAAGTAAAGTCGTCTTTTTAACTCTCGTAGATCAATAGTGATAGTTCGATTATTGACAGTGTGTTTACCTTCACCTAACAAATTATAATAACTAGCATAACTAATTAATTCATCGTAGTAGCCTGCAATATCACCAGCCCGTTTTTGAATTTCTTTATTAGTCACAATATCGTCAAATACAACTGAAGGATCATTAACGATATTACGAATAATGTGGGTGTATGAACGTGAATGAATCGTTTCTGAAAATGACCAAGTTTCTACCCATGTTTCGAGTTCGGGAATAGAAATTAATGGTAATAACGCCACATTTGGACTTCGACCTTGAATAGAATCGAGCAGAGTTTGATATTTTAAGTTACTAATAAATATATGTTTTTCATGCTTGGGGAGCGCTGCATAGTCAATACGATCTTGTGATACATCGACCTCTTCAGGACGCCAAAAGAAAGAAAGTTGTTTTTCAATTAATTTTTCAAACATTTCATATTTTTGTTGATCGTAACGAGCAACATTTACTGGTTGACCAAGAAACATTGGCTCTTTAAGTTGATCATTATGGACGTGTGAGAAGGTGCTGTAATTCATGCTCATAATCGAACTCCTAACAGAAATTTGCTAAGCTTTTTACTGTGCAGATAAGTAAAAAGTCGGAATAGTAGGGATAACTCAATTGTTATCCGCTACTTTTATTTTTAGGGCTAAGCAGAACAATTAAATTTTGCATGCTCCGCCTTCACAACCATCATCACTTGATGAGACTTCAATATCACCTTGAATATCTTCAGCACCATCTCGTGTATTATGATAATAAAGGGTTTTTACACCATATTTATAAGCTGTTAATAAATCAGCTAATAGCTGCTTCATTGGTACTTTATCATTAGGGAATTTAGTTGGATCATAATTAGTATTGGCTGAAATTGATTGATCAATAAACTTCTGCATAATACCGACTAAATGCAAATAACCTGTATTATTTGGGATTTGCCAAAGTAACTCATATAAATCTTTTAATTTTTTATATTCAGGTACCACTTGTTTTAAAATACCATCTTTTGACGCCTTTATGCTGACATATCCTCGTGGTGGCTCAATACCATTAGTGGCATTTGATATTTGTGAGGAAGTTTCAGATGGCATTAATGCCGACAAAGTAGAATTACGTAAACCATAAGTTTTGATTGATTGGCGTAAAGATTCCCAATCATAATGTAATGGTTCTTTAGTAAGTGTATCGATATCTTGTTTATAAGTATCAATAGGTAAGATACCTTGAGCATAGGTTGTTTCACTAAATAGTGGGCAGGCACCTTTTTCTTTAGCTAAATTATTTGATGCTTTTAATAAATAATATTGCATTGCTTCAAATGTGCGATGGGTTAAGTTATTGGCACTACCATCAGAATATTTAACTCCATGTTTAGCTAAATAATAGGCATAATTAATTACACCAATACCTAATGTGCGGCGGTTTATTGATGACGTTTTAGCTGCCGGAATCGGATAATCTTGATAATCAAGCAATGCGTCTAGGGCACGAACGGTTAAATCAGCTAGCTCTTCAAAATCGTCAAGAGATTCAATTTTACCTAAATTAAAAGCAGATAACGTACAAAGTGCAATTTCACCTTTATCATCATTAACATTATTAAGTGGTTTAGTTGGTAGGGCAATTTCCATACATAAATTGGATTGATGTACTGGCGCTAGTTGAGCATTAAATGGACTATGAGTATTACAATGATCAACATTTTGAATATAAATTCGGCCAGTTGATGCTCGTTCTTGCATTAATAATGAAAACAATTCAACTGCTTTAACTACGCGTTTGCGAATATTAACATCTTGTTCATATTGATGATAAAGAGCTTCAAATTTGTCTTGGTCGGCAAAGAAAGCATCGTAAAGACCCGGTACATCAGATGGACTGAATAAAGAGATGTTTTCATTTTTAATTAGACGTTGATACATTAATTTATTGATTTGTACGCCATAATCTAAATGTCGTACTCGGTTTTCTTCAACACCACGGTTATTACGTAGGACTAATAAACTTTCAACTTCTAAATGCCAGAGTGGATAAAATACTGTAGCTGCCCCACCACGAACCCCCCCTTGTGAACATGATTTAACTGCAGTTTGGAAATATTTATAAAATGGGATACAACCGGTATGGAAGGCTTCACCACCACGAATTGAGCTACCTAATGCTCTTATACGACCCGCATTCACGCCAATTCCAGCTCGTTGTGAGACATATTTTACAATCGCACCAGCTGTGGCATTGATAGAATCTAAACTGTCATCACATTCAATTAATACACACGAACTAAATTGGCGAGTAGGAGTACGGACACCAGCCATAATTGGTGTCGGCAATGAAATTTTAAAGGTCGAAACAGCATCATAGAAACGTTTAATATAATTTAAACGGCTCTCTTTTGGATAGTTAGCAAATAAACATGCTGCAACTAAGATATATAAGAATTGAGCACTTTCATAAATTTCGCCAGTTACGCGATTTTGAACTAAATATTTGCCTTCAAGTTGTTTGACTGCTGCATAGGAAAAATTCATATCACGCCAGTGGTCGATTATTTTATCCATTTGCTCAAATTCTTCTTGAGTATAATCTTCAAGAAGGTGTTTGTCATAGCGTTTGCTAGCAACAAGTTTTTTTACATGTTCATAAAGTGATGGTGGTGTAAATTGATTGTAGGCTTTTTTGCGTAAATGAAAAATAGCTAAACGGGCAGCTAAATATTGATAATCAGGCGCATCTTGAGAGATAAGATCAGCTGCTGCACGGATAATAGTTTCATGAATGTCCGAAGTACGGATACCATCATAAAATTGAATATGTGAACGTAATTCAACCTGAGAGACAGATACATTATCTAATCCTTCTGCTGCCCAAGTGATTACTTTGTGGATTTTATCAAGATCGATAGGTTCTTTTTTCCCATCACGTTTAGTTACTAGCATTGATTTGTTCATTATTCATTTATCATCCATTTTTATGTTTTAATGAAACGTATGATAATTGATATTTGTCAAAATATACAATATATAGTGCCTATTAATCATTTTATTACTATATGTAGTATGTATAATAAACATTGATCGGGAATTTATTAACGAAAATCAATAACTACGGATAATATTTTTTGAATTTGTTTTTGATAGTAAAAACGATAATGATAGGTAGTATAAAAGAAAAACAAAAATTGCCAATGATAAGCTCTACCTATGAATCGATAGAGCTCTAAATATAAAATGACAAATTTAATTAGTATCGACCGCTATACATAAGCCATTTTTATCTTGGCTCTCGCTTTTGCAGTGATATTTTCCATCATATGGATGTAAGTCACAATATTTGTTCATTGTCGTATCATAGACCCAAATTCTTTTTTGTTTATTATTTTCTTTTAATGCCGGAGCCCATGAGTCTGGGTATGATTCTTGTGTTGGATTACCCCATTCACTCATTAATGAACCTATTTCACGAGTAAATATTGCATCTTTTCCTGCATTAAAATTTGCGTTACTCAGTTCATCTGCATAAGCAATACGATAATTACCTGGTAACTGCTCACATGCTTCGGCAATTTGTAATGCCTTTCCTATTGAGCTAATGCCTGTTCCTATAGTAGCTAGATTCCATCCAGAATACCATTTTGTTATAGTAAATCCATAACGAATTTTGTATCCATTAGTTATATTGGTGCCTTCTAAAATGACTTCATAACCGGTATTGTTACCCATGACATAATTCCAAGCTATCAAGGTATTTTTTGCATTATCAGTACCAAATCTTAGCGTTACAAAGTCGTTGTTTGCACTGATTATTGGTTTACTAACAAGTTCTTTACCTTTTATCAATTGCCAATTATATTGGTCGGCCATGCCTTTTTGAGCAAGAGTTAGGTCAAATTGTGCACCATAAAAAGCAGTAGTTGGAAAATTGCTTAATTCTGTATTTGATTGAATTAAGAAACCATAATTTTTATTCCATTGGTTTTTTTGACCGCTTTGGGCTTTACTTGGTTGTAGCGAAGGGCGTGCATAACAAAATCCATTATCTTCCAATAAGGTATACATTTTCGCTGGACTATCAATAATGTCTTCGTTAGGGTATTGATTTGAATTAGGTAATCCATATTGGGTATATAATAATATGCCATTTGCTTCTAATTTAATTTTATAAGGCGCATACCACCCTTTTTCTGATAATGAGCAAAATGTATCGCTATCTTCTGGTTCAAATTCAATAAGTTGATGTTTAGCATTGGTATAATACCATTTCATGGTAATTGCACTACTGGTATCGATTGCAGACAGTTGATCGCCATCATCATCAACAAATTGGCTATTATCAGGAAGTTTTATAGGCGCAACTTTTATGCGTTCTTTAAATGGATAACTTGTTGAATATGGCATATTTTTAACTTCATCACCATAATAGTTTTTACCATCGGTATTTAGACCAAAAAGATCAAAGTCTTTCATATTATTTTCTAATTGTGCTGATAATAATGGTTTATTACCATTAATTGCTTGAACAGTTTTTGAATCGAGTGAACAATAGCTAGAAGGGGATACAAGTAATAAAGGTAGTATTGAAGATATTTTCTTTACAGACTTATTGATGATTTGATTCACTGTTAAATTCCTTTTTATTCATCCTTTATCATTTTAATTTAGTAATTTATAACTATTTGATAAAATTATATTTTTATTTATTTTTGTTTTTTTGTGGCGCCGATTATAAAGCAAACAATCGCTTTAGTCGATCTTAAAGATGATTAATCATTAATTTATTTGTAATAATATATTAATATTTTTTTAAGCTATTTGATAAATATCATTATTCAATACCTTTATCATTCAATCAATGTAATGTGATATACATAAACCATTTTTATATTGCGATTCACTTTGGAAACGCTATTGATATTTATGATAGTCAAAGCGATCAGTGATTTATATTTGTTGATGTAAGGACAGGAAAGTTAAATTAGCTATCTGAATTAGATATCCTTTAATGTTTCACTGTCCGTAAAAATTACTAGTTATTTTCAGCTACTGCTGTGCATAAGCCATTTTTTAAACCATTTTCAGCGACACAGTGATAAACGGCTTGATAAGTATGCAAATCACAATATTTTTGTTTATCCGGATCATATAGCCAAATTCTTTTATATCTAGCATCTTGTTTATCATTAGCAGCCCAAGAATTTGGGTATGCTTTTTGACTAGGGTCTCCCCATTCACTGAAAAGCGTGCCTATCTCTCGAGTATATTTAGCTTTAGTTGCCTGTAAGCTGGAATTAACCACTTCGTTAGTATAACTTATACGATACTTTCCACCGCCGGCTAGGGCGTTACAGCTTTCATCCACTTTGGGCCCCGTTGTAATAGAAGCTCCGGGTTCACCAATTTTATTTTCATCCCAACCGGTAAATCATTTAACGAGGGTAAATGAATATTGAATAGTGGTATTTCTTTGAGGGTTTTTTCCTTCAACAATAACCGTATATCCATCACCAGATCCCATTATATATTGCCAAGCTTTTGCTGGATCTTTTGCATCAGGCATATCAAATGATACCGTAACAGATTGAGTGTTATCGTCTTTGTTAACTTGTACTAACTCACCACCTTGTTTAATTGACCATTCATAATCTTTGGTAATTTGTTCATTAGTCAAAATTAATTGAAATTGCGCACCATAAAAACCAGTAGAAGGAAAGTTTTTGCTAGGATCATTTGTCGATTGTGGTAAAAAGCCATTATTACGATCCCATTGTGATTCTGTTTTAGCTCTGGATTCTTTTGGTTTTAGTTCTGGTTTGGCATAACAAATTCCAACATCATCCATGATGGTATAAGTTTTTGAAGGTGATGTTGTTATTTCCTCATTAGGATAGAGATAATAGTCAGGTTCACCATATTTTGATACTAGTAATAAAGCATCAGTAGTCAATTTTACTTTAAATGATGCAGTTATATTTTTTTTAGCTAAAGAACAAAATGTATCATCAGCTGTTGGAACAAACGAAACTAATTTATTTTTTGAATTGGTATAAAACCATTCCATTTGAATGTTGCCATTATGTTCAAACCCAACTAACTCATCACCATCAATATCAACGTATTCATTTTCGTTTGGATATTTCATTGGTGCAATTGCGACTTTATCTTTAAATGGATAGTTACTGGTGAGTGGTAAATGATCAATCTCCTCTCCATAATAATTTTGATTATAAACTTTTAAACCAAATAAGTTTAAATCGTCGATATTCATCTCTAATGGTAGTGATAAATGAGGTGGTGATCCTGTTATTGAGTTAACCGTTATTTGTGAGAGGCTGGCTTCAGTTGACTGGATTGATTGGAATAATAATACTAAATAAAACCATAGTGCTAAATATCTACTGCTCGTTAGGTAACTTTATTAAATTGATATTAATTTTTATAATTAAATTTTTGTAAAATATGGTTTTTTGTTTTTGATTTATATCAATTCTTTTTAAGATTAGTTTATTTTTTATGTGGATAAGAACGCTGGGATTATCGATAACTTATAGTTTGCCGAGTAATAAATGAAATGTAATTTCAATTGATAAAAAATATTAAAATTACATTACTAATTTTATTTCGATTTATAGCGTTGAATACTACTCGCTTTATTTTGATCTTCTAGCCAAGCTAATTTTTCTGCGTAATTTTTTTCAGCTCCTCGTTGGTTGGGATAATAGTATTTAGTTGCCGCCATTTCTGGAGGAAAATAGTTTTCACCAGCAGCAAAGGCATTAGGTTCATCATGGGCATAACGATATTGAGCTCCATAACCTAAATTCTTCATTAATTGGGTAGGTGCATTGCGTAGATGTTCTGGTACATCATAATCTGGTTGAGATGTAGCATCTTTCATTGCTTGATTAAATGCAAGATAAACAGCATTACTTTTCGGTGCACAAGCAAGATAAACGATTGCTTGGGCGATAGCTCGTTCGCCTTCAGCTGGCCCCACTCGGGTAAAACAGTCCCAAGCAGCTAGTGCTACTTGCATTGCTCTTGGATCGGCATTTCCAACATCTTCTGAAGCTATTGCTAATAATCGACGGGCAACATAAAGTGGATCACCACCAGCCGAAATGATTCTGGCATACCAATAAAGTGCGGCATCAGGTGCAGAGCCTCTAATTGATTTATGCACAGCTGAGATCAGATCATAAAAACGATCGCCTTGATTATCAAATCTTGCACTACGCTCGCCAATGACTTCTTTTAGTAATTCTGGTGTAAGGGCTTGACCATCGGACATATCAACCAATAATTCAAGTGTATTTAATGCCCTCCTGGCATCACCACCAACAAACTCGGCAATCTGTTGTTTAGTTTGTTCAGGTAATGTGATATTTAAGTTACCATAACCCCGATCAATATCATCCATAGCTTGTTGTAAAATTTGCTCAATATCATTATTGGTCAGTGATTTTAGTAAATATACTCTCGCGCGAGACAAAAGTGCTGAATTTAATTCGAATGATGGGTTTTCAGTTGTTGCTCCGATAAAGGTTACCGTACCATTTTCGACATAAGGTAGAAATGCATCTTGTTGACTTTTATTAAAACGATGGACTTCATCAACAAACAAGATGGTTCTAACACCAGATTGCTGGTTTATTTTTGCCCTTTCTATTGCCTCTCGAATATCTTTTATACCAGAAGTAACTGCTGAAATACGTTCAACTTTAGCGTTGGCATGATGGGCAATAATTTCTGCTAAGGTGGTTTTACCTGTACCAGGCGGTCCCCACAGGATCATTGAATGCAGATGACCCGCCTCAATGGCTTTAGGTAGAGGTTTATCTTTACCCAGTAGCTGGCTCTGACCAATGTATTCTGATAAATTGCGTGGGCGCATCCTTGCAGCTAAAGGTTTAAATTCATCTGTACCAAATTCAAAAGAGAGACTAGGCATGGTGTACTATATACCCGTAATTACAAAATATGGTTATTATATACCGCTTCACTAATAATAGTGAAAAAGAAAAGAAAATATCTTCCACAGCTAACAGAAAAACGGTAATATTTTGAACTAAATTAGTTATTAAAATAGATGATTGTTGAATATATTTTATTACACAAAATACATAAGGATTGGTAATGAAGAAGTTTTTAATGTTAATTGGGTTACTTACAAGTCTTTCTGCATGGGCAGGCGATAAAGAGGTGTTACAAGAACGATTAGCTAAAATTGATGGATTTTATGCCCGTTTTTCACAAGATGTGAAAACTGCTGATAAGCAACCAGTTCAACAAGGAAAAGGTGATTTATGGGTGACAAGACCCTATTATTTTAATTGGACAATGACTGAACCTGATGAAACTTCGATTATTTCTGATGGAACTAATATGTGGGTCTACACTCCAGCCGTTGAACAAGTGAGTGTAATGAGTTTGAAAAAAGCAGTAGATAATCGTTTAATGTTGCTAATTACTGATAGTCATAATCCAATTTGGAATGCCTATCATGTTACACGTAAACAAGATTCTTTTACCTTAAAACCGACTGATGGCTCTAATCAAGATTTTGTTATTTCAGTTTTACCAACCGGCATGATTTCTAATTTCACGATTATTGAAGAAGATGGTCAGCGCAGCTTTTATGATTTATCTCGCCAAACTTTAGGCAAAGTTACGATGGATAAGTTCAAGTTTACACCACCTGCTGGGGTAACAATTGACGATCAACGCTAATAATTTTAGTAATATCTAATTTTTTCTGATTCACGAAATTAAAACATTTTGCCTACTAATGCAAAGTGTTTTAATTTGCTTATTAGTTGTTTTTAAGCTGTGCTGCTAAATTGGCTATTTACTAACTCTCTCAATGCTACGTTTCATTAATACTAATAACTGGATTATCAGAAAAGAGATAGTGGTCGCGTTTGGTTTCGAAATCTTCGCTAGCTGCATCAAATAACATTTTTTTTGTATTTTCTAAATGTTGCCACATGGCTAATTTAGCCGCTTTGGGATCTCGATTAATTAGCGCTTCTAAAATTTTATCATGTTCATCCCACCAACTTTCAATATCTTGTTGTTGTACATGTTCATGAAGTTTTTTCCATAAAGGATTTAATGTCCGTTGCTGCCATGCTTCTTGAACAATTGTGATCAAAGCAGTATTGCGGGTAATCATTGCAATTTGAGTATGAAATTTTAAATCCCAATCAGAATCTCGATAATGATCTTCTTTTTTGGCGTTATGCTGAATTTCTAAAAGTTTAACAATATCATCTTTAGTAATTTGAGTGGCGGCAAATTCAGCGATATTACTTTCAATAAGTTGCCGAGCTTGTAGTAACTCAAAGGGGCCTGTAGTCGAAAAATTTAAACCTTGTGAGGCGGTAATAATATTATTTTGCAAACTATTAGCAATTACATGGATGCCAGACCCTTTACGTGCATCAACATAACCTTCAACTTCAAGCATGATAATGGCTTCTCTGACTACTGCTCGGCTAACTTTTAACTCTTCACAAATTAATCTTTCGGAAGGTAATTTACTGCCAACTGGATAAATACCATTAATAATTCGATTCTTAAGTTCAGTTGCGATTACTTGATAAAGTCGTTGATATTCGTTCTGTTCTTGGGTCATGGTGAAGTTGGCATAATTCCTTTAAGTTTTCTCAGACTTTTAAAATAACATCTAATTGCGCTAAGTTAAATAATATTACTGTAATTTTTTCAAATAAACATACTTGTCAGCTAACTTTCAATAAAAAATTATCCCTTTATATATTATGGGTATGGGTTAATTATGTGATGTATGTCAACTTTTTAAGTTGTCTTATATGTTAATATAAGACAAAATATTGACATCTAAACTTACTAGTTAATCACTGCTTTTTGGAGAATAAAATGAGTTTTTTAACTGAAAACTTTTTGCTTGATACTGAATTTTCTCGTCAACTTTATCATGACTATGCGGCTGAACAGCCAATTTTTGATTATCACTGCCATTTACCACCAGAACAAATTGCCAACAATTATCAATTTAAAAATTTGTATGACATATGGCTAAAAGGTGATCATTATAAATGGCGCGCAATGCGTACCAATGGTGTTGCTGAAAAATTTTGTACTGGTACTGATGTGAGTGATTTAGACAAATTCAAGGCTTGGGCGGAAACTGTTCCTCATACCATTGGTAATCCTTTATATCATTGGACTCATTTAGAACTTCGTCGTCCTTTTGGAATTGATAATGTTTTATTATCACCAACTACAGCAGAGCAAATTTGGAATAGTTGTAATGAAATGCTTGCCACTCCAGAGTTTTCAGCTCGTAGCATTATGAAAAAAATGAATGTTAAAATGGCTGGTACCACCGATGATCCTATTGATGATTTAGCTCATCATAAAACTATTGCTCAAGACAGTTCATTTGAGGTTAAAGTTTTACCAAGCTGGCGTCCAGATAAAGCATTTAATATTGATTCTGAATTTTTTGCCCAATATATGGAAAAACTTTCTGCGGTAGCTGACGTGGAAATTTCTAACTTTCAAGCGCTTTGCCAGGCATTATCCAAACGTATGGACCATTTTGCTGCTCATGGCTGTAAGATTTCCGACCATGCATTAGATACCGTTGTTTATGAAGAAGCCTCTGAAAAAGAGTTGGATACCATTTTAACTAAACGTTTATCTGGTGAGGTTTTAACTGCTAAAAAAGTTGCTCAATTTAAAACGGCAGTACTTATCTTTTTAGGTGTTGAATACCACAAACGTCAATGGATTCAACAATATCATATTGGCGCATTGCGTAATAATAATTCCAGAATGTTTAATTTAATGGGGCCAGATGTTGGATTCGATTCTATTAATGATTCACCGATTGCCCAGCCTCTTTCTCGATTATTAGATGCCCAAGCTAAACAAGATGCGCTACCTAAAACAATTTTATACTGTTTAAATCCTTCTGATAATGAAATTCTAGGCACAATGATTGGTAACTTCCAAGGTGCAGGTATTCAAGGAAAAATGCAATTTGGTTCTGGTTGGTGGTTTAACGATCAAAAAGACGGCATGATTCGTCAAATGACACAGCTTGCCCAACTTGGCTTATTAAGTCGTTTTGTTGGTATGTTAACTGATAGCCGTAGCTTCTTATCTTATACTCGCCATGAATATTTTAGACGTATTTTATGTCGCATGATTGGACGTTGGGTTGAAGATGGTGAAGCACCACGTGATATCCAATTATTAGGACAAATGGTTAAAAATATTAGTTTTGATAATGCTAAAAACTATTTTGGTATTGAATTGAGTTAAGAGTATTAAGTCGTTGTAATTAGAGTAATTAAATAAGAGTTAGAGTAATGAAAACATTAAATAGAAATGATTTTCCGGGAGCAAAATATACGACGCGTGTTGTTCAGTTTGGCGAAGGTAATTTTTTAAGGGCATTTTTAGATTGGCAATTAGATATTCTTAACGAGAAAACCGAACTTGATGCTGGTGTGGTTGTGGTGCGTCCATTAAATACCGATTTTCCGCCATCATTGAGTATCCAAGATGGTTTATATACCACATTAGTTCGTGGTTTAAATGAACAGAATCAAGCCGTGAAGGAGTTTAGATTGATTCGTTCAGTGAATAATGAAATCAATGTGTATACTCAATATGATGAGTATCTTGAGTTAGCTAAAGATCCGAATATTCAGTTTATATTTTCAAATACTACCGAAGCGGGCATTAGTTATGTTGAAAGTGACCAATTAACCGATAAACCTGCAACTAGCTATCCAGCTAAATTAACCGCATTTTTATATGAAAGATTTGTTCACTTTGCGGGTAGTAAAGAAAGTGGTTTGATTATTATCCCTTGTGAATTAATTGATTATAACGGCGATGCACTTAAAAAATTAGTACTAAAATATGCCAACCAATGGAACTTGTCAGACAAATTCATGCACTGGCTTGAAAATGATAATTTATTCTGTTCCACTTTAGTTGATAGAATCGTACCAGGTTATCCGAAAGCGCAAATTACCGAACTTGAAACAGAATTGGGTTATAAAGATAACTTTATTGATTCAGCTGAATATTTTTATCTATTTGTTATTCAAGGACCACAATGGTTAGCTGAAAAACTATGCCTTGATAAATGCGATATGAATATCAAAATTGTTGATGATATTAAACCATATAAAGAGCGTAAAGTGGCTATTTTAAATGGTGCCCATACCGCTTTAGTACCTGTTGCTTATTTATCGGGTATTGATACTGTTGGTGAATCAATGAATGATGCACAGATCTTATCTTATATTAAAGAGACTATTTTTGAGGAAATTATTCCTGTTTTAGATTTACCTCATCAAGAATTGGTTGATTTTGCTGACTCAGTGATTAGTCGTTTTAAAAATCCATTTATTGAACATCAATTGATGTCGATTGCCTTAAACAGTATGACGAAGTTTAAAACCCGTATTCTTCCTCAATTAATCAATTATCAAAAAGCGAAAGGAGTATTACCTAAACATTTAGTCTTCTCTTTTGCGGCATTAATTGCTTTTTATCGTGGAGTACGTAATGAGCAAAGTTACCCATTACAAGATGATGCAATTTGGTTACAACGCTTTAATAGTAGTTGGACAGCGATTGCTGAGGGTAAAAGTTCATTAGAAGATTTAGTTCAAGTTGTATTAGGTGATACAGCTCATTGGCAGCACGATCTACTAAGTATCCCGCAATTAGCGCAAACATTAACTCAATATTTAACGATCATAATTGAAGGTGGTATGCGTCAAGCAATCGAAAAATGTATTGCTGGCAGCAAATAGTATGAGTGATTCAATGATTAAATTTATAAAAATTAATAATAAAGATAATGTTGGGGTAGCATTATCTGATTTAGAAGCACATGAAGAAAATATTGTCGTAGATGGTTTGGTCATTGACCTAAAAGAACCAGTTAAACAAGGGCATAAATTTGCCCTTAACGATATTAAGCAAAATGAAAATATTATTAAATATGGCTTACCAATCGGTCACGCTACTCGCTTTATTAAGGCTGGTGAGCATATTCATTCACATAATTTGAAAACTAATTTAAGTGACATTAATGATTATCAATATCAACCTACTTTATCAAAAAATGAATTGTTGCATGAGATAGCTGATAAAGAAGTACAGATCTATCGACGTAACAATGGTGAAGTAGGTATCCGTAATGAACTTTGGATTATTCCAACTGTCACTTGTATTAATGGTATCGCCGAACAAATTGTTAAACAATTTTGTGATGAGTTAAATAATCAATTAGATATCGACGGTATTACGGTACTTGAACATCCTTATGGATGTTCTCAATTAGGACAAGATCATCAAAATACCAAAACTATTTTACAAAATTTAGTTAAACATCCTAATGCTGGTGCGGTTTTGGTGATAGGACTTGGTTGTGAAAATAACCAGGTTTCAGAATTTAAGGCTGATTTAGGAGAGTACGACGAGTCTCGAGTTAGATTTTTAATCGCTCAACAAGAGAGCGATGAAGTCGAATCAGCGCTGGTTCATTTAAGAGAACTTTATGCCATTATGCAACAAGATAAACGTGAAGTAGGGCGTTTAAGTGAATTGAAATTTGGCTTAGAGTGTGGTGGTTCAGATGGTTTTTCTGGTATTACAGCCAATCCAATGCTCGGTCTTTTTTCTGACTATGTTGTTGCTCATGGTGGTACTAGTGTACTTACCGAAGTGCCAGAAATGTTTGGTGCTGAAAATATTTTGATGTCACATTGTATTGATGAGTCTACTTTTGACAAAACAGTACATATGATTAATGATTTTAAACAATATTTTATTGCAAATAATCAACCCATCTATGAAAACCCTTCTCCAGGTAATAAGGCTGGTGGCATTACAACGTTAGAGGAAAAATCTCTCGGTTGTACCCAAAAAGCCGGCGGCAGTGAAGTTATTGATGTTCTTAAATACGGTGAAATGTTAACTAAACATGGCCTGAATTTACTAAGTGCACCAGGTAATGACGCTGTAGCTACTGGGGCTTTATCGGCTGCTGGATGTCACATGGTTCTTTTCACTACGGGAAGAGGTACGCCTTATGGTGGAATTGTGCCAACAGTGAAAATTGCAACTAATACCCAATTGGCCGACAAGAAAGCCAATTGGATCGATTTTAATGCCGGTAAGCTTATACAAGGTGTGTCGATGCAATCTTTGTTGCTAGAGTTTATTGAGCATATTGCTCTGATCGCTAGTGGCGAAAAAACTCGAAATGAAATCAATAATTTCAGGAATTTAGCCATCTTAAAAAGCGGCGTAACTCTCTAGGCATAAATTCAATAGTTAATACCTATGACATTAAGTCCTGTGGGACTTAATGCGGGGACCCTTTTTTTTAAATAATATAGGTATCTTTTATGAACGAAAAAAAAGAGAATAAAATTACATGGTTAGTAAGATTCTCATATGGTAGTGGTAATTTAATTGGTAGTGGCGCATTAGCGATTAGTGGGGCTTGGTTACTCTATTTTTATACCACTTTTTGTGGTTTAAGTGTGGTACAAGCTGCACTAATTTTTTCAATTGCCACTTATCTTGATGTCATTCTCAATCCATTGATGGGCTTTATTACTGATAATTTTTATCAAACTAAAATCGGGCAACGTTTTGGTCGGCGGCGATTTTTTATTTTGATTGGTATACCGTTGATGGTTATTTACCCAATGCTATGGATTGATGGTATGGGATTTTGGTACTACTTAGTTACCTATATTTTATTTGAGATTATTTATACCAGTATTATGATCCCATTTAATACCCTACCGGTAGAAATGACCGCTAACTTCTCTGAACGTACTTATTTGACTGGTTCAAAAGCGATGTTTGGTAAAGTAGCGAACTTCTTAGGGGCGGCAATTCCCGGTGTATTTTTCTATTTTTACAGTAAAGAATCCGCAACACCATTTTTATTAACCGGAATCACCTATGCAACTATTATGATGTTAGCGTTAATTTTGCTGTATTGTAATAGCTGGGAAAAACCTAAAGATGAGGTAAAAGACGAGTCAGTTCATAGCTTTTTTGAGGCTATCAAAAAGCTGTTTATTGATATTCTATCCACCTTCCGTATTAAAACATTTAGAACACATTTAGGCATGTATTTATTTGGTTTTGGTGCTGAATGGTTATTTACAGCGGTATTTACCTATTTCATTGTTTTTAGTCTCGGTGAACCTCGCTCATTTGTGGCGTCAATGAATTCATTAAGTAGTATTTGTCAGTTGGTTTCCACTGCCTTTTTTATGATGTATTGTGCCAAAAAAGGCTTTAAAAAACCTTTTATTATCGCTCTATTAATTGTTGTCTCATCAATGATAGGTTATGTCGGTATCTATTACTTTAATCTACCGCATATTACTTGGCTTGTAGTGGGTATTACCATTTGGTTTGGTTTAGGAACTGGTGGTGTTTACTATATTCCTTGGAGTGTATATGTGTTCCTTGCGGATGTAGATGAAGTGGTAACCAATCGTCGTCGTGAAGGAGTATATGCAGGTGCAATGACGATGGCCGGTAAATTAGTTCGAGCTTCAATTGTTTTTGTACTTGGTGTGATATTAAGTGCTTATGGGTTTGAATCGAAATCCCATATTCAGCCACAAAGTGCGATTGATGCAATCAATGGCATTATTTTATATGGTGTTATTGGTATGGCTTTAATTGGTGCATTCTTTGCATGGCGAATGAAACTTGATCATGCTACTCATTCTATCATTATTAATGAAGTTGCCCGTATCCGACAAGGAGGCAAAATGGAAGATGTTAGCCCTGAAACTCGCAAAGTGGTTGAGGAATTATCTGGCATCAATTATGAAAAATGTTTTGGTAATAATAATATTGGCTTCAAACAAAAACCGACTAAAACGAAATAAATTCTTAATCAGGATCAGCAGTGCTGATCCTAAAGTTTAAAGTAACAAAGCAAATATTTAAGCCACATTAAAAGGGTTATATTTGCCAAAATATATAGGATAAACTTATGACGATTCTCTCTATAACAGAATTTGGTGCTATTGGTGATGGAAAATCAATAAATACCTTAGCGTTTGAAAAAGCAATTCAACATCTTGACCAATTAGGTGGTGGAACATTAGTTATTCCAGTTGGTATCTATTTTACTGGAGCAATTAAGCTGTGTAGTAACCTAACATTGGTTATTGAACAAGGAGCAACTTTACTCTTCTCTGATGATGCTAAGGATTATCCAGTGGTTAATTCTCGTTGGGAAGGGGTTAAGCAAGATGTGTATATGCCTTGTATTTACGGACATAATATCAAAAATGTGGTTATCACCGGAAATGGTAAGATCGATGGTAATGGACAAAAATGGTGGCATACATTCCGTCATGAACGAAGCAATCTTAAATACCCACGACCTTATTTAATTGGTTTTGATTTCTGTGAACGAGTGACTATTGAAAAAGTCTTTCTAACTCAATCACCGAGTTGGACAGTCCATCCAATGGAATCGAATAATGTTGTTGTCGATAATATTTCGATTCTTAATCCGGCTGATTCGCCAAATACCGATGGTATTAACCCTGAATCTTGTCGTAATGTGAGAATTTCTAATTGTTATATTGATGTTGGCGATGATTGTATTGCGATAAAGGCTGGCACTGAAGAAACAGCAGAAAAAAGTCCATGTGAAAACATTTTGATTACTAATTGTAATATGATTCATGGTCATGGTGCGGTGGTTCTTGGCAGTGAAATGAGTGGCTGTATTCGTAATGTTACGATTACCAATTGTGTATTCCAAAAAACAGATCGCGGAGTAAGATTTAAAACTCGACGAGGTCGAGGTGGAACAATTTCTGACATCACATTTAGTAATATTGTTATGGACGAAGTTCTCTCTGCGTTTGTGATGAACTATTACTACTATTGTGGTCCGAAAGGGAATGATCCTATTGTTTGGAATAAAGAGCCGATGCCAATAAATGAAGCAACTCCAGCTTGCCATAACATCAGTTTTTCAAACATTATTGCTAAAAATGTACGTGCTTATGCCGGTTTTTTATATGGCATCCCTGAATCGCCAATTTCGAATATCTCTTTTGATAATATCCGGGTTTCAATGCAATTAAATGCACAAGCTGGTGAGGTCGATATGTTTAAAGATGTAAAACCAGAAGCGGGCAAAGGATTCTTTATTGAGAATGCGCAAAGTGTTTTGTTTAATAACGTCATTATTGATAATGTAGCCAGTGAGCCACTATGTGTTAAAAATAGTCAAGATGTTTATGTTAATCAATCTTTTGTTAAGCAAGATGGTAAATTAATTAGCTTAAAGGCTTAACCATGATATTTGAAATAACCGCTAGTTTATTATTAGCGGTTATTTTTTTATTTATTGGCTAATTGCATTTTTAACTATTTTTTCAAGTCTTAAATCGAGATATTTGACTCTTTTAATTAAATTGTAATTTTTATTCACCTCTCAATAATTTGAATAACATACTGTTTATTAATGTTATTTATACTTATTGCCAATTAACCCGTTTACTAAAAATAAAATTACTTTGAAGTTGATCACATTTATCTAATAAAGCCGTTAAAGCTAAATTTTTAGCTATTCATACTCAAATTAGTGCTTAACTCTTTATAGGATAAATTATGACAAGTGCATTTTATAAAAAACCAACTTATTGGTTTGCTTCATTTTATAGCATTATGTATTACGCAGCTGGTAGTTTTGTTTTTTCTTTTTATGCAATATGGCTTAGTAAAGAGATTGGTTTAACTGCAAAGCAAACCGGTATCATCTATTCATTTAACTATTTAATTTCATTGATCATCATGATCATTTATGGTGTTTATCAAGACAAACTTGTGCTTAAGAAACATCTTATTTGGTTTCAAAGTATCATTATAACTTGTGCTGCACCGGCGTTAATTTATGTTTATGAACCACTGTTGCGACATAATTTTTATGCTGGTGTTATTTTTGGTAGTTTCTTTCTTGGCTTTGGTTGGATTGCTGGTATGGGGTTAATCGACTCATACTGTGAAAAAATAAGTCGAGCGTTTAACTTTGAATTTGGACAATGTCGTACATGGGGGTGTATTGCCTATGCTGCTGGTACGTTTGTTGCCGGTAATTTAATAAGCATTAATCCTCATCTAAATTTTTGGGCAGCTTCAGTTGTAGGTATCTGTTTTATGATACTCAATCTTAATTTCAAGCCTGATTTAAGCAAATCATCTTCGGTAGTATTTCAAAAGAAAGAAAAGTTAAGTTTTAACGAAATTGTTTCAGTATTTGCATTGAAAAAGTTCTGGATATTTGTTGTTTATGTTCTCGGAACTTATAGCTTGTACAACATTTATGACCAACAATTATTCCCGGTTTATTTTACTCAGCAATTTGAAGATGTGAATGATGGTTATCGCTTATACGGTATTTTAAATTCATTTCAGGTCTTTTTAGAAGCTGCAGTTATGTTTTGTGTGCCATTTGTGGTTAACAAAGTAGGGGCAAAAAATGCGTTAATCTTTGCTGCTTTCATTTCCGCTACGCGAATCTTCTTAACTGGGCATGTCGAAAGCATTGCTATTATTTCAGTAATAAAATTGATGCACTGCTTAGAAATCTCAACCATTTTAGTGTCAGTGTTTAAATATATTGATAACAATTTTAACGCTCGTCTCTCTGCTACCGTATTTTTAATAGGTTATCAAGTTGCTGGTTCTGTCGGTGTGATCTTGTTCTCTACCTTCGTTGGTAATTTCTATGATATTCATGGTTCAGCAACCACCTTTAATAACTTAGGTTTAGTGGTTTTAGCCTTTATGATTTTTGCAGTGTTCTTCTTAAGCCGTGATAAAAAATCAGATAGTCCTAAGCTTGAAGACAACATTAAATCATAAAACAGATTTTAGTAATTTAATAAATAGTATTTGATAAAAAATATTGAGGATACAAAATGAATATATTTAATTCAGTAACACAGTTTAACTTTGAACAAACCAGAACAATTTCTCCAGAAAATATGACTGGCGAAAAAGGTAAATCGTGCATGAAAGCGAGTGCTTTAGGACCAAGTCGAAAAGGACAAGGCTGTATTTCAATTGCAGCGGGTGAAAGAGTGACTATCGCTGAAATTACTGGTCCTGCTGAGATCCGTCATATGTGGTTTACTTTAACTGATAGAACGCATCGAGGTAGTTTTGTATTGCGTGATGTGGTTATTCGTATCTATTGGGATGATGAAACAGTTCCTTCAGTAGAAAGTCCAATTGGTGACTTTTTCTGTAATGGTTTTGGTGCTAGATGTGATATAAATTCAATGCCAATTGTGGTTAATCCAACCGGTGGTTTTAATAGTTATTTTAGAATGCCATTTAATAAAAAAGCGCGAATTGAGATTCATAATGAACATGAAGCTGATTTACAGCATTTCTTTTTTACCATTAATTATGCGTTAATGCCAAAACCGTTTGAAAATCCACTTTATTTCCATGCACAATGGCGTCGTCAACGTGTAACTAATTATGCACAAGATTATGTTATATTAGATAATGTTCAAGGTTACGGTTATTATGTCGGTACCTACTTAGCCCTTACGGCATTAGAGCGTTATTGGTGGGGTGAAGGTGAATTTAAATTCTATCTTGATGATGATAGTGAATATCCAACCCAACATTCAACTGGTTCAGAAGATTACTTTGGTGGTGCATGGGCATTTCATAATCGAGATAGCCAAGGACGTCCAAAAGCAAAATGTTTCCAAACGATGTTTATGGGTTACCCTTATCAAACAAACCGTGATGCGACGCGTGACTTTTTCCAAACAGGTGATTCCAATCCTGTACATGGCTTTGGTGACGATGGTTTACCAATGCATGGTTTATATCGTTGGCATCTTCCAGATCCAATTGCATTCCACAAAAATATCAAACTGGCGTTTCAACAAATCGGTAATGATGATATCAGATTGTATGAACGTTGTGATGATATTGCCAGTGTTGCTTATTGGTATCAAAGTCCATCGGTGAATAACAATCCGGTATTCCCAAATAAACAACAACGCACCCCACGTTAATATTAAGGTGATTCGTATATGGCGAGTAATAAACTGAAAATTAATGATATTGCTCGTTTGGCTGGCGTGTCGGCAACGACCGTCAGTCATATATTTAATAAACGAGATAAAAAATATCGTATTTCTCCGCAAACTAGGCAAAGAGTTTTATCTATTGCGGAAAAATACCGCGATCAATCACATA
Source organism: Gilliamella sp. M0364 (assembly GCF_016100565.1). NCBI lineage: Bacteria > Pseudomonadati > Pseudomonadota > Gammaproteobacteria > Orbales > Orbaceae > Gilliamella > Gilliamella sp. M0364. The sequence goes on along the minus strand of NZ_JACFSF010000004.1, from coordinate 49,010 downwards.
TTCATCAATATTTAGTTAAAGCTAACAGTACCAATACTATTGGTGTTATTGTTCCTGATATGTCAAATTCATTTTTTTCAATGTTTTTGCATCATTTAGAAGCTTGTTTTCGGCAAAAGAATATTCAATTATTGATCACTTGTAGTCATTATAATAAAGAAGTTGAGCTTAAAGTTGCGCAAAATTTGGTTGAACGTAAAGTTGATGCAATGATAGTGGTAACTTCATTAGATAGTGACCAATTTTATGTCGATATTAATCAAAATACACCAGTATTACTTTTTGACCGTTATCTAAAAGATACGACATTACCTTTTATCACTAGTGAAGCATTGCAATCTGTAGCTGATTTAATCAAACCTTATGCCGAAAAGTTAGATGAATTTTATTTTATTGGCTGTGATATTCAGTTAACGTCAATTCAAGCTAGACTTAAGGGATTTAAGCAAGGTTTAGAAAGTGTTGGATTAAAAGTTGATAGAGATTGGCTGGTGAGTGATAATTATTGTCCAAATAAAGGTTACCAATTGTTGAAAAGTGTTCATCAAAAATTGGGTAGGGTACCAAAAGCTATTTTTACGCCATCAGGTAACTTACTGCAAGAGGTACTGAGTTATTTGGTCGAAGCTAAAATTGATCCAAAGCAGATCTATTTATGTTCTTATGATTACAATAGTTATCTTGATTATTGTTACTATCCAATAGATGCAATCGAGCAGGATTTTGAGAAGATGGCGCTGACTTGTGTGAATGTCATTGATGATTTATTAAATTTTAAAGAATTAAAACATCAGGCATTTTTTATTCAGCCAAAAATTATACGCCATCGTTAATTTAAGATTTGCTACTGTTGTAAGTAAGATTAGCGATTGGCATTTTTCATGATGCGAGCTTTGTCAACTTGCCACTGTCTTTCTTTTATATCGGTGCGTTTGTCGTACTCTTTTTTACCTTTTGCTAAACCAATTTTTACCTTTGCCCAGGCATTTTTCCAATACAAGGATAATGCCACAACGGTATAACCTTGGCGGTTAATTTGGCCAAATAGCGAGTTTAATTCTCGTTCATTAAGTAATAATTTTCGAGTACGCATAGGTTCACATACGACATGTGTAGACGCAACATTTAATGGTGTTATTGTTGCACCAAATAACCATGCTTCCCCATTTTTTAGTAACACATAACTGTCACTAATATTCGCTTTACCTGCTCGCAGGGACTTTACTTCCCAACCTTGTAGGGATAAACCTGCTTCAATTTCCTCTTCAATAAAGTACTCATGGCGTGCACGTTTATTTAATGCAATAGTTGCCGAACCCGGCTTATGTGATTTTTTCTTAGTCATAATGTGCGTTATTATAGAGTTACATGATACTATATGTCACTAATTTTAACTTTTAATTTTATTATTATGGCATATGTTTTTCATGAGGTGATCGAGCCTTATTCAACCGAACAAATGTTTGCATTGGTTAACGATATAGCTAAATACCCCGAATTTGTCCCTGATTGTATCGCAACTGGGATTATTAGCAAACAAGATAACATTCTAACTGCTTTTATTGAAGTTGAAAAATTAGGCTTTAAAAAATCATTTACTACCATAAATAAGATTAATGAACCTAATTCAATTGATATGGCATTGTTAGATGGTCCATTTAAACATTTAAAAGGACGATGGCAATTTACTCAACTAGATAACCAAAATAGTAAAATTAGCTTTAGTTTAGATTTTGAATTTAATAATAAATTAATGAGTGCTGTTTTTTCTCCTATTTTTAAAGAAGTGATGACCAATATGGTTAAAGCATTTTCGCAAAGAGCAAGGCAGATATATTAAGATGATAAATATCCAAGTTGTATATGCGCTACCTAATCAGCCGACTATTATTGATTGTGCAGTTGATGAACAAACGAATGTCTTGCAAGCAATTGCAAAATCCAATATCTTATCATTATGCAATATTCAATTAGATGGTTATTTTGTCGGTATTTATGGCAAACGTTGTGAGCTTACTGAACAAGTAAAAGATGGTGATCGTATTGAAATATATCGAGCGTTAATCAATGATCCGAAAGAGATTCGACGAAAGAAAGCGGCATTGAAAAAGAAATAAATAGAATGAAGGGAACTGAATGCATAACTTGCTGATTGAAAAAGTTGAAACTTTATGCAAAAAACGCGGTATTAAGCTGACCACTCAGCGTAAAACCGTTTTAAATATTATGCTTAAAGCCAATAGAGCAATGAGCGCATATGATCTTTTAGATCTTTTAAAAGTCAGTGAACCACAAGCTAAGCCGCCAACAATTTATCGCGCACTAGAATTTTTACTTGAGCAAGGTTTTATTCATAAGGTGGAGTCAACTAACTGTTATATTATTTGTCCGCATTTTCATGACCCGCAACATATATCCATTTTATTTATTTGTGATAATTGTCATCAGATTATTGAGAAGCACTCTGAAAATATTGAAAGTCAACTTAAGTTATTAGCGACGCAAAGTGAATTTTTAATAAAACATAGTGTGCTTGAAATTCATGGAATTTGTCATTCATGTCAACCTTAATTATTTTATTATGGTTAGTTAATATTGTTTGTGACACAGTAGGGCAAATTGCTTTCAAATATGCCGCAGTGACCTCTAATGATAAAGACGGCCGTTATTGGCAGAAATTATTCGGTAATATATGGCTGTGGTTAGGATTTGGTTCTTATTTCATTGGTTTTGTGTTTTGGTTGGCTTTTTTAAGCGAAGTGCCACTATCACAAGGGATCTTATTAGGCTCTTTTAATATGATCACCGTGATGCTTGCTGGACGTATCTTATTTAAAGAACATCTAACCCCCTTTCGGTTGCTAGGGATATTTTTTATAACTACCGGTGTGATATTAGTAGGATTAACTTAATGAAAAAATTTTATATCATCGGTTTTGTCTTGTTGCTCTTTTTTGATACTTTTGGGCAAACTTTTTTTAAACTTACGGCTATCTCAGCTTTGCCATTTGAAGCAAATATGAGTTGGTTGTTAAGGATTTTTAGTCATGGGTGGGCATATTTAGTTATGATTGGGTATGCAGGAGCATTTATCACCTGGATGGTATTATTAAAAAAAGCGCCAGTTGGCCCAGCTTTTGCTGCATCGCATTCGCAACTTGTTACTGTGATGTTAGTGTCGGTTGTTGCATTTAATGAACAAATTACATTTACGCGCCTACTAGGGGCATTGTCTATTATTGTTGGGATTGTTTTTCTTGCTTTGGCTGAGCAGAGGTTACATCGTAAATCAGTAAAATAAACAGAATTGAGATAATCACCTTTTTAATAGGAACCAATATAGTTAATTTACATTGATCCCCAATAGTAAAATAGAAAAGGTTTTATTCTATTTTAATTAGCCACGATCTCGCTCCATCACAACTAGATAAGCTTCTCGTCGCCAGAATAAAAATAAACGGCGCAAATCTTTTTGCATTGTTATAACGCGCCAACCTTGCTGTGCATTATCATTTAAAAAAGCACCAAATTTTTCAGGATTTGCATTAGCTGCTCCCAAGAGCATTGAAGACAAAGCGCCTTCTTGATAAATTACTACTTTATATTCTTTCATTGTTTTCATACCTTCTTAAAATAAACAAGATAATCTCTAATAATTGTCAAAATTAAGAGAAAATCGCGTTAATAATACGCATATTTGGGATATTAATCCAGTGGCAGTGAAATGAATGATTGAATTTTAATCAATTTTGGTCGAAGTATAGCAAATAAAATAACAATGAAATTTTTAGTGAGGCCTTAGCTAAAAATAGCTCACAAGCCAAATTCTTAACTAATATTAGCGATAAATTAAATTTGCTTATCTAAATTTTTAAGCATTTCAATAATTAGTCTATTAGCATCAGGAAATTCATCCGCATTTAGATCTTCTTGATCAATCCAACGGCTGGGTTGTCCCTCTTTCGCAAAAGGTACGCCATCCCATTCTTCTACTAAGTAGGCATGAATTGTAATATCGCGATCTTCATAACTATGTTCAAAGGTTTTTAAAAATTGAGCTTGATGAATGTGAATATCAACTTCTTCGGCTATTTCGCGTTCTAATGTTTGATAAGGTGTTTCACCAGTTTCGATTTTTCCGCCAGGAAACTCCCAAAAACCAGCAAGATGAGAATCTTCACCGCGTTGGGTGATAAAAATTTGACAATCTTGTGAACGAATTATACCTACAGCAATTTCAGTATGTTTTTTCATGATCCTGTCTGTTTATGATTAAAGTTAGGGAAAGCTTATGCCTTCCCTTTTGATTTTTAACTAACAAAATTCGTTGATTTAAACATCAATATTGTTTAATCATACTAAATTTTTGGCTTAATTAACAGCTCCATGACAATGTTTATACTTTTTGCCTGATCCACATGGACAAGGATCATTACGTCCTACTTTTGCTTGCGTGCGGACAATCGGTTGTGATGAATTTGATGCTTGTCCATCATTGTCACCATCAATACCCACCATTGATTCATGGTTAGCCTGTTGTTTCGCCATTAATCTTTCGATTTCAGCTTGGCGTTGACGTTCAGCTTCATCAACTTCTTCTTGCGAACGAATTTGTACGCGGCTTAATATACCAATTACATCATATTTCAACGATTCTAACATATTGGCAAACATATTGAATGATTCACGTTTGTATTCTTGTTTAGGATCTTTTTGTGCATAGCCGCGTAAATGAATGCCTTGACGTAAATAATCCATAGCGGCTAAATGCTCTTTCCATAATGTATCAAGTGTTTGTAACATAACGCTTTTTTCGAATTGTCTAAAGGCATCAGCACCAGCTGCATTTTCTTTTTCAAGATATTTATCTTGTGCAAGTTGTAAGATACGTTCACGTAAATTTTCTTCATGAAGATTTTGCTCTTCATCAAGCCATTTAGCGATAGGTAAATCTAAATCAAAATCATTTTTTAAGGCGGCTTCTAATCCAGCAACATCCCACATTTCTTCAATCGATTGTGGTGGAATATATTGATCAATAACCGTTGTAAATACATCCCCACGTATTGAATCAATTGTCTCTTTGATATCTACGTTATCTAATAAATCATTACGTTGGCTATAAATAGCTTTACGTTGATCATTGGCGACATCATCATATTCGAGTAATTGTTTACGAATATCAAAATTGCGACTTTCAACTTTTTTCTGAGCATTAGCGATAGCTTTAGTAATCCATGGATGTTCAATTGCTTCACCTTCTTTCATACCAAATTTACGCATCATATTACCGACACGATCTGATGCGAAAATACGCATTAATGGATCTTCTAATGATAGATAAAAGCGAGAAGCACCAGGATCCCCCTGACGACCAGCACGACCACGTAATTGATTATCAATTCGACGTGATTCATGACGTTCAGTACCAAGAATATATAATCCACCAAGTGCAATCACTTCTTCATGTTTAGCTTGCCATGCTTGTTTCGCTTTTTCGATATCTGCTTCAGTTGGATTTTCTAATTTTGCAACTTCACTTTGCCAGTTACCACCAAGCATAATATCTGTACCACGACCAGCCATATTAGTTGCGATTGTCACGGCTCCTTTACTACCCGCATCAGCGATAATTTCGGCTTCTTGCGCATGGAATTTGGCGTTAAGAACATTATGTTTGATACCTGCTTTTTTAAAGGCATGTGAGACAAGCTCTGATTTCTCGATAGATGCAGTACCGACTAATACCGGTTGTCCTCGTTTAACACAAGCTTGTACATCAGCCACGATAGCATCAATTTTTTCTTTTTCAGTCATATAGACAAGATCAGGCTGATCTTTTCTTACCATCGGTCGGTTGGTTGGAATAACAATGGTATCCAAACCATAAATTTGGTTAAATTCGAAAGCTTCGGTATCAGCAGTACCTGTCATACCGGCTAATTTTTCATAGAGACGGAAATAGTTTTGGAAAGTAATAGAGGCTAATGTTTGATTCTCATTTTGAATTTTAACATGTTCTTTAGCTTCCACCGCTTGGTGTAAACCGTCAGACCAACGACGACCATCCATCGTACGGCCTGTATGTTCATCAACAATAACGATTTCATTGTCTCTAACAATATAATCAACGTCACGATGGAATAAGTGATGAGCACGAAGTGCAGCATTAACATGGTGCATTAGTACAATATTACTAGGTGCATAAAGGGATTCATCACCTTTCATAATGCCTTGTTTTATTAGTAGTTCTTCAACCTTAATTAAACCTCGTTCGGTTAAGTTAACTTGACGTGATTTTTCATCAATCGAAAAGTCACCATCGCCTTGGAACTGATCCGAATCTTCTTTTTCCTGACGGGTTAAGTGTGGAATGATTTTATCGATACTAACATATCTATCTGAGCTGTCTTCAGCTTGACCAGAAATAATTAGTGGTGTTCTTGCTTCATCAATTAAAATTGAATCGACCTCATCCACTAAAGCATAATGAAGTGGGCGTTGTACTCGGGCCTCTTTACTAAAGACCATATTGTCACGCAAATAGTCAAACCCATATTCGTTGTTAGTACCATAAGTGATATCAGCATTGTAAGCATCACGTTTTAAATGCGGTGGCATATTAGGTAAGTTAATGCCCACTGTTAAGCCTAAAAATTCAAATAAAGGACGATTATTTTCAGCATCACGTTGCGCTAAATAATCATTAACGGTGACAACATGTACCCCTTTACCGGTTAACGCATTTAAATAAGCAGGCAACGTTGCGGTTAATGTTTTACCTTCACCAGTACGCATTTCAGCTATGCAACGTTCATTTAGAACCATACCACCTATTAATTGCACATCAAAATGACGCATACCAAATACACGCTTACTTGCTTCACGGACTACGGCAAAAGCTTCTTCTAATATATCGTCTAATTTTGTACCGTCGGCAATTTTTTGTTTAAATTCGTTAGTTTTTGCCTTAAGTTCTTCATCGCTTAATGCTTCCATTGCTGGCTCAAGGGCATTGATCGTTTCAACACGCTTACGCATAGATTTTAATACGCGTTCATTACGGCTACCGAATACTTTAGTTAATAATTTTAATAACATAACTTTTCTCTTATTGTTTTTTTATAATGGGAGATATAAGGATTAAACCTTATTGAATAAATTAATTAATTTGATTATGTAAAATCTATTAAGCGGTAGCGTTTGGACCGGCTCTTATTCCATTATAGGGAGATAATCGAATAACAGTATTTGGACTAACTTCGTCATAATTTCGCGCGATAATTTGCTTATCGTAATGCTGCTTTGGTGACAAAGATAAGATTTGCGAGGTTTTTTTAGTTGGAGTTTGCTGATCTTGAACTATTTCAGTAATCGCAATAATACCAACTTGAGTTGTAAATGATTGAACTGGTAACGCATTTTGTTGGTAAAAACCGAACCCAGTAGCAATTACACCTAATAATAAGTGCGATAATGCGGTTTTAATAATAAGGCGTTTACTTATATGTTGCCAGTAATTAATCATAGTCATAACCGCAGTATCTTAGCATTTTTTGCCAAAATGAAAAACTATTATTGATTAATAAACTGTCTGAATATTCGAATTTTTATGGTAATAGTAATTAAAAATACCCACCATGTTTTATAGTGGGTATATAGATTAACTAATCCTTAACCATTAATTGTCCCATCATACCGAGTGTTTCATGTTCAACAATATGACAATGATACATGCGTAATCCTGGCATATTTTGTTGAATTTTTATGGTGATTTTTTCGTGAGGACGTAAATTGATGGTATCTTTTAATGCAACATATTCTGGTGGATATTTTTTACCATCAAATTCATGCGATACAACCGTGAATTGTGTACCATGAATATGGAAATTATGATCCATATGTGAATTATTGAATATGGTCCACTCCTCAACATCATGGATTTTACTTTCTAGATCAATTCGTTTCATATCATGGCGTTTGCCATTAATTAAAAACAGCATGCCACCTCTTGGTTCGTTCTTGTCCATGACCTCTATATATTCAAGCGTTTTATGCGCTTTTGCTTCACCAATTTTAGGTAGAGTTCGTAATGGCGAAGGTAAAACAATCGAATTTGCTTGTTGTAACTCTAATTCAGCAAGTATTATATCTTGTTCTGGTGGTACATTTCCCATCTTACCGCGATCATAACCAATTGATTGTAAGTAAACCGTACCGGTTTGTTTGGGTAAAATTACCAATTCTGCGCGTTCGGCAGGTGATAATAATAGTGGCTTTTCAAGGGAAATTGGTTCAGGCATTAATCCACCATCACTACCCACTAAAAAGACATCACAACCTGGAATTGAAAGGTTAAGATAACGTCCAGAACAGGCATTCCAAACACGAACACGTGTTGCAGTATTAACTTTCATTTTTGGACGATAACCACCATTAATTAATACAAATTGTCCTTCTCGACCATTCATCCAATCAGTCATTGAGTTATCGGCAATTTCTCCTTTGTCTGTCAGTTTCAGATCTGAGAAAAACCAATTTAGTTCCGGTAAAGATTCTAAAGGGTCTTTTTTACTACGAACTATAAATACTCCCGCTAATCCTCTAGCGACTTGTTCAGCAACGGTGTTATGACCATGAGGATGATACCAATAGGTACCTGCACTGCCTTCGGGAATGGTAAATTCGTAAATACGTTCACTGCCTGCAGGTATTTCATCTTGTGGATTACCATCTTGATTTGATGGCACAAGTAAACCATGCCAGTGCACCGTTGTTGATTGTGACAGTCTATTTTTTACTGTCAATTTGACTTTATCACCTTCATAAACTTCAATAAGTGGCCCAGGTATTGAATCATTGTAAGCCCAAAATTCTGTAGTGATATCAGGCGTTAATACAATTTTTACAGGTTTGGCTTCAATAGTAGCTTCAAATATACCTGATTGATGACTACTATTTTTTAACAGCTGGAATTTGGGTAAATCATGACCTTTTGGTAGTGCTGAAGTAGATAATAGTTTTTGTGGTTGTTTGTTGTTCATATTCATATTCATATTCATATGATCGTGCATGTTGTCCCCCTTATCACAATTATCAGATTTAACATCACAAACCATGTCAGACATTGATGAATGATCCAATTTGGCAATGGCTTTAGTCGCAATTAAACCACCAACGGCAGCGGTAATATTCATTATAAAATTTCGGCGTTTCATAGTATTCCTATAATCATTTATTTAGTTAAATAATAACTAGTAGTTAGCTCTCCCAACTCGTCTAGTCGTTCAGCAAGCTAACGTGTTATTGATTTCCAGTATTTATTACTAATATTTAACAGAGCGTAAATTAGCTAATTTTTGGTGGTTTTAACTCAGGAATAAATTCTTTATATTCAGGAATAAAATTTGTTGGTAGATATTGTTCACGGTAAATCGGATAATCAATATTAACGCTATAATTAGCAATAGCCATGCCACAAGCAAAACAATGATTAACTGATTCACTAGTAAAAGGTTTTGTCGATTTAGAAGTCGGCAAATCAATTACTGGAGAGTGATGATTTGCGTTCACCCTTAAAGATTGTAAGCTAGGTGAATGATGAATTATACAAGGTTTGGAAATAATGAGTGGAACATGCCAAATAGAATAAAAAAAACAAAAAGATTGTCGATATAATTAAAATATTTACTCGCTTTTTGTTTATGGCTAATGACATTGTTTATCGCGCAATTAATCTAACAAACCTTGAAGTTATTTTACTAGAGAAAACACTAAATTTATACTATTTTGACAAGTGGAAGTTTTATTCAACTTCAATTGATAATAATCGCTAATCTTTTAATCTGTAACATCAACAATAATTGGTATATTAATGGTTATTTAGTACAAGATAATCATAAAAATATATAAGCCAAATATAATTGGTTCTGGTATCATATTCGCATAAAAAACATTATGAATAATAACGATATGAAAATTCTTTTTGGAGTACAAGGAACAGGAAATGGCCATATCAGTCGTTGTCGAACATTAGCCAAAGCTTTAAAAAAGGCTGGAGCGGATGTTGACTATATTCTAAGTGGTCGTGATCCTAAAGATTATTTTGATATGCAAGCTTTTGGCAACTACCGAACATTTGCTGGTCTTTCATTTGCTACGCTTAATGGCAAAATCAATTTTCGTAAAACCATCCAAAGAATTCGGGCTTTTAGATTAATTAAAGATGTTCGTGATTTAGATTTATCTGCATATGACTGTATTATTAGTGATTTTGAACCGGTTAGTGCCTGGGCTGCACATCATCAAAATCGAGAATGTTTAGGTATCAGTAATCAGTCTGTTTGCCAATATCTCAAGCCTAAAGAATATGGCACGATAGCAAATGTGATTATGAAATACTATGCTCCAGTTACACAACCTATTGGTTTACATTGGTTCCATTTTGGTCATAAATTGATTCCACCAATGATTGATTCATTTGCTACACCACCAACTGAAGATGGTAAAATTATCGTTTATTTGCCTTTTGAAGATTTAACTGAAATTACCGGATTATTAAGTCAATTTTCGCAATATCAATTTAGTTGTTTTCACCCTGAGATAAAACAATCTTCTGCGCATGGTAATATTTTATTGCAACCGTTAAGTCGAGATAATTTTACTCAAGCTCTATTAAGTTGTTCTGGTATTATTTCAAATACTGGATTTGCTCTAATTTCAGAAGCATTATCTTTGGGTAAAAAGATTTTAACTAAACCAGTAGCAGGTCAATTTGAACAAGTTTACAATGCCCAATGTTTGCAGTCTTTAGACATGGCAACCGTTATGGAACATTTAAATAATATGAAGTTGAAATACTGGCTTGGTCTACCGTCACCTAAAGCTATTATTTATCCTGATGTAGCGACTGAATTAGCGAATTGGATTGTTTCAGGTCAAAAAGAGACATTACTTTCTTTAAGCCAAAGACTGTGGTCGCAGACTAAATTTCCGAGTAATGTTAGTGAACGCATTAAATCTTTAGGTTATGTATAAAGGAACTACAATGATATTAAGTATAATTGTTGCAATGGCTGATAATCGTGTGATTGGTATGAACAATCAAATGCCATGGCACATGCCTGCAGATTTAGCGTGGTTTAAAAAAAATACATTAAATAAACCGGTGATTATGGGGCGTAAAACGTTTGAATCTATTGGTCGACCATTGCCTAATCGCCACAATATTGTCATCAGTCGACAGGCTGAGAGTAATACGTCAATTAATCCTAATGTTAGTTGGGTTAAATCGATTTATGAGGCAATATCAATTATTAATCAACAACAAGTAGAAGAAGCCTTTATTATAGGCGGTGGTAATATTTACCAACAGGTATTACCTTTAGTTAATCGACTTTATTTAACTCATATTGATGCCAAATTGACGGGCGATACTTATTTTCCTGATTATTCACAAACATCATGGCAACAAATTTATTCAGAAAATCATAAAGCGGATGATAAAAATTGTTATGATTACCAATTTGAGATTTTACAGCGAAGTTAATCAATAGATAAGGTTGCCACTCACATACTAGCGGCAACCGAATTATTATGCTTGTAAGCGTTTTGCTTCCAGCACGTCAGAAAGTTGTTTAATTTTATTCATAACTCTTTCAAGAGAGTCCTGATCAAAAATTTGCATATCCATATCAATCGTTGCAATTTGTTGTTTCATATCTATGCGACTCGAAACACCTAAGACATTTACTTTTTCATTAGCTAAAATTGTTGTTATGTCTCGCAATAAACCACTTCTATCACTAGCTATGATGCGAATGACCATCGTATAACTTGCGTTATGATTACCACCCCATACCGCACTGGTGATTCGTTCTGGAGCATGATTTTTTAGCTCTTGCAACTGTTCACAGTCTGAACGATGGATTGAAATACCTCGTCCTTGGGTAACAAAACCGACAATTGGATCACCGGGGATAGGGCGACAACAATTAGCAATGGTATAGAGTAAATTATCTACTCCTTCAATAATAATTTCACCACCTTTTATCGATGATGTTTTATTGGTATTTTTGGCTTGAGAGGTTGATTTTTGGGTGATCTGTTTAAGAACAGCTTCATCTTCCTCTTCAGCTGTTGGCTTATTAAATTGGGCATTAATAAAATTAACCAGTTGGTTAATTCTAACATCTCCACTACCTATCCCAGCTAATACTTCGTCAAACGAATGGGCGTTATATTTACTAATCAGAATCTTTTCGACACTTTTTAGGCTAATATTTAACGGTTCTAATTCATTTTCTAAAATTTGTTGACCAGCAGCTATATTTTTATCTCGATCTTGTTTTTTAAACCAAGCTTGTATTTTTGCTCGTGCACGGCTGCTATTTACAAATCCAGTATTTGGATTTAGCCAATCGCGGCTTGGATTAGGTTGTTTTTGGGTGATAATTTCAACTTGATCGCCCGTTTTTAATATATAGGTAAACGGTACTATGCGACCCGCAACTTTAGCGCCGATACAACGGTGACCAACATCACTATGAATGTGATAAGCAAAATCTAACGGTGTTGAACCGGCAGGCAAGTCAACAACATCACCTTTTGGTGTAAATACATAAACGCGATCATCAAAAATTTGACTACGCACAGTTTCCTGAATTTCACCACTTTCTGACATCTCTTGTTGCCAAGTTAATAATTTACGTAGCCAAGAAATGCGCTGATCGTAGGCAGTCATTTTATCTGTACTACCTTCTTTGTATTTCCAATGCGCTGCTACACCTAATTCAGCATCATTGTGCATTTGTTCGGTACGTATTTGAATTTCAATAGTTTTATCATTTGGACCATAAACCACGGTATGAATTGATTGATATCCATTGGGTTTTGGATTGGCAACATAGTCATCAAATTCTTTTGCAATATGTTTATAATGGCTATGTACGATACCTAAAGCATTGTAACAGTCTTCGATTCGCTCACAGATGATGCGTACCGCTCGAATATCATATAAATCTTCAAATTGTAGATGTTTACGTTCCATTTTTCGCCATATGCTATAGATATGTTTAGGGCGACCGTAAACTTCGGCTCGAATATGATCTTTATTCATCATATCCTGTAAATTGTTAACAAATTGATTGATATATGATTCGCGATCTAGACGTTTCTCATGTAATTTATGGGCAATAAAACGATATTGGTCAGGATGTAAATAACGGAAACAGAAATCTTCAAGCTCCCATTTTAATTGACCAATACCGAGTCGATTCGCTAAGGGGGCATAGATATTAAAACACTCTTTAGCAGCTAGCACTTGATCTTCTTTAGGTGCATGCATCAAATTACGTAAATAAGTGATACGCTCCGCTAGTTTAATGACTACACTACGGAAGTCATTAACCATCGCAAGTAACATACGACGAATACTATCAATTTGTTCGTTTGTTGCATAACCATTACGGATAGCACGGAGTTGCCTAATGTCCTTCATTTTGACAACACTAGAGAGAATATGAATAATTTCACGGTCAAAATTTTCAGGTAGATCTTCACGGCAGATAATTTTAGTATCAAAGAAAGGTAGTAAAAGGGCGGTTGCTAAACTATTAATATCCATATTTAAGGTTGATAAAATTTCAACCATTTCAATTGCATTTTGGAAGCAATTGACTTGCTCTGGTGCACCAGCGCTATGCTCAAAACAAAAATCCCAAATATCTTTAAACTTTTGATAAGATTCAATATTGGTTAATAACAGTTCTTGTTTTGCCCATTGTTCAACATCAAACTGTGCGAGAGTATAATGCTCGTCATTTTGTTGATGGGCGCCTCTAATTGATACCATAATTATTATCCTGATTTAGTTAACATCAACATTGATTCAATGTGCTTAGTTTGTGGAAACATATCCAAAATAGCAACTTTTGCAATGTTGTATCCTTCCTCAATAAATAGCTTGCAGTCCCTAGCTAATGTAGCAGGATTGCATGAAATATAAACTATTTTTGTAGGTGATATCTTAACAATTTCTGCTGTAGCATTATAAGCACCGGCTCTAGCAGGATCTAATAATACTTTATCAAATTTTGACTGATTCCATATTGAAAATTGCTGTTTATCTTCTAAATTACAGGTGAAAAACTGAGTTTTAGCACCAATTTTAGCTTTATTAAGTTTAGCATTGATCTTGGCTTTTTCAACCAGCGCATCAACACCTTCAATACCTGTGACTGATTGGCTTTTTATTGCCATAGGTAATGAGAAATTACCCATACCACAAAATAGGTCGAGTATTTTATCATCCGAAGTTATATCTAACCATTCTAAGGCTTTATCAATCATCTTTTGATTAATTTGACTATTAACTTGTATAAAGTCGAGTGGACTGAAAGTTAATTTAAGATGATTAATCAGATAATAATGTTCAGTGGCGCCACTAATATGAATCAGGTCATGACCATGAAAATAGAGTGAAATATTGTGAATTTTAGCGAATTGTTTTAATAAAATGCTATCTTGCTCTGTTAGTGGCATGGTGTGTCTTAACACAAGGATAATGCCACTATCGACGGCAATTAATTCAATATGTCCAAGCGATTTTTTTTGTTTAATTTGTCTTAAACAAGATTGTAATGGCATTAATAATTTATCTAATTGTTCAACTAATACCGGACAGTGTTCTATATTTATAATTTGGTTTGATTCTGCCTGCCTAAAGCCGATTAATAATTCACCTTTAACTAAATTAATTGATAATCTAGCTCTCCTACGATAATGATATGGTTGGTCGGCAATGATATTAGGTGAATTGTCTTTATAGTCCAACTCCGCTCCAGCTTCTTTCTGTAAAAGTTTGACCAAGGCTTCATATTTAGCTTGTTGCTGTAAATTTGATGAAATATGTTGTAATTCACAGCCTCCACATTTTGTATAGTATTTACATTTTGGTGTAACTCGCTGTTGGCTGTGATTGTGATATTTTATAACTTTTGCTTTAGCATAATTTTTTTTATCATCAGTTAATTGGATATCAACTGTTTCATCAGGTAAAGCTGATTTTACAAAAATTGTTTTACCTTTATGATTTGCCACACCTTGACCAAACGCATCTAAATTAGTGACAGTAACTGTCAATTTTTGTGTAGTAAGCTTCTTTTTTGTAGGGGTGTAAAAATTAACCATATTAATAAATTGAAATTATGTTAGCCGTTTTAGTAACTCTGTTTTAACATGTAAAGGTACTAAATTAGAGATGTCTCCACCATGGAAAGCAACATCTTTAACAATAGTTGATGAAATAAATCCCATCGCAATAGACGGCATTAAGAAGATAGTATCTAAATCAGGTTTTAATGCTCGGTTCATTTCAGCTAATTGTCTTTCGTATTCAAAATCGTGAGTTGTTCTCACTCCTCTGACTATCACTGTCGCCGCATGCTTTTGGGCGAAGTCAGCCATAAGATTATCAAAGCCAATCACTTCCACATTCAATAAGTGTTCAACGGATGTTGAGGCTAAGTTTACTCGTTCTTCTAAAGTAAACAGCGTTTTTTTATTTGGATTTTGCGCTATAGCTACAATTAAACGGGGAAACAATTGCGATGCACGGGTAATTAGGTCGATATGACCATTAGTAATTGGATCAAATGTTCCCGGAAAAATCGCTGTGAGCGCTTTGCTTTTCATCTATCTTATTATCCATTAGTGAATAGGGGAATATCATACCTAATTTTAACCTAGATTGTTAGGTTAACTATGTAAAATCTTCGATTTTTATCCTTAAAAACCCTTTTCCTCAATATTTTTTATAATTATAAAAATATTGAGGTGAACAGAAGTGTTAGTTGTTTTATATCCAATTTATAACTAATTTTAACTATAAAATACTCGTTATTTATTAGTTTTATCTTTGTCGTATACATCACTAATGTTGCGCAATATTTCGGCAGTTTGTTCTGAGTTTAGATCTTGTTGTGTTTCTGCTAGTATTTCATCACGACCATGAATTTTTTAATACTGGTTGAACGTAATGGAGATATTTAGATTGTCTAATCATTTAAACTTTAAACATTTATAGACAATCTAATTTATTTATTTTTTAAATTCTTTTAAGCGAGTTTCAAAATCTTGCCACTGATAAAAACCATCACTATTTGCTACGGCATTTTTTAGCTGAAGTTGGTAATGTTGTGGTGGATGATTGATATCAAGTGGTTGCGCGGTGTAAAGTTGTTCAAAACTTTGATAAACGTATTCAGCTTTAAACAAGTATTCTTCCGATGCTTTATTACGATAGCGTTGTAATATAACCATGCCACCAATTGGTGTATTTTCACATTGGTTAGGAAGTTGATATTCGGCAAAATCCAAAGCACCAAGTAGCGCAGCAATGGTACTATCATGGCCGACGAGTAAATTTACCTTGTTGTTCTTTTGGTGTAACAGATCATCTATCATATTAATTAATAACGCACTATTTTTTCGAGCTATAGATCTGGAATGAAAAACTAAATTAATATAGTGGTTACGAATTTGTATAAGTTGTTGCCATTGTTCGTGGCTGGTTATTTTTCCCCATGCAATTTGTTCTTTAGGAAAAGCTGAATAGTACTGTAATAAGAAAGCATCAACAGCACAAATACCAATTGCTAGAGGCCCTAATAATTCTGGCTCTTCATCTTTTACAAAATGAAGATCATAAGGAATATCAGCAAAATCACATTGATATTCAGCATATAATTGTGAATTTTTATAGTCCAAAATATCCGATAGCATCGCATAAGCTGGCGCTAAATTTTTGAAAATTGATTCAGCTTTATCTGCATCATCAATATCTTTTAATAATGCTTGTTTAGATTCTGGTGAATCATCTTGTACACTTGGATCAAATATAGGGTCCATTTTTTCAATGGTATATTTGTGGTTAACCGGGATA
The DNA here is from genome assembly GCF_016100565.1 of Gilliamella sp. M0364. Classification (NCBI taxonomy): domain Bacteria; kingdom Pseudomonadati; phylum Pseudomonadota; class Gammaproteobacteria; order Orbales; family Orbaceae; genus Gilliamella; species Gilliamella sp. M0364. Next base: position 32,068 of record NZ_JACFSF010000004.1, on the reverse strand, counting down.
TCATAACCCGCAAAAGCCCCTGTAACTAAGAATTGCGCGGTGGCAACTGTTCTTTGAAGACTATTAGCATAAACATATATATCAGGATTTTCTGGTGAAAGCTTAATATTTTGTTGTTCAAGCCATTGTGATAGATAATGTCCAAAATAAGATTCTAAAACGCCACCGCGGGTAGTTAAATAACCATAAGCATGATCCCAGCTTGGCCATTTTAATGGGCTGGCTTTTTCCAAAAACTCTATGGTGTTTGCTAATGGAGTGCGTATTCCATGACGACTTAGTATTACAACTTTATCTAATTGGTATTGATCTTTTTTCATTTAGTTATCCATCCTTGTTTATGCAAATAATTTAAAACGAAATCTCGTTGCCCTTTGCTAATTGTTTCTGCAATTTTATCACTCCAACCATTGGTTTTTTGATTAGTCAGTCGATGCTCATAGTATTGACGCATCTGAGTATCATATTGAGCTAATAATTGGTGATTGATTGGTTGATAGTGATTTTCAAAAAAAACTAATTCTTTCGGTAATCTTGGTTTTAGATCTGGATTTTGGTCAGGATAACCGATACAAAGTCCAAATAAAGGAAGAACATATTTAGGTAGCGCAAGTAATTCGGTCACTTTAGCAATATTATTGCGTAAACCGCCAATGTATACCGAGCCTAAACCTAATGACTGTGCTGCAATAACCGCGTTTTGTGCCATAAGCGTTGTATCAATACAACCAACTAGAAGTTGCTCGGCTTTCTCAAGTGGAATGGTAGAATCAATTTGAAAATGACGGTTAAAGTCGGCACAAAACACCCAAAACTCTGGTGCTTGAACGATATAACTCTGATCGCCTGCATAATGAGCTAATTCTGACCTTTTCTCACAATCAGTGATTCTAATAATGGTTGCGGATTGTAGAAAATTAGAACTAGGAGCCGATTGTGCTGCTTGAATAATTGCATCAATCTGTTCAGTCGTTAATGGCGTTAATTTATAAGACCGAATTGAACGACGTTGGCAAATTAAATCAATTGTCTCATTTTGCATAACGGCTCCTTGATATCACTATTTTTTTATAAATTGTAAATCCCAAACACCATGCCCTAGATTTTGACCGCGTTTTTCGAATTTGGTAATAGGTCGATCTTCGGGTCTTGGAATATAGTCGTTAGTTGCAGATAAATTTTTGAATCCTTCTGCTTGACTTAATACTTCAAGCATATGCTCAGCATAGTGTTGCCAGTCAGTAGCTAAATGTAAAATACCATCAGTCTTCAATTTTCTATGAATTAAAGCAACAAAATTAGGTTGAATGATTCGACGTTTATTGTGTCTTGCTTTATGCCATGGATCGGGGAAGAAAATTTGCACCTTATCTAATGAGTTATCAGGTATCATGTTTTCTAACACTTCAACGGCATCATGGCATATAACTTTTAAATTAGATAATTGATTTTCCTCAATTGCCATTAAACAAGCACCAACGCCGGGTTTATGGACTTCAATACCTAAAAAATTCTTGGTGGGGGCATTTTTTGCCATTTCAATTAATGAAGCGCCCATACCAAAACCGATTTCAAACACCACCGGTTTGTTTTCTTCAAAAACAATTGGCAAGGTAGCATTGTACTCAATACCATAGATAGGCCATAAATGCGTTAAAGCTTGTTGTTGTCCTTTAGTTAAACGGCCTTGTCTTAGTACAAAACTTCGTATTGTTCGTTTAGATTCTGTTACTTGGTTATTTATGTTTAATTGTTCACTCATTGCGTATCTGCTGTAAGGTTAAATAGATTATTAAGGTAATAGATCATCTTAGCTATATAGTAGTTTACCTGATTTTTTATTCACTTCAAAAAAACATCTTATTAACTTAGTTTTTTATAGATTAATGTGATGAATGTAAAATATTTTTAATAAATTTTTATAATGTGGTTGAGCATAATCTGTAAATGATTATATAATTGTGTTCCCGATTTAACCGATTACGTTTTATGTAATCATGATTACATGCTTGAGGATTTCTCGTGCCTGATATGAAGCTTTTTGCTGGTAATGCCACACCCGAACTAGCAAAACGTATAGCTAATCGTCTTTATACTTCCCTTGGTGATATTATTGTTAGCCGTTTTAGTGACGGTGAAGTCAATGTCCAAATTAATGAAAATGTCCGTGGTGAAGATGTTTTTATTATCCAATCAACTTGTGCGCCTACAAATGACAATTTAATGGAATTATTAGTAATGATTGATGCAATGCGTCGAGCATCTGCCGGTCGTATTACTGCTGTTATTCCTTATTTTGGATATGCAAGGCAAGATCGCCGAGTGCGTTCAGCTCGTGTTCCTATTACTGCCAAAGTTGTTGCAGACTTTTTATCAACTGTTGGTGTTGATAGGGTTTTAACTGTTGATCTTCATGCTGAACAGATTCAAGGCTTCTTTGATGTACCAGTTGATAATGTATTTGGTAGCCCTGTTATTTTAGAAGATATGTTGCAACGTGATTTTGAACGCCCAATCGTGGTATCTCCAGATATTGGTGGTGTGGTTCGTGCTCGTGCTATTGCTAAACTTTTAAATGACACTGATATGGCGATTATTGATAAACGTCGTCAACGTGCTAACGAAGCAGAAGTGATGAATATTATCGGTGATGTTGCTGATAGAGATTGTATTTTAGTTGATGACATGATCGATACGGCAGGAACACTTTGTAAAGCGGCTGATGCATTAAAAGCTCGTGGCGCAAAACGTGTCTTTGCTTATGCGACCCACCCAATTTTCTCAGGAAAAGCTGTAAGTAACATTAAAGATTCTGCTATTGATGAAATTGTAGTTTGTGACACAATTCCATTAACTGCGGAAGTTAAAGCATTGAAAAATGTGCGTCAACTTACATTATCAGGTATGCTTGCTGAAGCAATTCGACGTATTAGTAACGAAGAATCGATTTCAGCAATGTTCCATCAATAATCTTTTCTTCTGAATTAGATAAATGCCCCTATTAGGGGCTTTTTTGTAATAACAGGATAATTAACGATTAAACTATTATGTCAACAATCAAACTAATTGTAGGGTTAGCCAATCCGGGTAATGAATATGCCGCAACTCGCCATAATGCGGGAGCTTGGTATGTTGATCTCCTTGCTGAACGTTATAATCAACCATTAAAAAATGATCCTAAATTTTTTGGATATAGTTCTCGAATTAATATCAATGGGCATGATGTTCGTTTGCTAGTACCAACTACCTTTATGAATTTAAGTGGTAAAGCAGTGCAAGCAATGGCTTCTTTTTATCAAATTAAGCCCGATGAGATATTAGTTGCTCATGATGAGTTAGATCTTAATCCGGGGATTGCCAAATTAAAATTTGGCGGTAGCCATGGTGGTCACAACGGCTTAAAAGATATTGCCAGTAAACTTGGTAATAATCTGAATTTTTATCGGTTGAGAATTGGAATTGGCCATCCAGGAGATAAAAATAAAGTAGTTGGTTATGTCTTAAATAAACCCTCTAAACCAGAACAAGAATTAATTGATAAAGCTATCGATGAATCAGTTTATTGTACTAATATTTTATTAACAAATGGAATAGAAAGTGCGATGAATCGTCTGCATGCATTCAAAGCTTAAAGTTGTCAACAATAGCGTGTTTTAATTAATTGACTATAAAAAAATCCACCTGATAAACAGGTGGATAACAAATCACGTATTAATTCTGATTAAGAAAATAAATGAGAAACATTACCACCTTTTTCAGCTATTTTCTTCATTACTTCTTTTATTAACCATGTATTCATCGATGCGGTATCGTCAGTACTGCCGGTATAATTAAGTTCGGTGGCGAGTTTTTTACGTGCATCTAAACTACTATCGATACCTAATAATTTCAATAAATCAACAATAGATGTTTTCCAATTAAGTTTTTCTGGGAATTTTTTAGCTAAATTATCCAAAATTGACATGACATCGATCTCAGATATCGGCGCTTTGTTGTCCGATGTGTTTTGTTGATTTTGATCGGAATTACTATTATTTGTGTTATTACTTGAAGTATTATCTGAAGTTTTGTCTTTTACTGTGTCAGTGATTTTATCAACTTGCTCTTTCACTGCATCTTTAGCATGACCTACAGCGGCTTGTGCGTTTGGAAATATTTTTGAAAAAATATTATTTAAGATACCCATATTACACCCCTTATGTTTAAACTGCTTATTAAAAAACTGCTTAACGATATAGATGTAGAAAATATCCCCTTAAGTATAGCGGTTAAGTATAAATTATGTCAAAACCACAATCATTTAATAGCATTTTTTGTAATATTAGTATTTTCTGCTTCATTGTAACCATAACTATCTTATCTACCATTTTCGATTAATTGTTTTTTTACTCAATGGGCGTGCATAAATTAATAGTCTTTAGTCTTGATTCATGTCATTAAAACACATCAAGATGTTGTACCAATTTTGTCATTATGTGATCCAAATCACGATTTTAACTAATTTTGGAATACTACAATGAAAAATAACGGTAATATTTGGTTTACCAATTTTGGTAACACTAATTATATTTTAGAAATTTACATTAAAACTAGAGGTTATTATGAGTGCCATATTGAAGTCAGGAGGATATGTCCGTTGGCTTATGATTATTTTATTTGCGACGGGTGTTATCCTCAATTATGTTGATAGAAATGCTTTAGGCATTATGGCTCAGGAAATTATTCGAGATCTAAATATTACACCTAAAGAATACTCTTATATTACAGGGGCTTTCCAATTAGCTTATACCATATTTCAACCTATCGTTGGATGGTTTGTTGATGTAATAGGCCTACGTATTGGATTTGCAATTATGGTTGTAATATGGTCTGTTATGTGTGTACTACATGCTGGTGCTGGCGCATGGATCCATTTGGCTATTTTACGTTTTGTTATGGGTGGTGCTGAATCAGTCGTTGCTCCTGCTAATGCAAAAGTAATTAGTTTATGGTTTCCGAAAAAAGAGCGAGCTATAGCTAATGGCTGGAGTATGGTCGGTTTTTCTTTAGGTGCAATGATTGCTCCTCCTTTGATTTATACAATTCATCAATTTGGCGGATGGCAACTAGCATTTTTAATTCCTGGTTCTTTAGGAATAATATGGGCTGGAATTTGGCTTTTCTTCTTTAGCGAACCGTCCAAAAGTCGTTTTATTTCTGAAGCTGAAAAGAAATATATTCTTTCTGAACAGGATGATAGCGAAAGCCAGCAAAATAAAAACATTTGGGTTGCTCTTAAACAAGTGGTTAGTAAAAAGAAATTTTATGGTATTGCTATTCCTGCATTTTTAGCTGAACCTGCGTGGGCAGCAGTTAACTTCTGGGTACCATATTATTTATTAACCGAACGAGGCATGCAATTGAAAGAGATGGCAATGTTTGTCTGGATTCCATTTCTTGCTGCCGATTTTGGTGGATTATCATCTGGATATTTTTCTAGAATGTTAAATAAACATTTTGGTCTTTCTCGAATAAATGCTGCATGTACAACTTATTTAGGTGCAGCGTTCTTCATGTTATCAATGGCTTTTGCTAGTTTAACTGAAAGCCCTTATACGGCTATTGCATTAATTGCAATTGGCGCATGGGGGCATCAAATGTTATCGGCGATGTTAACTATTCAAGTTATTGAAAACTTTTCTGGTAAAGAAGTCTCAACGGTGAATGGATTAAGAGGTAGTTCTGCGTGGATAGCGAGTTTCTTATTTACTATAGTTGTTGGACAGTTTGTTGAAACTATTGGTTTTAAACCATTCTTTATTACCATGGGCTTTTTAGATATCATTGGCGCTATCATAATGTGTTCTTTGTTATATCAACGTAGCCAAAAAAATAACAAGTAATTTGCAAATTATTTATAGACACACATCCTAACTATAAATATAAAAAGAAGAATAGCGTGTATATCACGCTACTTTTATATGTAAATTATGGAAAATAAAAAAGCCCATGATCATGGGCTTTCAATACAGATAAATTATTTTTTATTTGAAAAATGCACGTTTAATTGCGTATTCAACACCTCGGATTTCAGCTAAACCTCTTAAGCGTCCTATTGCCGAATAACCTGGATTAGTTTTCTTTTTAAGATCATCAAGCATCTGGTGACCATGATCAGGACGAACGGGTATTAAACGGTTTATGCCAGCCTTTTTGCGACGTTCTTCTTCGGCAATAAGTACTTTTATTACGCCATACATATCAACGTCTCCAGCTAGGTGATCGCCTTCGTGGAAAGATAATGGATTGTCTTCACGTACTGTTGCGCGTAGGTGAATAAAATAAACTCGATCGGCAAATTTTTCAGCCATAGTAACTAAATCATTATCGCTACGAACACCATAAGAGCCAGTACAAAAGCAAAAACCATTATGGATACTATCAACAGTCTCTTTTATCCATTGCATATCTTCAATCGTTGAAACAATGCGAGGTAAACCTAAAATCGGTCTAGGAGGATCATCTGGATGAACAGTTAACACAACTCCAACTTCTTCTGCAACAGGTACAATAGCTTTTAAGAAATAAGCATAGTTTTCGCGTAATTTAGCTTTATCAATACCATCATAAGTTGCAAGATGTGCTCGAAACTGATCAAGTGAGTAACCTTCTTCAGCACCAGGTAAACCAGCAATAATGTTTGCGACCAGTTTATCTTTATCGGCTTGTGTCATTTGTTCGAAGTAAGTTTTTGCTGAAAGGATATCTTTTTGACTATAATCTTTTTCGGCATTAGGTCGTTGTAAAATATGGATATCAAATGCTGCAAAGGCAATTTGATCAAAACGTAGTGCTCTTGAACCATCCGGTAATTGATAACCAAGATCGGTGCGAGTCCAGTCTAATACCGGCATAAAATTGTAACAAACAGTATCAATACCACAAGTGGCTAAATTACGAATAGATTGTTGATAATTAGCAATATATTGTTCAACGTTACCTGAATGGGTTTTTATCTCTTCATGAACAGGAATACTTTCGACAACAGACCAAGTGAGGCCTTTATCTTCGATTATTTTTTTTCGTTTTTGAATTTCATCAATAGTCCATATTTCACCATTAGGTATATGGTGCAATGCTGTAACAATTCCGGTTGCTCCGGATTGTCTGATATCATCCAATGATACTGGGTCACTAGGGCCAAACCAACGCATTGTTTGTTCCATCTAAAATCTCCTCAATGATTCTTTATTTAATAAGTCATTCCTAAAGGAAGATCCATTAACAATGCATATTTTCAGCTATTGGTTAACAATAGTGACCGGTATAGAGTCAAATAAATAACCATCAAAATTTGGATCTTCACTGTCAGAAACAGTCATTAATGTTTGTTTAACATTTTCTAAGTGTTGCCACATAGCATGGCGTGCAGCCATAGCATCTTTTAACTGCAATGCTTGTAGAATTCTTTCGTGATCATATAGCCACTTTTTACGGTAACTATGATCGGTGATTCTACTTTGTAGCTGGTCCCACATTTTACTTGTAGATCGTTTAGACCATAGATCTGCCAATAAACGTTCAAGTACTGAATTTTTGGTAGCTCGTGCTATAGCTATGTGAAACATTTCATCAGCACTATAATCATCAAGAACTTCTTGTTCTAATATTTGCCGTTCTTGTTCCAATATTGTTCTTAATTCAACAATATCTGCTTTGACAATTTGTGAGGCTGCAAAAGCGGCAATATTGCTTTCAATTAATTGTCTAGCTTGTAATAATTCAAATGGACCTAAATCTTCTTCTTCAATTTTCCTATCTTTTTCAGATAAGACTTCATCAGGTAAACCAATTACATAAACGCCGGAGCCTTTTTTTACTGCAACTAAATTTTCAAGCTCTAACATAATCAATGCTTCACGAACTACTGTCCTACTGACATTAAAAGTTTCAGCAATGTCTCTTTCTGGTGGAAGCCGATCACCAATTTTGAAGGTTCCACTTTTTAATAATGATTTCAATTCATTACCAATTTCTTGATAAAGTCGATTGACCCTTGGCATAATCTATAGTCCTTAGAATACTTTTAAGTTTAATGTAAATAATTATACGCTAATTATTACAACTCCTCTAAGCCTATAATAACAGAAAGTTGTTTCAGTTTTTATATTGGTTTACCAATATTGTTCGGTATTATAGTGTTTTTTGCAAGAATCCTTATAGTATAAACCAAAAAGTGTGACATGGATCACAAAAATCAAAAAATAAAGGTGAAAATTTTATCAACAAATGAAAATATGTCTAACCAATAAATACTGTTAACTAGTTAATAATGGTGTGTCACATGTTAAGTTTATTGAATACTCCCCAATCAATTGAACACAAACCTTTATATGACCGAGAAAAAATGGTCGCGCGGATTATACATATAGGTTTTGGGGCTTTTCATCGAGCTCATCAAGCATTATTTACTGATCGTCTGTTAAATAAAGGTAATAGTGATTGGGCCATTTGTGAGGTAAATATTGTTGGAGGTGAAGAGCTTATTAATGATATTCGAAAACAAGATCACCTCTATACGGTTTTAGAAAAAGGTGCGACATCTAAACAAGCCTATATTATTGGCAGTGTGAAAGAATCATTATTAGCGCCAATAGATGGTATTGAAACTATTTTAGAAAAAATGGCTGATCCGGTAGTCGAGATAGTTTCATTGACAGTAACCGAAAAAGGTTATTGTATGTTATCAGGTGGTGCTGGCTTGGATTTAAATAATCAATTAATTATATCCGATCTGAGTTCGCCAAATAAACCTATGTCAGCTCCTGGCGTGATTGTTGAGGCCTTATATAGAAGGATGCTACGAGGTTTAAAATCATTTACTGCTTTATCATGTGATAATATGCCTGAAAATGGTTTGGTATTAAAAAAAGCGATTTTAGATTTAGCAAATGCACGTGATCCAGAGTTAGCTAAATGGATTGAAACTAACACCACTTTCCCTTGTACCATGGTCGATCGTATTGTACCCGCTGCCACAGCCGAAACATTAACAGAAATTCAAGATGTACTAGGTGGTATGTTTGATCCTTGTGGTATAGCTTGTGAACCATTTATTCAATGGGTTATTGAAGATAATTTTGTTACTGCTCGACCTAATTGGAATGAAGTTGGTGCTGAATTTGTTGATAATGTTGTCCCATATGAAGAGATGAAACTTCGAATGTTAAATGGTAGCCATTCATTTTTAGCGTATTTAGGCTATTTAGCTGGTTATGAGCATATTAATGATTGTATGAATGATGAGAGTTATAAACAGGCCACTTTATCATTAATGCTACAACAACAAGCTCCAACTTTAAATGTTTCGCCGCAGGTTAATTTACAACAATATGCAGAAAAACTCATTGAAAGATTTAGTAATCCATCACTAAAACATCGAACATGGCAAATAGCCATGGATGGAACGCAAAAATTACCACAACGCATGCTTGATTCAATTTGTTGGCATATCAAACATAATTCTGATTTTTCTTTACTTGCTTTAGGAGTGGCTGGCTGGATGCGTTATGTTGGTGGTATTGATGATCATAAACAAATAATCGATCTTCGTGACCCAATGGTAGATGAGTTAAAAAAAATAGTAACCGCTAGTGATGATGGTATTGAGCGAGTCAATGCTTTATTAACTTTAGACGCTGTTTTTGGATCTGATTTACCAAATAATTCATTATTTAAAGATAAAGTAACTCAACATTATCTTTGTTTAATGGAGAAAGGTGCAAAACAAACTATTCAGGATTTATTTTTTTAAATTGGACTTTAGAGTATGAAAAAATTTTTGGATGATAACTTTTTGTTACAAACTGATGTAGCGCAAAAGCTTTATTTTGATTATGCTAAAGATCAACCTATATATGATTATCATTGCCATTTACCACCAAAAGATATCGCTGAGAATAAAAATTTTGGTAATTTAACTGAAATTTGGTTAGCCGGTGACCATTATAAATGGCGAGTATTGCGAACTGCTGGTGTAGATGAAAAATTTATAACCGGAACCGCATCTGATTATGAAAAATATCTTACATGGGCAAAAGTTGTTCCTTTAACATTAGGAAACCCTATTTATCATTGGACTCATTTAGAGTTAAAGAGACCATTTGGTATAAAAAATATTATTCTTAATGAAAAAACGGCTGATCAAATATGGACTGAAGCTAATGCTAAATTAGCAACAGCTGAGTTTTCTACTCGTGGTATTTTAACTCAAATGAATGTTAAAGCCGTTGGTACAACCGATGATCCTATCGATTCACTTGAATATCATAAGCAAATTGCATTAGATACCTCATTTCTGACTAAAGTAAGGCCTAGTTGGCGACCAGATAAAGTCTTCAAAATAGAATTAGCTGGTTTTGCTGATTATATTGCTGAATTAGGCAAAGTTACGGATATCGAAATTGATAATTTTGACAAACTACTTTGTGCATTAACTAAACGCCTAGATCATTTTCAACAGCATGGCTGTGAAGCATCAGATCATGGTATTGAAATTTTACGTTATGCCGACATTCCTAGCGAAAAACAGCTTGATCAAATAATAACTAAACGCCTTGCTAATCAATCCCTTTCTGAATTAGAAATTGCTCAATTTAGTACCGCGGTACTGGTTTGGTTAGGTAAACAATATCATAAACGCAATTGGGTAATGCAATTACACTTAGGTGCGCTACGTAATAATAATCAAAGAATGTTTAAATTACTTGGCCCTGATGCTGGATTTGATTCAATTGGCGATAGACCAATTGCCGAACCACTCTCTTCATTATTAGGTATTTTAGACTTAACTGACGAATTACCGAAAACTATTTTATATTGCTTAAACCCTCGTGATAATGAAGTGTTAGCTACTATGGCTGGCAACTTTCAAGGTTCAGGCATTGCAGGAAAAATTCAATTTGGATCTGGTTGGTGGTTCAATGACCAGAAAGATGGCATGGAACGCCAAATTATGCAACTTTCTCAAATGGGATTATTAAGTCAATTTGTTGGTATGTTAACTGATTCTCGCAGTTTCTTATCCTTTACCAGACATGAGTATTTTAGGCGAATCCTTTGCAATATGGTGGGACATTGGATGGCAAATGGCGAAATTCCTACTGATTTTGATTTAGTTGGCAATATGATTAGAAATATTTGTTTTAACAATGCAAATCGTTATTTTGGTTCTCATTAATTAAGTTTATTTTTGTCTAAAAAATAGAAATATTAGAATTAGACGATTCGTATTGGAAAATAGTTATTAATTTTTTAGGATAGTTATATGAAAACATTAAAAACATGGATTTTTAAGCAAGACCAGAATAATTGCATTGAACTATTGGTAGATAATCGATTTAACTTTTGCCTATATGTTCTTGAAGAAAAGATGTTTCGTGTTTTAATTAAACGAAATAATAGTTTATCACTTGATAGAACATGGAGTATTGCTCCTAATCAAGATACTCCATTAGAAGGTCGAGATCGATTAAGCACAGAAGGTTTTTCTTTACCAAAATATGAATTATTGCAACAAGATAATAAACTTATTATAAGCACAAAACAGTTAAGAGTAACCATTGATCAACCATTATCACTAAAATGGGAATTTAAAAATGAATTTGGTGAGTGGCAATTGCTGGTTGAGGATAGAAGTACTAGTGCTTATTTAATTAATCCTCATGGTGATGGTATTGCTCATTATCAACGAAGATATAAAGATGAACACTATTATGGTTTGGGCGAGAAAGCAGGCGACCTTAATCGTGCTGGTCGCCGTTTTGAAATGCGTAATCTTGATTCAATGGGTTATAATGCGAAAGATACTGATCCTCTATATAAGCATATACCGTTTACCATTACCCATCGTAATGAGGTTAGTTTCGGTCTATTTTATGATAATTTAAGCAGTTGTTGGATAGATTTGGGAACGGAACATGATAATTATCACCTTTCATATCGTCGTTACCAAGCTGAAGCCGGGGATATTGATTTCTATTTCTTCTTAGGGCCGAAAATTATTGATGTTACTAAATCTTTCATTAAGTTAACCGGTAAAACGTTTTTTGGCCCTAAGTGGAGTTTAGGTTACAGCGGTTCAACAATGTTTTATACCGATGCGCCTAATGCTCAAGAGCAGATGCAAAATTTTATTGATCTGTGTCAAGAGCACGGTATTCCATGTGATTCATTTCAATTGTCATCAGGCTATACCTCGATTAATGGTAAACGATATGTCTTTAATTGGAATTATGATAAATTCCCTGATCCGAAAGCTTTCACAAAATCTTATCATGAGGCAGGTTTAAGAATCGCTGCTAATATAAAACCATGTTTGTTACAAGATCATCCTAAATATAAGGAAGCAGCGGAGAAGGGACTTTTTATCAAAGATTCAGAAAGTGATAATCCTGAACGTTCAATGTTTTGGGATGATGAAGGTTCTAATTTAGATCTTACTAATCCAGCAACATTTAATTGGTGGAAAAACAATGTAACCAAGCAACTTCTTGAAATGGGCATTGATTCTACTTGGAATGATAATAATGAATTCGAAGTTTGGGATGCAGAAGCTCGTTGTAATGGTTTTGGTAAGGAAATAGCCATTAAACATATCAGACCAGTAATGCCATTGCTAATGTGTAGAGCATCAATGGAAGCGCAACAAAGTTATAAACCAGATATTCGCCCTTATTTAATATCTCGTTCTGGTTGTGCAGGTATTCAACGTTATGTGCAAACATGGTCAGGAGACAATCGAACAAGTTGGCAAACGCTGCGATATAATATCCGTATGGGATTAGGAATGAGTCTATCAGGACTGTACAATGTTGGTCATGATGTAGGTGGTTTTTCTGGTGATAAACCTGAACCCGAACTTTTTGTACGTTGGGTGCAAAATGGTATTATGCATCCTCGTTTTACCATTCACTCTTGGAATGATGATCATACTGTTAATGAACCTTGGATGTACCCGGAAGTTACGCCGATAATTCGAGATACTATCTGTTTTCGTTATCAATTACTACCTTATTTCTATAATTTATTATGGCAAGCTCATTACGATGATGAACCGATGTTGAGGCCTACTTTTTTGGATCATGAACATGATGCAAATACGTTTACCGAAACTGACGATTTTATGATTGGTAAAGATTTGTTAGTTGCTAGCATTGTTGAGCAAGGTCAAAGAGAGCGTGAAGTTTATTTACCAGAAAATAATACCGGTTGGTATTGTTACCATGCACATCAATGGTTTAGTGGTAAACAATCAATAACTTTACCAGCCCCACTTGAATCATTCCCTTTATTAGTTAGGGCTGGTGCTATAATTCCTATGTCTAAGCGCATGGCTTACGTTAATCATCAATTAGATGATTACCGAGAATTTAAAGTTTTTCCTGCTAAAGGTGTTTATTCAACAAAAGGCAGTTTCTTTGAAGATGATGGCGAAAGTTACGATTATCAAAAAGGGAAAGGCTTATGGATTGATTGGGATTTAACCTCGGATAATCAACGTATTGATCTTCATATACAAGCAAGAGGTGAATATCAACCTGCTTGGGATGAAATTAATATTTCATTACCAAAAGGTGAATTACGTTCATTATTCATTAATGGTCATTCAATAAATAAAGTTTCTTTAAAATCTATCAAATAATTCTTTATTCTCTCAATTCAATATTAATTGGATTGAGAGATCTATATCAAATTGATTTGATTTCACTTAACGTGTTTTTATTAACAAACTTTACCTATAGCAATTATTTTGCAAATATGCAGTTAATTTGACGTTATTTTCCAATTAATTGTGGATAATACAAATAAACTGTAAATATTATTTTTTTACAGGACATTTTTAATTAGATAAGGTAAATTATTCGGCATAAAAATTTTATGGTTGAGTTAGTTGCTATTAATTTTAGCAGGAAGAAAGGATAAGCCTGAATTATGCGTGGTAATGAGCCAAAAGTGTTGACCTCTTTGTTGTCACAAGGGGCCTTATTATCAAAAATAAAAGATAGAACCATTGCTTTAAGTCAATTGACCAAAATTATTGATGAATTACTTCCACCACCATTAATTCAGCAATATCGAGTTGCTAATTATCGTCAAGGTGTGCTTATTCTTGAGGTCAGTTCGGCCAGCTGGTTAACAAGATTAAAATATGAACAAGGTAACTTATTATCAGGGATACGCCAAAAAATTTTACCATCTTTATCTTCCATTCAATATAAAATTAATCCAACTATAGCAACTAATTATTCGCAATCAGTTATTTTGTCTGATAAGAATGTTAAAATTAGTAATGTTATTAGTAAGCAAACAGCAATATATTTAAATGCAATTGCAGAGCAAGCACCAGATAAATTAAAAAAACAATTGATTAAACTTGCGAACCATGCAAAATAAACTAAACAATATGTTCAAGTTATATAATTAAGAGCTATAAGGAGTGAAATATGGATAATAATATGATGACTTATATCGTCATTGGCCTAGTAATTGGATTTATTTTAGGCATGATTTTCATGAATTTTATTTCGCCAAAAGGGCGCAAATATATCAAAGCACAACGTGAATTAGAACAAACTCAAGAAGAGTTAGCCTCACAAAAACAAATGATGGTTAAGCATTTTTCACATAGTGCTGAAATTTTAGATAATATGGCCAAAGAATTCCGTCGTTTATACCAACACATCGCTGAAAGTTCAGGACAATTTGTAAATAATGAAAATATGCCTATTGTTGATCTAGAGTCAAATAATGACATCAGTATTAAACAAGAGTTAACGCTTGAAAAACAGCCTAAAGATTATTCAGATAACCCATCTGGATTATTCAAAAGTGAAGATATTAAACCATAATCAATTTTTAAATATTTTTTGATAAGATAATATTAATCAGATTTATATTGTCAATATTAAATCATTCAAACAAGAGAGTTTTATAATGAGTCATTCTTTACGTAAACCAAAAAATTTATTAAGCATAATTGCCTTAAGTTTAGGTTTAAGTTTAGCTACATTACCAAATGCTTATGCTGCTTTTCCGTTTATTCCAACGGATAATAATTTACAACAGCAACAACCTTCATTGGCACCAATGTTAGAAAAAGTACTCCCTTCAGTTGTAAGTATTAACGTTGAAGGTACAGCAAAAATGCAAAGTAATATGCCAGAAGAGTTTAGACGATTTTTTGGTTATCCTGATAGTCAGTCTAGATCATTTTCTGGATTAGGTTCTGGTGTAATTATTGATGCTGAAAAAGGATATATTGTTACTAATAATCATGTTATTGATAATGCAGATAAAATTACTGTTTCGTTAAATGATGGTCATGAATATCAAGCGAAATTAATTGGTAAAGATCCACAAAGTGATATTGCTTTGTTAAAAGTTGATGATGCTAGTAAATTAACTGCTATTAAAATTGCTGATTCAGATAAAACAAGAGTTGGTGATTATGTTGTTGCGATTGGTAATCCATTCGGGATTGGTCAAACGGTAACATCAGGTATTATTTCCGCCTTAGCTCGTAGTGGGCTAAATATGAATGGATTTGAAAACTTTATTCAAACTGACGCATCTATTAACCAAGGTAATTCTGGTGGTGCGTTAGTTAATTTAAATGGTGAACTAGTTGGCATTAACACCGCTATTATTGCACCAAGTGGTGGTAATGTCGGTATTGGTTTTGCTATACCAAGCAATATGGTTAAAAGTTTAACTTCTCAGCTTATTGAATATGGTGAAGTTAAACGAGGTGTTTTAGGTATAAAAGGTAATGAATTAACTTCAGATATCGCTAAAGCCTTTGATCTTGAAGTACAGAAAGGTGCCTTTGTTAGTGAAGTTATTGCTGATTCAGCAGCCCAAGAGGCGGGCATAAAATCCGGCGATGTCATTGTTTCTATGGATGGTAAACCTGTTGATAGCTTTGCTGAATTACGAGCTAAAATTGCCACAACAGGAGCTGGTCGTACCGTTAAATTAGGTTTAATTCGTGATGGTAAAGAGATTTCTGTTGAAGTTAAATTGAAGAACAGTGACCAATTAAGTACCGAGGCTAAATCTCTTCATCCAGCGCTTGATGGAGCAACATTGACTAATGGTGATGTAAAAGGTCAAAAAGGTGTATTGATTGAAAGTATTGCTAAAAATTCACCTGCTTCTCGTTTAAGCTTACAAGAAGGCGATCTTATTACAGGAGTTAATAAGACCAGAGTCGAAAGTATTTCCGATCTACGTAAAATTATTGATAGCAATCCTTCTGCTATTGCCTTAAACATTGTTAGAGGCGATAGTCGTCTTTATCTAATTTTACGTTAATTATTTAGCCAGATATCGTCGGTGCTTCGCATCGACGAAAACGCCTTTTTAACCCTCAGTTATATATGATAGAATCTTATTAATCATTCTTATCCTGCTTGTGACAATTATGCTTAAAAAAATTCTATGGCCGATATTAATCGGTGCTGTTTTAGCGATAGTGTTACTTATTATTTTTCCTTCTTTGAGAAATGGATCTCAATCTGATTTTTCAAGATCCATTTTTAATGATGAACCTATGAGTTATTCTAGTGCAGTAAAGATAGCTGCACCTGCAGTGGTTAATATTTATAGCCGCTCAATTAATTCAGTACCTGAACAATCACAAGATAGTCCAATAACACCATTAGGCTCTGGTGTCATTATGAGTGAGCTTGGTTATATCGTTACCAATTATCACGTTGTTGATGGTGCAGAACAAATTATCGTTGCTTTGCAAGATGGCAGAATTTTCGCCGCATTACCTGTCGGTTCAGATAAATTAGTTGATATTGCTGTACTTAAAATTGAAGCATCTAATCTTCCGATAATACCGATTAATCCTTCCCGCGATCCGAAAATTGGTGATGTCGTTTTAGCCATTGGCAATCCATATAATATTGGGCAAACTATCACCCAAGGTATTATTAGTGCTACTGGCCGTGATGGACTCAGTCCATATCGTCGACAAAATTTTATCCAAACTGATGCTTCAATTAATCATGGTAATTCTGGTGGTGCTTTAGTTAACACTAAAGGTGAATTAATGGGTATTAATACTCTGACATTTGCCAAAAATCTAGGTAATGATGTTCCTGAAGGTATTGGTTTTGCTATTCCAACAGCATTAGCCGTTAAAATAATGAATAAATTAATTCAAGATGGCAAAGTTATACGAGGCTATATTGGCATTGATGGTTTAGAATTTGCCCCAACACAAAATACTAGTGATCTCCCAAAAGTGTTAGGTATTTTAGTCACTAATGCTGAAGGTCCTTCTTTGCAGGCAGGTGTACAAGCTAATGATATTTTAATAATGGTTGATAATAAACCAGTAAGATCGATTGTTGAAACAATGGACCAAATTGCAGAGTTGAAACCGGGAACAATCGTCCCCATAATTGTCTTACGCAATGGAGAAAAGATTCAACTGCAAATTACTATTGGTCAATTGCCGGTTTAGATTGTCCTTTTATTGCTTGATTATCTTTGATATAGGACGTATAATTCGCACCCTTATCATGTTATTTAACACTCGTATGGTGTATAGATTTTGCGGTTAAGCCATTTATATAGCGATACGAACAAACTTTAGAGGTTTATTATGAAAGAAGGTATCCATCCAGAATACACTGCAATTACAGCAACTTGTTCTTGTGGTAACAAAATTGAAACTCATTCAACTATTGGTCATGACATTCATCTTGACGTATGTGGTGAATGTCACCCGTTCTATACAGGTAAACAACGTGATGTAGCAACTGGCGGACGTGTTGATAAATTTAAACAACGTTTTGCAATGGTTGGTGGTAAAAAATAGTTTTACTAATTTTTACGTTGTAAAAAAGGCGCTTTAAGCGCCTTTTTTGTATCCATGATTTAATCATTCATCAATTAAATCAGGATCTATACCTAAAGCTCGCATCATTTTCTGTGCTTGTAATGGAATGCCATCATCATGATCTTTCTGTAAATCTTCATCACAAGGCAATGGCTGACCAGTATAAGCGTGTAGAAAAGCTTCACATAAAAGTTCACTATTCGTTGCATGACGTAAATTATTGACTTGTCGTCTAGTTCGCTCATCAGTTAATATTTTTAATACTTTTAACGGAATTGAGACTGTAATTTTTTTTACTTGTTCGCTTTTTTTACCATGCTCAGCATAAGGGCTAATATAATCGCCGTTCCATTCCATCATTTATTCACCAAATCAATTACATCACAAATAATGTGGATAATTTTAGCGTTTTTTTTGCTTAGCTGCAATCTATACACCAAGATAGTTAGACGTCTAGACATGTTGACGTCTTTTGTTATTGTGTTATTCTTATACAACTAAATCTAAAAATAAATAAAGTGGTTTGTAGGAAGGTTATTATGGCTCGTAAATCTAAAAATCTTAGCCAAGATACTATTGCTGTTCGTGGTGGATTAAATACAGATGACCAATTTGGTAGCGTAGTTCCTGTTATTACGCCATCAACATGTTATCGATATGAAGAATTTGCCACCCCAAGAAAGTTTGATTATGGTCGCAAATCTAATCCAAGTAGACGATTAGTTGAGGAAACGGTAGCAGAATTAGAAGGCGGTGCAGATGCCATTTTAACCAATTGCGGTATGTCAGCAATACATCTAGTCAGTGTAGCCTTACTTGGCCCAAATGATGTCGTGGTTGCACCTCATGATTGTTATGGTGGTAGTTATCGATTATTTAATAGTTTGAGCCAAAAAGGGTATTTTAAAACCAAATTTGTAGACCAATCCGATCCTGTTGCTTTAAAAGAAGCGCTGAATTTAAAACCTAAATTAGTATTGATTGAATCGCCAAGTAATCCATTATTAAGAGTTGTTGATATTACTGATATTGCACGTCAGGCGCATGAAGTTGGAGCGTTAGTTCTGGTTGATAATACCTTTATGACACCAATTTTACAAAAACCACTGGAATTAGGGGCTGATATTGTTAGTCACTCTTGTACTAAATTTTTAAATGGCCACTCAGATCTATTAGCCGGAATATTAGTATTTAAAGATCAACAATTAGCTACAGATGTATTGTGGTGGGCAAATAATATCGGAACATCAACTTCATCATTTGATAGTTATTTATTATTGCGCGGTTTAAGAACCCTTACTGCAAGAGTTAGATTACAACAAGAAAATGCAAAAAAAGTCGTCGAATTTTTAGTTAATCATCCTAAAATTGCTAAAGTTTTTCATCCTTCGTTACCAACAAATTTAGGTCATGACATTGCCAAAAAACAACAAAAAGGCTTCGGTTCACTATTGAGTTTTGAATTAGCTTGTGCTGCCGCTGATATGCCTAAATTCTTACATGCGTTGAATATTTTTACCTTAGCGCAATCACTTGGTGGCGTAGAAAGTTTGATATGTCATCCTGCTACAATGACCCATTCAGGAATTAGTGCTGAAGCACGTAAAACGGCGGGTATATCCGATCAATTATTACGTATTTCTGTGGGTCTCGAGGATATCGATGATCTGATTGGTGATTTAGAGCAAGCGTTAGCAACTATTTAACCGTTATCAATTTATCAATAGAGTTGGAAAATAGCTTATTTTTCGACTCTATTAATATAGATAGCTATATATTTAAGCTCGTTTCATTATTTCGATAATCATTGACTTTATTGGCAATGGCGCTGAGGATCTCGTTAATTGAATGCCGTTTACTTCGACCACAAATTTTAGCATTATCATGGCAAACTAAACATTGTCGAAAATGACGCTCGAATTTAGACCGAGAAATACTTTTTTGTGTAATAGGGTCAATGACATCAATATCCCATAATCGTCCTAAAAAATGCCTCTCCTCAATTTTTATACACAGTTGTTTAAGCATATCAACGTTATAATCAATTGATAATAATGCTTCATCACCAGTTATGCTTTCATAAAGTTTTTCATGGATAATAGAAATATTATGTTGGTTTAACATCTGATGGATAGCTTGTACAGCTTCATTAAATAAAAATACAGTGCCACTACTTTTCTTGATTGGTCCAGGTATTACTAAACTTAATGATATTAGTGGATAAGGGTATTGCTCAAAAACTTGTTGCTGATTGTTTACACGGTTTTCTTTGGCTATTAACATTTGCTCAAGCGTTATGTTAATACCATCGTCGAATCTTAATGTTGGATTATTCATAATGATGTTGAGTAATAGCATAACTAAGAATTTGGTTATGCTATTACTATTACAAAGTTAATTAGTCTTTGACTTGACGAACAACATCAATAATTGAGCCGTCACGGAAGTGAACAATCCCAACAATTTTATCGTTAAATTCAATTGGTTTTGGTTCACCTGTTAATGCAATAGCACGTTGATAAAGTTCTTCAATAGTCATTACTGGTAAATTAGCCGCTTTTAATCGTTCGGCGATTTCAGGACGAGCAGGATTTACCGCTATACCATGGTCAGTGACTAACACATCTACACTTTCACCTGGTGTAACAATAGTGGTTACTTTTCTAATTACCGTTGGAATTCGGCTACGAATTAGTGGCGCAACGATAATAGTTAGATTTGCTCCAGCGGCTGTATCACAGTGACCACCGGATGCACCACGCATAACACCATCAGATCCTGTTAGTACATTAACGTTGAAATCTAAATCTACTTCGAGTGCACTGAGAATGACAATATCTAATTCATCAACACTCGCACCTTTTGAGGCTGGATTAGCGTAAACGTTGGTTGAAACTTCAATATGATCTTTATTCTTACCTAAAGATTGTCCCGCAGCTCCATCAAAACTTTGTGTATCAAGTAAACGTTTTACTAAGCCTTTCTCATGAAGATCGACGATACTTGCTGTAATACCACCTAGAGCAAATGATGCTGTGATATTTTTCGCTCGCATTCGATTTTCTAGAAAGCGTGTCGCTGCAGTTGATGATGCGCCAGAACCAGTCTGAATTGAGAATCCATCTTTAAAATAACCTGAATTTTCGATAACATCAGCGGCATAGCGGGCAATCATTAATTCTCTAGGGTTACTGGTGATACGTGCTGCACCAACGCTAATTTTAGTTGGGTCACCAACTTCGTCAACTTTAACAATATAGTCAACTTGATCTTGGCGGATACTTGCTGGATGGTTAGGATAACCAACAATATCTTCAGTAAGTAAAACCACTTTCTTAGCAAATTGAGCATCAACCATAGCATAACCAAGGGCGCCACATTGTGATTTACCTGATACGCCATTAGCATTACCTTGTTCGTCAGCAGTTGATACAGCTAAGAATGCGATATCAATATTGATTTCTCCGCTTTGGATTAATTTGACTCGACCACCGTGAGAATGGATATGTACCGGATTTTCCATCAGGCCGTGTGAAATCGCATCAGCTAATTTTCCTCGTAATCCTGAGGTATAGATTTTAGTAATTACACCAGACTCAATGTGAGGAATCAATGCTGCGTTACAGCTTAATAATGAGCTTGAAGCTAATGTAAGGTTCTTAATACCTAATTTACTAATGGTTTCAACAACTTTGTTGATAACTTTATCGCCTTCACGAAATGCGTGGTGAAAAGAGATAGTCATTCCATCACGAAGTTCACACTTCTCTATTGCTTGCTCTATTGACTCACACAATTTACGGGTATACTTAGACTCATCTTTTAGATAAGGTGTGGTTGCATTAGCATCAATAAATGGTGTGATATTTTTAAGATCAGGATGCTGTTTTAATAAATCAGCAATTTTTTGGTTTATAGAAGTTGTCATGTTTCAATCCTATCAAATTTCTTTACGTACACCGGAGTATTTAGCTAGTTCAATGATTTTTTGCGCACGAGCAATAATTGGTGCATCAATCATTTTGCCATTCAAAGAAACAACTCCAAGCCCTTTTCTTTCACCTTCTTCAGCGGCTTCAACGACTTTTTTAGCATTTTCTACTTCACTAGCAGTAGGTGCATAAGCATTATGTAATAGCTCAATTTGTCGTGGATTAATCAATGATTTACCGTTGTATCCTAATTTTTTAATTAGGCTGACTTCTTTTAAAAAGCCTTCATCATCATTAACATTCGAATAAACAACATCAAATGCATCAATACCGGCTACGCGAGCAGCATGTAAAACAGCACAGCGTGCATAAAATAGTTCAGTACCATCCCCGCGTTCTGTTTGCATATCGACTAGATAATCAAATGCCGCAAGAGCGATACCAATTAAACGAGGCGATGATTTGGCAATGGATACGGCATTAACTACTGCTTGAGCTGATTCAATAGCAGCCATTAATTTAGTGCTACCCACTTCTCGGCCACACTCTTTTTCAATTCGTTCAACATGCGCTTCAAGTTCATGAATATCTTCAGCACTATTGGTCATTGGTAAGCGAACAACATCAACACCAGCTCGCACAACGGCTTCTAAGTCTTTAAGACCAAATGGTGTATTTAATGCATTAATTCGAACTACAGTTTCAATACCATGTTCTTTATAAACAGGTAATTTTAATGTTTGCGCGACTAGTAGACGAGCTGAATCTTTTTCTTTGATAGATACAGCATCTTCAAGATCAAACATAATTGAGTCTGGTTTATATACAAAAGATGTAGATAACATTGCTGCATTTGCACCTGGAAGAAACAGCATACTTCGACGTAATTTTTTCATAGTAATTTACTCCAATCTAATTCAGTTTCTTCTGCACCACGTAACACAGCACATTGTACCCGTGCTTTTATTGCACAATCTAAAGCTCCTTTATCGTCAATAATGATTAAACCATCAGTTAAGTTAAGTTCATTTAACGTGTTATTAACCACTGCGCGAATTTGATCGCCAAATTGTTTATTTACATCACTATTAATAACAATTTCGATGCCAGTATTTGGCATGACTTTAACTAACAAATCGCTGGATTCGAGAGTTCCTGCCATGGCTTCTTTTTGTATTTTCATGTTTTTACCTTTTGAAAAGAATTAAATATTTAATTTATCCAAATTAGCTGAAATATAATTCCAAGTTGTTGAAGGAACTAATTTCTTAATCTGTTCATAATTTTTTAATGCCAGTGAGTTTCGCACTAATGATGCTGATATTATGTTTGATTCTTCGAGTTTTCGAGCAACCTCAATGACAGTAATCTTGGATGCCAAACTAACTTTGTCATCTTCTAACCAATATTTCATCGCTTGGTTATAAGCATTAGTTACTTCACTATGTGGCTCAGTACCAACAAAACGGTGAGTTATATTTAATGCTGGAGCAATATAGTTACGGAAGATTAACAGATCGATTCCCATATAAGCATAGTCAATTTTGCTTTTATCTTTTAAAAAATAAGTAGGGAAGGTCGCTTTAGAAATAATGTATGACGAACTGGCATGAACCGTAACATTTTTAATATCTTTTGTGCCATCTTTTACTAACTGTAAACGTACCTGAAACGGGAACATAGATACATCTTCATTAACCACAAATACATGTACCCAATCACATTGATTGGCTGCAAATTCAATAAGATATTGATGACCTTTAGTAAAAGGATTGGCATTCATCACTATACTGCCAATTTTGTTACCAGCCTTTTGGTATTGCGATAATTGTTTACAATATTGTTTAATCCCAACCGGTGTGTTTTCCATCAATACGACTAAATCAGAAATTTCAACAATAGGATAAAAACCGCATGCTTTGAAAAAAGCGATATTTTCAGGTTTGGTATATAAAAATAGATGAAAATAGCCGTTGTCATTGGCATATTTCATCGTATAGTCGATTAAAGTTAGATTTAGTTGGTTACCGCGATAATCAGGAGCAATGGCTACACACTTGATAATATTGTGATCAAGACCGGCACAAGCGATACAATTATTATTCAGTTTTGCAACAATGAAAGTTGTGACTTGTGGATCTAAATCGAGGTCAGATTGCAATAGTAATTGCTTAATTGCTTGATAATCTTGTTCAGATTTAGATATATCAACAACACTGTAATCAACTAAATCGTACATATAACTACCTTTTTTCTTCAACGATAAAGTTAGTTAGACGACCAATATTGGTAATTTCAACTTCAATGGTATCACCATCATGCATAAATATTGGTGGATTTCGTTTTTTTCCAACCCCGCCTGGTGAGCCAGTAAGAATAACGTCACCCGGTGATAATTTAGTAAATGTACTAATATACGAGATTAAATCTGGTACAGTATGTACTAAATTCTTGATGCTATCATGTTGCATCTCTTTTCCATTCAGATAAGTTGCTATTGATAGCGCTTTAGGATCGGGTATTTCATCTGTAGTTGTTAAACATGGTCCAAAAGCCCCAGTATTTGGCCAATTTTTACCAGCTGTGTACCAAGTATATTGCCAGTCACGAATCGAACCATCCATATAACAGCTATAGCCGGCGACATAAGATAAGGCTTCTTCTGATTTTATGCGGAAGGCCTCTTTACCAATAACAATTGCTAATTCGCCTTCATAATCCAGTTCATCGCTGATAGTTGGTTTAATGATATTTGTTTTATGTCCTGTTTGAGAATCAGGAAAACGAACAAATAAAGTTGGGGCAGAACTAGTTTCATTAAATTCTGCTCGTTTTTCCGCATAATTCATTCCTACACACAAAATTTTGTTTGGATTTGGAATTACCGGTAAATAAGTTATTGCTTGTTCATCGATATCACTAGGTGAGTCTAAAAAATTTTTTGCGTTAGCTAATCCATCTTTATCAGAAAGAAGGGATTTTAGATCTTGATATTTATCGCCTAGTTTTTGGCCCAAATCTACGATGCCATGATCAGTATATAAACCAAAACTTGGTCGACCAGAAACAAGGTAACTGACAAGCTTCATGAATACTCCTTAAAAGCTGTTTATTGAAACTACAAAATAAAATAGAACAACCCTAGTAATAACTAAGGTTGCTCTTGAAAAAAACTATACTAAGAAATTACCTAGAATGAGTAAGGATACGGATACGTTAATTGCACCACCAATACGAGTAGCAATTTGGGCAAACGGCATTAACTCCATACGTTCTGCTGCAGTTAGGATTGCAACATCACCTGTTCCACCTTGCCCACTTTGACAGCAAGAAATAACCGCCGCATCAACTGGGTACATACCTAGTTTTTTAGCAACAAAGAAACCAGTTGTGACTAAACTTACTACTGTACAAACAATAACTATTAGGTTGATTACGGTGAAAGCTGCAACGATTTTATCCCAAGGTGTGATAGCTACGCCCACTGCGAATAAAATAGGATAGGTTACAGATGTTTGGAAGAACTTGTAAACTACTTGCGAACCACTTAGTACTTTTGGTGAAACACCTGATACTAGTTTAACAAATACTGCAGCAAATAGCATCCCTACTGGCGCTGGAATACCTGTTACTTTGTGACCAATCATACCGACCATATAAAGGATAGCGGCTAACAATACACCAGATGCAAAAGTAGTCACATCAATAACCGATTCTGTTTTAGCCGTTTTATTGATAATTTGGTCATCTTCTGATGCTGGTAACAAGCGACCGTTACCAGTTAAATGAGGATAAGCTTTACCAATACGGTTAAGGATACCACCACAAATAATACCGGTTAAACCACCTAACATAACAATTGGTAATACTCGACCTAGTGCTTCACCTTGTTCCATACCTAAAATAGAGGCATAGCCGATTGATAATGGAATTGCGCCTTCACCAACACCGCCAGCCATGATCGGTAATACTAAGAAGAAGAATGTTTCAAATGGTGATAAGCCTAATAAATAACCCACACCAACACCAACTAGCATACCAACAATTTCACCACATACCATTGGTCCGAAGATTTTTAAGAAACCTTGAATAAGCGTTTTCTTATCCATATTCATAATACTACCAACGATGATACAGCAGATATAAAGATATAAAATGTGAGTATCTTTATAGAATTTGGTTGTTGCTTGTACCACAGGAGTAGGCAGAATGCCATAATAGACTAGAGCTGATGGAATAAAGGTTGCACAAATTGCTGCTGCCCCCATTTTTCCAACAATCGGTAAACGTTTACCTATTTCACCACACAGGAAACCAAAGAAAGCACATGTTACTACCATAACAACTATTTCGCTTGGTAATTTACCTGTTACTAATACTTCAGCAAAGATAAGAATACCTGCGATAATAAATAATGGTAAAGGAATTACACCGATTTTATAATCATCCATAAGTTTCCACCATCCGTATGGCCAAAACTTTTTAGTCTGATCTTCGTGTTTTATCTCATGTTTTTCGACGGTATTGTGCGTTTTTTCAACTGAATTGAAATCCACCATATTTTTTTTATCTCCAAAATAAATTTGCTTTGTTTTAATGGCGCATATGGTGACAAAATATTAATATCAATTTTGTGATATAAATCATAAATTAAGTGTGGTTTTTATGGTTTTAAAGGCTCTAAGTTTTTTTATGCTGTGTTACACTCCTCAGCAGATACAGCAATTATTTATTAAGTATAAAAATGCGAAAACGAATACATCTGTCATTTACGACAAAATTATTTTTATCTCTTTTAATCTTTTCATTGGTGGTTTTAGCATTGCTGCAAAGCTACATATGGAATGTGACAGAAAATGCCTTATATCGTAGTTTAGGCGAAAAAGCTCAAATTCAGGCGAAAGAGTTAGCTGTGATTCCTAGCTTAATCAAATATGTAGAAGATAAAGATACTGAACAAATCGCAAAACTTGTTTCAGATATTTTTGAACAAAGCGATGCGAGTTATATTGTTATAGGTGATGCTAAAGCTTATCGGTTATTTCATACGGCTAATAATTCAATATATTTACCCATGGTTGGTGATGACAATCAGGAGGTGTTAAGTGGTATTAGTAGCACCACAATAAGTCAAGGATCTTTAGGTTTAGCCCTAAGAGGTAAAGCGCCGATTATTAGCAATGGCAAAGTAATTGGTATTGTTTCGGTTGGTTATATGGTAGATGATATTTATGCGTCACATATAAAACAATTTATTCCATTCATTATTTTTTGTTCATTTTTATTCTTTGCTCTGTTTATATTTTCTTTATGCTTTGCTAGAGCTATCAAAAAACAGATGTTTAATTTAGAACCTCAAGCAATTGCACTATTGGTAAAAAGCCAGAAATCAATAATGGAATCAATCTTTGAAGGTATTATTGCGATTGATCTTGATTACAAAATTATTAATATCAACCAATCAGCAAGGCGCATGCTAAATATTGATATTGATGATAATAGTTTACTTAATCATGATTTATCTAACTTTATTAAATCAACTGATTTTCTTTATGGTAGTACCAATCAGACCAAAGATGTGCATGACCATATTTGCTATTTCAATAATATTATTGTTATTGCTAATCGTATTCGCGTGATTGTTGATGATGAAATTCATGGATGGGTGATAACCTTCCGAAATTATGATGATATTAATTTATTAAGTATGCAATTAACCCAAGTTACGCAATATGTGGATAATTTGCGTGCGCTAAGACATGAACATCTTAATTGGATGGCAACGTTATCCGGTTTAATTTATATGAAACGATATGAAGAAGCGGAATCATTTATTGCGTTACATTCTGCTGATAATCAACAAAATCTAGATTTCATTACCAGTCATTTTCAGGTTCCAGCTATTTGCGGTTTATTAATCGGTAAATATTCTAAGTCACATGAAATTGGCTTAAAATTGTTCTTTGATCCTGCCTGCCATTTGGAGGCATTGCCTTCCAAGATAACTGAAGCCGAGTTTATGTCGATATTAGGTAATCTGCTGGATAATGCCTTTAATGCCTGTTTAAAAAATAATCAAGGTGATAAATCTATCTATTTATATTTAAGTGATAGAACCGATGAAATTGTTTTAGAAGTCAGTGATCAGGGTTGTGGTATAGATGATAAAATCCGCAATTCAATTTTCCAACCGGGGGTAACCTCACAAAATTCGAACGAACATGGTATAGGTTTACATTTAGTTTCAACATATGTGAAAAAAGCTAACGGCTACATCACATTTGAAGATAATGAACCTTATGGAACGATTTTTTCTGTTTTTATACCTAAGTAGTTAACAGAGGTGAATAAAGTATGTATGAAATAAAAGAAGATACAATTAAAGTTCTTATTGTTGAAGATGAACCCATTTTAGCTGAATTAAATGCTGAATTTATTCAACGAGACACCAAAGTAGAAGTTATTGGTATCGCTGCAACTTTGGAAGAAGCGAAAGTGATGGTTGAAAAATTAAAACCAACATTAATTTTATTAGATAATTACCTCCCTGATGGAAAAGGAATTGAATTATTTGAATATATTATTAATAATAATTTAGATTGTTATGTTATTTTTATCACTGCTGCGAGTGATATGGATACCTGTAGTAAAGCGATACGTTTTGGCGCTTTTGATTATTTAATCAAGCCGGTATCTTATCAGCGCTTAAAACATTCACTTGAACGTTTTGAACTGTTTTTATATCGTCAAAGTTTGCAAAAACATGTGAATCAAAGACGTATTGATGAACTTTTTAATCTACAAACTAAAGACTTTGTTGATATTAATCGCCACTCCAAAGGTATTGAAGAAATTACCTTACAAAAAGTTAAAGATCTATTTATGCAAACCAATGAACCGCAAACAGTAGATCAAATTGTCGAAAAAGCTAATATTAGTAAAACCACCGCTAGACGATATTTAGAATATTGTGTGCAAACTAAATTATTAACGGTTGAGCTTAACCATGGCAAAATAGGTCGCCCTGAAAGGCTTTATAAAAGATTAGGTAAGTAATTTTTTTCGCAAAGTTGGTTATTAATCCTACGTTATATAATTTATGATTATATAAATATGCTTATTGATTATTTTATTGCCTAAATATTTGATGCTAGATTGAATTAATCCAATTGTTGGATGATTTAAATTGCAGTATCAAATAATAGGAGTAAGCGTATGTCCGTAACAATGTAGTGATTACTCTAATTGGTTAATCAATTTAATGGTGAGATTATTTTGATTTTTGTGATGTATTATTTCTTTTTATCGGGTTAATTGGTTTTCTAAACAACATAGCGTTATTAATCTCCATTTTGATAAATAAATACACATTTTAAATTCTATTTACCCGTGTCATAGATTTAGATTTATTTAAGTTAGACTGTAAACAATTCAATAACATTTGATCATTTTGACTGATTAAATTCATAAACTATATGTTAATTTTCTATTAAGAAACGATTTATATGCATATCACTTTTATTTACGTTATCTTGCTTAAAAACGCATGTCTATTATTTGTAAAGATAATTGAATTGTTGAAAAAAATAGCTTATTTTACAGCAAATTGGTTATTGTTACTAATTAACCAAAACTAATGGAAAAATTATAATATAGTAAGAAATACTGACGACTATAATGAAGCAAATGGAAAATGCAGTTAATACATTGGTAGCTAGTCATCCCTTTAATCATTATCATTTAACGATTGACGGCCAACCTACTATCACCACTTTATCCGTTCTATCACTCTCTGGGCGGGAAGATTTAAACCAACCATGGCGTTATGAAATCAACTTTACCTACACCGATAAACAAATCGCTGTTGATGCTATTTTTCACCGATCTGATAATCTTATTTTTCAAACACCTCATATCGCTCAGCAACTCACCAAAATCAGCGCGAAGGATAATATTGAACTATACGTTCCGAGCAAAATAACCTATGGCGCACAATCATTCCCTTTTACAGACCCGATTCAAATGCAGTTTACACTTTATTCATTTAAATTTAGTGAAAACTTCAATTATTGGAGTTGGGGTAATGACAGTTATAAAGAAACAAATTGTCATGTCCTTTTATTCATTATATTAGTTAATGTAGTTTAGTTGATCCTGAATGTATTGGTGAGAATCTAGCAATACTATCCAAAAAAGCAAAACAAAATTATTAGTAATTATATAATTACATTAAGAAAGCTTGTTAGGAGACAATATGAAAAGCTTAATAAAGATATACTTACTGCCTTTTATGCTATGGATAATAACGGTTGATTATGTTTATGCAGAGGTAAAAATGAACGAACATCAAATAAAAATCATAGAACAGTTAAAAAAACAATCAATTTTACCTAATAAAATTTATTATCAATATGATTTTATGACAGCTTTTGAAAATGAAGATAGCGTTCCAATGGAACATTTATTTTCATCATTATCAGGTTTAGAAACTCACCCAGACATGTATGAATTAGCCATTCAAAGCATTGCAGAAGTAAAATTAAATAAAAATTATCAATATAATGAAGTATTACAACGCAATCGAAATATTATTGAAGTTATCTACCCTACTGATTCATTTCAATCATTAAACGATGGCGTTTATTTTTATACCTTAGATAAAAATAAACAGTTGCAAAAAAAAGATTCATTTAATGAGGTTTACAAATTACCCTGTTATTTAAGAGTCGAAAAGAAACACGGCATTGTGGTAAGTATTCAAAAAAGGCCTTTAGCGGCCATTTCTCATTATAAGTACGATTATTGGCCGAATAACAGTCTAAAATATCTTAAAATAGAAATGACTGATAATAATGACAAGATTATCTATATCTCTGAAACATTTTTTAATGATTATGGAAGAATAGAGAAAAATATTAGGAAAAATACTATAACGGGGAATCTGGCTATTGAATCCATCCAGCATCATGGGGATGTTTATTCTATTGAAGAGTATTTTAATAATAAAAATACCAAAA
Source organism: Gilliamella sp. M0364 (assembly GCF_016100565.1). Classification (NCBI taxonomy): domain Bacteria; kingdom Pseudomonadati; phylum Pseudomonadota; class Gammaproteobacteria; order Orbales; family Orbaceae; genus Gilliamella; species Gilliamella sp. M0364. The sequence goes on along the minus strand of NZ_JACFSF010000004.1, from coordinate 1,226 downwards.
CCAACCGTGTAATTCACTATGAGAACTCGTTCCGTGTAAAAAATGAGATATTAAATAAGAGCGGTAAAGTAATAAAAATAAATAATATAAATCCACTATTATTTGATTTTGAAAAAGATTTGGATGAGCCTTACCCTTACAATAAGCTAGTAGTGAACCTCGAAAAGAGTATTACTCAATTAGTATCATTGACAGAAAAACTGGAGAGTAAATGAAGACTTTAGTTAAAATCTGCTTAATTCCTTTTTTATTTGGGATTGTCTCAACTCAATATGTGATTGCAAAGGTAAAAATGAATGAGCAACAAGTACAAATCGTCAAGCAATTAAAAAAACAAGGAATTTTGCCTAATACAACTTATTACCAATTTGATTATTTACCCGCTTTGGATAATCAAGACAGTTTCCCTGAAAAAAGTTTATATTTATCAGTAAATGAATTAGAAACCAATCCAAATATGTACATAATGGCGACTCAGAGCATTGCACAAGTACAGTTAAATAAAAACTTCCAATATAGCCAGATAATACAACTAGATCGAAATATTATTGAAGTTATCTATCCCACTGATTCATTTCAGTCATTAGACGATGGCGTCTATTTTTATACCTTAGATGAACATAAACAATTACAAAAGAAAAACTCATTCAATGATGTTTACTTATTACCGAGTTACTTACGGATTGAAAAAAAACACGGTATTGTGGTGAGTATTCAAAAAAGATCTTTAACTTCTATTACCCATTATAAATATGATTATTGGTCTAATAACAGCTTAAAATATCTTAAATTAGAAATGTATGATAACAATAAAAAAGTTATTTATAATTCTGAGGTATTCTTTGATGAAAAAGGAAAGATGGTAAAAGCGATCAGAAAAAATATAGAAACAAAACAGTCTTCTATTGAAACTATCGTGCATCAAGAGGATATTTACTCAATAGATGAGTTCTTTGATAATGAAGGCATTAAAACTAATAGAGTTAGCCATTATGAGAACTCATTCCGTGTAAAAAATGAGGTATTAAATAAAAACGGTAAAGTAATAAAAACCAATAATTCCGAACCTGAAATATTCGATTTTGACAAAGATTTGGATGAGCCTTATCCTTACAATAAGTTAGTAATGAACGTCGAAAAAAGTAATGCATTACTGACTGATTCAATGTTTGAGCAAGGTATCCGTGATAATCCTAAGTACGATGAAGAAGCGCTTAAAAGAGTTC